>NZ_FCON02000159.1 GCF_001544535.1 Caballeronia choica | reverse complement strand
TAAGGCACCGCCGCGCCCATCGACGCCAGCCCGCCCGACAGCGAACACATCATGCCGCGCTGCACTTTGAGGTCGCGGGCGTACCAGTTCGCGCACGAGCCGGAATCGCTCGTGACGATCGCATCAGCCGGCATACGTGGCGACAGTTCCCACACGCTACGTTGCGGATTGACGCCGCCCTTGGCCGGTTCAAGCGCACGCTTTTCCAGCGTCTTCCACCAATCGGCGGTCCAGCCTTCGATTTTCTTGCGCCATGCGCGGTCCGTTTTCTCGGCAAGCGTCGGCAGCAGTGCGCGCAAGGTCTCGGCGCTATCGCCAACGAGATTCACTTCCATCGGGTAACGCAGGCTCAGCATGTCGGCCTTGATATCGATCTGGACGCCTCGCGCATTGCCTTCCTTGGGCAGGAATTCCGAGTAGGGAAAGCCCGAGCCGATCATCAGAAACGTGTCGCACTCCATCATCAGGTCGTAGCTCGGTTTCGTGCCGAGCAAACCGATCGAGCCCGTCACCCAGGCGAGGTCGTCGGGCAACGCAGCCTTGCCGAGCAGCGCTTTTGCCACGCCCGCGCCGAGCTTGTCGGCGATGGCGATGACTTCATCGGTCGCATTCAGTGCGCCGGCGCCGACCAGGATCGCTACCTTCTTGCCTTCGTTCAGGACCTCGGCAGCGCGCCGCAAGTCGGCGTCGTAAGGAACCACTTTCGGCGCACTGAAGCCGACGCCGGAATGCAGCGTGCCGTGCTTGCGCGCGGGCGCTTCGTAGTCCAGTTCCTGCAGGTCGTTCGGCAGGACGATGGCCGTGACCTTGCGTTGCGACAACGCCGTGCGCACGGCGCGATCGACCAGATGGCGGACCTGCGACGGCACACTCGCCTGCTGCACGAAAGCCCCGGCGACGTCCTTGAACATCGAAACAAGATCAAGTTCCTGCTGATAGTGGCCGCCAAGCGCGGCGCGTGCCTGTTGCCCGGTGATCGCGAGCACCGGCATGTGGTCCATGCGCGCGTCGTAAAGGCCGGTCAGGAGATGCGACGCACCGGGACCCGACGTCGCAATGCACACGCCGAGTTCGCCGGTAAATTTGGCATGCGCGGAGGCCATGAACGCTGCCATTCCTCGTGGCGGACCTGAACGAAGTCTATTTTGCCCTTCGCACGGTTTAGGGCACCAAACACCCCGTTGATGCCGTCGCCCGGATACCCGAAGATGCGGCGCACGCCCCACGCGTGAAGACGGTCGATAAGAAAGTCCCCAACTGTCGCGCTCATTGCTTACTCCTTCGAAAGGACACGGCGGCGACGCTTAGCCGATGGTTCGCCGTATATCGGCATGCATCGTGCAAAGTTCGTGCCGCGATCCGTGCCGCTAGCGGTTAATCGGACTGGGCACGTTAGAGCGACAACGCGTTAGCGCAGGCAGGTAATTTCTAGCATACAGTGACACAAATTACACGCCCCAGTGAGCCGGCAAGCTGGCGTCGCGCGGCAACTCGCTTGGGTCGAGAGTGGCGATGTACGCTATCGATCAGCTCTCCTGGAGCGCCTTTCACCCAACTGAAGTCGTCTTTTGCTTAAGCAAATTAAGGCTGGTTTAAGCAGGTGTCTTTATGCTGGATTCTGAGGGGTTCGATCCGCATCGACGGTCGCCTCTCGGCTCGGCCTCTCTCGTTGCCGGCCTTGGATGGTCCACGCGCCAATAGTCGAGCGGCGAAAGCCAGCCCTCGCGCCACGCGACTGCAACGACCATCCTGTTTGGGCTCGGCGCTTGCGTCGAGCCCCTTTTATCTGTTTTGCTCGGTTTGACGGGACGACGCACCAAATGCAGCGTCACGCCCCCCGATCAGAGGGTCTGTCTGTCGTTGCGCGGGGCGCCTTTCGTGCAGCGACGCTATCCTCGTGGGCCCACTGATTGTGAAGACTATGTTGGGCGAGGCGGATTTTCATCCTTGCAAGTCATCGATTCACGCCATTCGGTCATCTCCCGGCGCGCGACAGCGTTCTCGTCGCCACGCAATACCGTGAAATGGGTCACATCGATATCCCGCCAGAACCGAATGTCGAATGTTTGTTGGCCAACGCGCAGGTCACGCAGAGTGAGATCGCCAAGCCATGGCGGCAACACGGGGTCCACATAAAGCATCGCGTTTGGCGCGTCGGGTTGCAGGCCAAGAATTGCGTTTAACAGGGAAAACACCGAGCCCGCAGCCCATGCTTGCGGGACGTTCGCGCCGACGTATTGAACGGGAAAGTTCGCTGCGTTTCGATGCAGTCCCGCATACAGCTCGGGAAGCTGGTTTAGCGCGAAAAAGCTTCCCGCCGCCCATACGTCATGCGCAATGCGGCCTGCTTGCTGCGCATAGCCATAACGCCTGAAGCCTTCCGCGATCAGACCATTGTCGTGCGGCCATACTGCCCCTTTCTGATAGGAGTAGGGATTGTACGCAGGATGATCCGCCGACAGCGTACGGATTCCCCAGCCGCTCCACATGTCCACTTGCATTAGCCTTTCCACGACGCGTGCGCCCCTTTCGGGCGGCACGATCCCAGACCACAGGCAGTGGCCAGGATTCGAGGCCACGCTCATGACCTTTTTCTTGTCGCCATCGAGTGCGAATGCATAAAAGCCCGTCCGCTCGTCCCAGAACGCCTCATTGAAGCGGGCATAGAGTGCCTCAGCTTTGCAGCGCAACTCCGTCGCCCGGACGGGGTTGTCGAGTGCGTCGTAGATCTTAGCCATTCGCAGCCACGTGTCATAAACGTACCCTTGCAACTCGCAAAGCGCCTTCGGCCCTTTGACAAGGCTTCCGTCGGGATAAACCAGAGCGTCGCCAGAATCTTTCCAGCCTTGATTGACAAGACCGTCGGATGAGCGCGTTTCATACTCCTGGAAACCGTCGCCGTCGCGGTCACCGTATTCGTCGATCCACTTCAAGCACCGCTCTGCGGTCGGTAGATGGCGACTAAGAAGGTCGCGATCGCCGGTACACGTCCACGCCGTGTGCAGAGCGATGAGATAGAGCGGAGTTGCGTCGGCTGTTCCGTAGTATGGGGTGTGGGGTACCAAATTCAGTTTGGCGAGTTCGCCTAGCCGGAGTTCATGCATGATCTTGCCGGGTTCAGCATCGCGGTATTCCTCGCACTCGCAAGCCTGCCAAGCACCGAGCACAGCGAGCGTCCCTCGGAGGAAATCCGAATGAACCAAAGCCGTCTGGAGCGACGCGATCAAACTGTCACGACCGAACAGCGCGACGAACCACGGCAAACCGGCAGCCGGCACAGTGGGTTCGCCATCAATCGTGCGAACAGGCAGACGGAACGCAGCCATGTCATCAATCGCCTGGCGAAACAGGCGCCGAAACACGCTATTGCTGCTGTCAGCCTTCAGCAGACCTGCACGCCAATCGGCGAGCATCTTGATATCGTCCTGTGCGCTACCTTCGGAACTGTTACAGCTCTCAGGAGCCGCAGAGCACGCGTCGCCGTCAAACAGATCGTAGTGAAGACAACAATGCCAGTGCGCTCCCGGCACGATCTCAACGTCAAAAGAAAGGCGCCCGTTCGCATACACGGCGGCACCACCGCTGTTGCGTGCCGTTATCGCCACACCGCGACAAAAGTCCAGGTTGCGATAAGTGGTGCAAAGACGCTGCTTCTGCTCGCCCCACGTCGTCGTAATGCGACCGCGCCGCACAAGGTGACCTGACTTGACCTCGAAAATGTCCGCAAAGTCGCTGCGCACCGCGACCTCAAGATTAAACCGCACTTTTGACTGGCTGTAATTGACGAGATCGACATCCTCGTGCAGGCCGTCCACGATGCGACGGCTGAGCGTCAGACCCAAGGTGCGCGGTGCAACGACACCCGTCTCTGTAACCAGCCTTCGATTTGTCAGAAAGATTTTCGCGACATTCGAGGCAGGCGTACCACCGTTGAGCAAATCCCAAGGCTCGCCGTTCGCATAAACCATCCAGTTGCTAATTACCCGAGTGTCATAAAAATACAGACCCCTCTGAGTCTGTGTTTCGATCCGACCGTCGGGCTCTGTCAGAAGGACCGTGTGACCGCGGTGTACGGAAAGCTGTGCGGGACCCACTTTGACTTTGAGCGACATTGTCGGTCTTCCTCCATGCAGGGAACCAATTCAACATTGGGCCTTTCAGGTTCTCGTCATTTTCCCGTGGGAACCACGCGCCAGACTGCGTTGCCCACGTCGTCCGCCACGAGTAGCGCGCCCTTCTTGTCGACAGCGACGCCCACCGGGCGGCCTACCGCATGTCCATCAGCCGTTAGAAAGCCAGTCAGAATGTCCTCGGGAGGTCCCGACGGCCTGCCGCCTGCGAACGGAACGAAAATCACCTTGTAACCCGTGTGCGGCTTACGATTCCAGGAGCCGTGCTGGCCCACAAATGCGCCGCCCCAATAGTGCGAGGGGAAAAGCTTGCTGTCGTAAAAAACCAAACCTAAAGACGCCGTATGATTGCCGAGCGCGTAGTCAGGCGAAATGGCCGTAGCGACGAGGTCAGGCCGCTGAGGCGTCACACGACTATCGACATGCTGCCCGTAGTAGCTATATGGAAAGCCGTAAAATGCGCCGTCTTTCGCGACTGTCATGTAGTCCGGGACAAGGTTATTGCCGAGTTCGTCGCGCTCGTTCACGACTGTCCACAACTCGCCGCTCTGAGGCTGCCATGACATACCATTGGGGTTGCGCAGGCCTGATGCGAAGACGCGCGACCGACCGGTTCTCAAATCCAGCTCTAGAATGCGCGCGCGGTCCTTCTCGGCCTCGATGCCGTTTTCGGCGGCGTTGCTATTCGAGCCAACAGTGATATACAGATGCTTCCCGTCGCGACTCGCAAGGATGTTTTTGGTCCAATGATGGTCAATGGGCCCCGCCGGAAGCTCAAGGACCTTCGTCCCGGACGAGTTGATACGGGTTTCCCCCGTTGTATAGGGAAACCGCATCAATGCATCGGTATCCGCCACATATAACTGGTCACCGACGAGCGCCATTCCGAAGGGTGAATGAAGGCCGGTTAAAAAAGCGGTCTGGCTGTCCGCAAGTCCATCGCCGTTTGTGTCGCGCAAGAGGATGATGCGATCGGGGCTGGGTACACCCGCTCCGGCCCGCTTCATGACCTGCTTTCGTATCCACCCCTTGATTCCACCGCCCTCGTCATGCTCCGCGGGCGCGTCGCTTTCCGCGACGAGCACGTCACCATTGGGCAAGGTGTAAAGCCACCGCGGGTGATTCAGACCGGTTGCAAAAGCGTGAACCTCAAAACCAGCGGGTGACGAAGGCGTTGTCGATGGATCACGAGCCGTGACCGGCGCAATATTCACGGTCGGGATCACCGACGTGTGCGCGGAGGGCAATTCGGGGCGAGGTCCGAAACCCGGATCCGCAGAGGCGACCGGGCCGATTGAGCACCCGGAGATGGCGCAGATCAAGCTGGTCGACAGCCAGTAATATCGAATTGAATTTCGCATAGGTCCTCTGCGACGTGAAGATCAGCCGAGGAAGTCGGCACTTATTTATGAATGTCTGCGCGCAGCGTCTGCACCTCACGTGTCGCTACGGGTCTGGCGTCGTTTCCCCAGGTCGTTCGAATAAAGGTGAGGACCTGTGCTATTTCGGCCGTCGTCAGCTTTTCCGCGAACGCAGGCATCTTTTTGCGCTCGGGCCCATTTTTGGTTTCAGGGCTACTGCCCCCCTCGACCAGCAGTCGGATCAGGGAGGTCGTATCCGGGGCGAGTACCGCCGGGTTCCCCGCAAGTTTGGGATACTTGTTCGCTACGCCGGAGCCGTCCGCCTGATGACACTTCGCGCAGTAGGACATGAAGATGCCGGAACCCGGGCGCGCAATCTCTCCCGTGTGCATCGCTGTGGCCGTCAGGGAGGCCGCCCGTGAATGCGGCGTGTAGGCGCCAGAGGGTTTTTGCGCGGGCAGGCTCTTGAGATAGATCGCGATGGCGTTCAAATCGTCATCGGACATGTATTGCGTGCTGTCTTCGACGACCTGCACCATGCTCCCGAAGCTCACCAATCCACCGCCATGACCGCCCCTGAGGAACGAGACGATCTCGCGCTGTTGAACGCGACCCAGCCCCGAGCCTGGATCGGCGGTCAGGTTCGGAGCGAACCAGTGATCGTTCACGCCCCCCGTCAGATAGTGCTTCGATGATTGATCGTAACCCCGCTCCTCGAAAGCAGGTCCGCGCGGGGTATGACACGCGCCACAGTGACCCAGCGACTGCATGAGATACGCGCCGCGATTCCACTCCACGGCGTGCTCGGGCGACGGCTTATATCGGCCCTCAGGGGAGAACGCCAGATCCCAGAGAGCAAGGGCCCATCTCTGATTGAACGGAAACGGCAGCTTGGTCGGCGGCGCTTCTTTATGAACCGGTCGCACCCCGTGGATGAAGTAGGCATAAAGCGCGTGCATATCATCGTCGGTGATTTTAGAAAATGATGGATACGGCATCGCGGGATAGAGGTGCTTACCGCCACGAGCCACGCCCTCACGCAGCGCTTTTGCAAAATCATCGTAGCTGTAGTCGCCAATACCAAACTGTTTGTCGGGCGTAATGTTGCTCGTCATGATCGTGCCGAACGGCGAACCCATGCCCAAACCGCCCGCGAACGGAGCACCGGCTTGCGGTGCCGTATGGCACCCGGCGCAATCACCAGCTTTCGCGAGATATTCGCCCCGCTTGACGAGCTCGGCATCAGTCGCGTCGCCTTGCGCGAACGCGGAGGCACTGGCCGCCGCTAGAGCAGCGATCAACAACGCGAAGAAAAACGCGCCCGTTCTCATTACCAAGGCCTGCACGGGGAGACAATCAGCACAGCCAATGCCGTCAACAGCGAACCAACCAGGAATATCGAACTGGCAATCACTCCGACCAGTGCGAGGAAATGCGCGGGTCGGCCCGGTGAGTGGTCAACAAGATTGTTCGTCGCCTGTCCGTTTCTGAGCCCCATCCAGCTCCGCCAGGCCGTGATAACGCCGCCGATAGCCACCGCTATACATACGACGCTGACAGCGCCAATCCACGTCTGAAGCGAGCTAAGCCGTGGCGCGTCGAGTGGATGATCAGCCGGATAACACACTTGCGCGGCGAGCGCTTCGCTCGCACATATCTGAATGATCCAGGCGAGCGGCGCACCAACCAGTCCATAAAACACGCGTACCCCGCTGACCGCGACCTTGCCACTGCCATCGCTTTTCGATTGAGCCGTTTGCGCAAGCACGGGGACGATCTCCCTCAAAGGACGTACGGGGAAAGATATAACGTGCTGAAAATGAACAGCCACACGATGTCAACGAAATGCCAGTACATGCCCCCGATGGTCAGCGCGCTATGTCGCCGGTCATCGAAGTAGTTCAACCCAGTGCAGATCAGCAGGAAAATCAGCACACATAGGCCGACGATCACATGCAACATGTGAAAGCCTGTGATCGTGTAATAGAGCGAGCCGTAAAGATGCGTGCTAGGACCATAGTGATGGTCGTGGTATTCCTTCATCTGCAGGCCGACAAAAAGCCCGCCCAGCAAAATCCCGACGGACATTGCGGCGGCGGCCAGGCGTGAACGACGTCGTTTGACGAAGTGTTCGCATAACCAGACAAAGACCGAACTTGAAAGAAGAACGCCGGTATTAATCCCCGCAGTCCCAAGCTTGGGGAGGCCTTCGGGCGGCCATCTTCCTGTGTACTGCGCGTAAAGGTAGAGATATGAAAAGATCAGATAGCCGAACAGGGCTGCCTCGGTGGCGATGAGCGTCCACATGCCCCACCAACCGCTGGCATGGCGCCCAACGCTACCGACTGGCAACATACGTTCGGAAAGAGGTATCGCGCGATCGCTAGCCAAGGGCGCCACCTTCCTGAACGCTCGGGTACGGCTCGCGTTGACCAAGTGTGCGCTCTGGCCACATCCATGCGATGAGAGATGCAGCAATGCCAATGACACACGCGCCAGCGAACCACCAGACATGCAGCAGCAGCCCTGCGAAGAGCAACGCCGAGAAAAGTCCCAGATAAAATGGCGAATAGGCGTCACTCGGCATTTTGATGATTGCATCTGGGATGGCACTGAGTGAGGTGGTCGCGAGTGCTTCGCGCCCGTGATCGAGAATGTAGCCTTCAATAAGCTCGGAGCGAGCCTCACTCGGCATCTCGTGTCCGAGCCGACTTTCCCACAGCGGATGACCGCTTCCAATAAAGGGGATCGTTGCGAAGTTGTAAGGGGGCGGCGGCGAGGACACCGACCATTCGAGGGTCGGCGCGTCCCAAGGATTGTCGCCCGCGATTGGGCCCCGCTTGTAGCTGTAGATCAGGTCCAACAGGAATACAAGGACGCCAAGCGCGAATACGAATGAGCCAATTGAGGTAATCATGTTGACCGTGTTCCAGCCCATGTCGGCGCCGTATGTGTAGATTCGCCGGGGCATACCGAGCAAGCCCGCAATGTGCATCGGGAAGAAGCCGAGATTGAATCCGACGAACATCACCCAAAACCCGATCTTACCCAGTCGTTCACTCATCATCCGACCGGTGAACTTCGGAAACCAGTAATAGATTCCGCCGATCACCGGAAAAACGTTGATTCCGAGCAGCACATAGTGAAGGTGGGCCACGACGAAATACGTGTCGTTGAGCTGCCAGTCGAGGGGGACGGCCGCTGTCATGACGCCCGAGACACCGCCGATCACGAACAGCAGCACGAAGCCCGCAAAGAAGAAAAATGGAGTCTTGAAGACGGGTCGCCCCGTCCAGATCGTCGCAAGCCAGGCGAATGTCGCGATCGCGCTGGGAATCGAAATGACCATGCTCGCCGAGCCAAAGAACGCCAGAGCAAGCGCCGGGATGCCGGTCGCGAACATGTGGTGAATCCACACGATAAAACCAATGATCATCGTCGCGACCGTGGCTAACGCAACGGGCGTGTACCCGACCAGGCGCCGTCGACAAAAGACCGGAAGCGCGTCGGAGACAATCCCCATCGCAGGCAACACCACGGCGTAGACCCAAGGGTGGGCAAACATCCAGAACATGTGCTGCCAGAGCAGAGGACGCCCGCCATTCAAGACATCAAAAAAGTGAGTTCCGAACTGGCGGTCCAGCCACAACATGAAAAACGCCAGGCTGACAACGGGGACCGCCAACAGGTTTCCGCCGGACGCGGTGAGCGTTCCCCAGACGAGAACCGGTACGCGATCGAGGGACATTCCGGGGGCGCGCATTCGAAGCAATGTGACCACGAAATTGGCCGAGCCCACCGTCGTGGACGCGCCGAGGAGCACCATGCCGAGCGCATAAACATCGACATTCGGACCCGTGTTGTATTCGAGACCTGAGAGCGGTACATAGTTGAACCAGCCTGCGTTCGGCGACTGCCCAAACGGAAAGCTCGAGTAAAGAAAAATTCCTGCAAACACGAACAGCCAATAGGACAGCGCGTTGAGCCTGGGAAACGCCATGTCGCGCGAGCCAAGTATGAGCGGCCATAGATAGTTCGAAAAGCCCGACAGCACGGGCAGCGCGTACAAGAAAATCATCGTCACGCCATGCATCGTGAAAAGCTGGTTGTACTGTTCCGGTGTAAGCACGGTCGCATTCGGACGCGCAAGTTGCAGTCGCATGACCAGCGCCTCGACGCCGCCCATTAGCAGAAAGACGAAGGCGGTGATGAGATAGCGCAAACCGATCGTCTTGTGATCGACCGTGGACAGCCAACCCCGCCATCCGGGTTCCGTCTCCCAGAGACGCTCGAGACCCTTACGTGTTGCACTGCCCTCAGGCGCCCGACCCCACTCCGGTACGCGCCCAAAGGCGGGTATTTCCGGGTGGCTCATGCTCGACGCGCCTGATTGAGGTGAAGGCGGGTCCGTTGTCATTGGCATGCGACCTCGCTCAGTTCAACGTCGACAGGAAGGCGTGCAGGTTCGCCGCGTCCTCGCGATTCAAGACAATGCTAGGCATGCGCGCGTCTGGTTTGATCCATTGTGCGTGAGCAACCCAGTCCAGTTGATTCGCAGCCGTGTTCTGGAGCGTGCCAGCTGCGATCAATCGTCTTGAGTTGAGGTGCGTCAAATCGGGTGCGAGTGCGCCGGTTGCATCGGTGCCACGCACCGCATGACAGCCGGCGCATCGGTCGAGGAAGATCTTTTGACCCGCGACGACCGAAGGCGCCACGTTCACCGGGGTGCTCCGTGCCTGCTGTTCGCTCCAGTTGGCGAAGTCCGCACGGCTTTGCGCCACCACTTCAAACGCCATGTGCGCGTGCTGCGCCCCGCAGAACTGCGAACACTGTCCTCGGTACACGCCAGGAGCGTCCGCCTGAATCCATTGCTCATTGGCCTGACCCGGGATAGCTTGCGTTTTGCCTGCGAGTCTCGGCACCCAGAAGGTGTGGATAACGTCAGCGCTTTTCAGGACGATGCGAACGGGTTCACCCACAGGGATGTGAATCTCGTTCGCCGTCTCAAACCGTTGAGCCGGCACGCGCGCGTCGGGGTACGAGACCTTCCACCACCAATCGTAAGCTGTCACTGTAACCGTTAGCGCAGGCGACTCATGAGGCGTCGCAACTCGCTGCAGCGTGAACAGTGCGAAGACGAGCATACCGGCGAGCAGCGGAACGGACACGCCGACACCAATCCAGATCCACCGCATGCCTTCTCCGGTCGCGCCAATTTCTCCCGGACGAGCGGGTGCACGGCGGCGCATCAACGCTCCGATCAGAAGCACCGTGACGATCACGCATACAGCCAGGCAAATCGCGGTGAAAATCCAGTCGAGCGTACGCGTCGGATAGGCGGCTGGGCCAGCGGCATGCAGAAAGTAATTTAGCGGGGCCTGGGCATACGTGGCAGGAGCCATCATCAAGGTAGAAGCTGACGCCCTCGCGCCAGTAATCGATTGCCGATTAAGGGCCCGGGGCGCGGAGCGGATTTGTTTGGCGTTCGGCATCGTGGTCCGTACCCGGATCTTTGAGCTACTGGGGCGAGTCGCAACGCGAATGCGCAAGTCCCATACCTGAATTGAACCGTCGTCTGCGCACGGGTCACCCGCCATTTCCTTCGGCGAGGGTCTGCGTTCCTCCTCCTTTCACCCCACTTGCAACCTTCCGCTGAGCCTGCGGCAAATCGCCTCACAATCCAGACCATGCGCGCCGCGTGACCGCCGACGGCGCGCATTTTGCGATAGAGTCGCGGGGCCGGTGTCTTGCCCGGTCCGCATCTGAACGAGTTCGAAATGCCCTATTTGTCCCAGCTTCGGCGCGAAGGACGGCTTGTCGCCGCCACGCTCGCGCTCTGCGCCGTCCTCACCGCATGTTCGCGGCCTGCGGAACCGTGGCGCCTCACCGATGTGAGCGGCCACCTGCCCGACCTGTCGTTCTCGCTCGTCGACGACGATGGCCGCGCGGTGAATGGCGAATCGTTCGCCGGCCGCGCGACGCTCGTCTACTTCGGCTATACGCATTGCCCGGACGTGTGTCCCGAAACGATGGCGCGGCTCATGCAGGTGCTGCAACTGATCGGCGCAGACGCCAACCGTGCGCAGATCGTCTTCATCACCGTCGATCCGGCCCGCGATATGCCCGCCGCGCTGCATGCGTACGTGCGCGCGTTTGACTCGCAGCATGCGGTCGGCCTGACGGGTTCGGACCGCGCAATCGAATCGCTGGCGAAGCGTTATCGCGTGGCCTACCAGGTGGAGAAGCGCGGCGCTGGCGGCACGTACGAAGTCACGCACAGTTCGGCGGTCTATATCTTCGACGCGCAAGGCCACGCGCGGCTACTCGCAACCGACAACGATTCCGTCGACGCCATCGCGCACGATCTGCGACGCGTCATCGATTCGACCCAGTCATGATGCAGGCGATCGTCTACTGGCTTGAACCGTGGGAGCCGTCACCGACCGTCGTGGTGGCCGTGCTGATCGCGGCGGTTCTGTTTGTACGCGGCGCCCGGCGCGCAAGAGTGTCGTTCGCACGTCGGGCCGCGTTCTGGCTCGGTCTCGCGGCAATCTATATTGCGTTGCACACGCGGCTCGACTACTACTTCGAGCATGAATTCTTCATGCATCGATTGCAGCATCTCGTGCTGCATCACGTCGGGCCCTTTCTGATCGCGCTGTCGTATCCGGGCGCCGCGTTGCGGGCGGGCATTCCGTTTGGCTGGCGCCAGCGCTGGATGCGTCCCGCGATGAGCACGAGAGCGGTGCGCGTCACGCTCGATGTGCTGTTCAATCCAGTAATCGCGGTGACGCTCTTTGTCGGGCTGATCTACTTCTGGCTGCTCTCGCCGATCCATTTCAAGGCGATGCTCGATGACCGGCTGTATCGCGTGATGAACTGGAGCATGGTGATCGACGGCTTGCTCTTCTGGTGGCTCGTGCTCGATTCGCGGCCCGCACCTCCCGCGCGGGTCGCGCCCGGGCGACGCGTACTCATGGTGATCGCCGCGATCCCACCGCAGATTCTGCTCGGAGCCTACATCTTCTTCACGCCACACGAGTTGTATCCGATCTACTCGATCTGCGGGCGCGCGTTCACGTGGATCAGCCCGATGCGCGACCAGCAGATCGGCGGGCTGCTGCTGTGGATTCCGGGCTCGATGATGAGCGTCGTCGGCGCGCTGATCGCGCTGCGTCACTGGTTGAGATTGTCGGCGTGCTCGCGGCTGCGCGACGGGCGCAAGCGGCGCGCGGCGCCTTCGACGCCCCTCAAGGCATAGGCACGGCGCATCCAGCCCTGTGCCGCATGTTGTCTTCCTCCAATCAAAAATTGATGCGTCGACTACCGGACAACCCTGATCCTGCGCGCCTCGTGTTGCCAATGAGGCTGCCCAAGATCAGCGCTCGCGCCCATTGCTGGCGCAGCTAATGATGCCCATAAAGCGGCTTGTGTACATGCCGGGCCATGTTCGGGGCTGACGACTCCCATGACCCGCCGTATGTAAATCCGTACCCCGACTGATCCAGCGTGGCCCCTTTCTTGGACCATCCGGAAATCCGCCCGTCGATTCGAGCCATTTCAGGGTGCAACAATCCAAACGTTTCCGCGTTCTCACTGACCTGGTCACCGCCGACGGAGTGTTGCGCGTCCGCGTTGACTGCGAACGAGACGGTTGGACTAGTAAGCGCTGCGAGAAGCGCCGCGACATACAGACGTCTCATGATCCTCTCCAAAGAATACGATCTTCTTCTGATGCGACCTTGATTAGATAAGCGACGTGGCACGTGGCCGCACCCTACAGCTTCGGCCGGAATCCGCATGATCGTCCCTTATGTGAAATCGACGAGTTGGATTGGGGGTTGGGATAGGCATTCCGCTGAGAAACCAGCATCCAGATGCCGTTCGTTCGAGATGGGAGGCAGCGGGAGGACGTGCCCGTCAAGGAACGCGCTTGCGCTCCGGATCGCGAAGCGGCACGCGGCGCTTTCGTTAGCAAATTGGCCGAGAATTCCCGTACTCTGCCGATCACCCGCCTCGTTAGTGATAACGGCCAGCGCGACGAACCGTAGTCCTTCGCGTCTGGCCATCGGATGAATAATCGCGGTGCCATAGTACACGTCCACAGTAACCTCTCCTCTGCGAGGAAATTCCGGCGCCCTTGGGCCCGGCCTCCGCCACGAATTCGCGCAGTAGCGATGCGGGGTGATGCCTTTCAGTGAGCGCACGGCGCCGATTGTTCGACCAACGCTCCAGCGTTCTGAACCCTTTTTAATCGATCGTCACAACTGCCGGCAACGCCCGATGCAGCAATCGGAAATGCGGCACTGCAACTGATGGCGGGCATCAGGTTGACGATCTCCTTTGTGGCAGAATGCGGGACGCAACTTAATCGAAACTTAAGATCCGACGCGCGAAACTCGCGACGCAGATCGTGCCGACTCTACGCGAGATCACACTCGCCCCTTGACGCGACGGTGTCTATATTGACGGTCTAAGGCTGGCTTAAGGAAGTGGCGCTACGGTAAGTCCGTGAATCATCGTATGCCTGAACGCCGCACGTAGGTTAACTGAAATCTGCAGCGTTCGTCTGCGGGCCACGCGGATGGCCGCACCTTGTCTAACGAAGCGGTGCAGTAGGGCCTCGCGCCGACTAGCTAGAGAATCGGCCATCCTCTTTAAGGCTCGACAGCGATGTCGGGCCTTCTTTTCATCGCTTCGCGAGCCCCTTCGTAAAGCCTTTTTGAGGCGATTCGCCCAGCTCGGAGGCAGGCCTCGCAGCGGTAAGCCACCTATCGCTGCTACAGCGACGATAGCTCCCGTCGCGCACTCGTTGCGCACTCGTCAGCGATCCGCAAGATTGGAAAATGTCCAGCCAAACGAATCTATCTCCGATTTGTGCAGCGCCGCGAGTTTAAATAAGCAGCGCGCCCCTTTCGGCGTCAAATGCACTTCAACCTGACGACGGTCATGCTCGCTGGCCACGCGCGTAACCAACCCCGCCGATTCGCAACGCGAGACCAGCGCAACCGTCCCGTGAGGAGCGGCCTGCAATCGTTCAGCGAGCTCGCCGACGGTCGCCCAATCACGACCAGGGAAACCCATCACGTGCAAAAGCAGGATGTATTGCAACGGCGTGATCCCTTCCGCGTGGACCACTTCTTCTGAGAAGTGAAGGAAACGACGCAGCTTATAGCGAAAGTCGGATAACTCTTCCAGATCTCGTTTGGAAGGTGTTTCGTCGGCACGGCGCTTTCTATTCGAGACCATCGACTATCTCCCGCGGAGCCCGCAATCGACTTGGATATATATCACTTCGTGACCTACACTATACAGTTGAGCTCCATGGATCTGTTCGCGTCGCCGAAGCTTAATGATTATAGTACTTACAGTAATGTCTCGAGGTCGAAGTTAAAATGCGCATAAGGGTCCCTGTGCACGGACATGCTAGAACAAGGAGGTCCTGACTGCGCGACGCGCCAACCTTCGCGCGCAACGCCGTGCAAAGGAAATCCATCGCTTGAAATCGGATTTTATATAGTACGGCGTGGACTCAGCAGGCGGGTCGTTCCAGGAGAGACCTATGAAACCTCCGTCGATTGTTATGTCGATCGCCTTGCTGATCGCGTTCGGGAGTCCCCTTGCTGATGTACAAGCGGCAAGTCGCATTGAACTCGCCATGCTCGCCCCCGTCGATGTCAGTCAATCGCCCGTTCACAACCGGCGGTCAGTGGTCAACGGTGACGGGATCCCCGGCGTGATGAATCTTGCACCTATCATTCACGGTCCGTCGTATTTCCCGACCCCGTGGAATGACCAAGGTCACGGTGGAGAAGCACATCCATATCCGCGCAACCAACACTTCGATTTGCATTTGCGTGACTTGCAATGGCGCGAATATAGCAAATAGCCGGCGGCGGAAGTTAAACCGTCCTGAGGATGGCAGTTTGAAAGTGTCGATCGCAGGTCATCGACATCCGTTTCCTCATGCGAGCGCCCGTGCGCCGCGACAGGCCTCGCGGGGTCCCACTCAATCGGGCTCCGAAAGCTCGATTTTTGGCTAAGCGAGCAAAGAATCCGACTTTCTTCATGTGACTACCTGGCGGCGGGAAAGACGGCGAGTTCGACGAAGTGACAACCCGCGATTCGGTTGATGGTCGCTCGGGTTGGAAAGACGGGGCGCGGATGCCGAACCGGATCAGAGTCAGACTGTGACCACCGAGCGCCACAAGAACGACTATAAATCCATAGTGTCCAGCTAATTCACTTTTGTCACGATGTGATGTAAAATACGTTATAGGCAGTCGTGTCGGACCTGCGCAAACCAAAGAAAGCTGGCTGGGCTTGGGGCTGTCGTGTTAGCGACGAACAAGGCGGCGTCGGAAAAATTATCCTTTGAACAATGTAAGGCACCCCGTCGTCTCGCGTCGCGAGGCCTCGCTGCGGCCAACCGCGGTCGGGCACGACCGAGGTTGCGCAAATCGTTCGCGCGCGGTTGATCTCGGGTCGCACTTCACGGCATACGGGACATACCGGAAATAGCGATCCACCCTCGAAGAGGAAATCATCATGCTGATAACTTTTCAATCCACTGCTTCACCGGACGTAGTTATGCTCAAGAATCTCGCACAATACCTGCTCGGCCTCATCGGCAAGCGCCTCGGTACGCGGGGCGTAATTCAGCATGACGAATTGCCGCGCGCCATTGCACAGCTAGAAACGGCGATACAGAAAGACGGCGTAGAACAGGCGACGCTCGACGCGCTCCATCATTCTCCGCAGGTGCCATCCGATCCAGACCGCGGCGGACTTTCCCATCGCGCTTGGCCGCTTTTGGACATGATGCGAGAAGCGGATAAGCAAGACGCCAATATTATTTGGGGTCTGTAGACGTCGGCCTTGATCGATCGAGGCAGCATTTCGTTGCATAGACGAATGAGCACCATCGCACGATCGTCCAGTCCGCGTGCACATCCGCGATGCTGGATCCGCGACCCAAGACACCGGCCATTGGAGTCGGTTCGCTGCATTTTGGCGGTTTCTGGTCGCACCGGGTGGTCTCCGCTTCTGCCCAGCGTGAATGGGAACTGAGCGCCGCATCGCGTTTATTTCCCCACTTCGAACAAAACGCCGCACGATACACGGTTTAGCAGTAACGCGTGGTTCTCTCCCGTCAACCATCGGGCAAAGCTGCCCCCTGGGCGATGTCCAATGACGATCAAGTCGACGGACAAGGCGTTCGCCACCTTTGGAATTTCGTCAACCGCGCTTCCCACCGAAAGATGACCCGTTGCTGTCACGCCTAGGGCGCGAAGTTTGTCCAGGCCTTCTTCGAGAATCTCCTGTGCCGCTTGTTGGTCCACGTCGGTCTGTATATTAGACAATACGTCAAACCCACTCGACCAGAAAGGCAAGTCCAGCATGGAAAGAAGATGCGTCTCGGCACCTAACTGCAGCGCCAGGGCGGCGCCGCATCGCAATGCACGACGTCCTTCGGGTGTCGAATCGTAACACAGGAGAATTCGGTCAAACGGAGCCATCATCGTCCCTCGGAGCACGCGACCTTGCTTGTCACGAAGTGATGATCCTCAGGTGAACATCGGCACCGCTTCGATTAGGGCGAAACCCAGCAGCGCCCCAATTGCCGCTCCGACCAGCTTAGGATGCCACCGGTCAAGATGAAGCACGCCGAGCAACGCGCCCACCAGAATGACACCCAGTAGTGCAAACGCGACCAACAGATAGCCAATTTCGAAATCGTTGTTGATGATCACGACGCAGTCTCCTCCAAAAAAAAGCGCCTCGTCAGTAAAATGTGTGGGTGCTTGGCGGCTCGGGGAGGTTGCCAAGTGCATGATACAGCGCGATTTCTGTCG
>NZ_FCON02000158.1 GCF_001544535.1 Caballeronia choica | reverse complement strand
TACGGCGTCTCGCGCGAGGACCAGGACAAGTTCGCGGCGCTGTCGCAGAACAAGGCCGAAGCCGCGCAGAAGTCGGGTCGCTTCAACGATGAAATCATCGCGATCGACATCCCCCAAAGGAAGGGCGAGCCGCTCAAGTTCGCCACCGACGAGTTCGTGCGTCATGGCGTGACCGCCGAAGCGCTCGCGGGCCTGAAGCCGGCGTTCTCGAAGGAAGGCACGGTGACGGCCGCGAATGCGTCGGGCCTGAACGACGGCGCGGCGGCGGTGATCGTGATGTCGGCGAAGAAGGCCGAAGCGCTTGGTCTCACGCCGATCGCGCGCATCAAGGCGTACGCGAGCGCGGGCGTCGATCCGAAGGTGATGGGCATGGGCCCGGTGCCGGCCTCGAGGCGCTGCCTGGAGCGCGCGGGCTGGTCGCCGGCCGACCTGGACCTGATGGAAATCAACGAAGCCTTCGCGGCGCAGGCGCTGGCGGTTCACAAGCAGATGGGCTGGGATACGTCGAAGGTGAACGTCAACGGCGGCGCGATCGCGATCGGTCACCCGATCGGCGCATCCGGCTGCCGGATTCTCGTCACGCTCCTGCACGAAATGCAGAAGCGCGATGCGAAGAAGGGCTTGGCGTCGCTTTGCATCGGCGGCGGAATGGGCGTGGCGCTGGCGGTCGAGCGTCCGTAAGCGCGGTCAGCGGCGATTCTCATCGGTTATCGGCCACAACAGGTTTGCTGAGACGAGCGGGAAGCGGCGGGCGGCACCGCCGGCTTTCCGCATAACGAAAATGGAGTGAGATATGACGAAGCGCATAGCGTATGTGACGGGTGGCATGGGCGGCATTGGCACGAGCATCAGTCAACGTTTGCATAAGGACGGCTATACGGTCGTCGCCGGCTGTGGCCCGAACTCTCCGCGCCGTGTCAAATAACTTGAAGAACAAAAGGCGCTTGGGTACGATTTCATCGCGTCCGAGGGCAACGTCGGCGATTGGGACTCAACCCGAAAGGCGTTCGACAAGGTCAAGGATGAAGTCGGCGAGATAGATATCCTGGTGAACAACGCCGGCATCACGCGCGATGGCGTGTTCCGCAAGATGACGCACGAGGATTGGACCGCAGTCATCGACACAAACTTGACGAGCCTCTTCAACGTGACCAAACAGGTGGTCGACGGCATGGTCGAGCGCGGTTTCGGGAGGATCATCAACATCTCGTCGGTGAACGGTCAGAAAGGACAGTTCGGCCAGACCAACTATTCGACGGCGAAGGCCGGCATCCACGGATTCACGATGGCGCTCGCGCAGGAAGTGGCGACCAAGGGCGTGACGGTCAACACGGTGTCGCCGGGCTATATCGGCACGGACATGGTCCAGGCAATCAAACCCGAGGTGCTGGAGAAGATCGTCGCGACGATTCCGGTGCGCCGTCTCGGCCGTCCGGACGAAATTGGCTCGATCGTATCGTGGCTCGCGTCGGAAGAGTCGGGCTTCTCGACCGGTGCGGACTTCTCGCTGAACGGCGGGCTGCACATGGGCTAACCGCACGAGCACCGGTGAAGAAACGCCGCGGAAGCGAGCAGAAGCCCGGGTAGAGCAGCGGATTGCACGCTCCGCCCGGGCACGGCGCGATAAAACGCATGGAGACCGTCGGCAGTGCAAGGCTCGACGCAAATCACACGACACCGATTCCCGCAACGATCGGTCATCGCCCGAAGAACCGCATGCTCGCGGTTGAGTTTGCCGGGCAGCCAAAGCAAAAGCAGGGTTGCCAGCGCCCACCGAATCCCGAGGCTGATACGGCTTACCCCGTCGCGCTGGATTGGCAAAGTCACCATCCAGACGAATAACCACGCGGCTCGTATTCGGCAACGTGGATTTCCAGCTCGATCTCGGCATTGACGGCGACGATGAGCAGTTCCTATGTCGCCGCTCACAGATCGTTTTCGCCACTCGTATCGGCAACCTGCTGCCACCGGTGGACGACGTCAGTACCACGCTCGACGCCGCCGCGCAGATCACACACGACACGATCCGCGCAAAGCGCCTCGGTTTTGGGGCTAAGCTTTGTATTCATCCGAGACAGGTGGCCGTAGTCAATGCCGCGTTCATCCCCGGCGAGCTGGGTGTCGAATGGGCGCGCCGGGTTGTCGAAGGTGCCACCGCTTCTCAAGGAGCGGCCGTCGCCGTGGACGGCCGCATGGTCGACAGGCCGGTCATTTGAAGGCACAGAAAATCCTGGCCGGGTCTGGGCGACGTCTGCCGCTTGGCGCCTGATTTAATTTCAACAGGAGACGAAAGTCATGCAACGGTTTGAGATGTATATCAACGGCGAATCATGCCAGTCAGCTTCGGGCGAATGGTGCGATACTAAAATCCCTTCACCGGCGAGACCTGGGCGCAGATCGCGAAAGGCAACGGGACTGACGTTGATCGAGCCGTACAGGCGGCGCATGCCGCATTCAGCGCCGGACCGTGGTCACAGATGTCCCCGAGCCAGCGTGGCCTGCTGCTGCATCGCGTCGGCGACCTGATCGCACGCGACGCAAAACGGCTTGCCGAGTTTGAAGTACGAGACAACGGCAAGCTCATGGCGGAGATGTTCGGCCAGTGCGAGTATTTGCTCCAGTGGCATTACTATTTTGGCGGCCTGGCGGACAAGATTCAGGGCGCTGTCGTTCCGCTCGACAAGAAGGGCTACTTCAATTTCACGCGCCATGAACCGCTGGGTGTCGTCGCCGCAATCACGCCGTGGAATTCGCCCCTGCTGCTGGCCACGTGGAAGATTGCGCCCGCGTTGGCCGCGGGTTGCACGGTCGTGGTTAAGCCGTCCGAGTTCACGTCGGCGTCCACGATCGAGTTTGCGAAGCTCTTCACCGAAGCCGGGTTTCCGCCCGGCGTCGTGAACGTCGTGACCGGGTTCGGAAAGGACGTCGGTTCTCCTCTGGTGGAACATCCGCTCGTCAAGAAGATTACGTTCACCGGTGCGGACTCCACCGGCCGCGCGATCAACGAGGCGGCCGCACGCCAATTCAAGCACGTCAGCCTCGAACTCGGTGGCAAGTCACCCAACATCGTGTTCGAAGATGCCGATCTGGAGGACGCGGTGAATGGCGCGGTTTCCGGCATCTTCGCCGCGACTGGACAGACGTGTATTGCTGGCTCGCGGCTGTTATTGCAGGAGAGCATCCACGACAAGTTCGTCGACAAACTCGTGGCGCTGGCACGGACCGCAAAAATGGGTGATCCGTCGAATATGGACACGCAGGTCGGACCCGTAACGACACGCCCGCAGTACCAGAAGGTCCTGTCGTACATTGAAACCGCAAAACAGGAAGGCGCGACTTTGCTGCTTGGAGGAAAGCCCGGCAGTGCTCCCGAGTGCGGCAAGGGCTGGTTCGTCGAGCCGACCATTTTCGGCAACGTAAACAACAGAATGCGGATTGCCCAGGAAGAAGTCTTTGGTCCCGTCCTGTCGATCATCAAGTTCAAGGACGAAGACGAAGCGCTTGCGATAGCCAATGATGTGCGCTTCGGTCTTGGCTCAGGCGTCTGGACGAGGGATATCGGGCGGTCCATTCGTGTCGCCGAAAAGCTCCAGGCGGGCACGGTGTGGGTGAACAGCTATCGCGCGGTGAGCTACATGTCGCCCTTCGGCGGATACAAGGATTCCGGAATCGGCCGCGAGAACGGCATCGACGCGATCCGGGAGTACCTGCAAACAAGAGCGTCTGGATCAATACCGGCGTCAAGACGGCAAACCCGTTCATCATGAGATAAAATCGGGATAGGAGGCCATCTTAATGATCCCCCGGTGTCCTAGTAGTTGTCGCCTCTGAATTTTCTTAATTTGAAGGAGAGCGTGCAAAAGTTGGGGAGGTCGATTTTGTCAGGCTGGCGTGGCGTACGACATGGTTTCACGGTCTGTTCTGTTCTGTTCTGTTCTGTTCGTTGGTCGGTGTCGGCTTGGCGACGCTGCCCCGATGGATTCGCGCTGACGCGAGGTGGCTATCCTGAGCGCGGAGATGCGGCGCGACGAGAGTTCCCCGGGCGACCCTCACGAGCGCCATGCAGTGCGCCCGTTCGTCAGTCCGGCGCATCTGTCGCTTCTTGGCCATGCGGTGGCTGACGACCTGGTTCACCGCGGACTCGGCGATGCTGCTGCTGATCGACAGGCCCTTACGATACCGATCGCCATAGTTGGCCAACGTGTGCGCGTTGTTCCTCAAGTAGCAAGAGACGGTGTTCAGGTTCCACCAAAGCGTGCTGAATTCATACCCTTCCCTCGTCAGCAGCCGACCGTTCAGTGCCTTGATCCGCTCCACAGCCTTGCTGCCTTTGCCATGCCAGACCAACCACTTGGCGACGAAGGTACGGCTGGACCGGGCGCTGAGCACGGGGAGTTTTCCGGATCTGGCTGCGATGCACGAGGGGCGCCTGAGTGAGATCGATCCGGGCCAACAAGTCAGCTCGGACTTTTCGATTCGAGACCGCAAGTGGCCGACGTCTGCCGATCGTAATGCGCGAAGTAACATGACATCGGCACACACGTGGAACTGCGCACTGTGTCGCGCGTTTCGCAATCGTGTGTTGGTCCGGCTCAGAGTGCTTGCGCCTTGTCCACGTGGACATGTTGGAAAACGACGCCTGGGAGATGTCAAGCTGCTGAGTTCAGATGACGGGAACATAAGTAGTCGGCCCTGCAAAATTCATTTTGCGTGACGAGCGAAGCCGAAGGTGCGGTCTGTTGGCGAGGGGAAGTTCGCCGGTCGGAAGTGATCGCGATGCGGAGTCAATGGATGCGGCGTGACATTGACGAGCCAATGCAACCGCGCGAGGATAAAAAATACAGGCGTCAGGCCCAGGCGGACGATCGCGCGTAGCAACCAGCGCAGGTTGTAGCCGGCAGCACACAGCACCGCGTGTAGCGCATCGCCAGTTTGCCCTTTGAGCCGGCAACGCTGCATGCCGTGGTCGTGCTTCACATGGCCGATGATCGGTTCGATCGCCTGCCGTCGCTTGAGCCAGCGTCGCTGCGAGTTGGTCAGTGTCTTGTGCTTTCCGCGATGAATCAGGTGTACTGATGATACCTCGGCGTCGACCCCGCGGAACCCGAGATCGACCAACACGGTCTTCGGCTTCGGTGTACCGGGCAGGTCCTGCAACAGAATAGAACTCTGTTCGAGTTGCTCGGCCAGCGTGTGCCCATCGTAAGGGTTGCCGGGGAATGCCCGCGCACCGATGATCAACCCTTGCTTCTCCGTAATCGCGAGGCTGACTTTGACACCGAACTCGTACGGCTGTCGGGCTTTTCCCTTGCCGATGCATTCGACTTCCGGGGCGTGTAGCGCGTAGAGCTTGCCCTTATCCTTGGGCCGCTGACGACAGATGCGCCAGGCTCGCTCAAGCCAGACGCGCAGCTGGGCCTGTCGTTCACGCGTGGCGCCCGGCAATTTACGCTCGATGTCGCGCAGCAACCGTCCCAGCACAGTACGCTGGCGTTTGAGCACGCGGCGCAGGCGCTTGAATTGTTTGGCGTGCGCATAGCCACCGGCCCGACGACGTAGGCTTTTGCCTTCGCGTTCATACGTCTGCTTCAGTGCTAGGCCGGCATGTTGCGCCAACTGCACGAGTTTGGCCCGTGCCACCTCCAGCAGACGACTGTCGGTCGGATACGCAATCGCCTTCTCCTGTACCGTCGTATCGACGATCACGCGCTCGAATTCGACCGGTGCAACGGCCTTCATCTGCACGGCAGCCGCGATCGTCGTCGCCAGCAATTCTTCGACCCCCGCTTCGCCCAATGCTTGACGAAAACGTACCAGGTTGGTCGGATCGCACGGCGGACGCGGCTGAAAGTACTCTTCGCCGCAAAAGTACTGCCAATAGTTGTTCTCAGCCCAACGCTCGCACACCGACTCGTCGCTCTCGTTATAGGCGTGCTTCAGGTAGAGCAGACCCACCATTAGGCGACACGGCAACCGAGGACGCCCGGCCGAGCTCACGCCCACACCCACTAGCTCCGGCACAACACCGAACAGATCGACGCCTTCACTGAGGCGGCCCTCGCGAGCACGCCGCTCAAACACCGGCGCCAGCGCTGCTTCGATGGAAGCCCACGGAATTCGTGTGGCCAGCACCGCGAGCGGATGATTGGGTAGCCCCACTGCCTTTCGGTAGCAGGGCCCCCGAAGAACTGTACGTGCAAGTTTCCCTGCATACAGCTCGAGCACAGCGTTAAGCGCCGTACTGACGCCGGTCTTGCCATTGCAGAGCAAGCCCTTCGCAAACGTCACATCGTTAATTCGCCTCATTACTGAGGCGAAGGACGCTGGACCGTAGTCGGACCGGTCACTCACAAGCAGCCCTTCGTTGAATCTCAAATGTTGGCCTGCGACAACTGCACCACGCGGAAGTCTGCACCCTTGCAGGTCGGGGCAAATCTTGAACCCCTATACGACCCATTACAGGTCGTCATTCGCTTTCTCCGCGTTCTCATACCTGCTCCCCCAACAGCGTCCCTCGCGGGTTGCCTGCCTCGTTTCGATGCTTTGAAACTTCAGGCGGAGAATCAGGCTTACCACGTTCCCAATCTTGCCGACACAACCAGACTGCGTTGTGCCTGTCCGTTTAGCGTCTGTCTCTCCCCCGGTAGCGCTCACGACGACGTGCTCCCACTTCGTCAGGGAACAACCGGCTACCTACCGTTTGGTTAGAGCCACCAGCAGCTTGGGCTCTTCGATTGTTACGGAGGGTACGACAATTCACTTATGTTACGCATGCGGAACTTGCCTCGCCCCCACACCGCACGGCTGCTGGCAGTGTCGATTCCTTCTGTCTCCAGGACGAACCGTCTGCTGAAGGGTACTTTGTCCCCGGAGCTTCGAACCCGATCGTTGCCAATCGCGCACGTCCGGGTAGGCAACTGCTGGTCGTACAACAGGTCACAGCTTCAACTTCTAATATTGCGACTGTTGAATGTGACAAGGCAAGAAAGAGCTTTGCCGTCTACTACCTCTGCCGATTTACGTCCGGCGGACGGCGACACGTGTCGCATACGAAGATCAATCATTGCGTCCAAACGGCTGCGAAAAAAATCCGGTGTGCTCATCGGCGTGGCTCGCAAACTCCCAGAAAGAAAATCAGATCGATATTGTTTCTGGGAGTTCGATAACTCTCAAACTTCTTCCCATCACTCACTGGCGCTGGCTCCGCGCAGTTCTGAAGGGGCGACTAAGTAAGCGCCTGGCGGGCGCTTACTACTCGGCTTTATCGGCGAGATTTTCGTACCGCTGCGATGCGCTTGGATGTCGCCGGCGCGTCGCCCAGACTCTCTCTGAGGATCACGTCGCACTTCACGGACAGTGGATCGTCAAACGTGCGCTTTTCAATGAGGCCTACGATACGACGCGCCGCAAGCACGCCGATCTCCTTGGTCGGGACGCGGATCGTGGTCAGTGCAGGCTTTGTCAACGCTGCAAGTTCGATGTCATCCATTCCTGTGATTGACATGTCTTCCGGCACACGAATGCCTTGAATGCCACACTCGTGTAATGCGCCAATCGCCTGCAAATCCGTATGGCAGATTAATGCCGTGGGTTTATCGTCAAGCGCGGCAATCTGGCGAATAGCGTCACGGCCCCCCTCAATGGAGAAGGGCTCCTCGATCACAAGGTCCGGGGCCAAATCCAATCCGAGCTCTTTCATTGCATCTGCAGTCCCGTCTACGCGTTGCCGAGCTCGCTGGTTATTCTTGCGAGAACCGCAAACGATCGCGATTCGCTTATGGCCTCGCGCCAGGACCTCTTTGGTCATCTCGTAAGTTGCACGCCAGTTGTCGAAACCGATGCACTCGCCGTAGCGCGGCTCATCGAGTTGCCAGGTGAGAACTAGGGGAATGCGACGCTGGCGCATCAGATCGAAGACGCGATCTTCATGAGAGGTACCCACCAACACGACCCCGTCTACGCCGCGCTCGACGACCGCTCTCACGACCTCGTATTCGCGTTCTGGAATGTACTCGTGTATCGCAAGAACGACCTGATAGTTCAGCCCCCATAGAGTCTGCTGCAACGTGTGCAGCGACTCGACGAACGCCGGGTTGTACATCGTCGGATAGATTGCTCCGATTGTCCGTGTGCGTTTCGATGCCAAGGCGCGCGCCGCACCATTGCTGACATAGCCCAGCTGCTCGACGGCCCGCTTGACTTGCGCGAGTGTCTTTGGTTTTACCTGATCAGGAACCGACAGGGCACGAGACGCACTTCCCAGCGAGACGCCAGCGAGCTTCGCGACATCTTCCAAAGTAGGACGCGGCGGATCTAAATTTGTCATAGAAACCATTATTCCAAAGCGCGTGATCGCGCGCCCTCCATTCTGCCTGCGGGTATACACCCGGATTGACAAATATCGCCCTGAACTAAATACTTGAAGCGCTTCAAATAAGTTTGTGACACTCATCTATATTGCAATATAGCACTGTCATCTGGCTTTTTGTTACGGCTTCAGAATGAAGCGCTTCATAATAGACCGGGCTAGCTCAAGAGCTCAAGAGCGAGGACAGATCGGACCCGAGGTGCTTCGATCGCGATCGTTTTGACGACGCCCGCGTCTTCGGCAAGTAAGACATTCCGTTCCAGCTTTGACGCATCCAGACGGCAACAACTGAACACCATGGCGGTGATTAAATGAGTCATTCAAATCGAGTCGTTTTGATTACGGGCGCGGTCGGTGGTATCGGGTCGGCTATTGTCGAGCGCTACATCGGGGAGGGGGCCTCCGTGGGTGTGGTCGACTTCGATGAAAAACTTGGCCGGGAGAAGGTAGCCCAATGGACTGAAGCTGGCGCGAAGGCACACTTCGTCGCGGCCGATGTTGCGAACTACGCCGATTGCCAGCGCGCAGTCGACGCGATTTCATCCGTTTTCGGCGAGGTCGACACGCTTGTACTGAATGCCGGTATCTCGCCCAAGCATAACGGCGCCCCCGCCCGCATCTTTGAGATGGAGCCCGCCGAATGGGCGCGGGTGGTGGACGTCAACCTCAACAGCGCGTTCAATTTTTGTCGGATCGCGTCCCCTAGCATGGTCAAGCGGGGCTTTGGGCGCATCGTAACCATGTCGTCTGTCGCCGGAAAGGCGTACCTCGACATTGTGGGCTCCCATTACAGCACCACCAAGGGCGCTCTGATCGCGTTCACACGCCACCTGGCAGGTGAACTCGGTCCACACGGCATTACCGTGAACGGACTCGCCCCCGGCCGAATCGACACGCCGCTGCTCAGAACAGTGTCCTCAGAGGCAAATGCCGCAGTGGTTGACGTCACACCCTTAAGGCGACTGGGCACGACAGACGAAGTCGCAGCAGTCTGCGCGTTCCTGACTTCTGCCGAGGCGAGCTTCGTGACGGGACAGGTTATCGACGTCGCTGGCGGATGGTTAATGACCTGATCGCTTCGATCGCCTTCCGTTCCCAACACATTCAAGTGAGCCGCACATGTTACGCACCATGGGTTTTCCAGGGCAGTATCTGCAGGGTCCGAAAGCTTTACAGGAACTCGGGCCATTGCTCAAGAAAATGGGCTATCAAAGGCCGCTGACACTGTGCGATGCCGTCGTCGGCGAAAAGGTCTGGCCGCTTGCGATCGAGTCGATGAAGGCTGCGGGCCTCGATGCGACCCATATTGTTTTTCCCGGTGAGTGCACCAAGGCTGCGATCGCGGCGCTGTCCGAACGGGCGCGAGCAGAAAAACCCGACGTCATCATCGGTCTCGGCGGAGGAAAGACAATCGATTCGGCGAAAGGAATCTCTCTTTCTCTCGACGTCGCCGTCGTCATCTGCCCCACCATTGCATCTAACGATGCGCCGACGAGCCGGTTGATCGTTCTATACGACGAGACGCACCGTGTCGCCGGCGTCGAGTATCTCAAAAGCAATCCCGCCGCTGTCGTAGTCGACACCGAAATCATCGCTCAGGCGCCCGCGCGATTTTTTGCGGCCGGAATCGGTGACACCGTCAGCAAAAAGTTTGAAGCAGCGCAATGCAAGGCAGCACGCGGGAACAATTCTTTTGATACGCCACCGTTGAATACCGCGCTGCTGCTGGCCCACGCCGCTTACGAAACGTTGATCAAGTACGGTCCTCGCGCGTACCGGTCGATCGCGAAGGGCCAACTGGACGAAGACGTTGAACGCGTCGTGGAAGGCACGGTGCTGCTGAGCGGCGTGGGATTCGAAAGCGGGGGCCTCTCGTTGGCTCACGCACTGATCCGCGGACTGACCGCAGTGCCCACGATGGCCGCGATGCTTCACGGCGAGTTAGTGGCCTTTGGCACCCTGGTTCAGCTCGTCGTCGAGAAGCGCGACGACGCTGAAGTCGACGAGCTTCTTGAGCTCTTGTGTGCGGTCAATCTTCCCGTCACGTTTTCGCAACTCGGACAGCAAGGGGCGCTGACCACGCAAGAAATGTCGACGATCGTCAGCGCCACACTCGGCGCGGCATACAGCAAAAACATGAGCCCGGAGTTGACGGCCGAGCGACTGGAAGATGCGCTCGTTACGGCGGATCTTGTCGGTCTGACAGCGCTGCAGCACCGCAATTAACGAGGTCCGTTGATGAGTCGGCTGGCGCTGGCCGCTTCAGCCCATCAGCAAATATTAGCTGTCGTTCAAGGAGACAAACATGGAAGCCAAGAACGTTCCGCACGTGCGCGAGTTGCTGGAAAATTCCCCAAAAAACTGGGGCAAGTGGGGGCCGGACGACGAGGTCGGGTCGCTCAACTATTTGACTTCAGCCGAAATCCTCAAGGGTATCGCGACCGTCAAGCAGGGCAAGAGCTTCACGCTACAAGTGCGGATGGGCGATCCGGACGGAGATCCTGTCTGGCCAGGCCGTCAGTCCGCGAAGCGGATGAGTGTGATGGACCGCGGTCACTACAACTGCGGCAAAGGTCCCCGATTTCCGGGCTCGTATGAATATGCGGACGACGTGATGTTCATGTATCTCCAGGGCTCGACGCAGTACGACGCGTTGGGCCACGTGTGGTACGACGATCAGATCTGGAACGGCTACGACGCTGACACCACCATCGGCGGACTGGCGAAGGCAAGTGTCTGTGCGATCGGCGAGCGAGGCGTCGTTGGGCGGGGCGTATTGATCGACATCGCACGCCACCGCAACAAGGAAGTGCTGGAACCCGGTGAAACGTTCACGCATCTGGACCTGCTCGCCGCGGCAAAGGCGCAAGGGGTCACGATCGAGAAGCGCGACATTCTGATTATCCGAACGGGCTGGATTGGCTCCTTCTATAAACGCGATCATGCCGAGTTTTACGCGAACTTCAAGGAGCCGGGTCTGACGTACAGTCCGGAGCTGGTGCAGTGGTTCCAGGACATGGAGATTCCCAACCTTGTCACCGACACCATCGCCAACGAGGTGACGGTTGATCCTGTATCGGGCTGTGAACTCCCCTTGCATAACGCCTTGATGCGTAATCTGGGTGTGACATTGACGGAGATCGCTCAACTCGACCTGCTCGCCGACGACTGTGCCGCGGACGGTCAGTGGACCTTCCTCTATGCGGCGGCGCCGTTGAAGGTGGTTGGCGGGACGGGGGCGCCTGTGAATCCCATCGTATTGAAGTAAAAGGCGGCGGGAGCCGGTGAGCGCCGGCCGGTTTATAAACGCCTCAGGTCTGGTCGGTTGGGATGAAACGGTCCGGGTTCCACCCGGCCCACCCTCAACCTGATAAGCCGCGAGAGGGCGGGCGTGACGCCTTTCGGATGTCGCGAACGTGTCCAAACAGCTACCGGCTGGCTTGACCGTCAGACAACGAGTTCCCTCATACTCGTCGAGCAACGATTCTTCGAAGCGCCTCCGATTCAGGGGATTCATCTGGCAGGTCGAGTGGCCTCCGCTCAGTCTGCCCACGGATTCGCCAAAAAGCTGGACGCCGCTGCTCGTAAGGGCACGTGTGCGCGGGCCATGCCCGCGCTTATCGACGCTCTGGAGGTCTTCTTTTTCTCACAACGTCAAAGCCAACCTTCGCCCGCAGACGGCCAGATGGCCAAGACGGCTACACGCGTGGATCGGAGAAGAAATCGATGATTGCCGGGAGTACTTGCTCGGGCGCTTCCAAGGTGGGGCTATGTCCGATTTTGCTGAGCCGGATCAGTTTCGCGTTCGGCAGTTCCCGCTTCATTTGATCGGACCACGCCGGCGGCCGCGGCATGTCTTCTTCGCCGTTGATGATTAGCACCGGGATTTTGATCGATGGCAACAGTTCGACCGAGCTTTCTCTGTGCATGACGCCCTTCATCGCAGGGCGCAATGATTTCGGCAACGCAGCGATGCGGTCGCGCCAGTACGCGAGCATTTCCTGCTTTTCAGGATTGTGGCGAGTGGTCTTGCCGAACATCACTTCCATGGTCATCTCGAGAATTTGGCCCGTGAAACCCTGTTCGCCGGCGTCAACGACCCATTGTGCGAAACGCGCACCTTGCTCAGGCGGCTCGCCGCAAGCCGACGAGCCAGCGACGACCAGGGATCGAAAGAGTTCCTGGCGGCGAGCAATGAGTCGGAAGGCAACGTCTCCGCCCATGGACTGAGCCATGACATTGATCGACTTGATACCCATCTTGTCGATCAAGGCAGAGATGTCGTCCGCGCATTTGTCCATCGTAATGATATCGACCTTATCGAGCGCGCTTTTGCCCTGGCCCCTGAAATCAGGACGGATCACCCGAAATTTGCCTGCGGCTGCCTGAACCAGGCCGTCGAACATCGTCCCATCGAGAAAGCAGGAGTGGAGGCAGAGAACGACCGGCAAGTCGACCTCGCCCGTGTCCTCGACCCAGAGGGTCGTTCCGTTCACTTCCATGCTGGTGCCTTGTGACTTCATTTCTTGCGACATGTTTGTGCTCCTCCAATGATTGATTCACGCCGGCGCTACGGTTTGGTACGCCCCGACGCACTGCCTGCTAGACATCGATACGGGGCAGAAACGGTCTTCGAAGCAACCGACTCGCCGCGCAGCTGCGTCTATCCAAAAATGAAGCGCTACAAATACGAACAGCCGAATTCGCTGCGGCCCTACAAATGCACGTATCTGTTCGCCTAACGTCTCATAAATGAAGCGCTTTCAGAATCGCGCTTGTGTGATGGAATGTCAACCCGTAGGTTTACACCTACGATATATATTGGGCTACACGGCTATTTATAGGGAAAACCCGGTTTGCATTGGCGGGAAACCGGCGTCAAACTTGAAGCGCTTCAAAACGAAACGTAGCCGCGACCATTCAAGTAAGAAAATCCAGTCTAATTTTGAAGCGCTTCATAAATACGAGACGACGTCCTGTCTTGCACCTGGCGGCCAACAGCGCCAAACGTCAAACCCATGGAGGATGTAATGGAAACGGTAGATAAAGGCGGCGCCTCGGCTCGCCTCGCGTCGCCAATCAAAAAAAGGATGGTGGCGCCCGAGTCATGGATGGCGCTGCTGCTGCTGTGGCTCGTCTACGCAATGGATGCAAACTCCCGCCAGATGTTGTTCGCCGTGCTACCGTCAATCACGAAGGAGTTCGGGACCAGCGCTGCGACCATCGGCCTGTACGCAACCATCATCACGATGTCGACAGCGCTGATCGCGATCCCGACGATGATTTGGGCTGACAAGGGTGGCCACGGCTGGCGCCGCAAATATCGACACCTTCCGATCGTGATCGGCTATACGCTCTTTACCTGCTTGACGGGTCTGAACGTGCTCACCGCGTCAATCGGCGTATTGGTGGCGCTGCAGGTTCTGTCGCACGCCTTCGGCGGGGCCGGCGAGTCGATTGAAGTAACCTCGCTTGCCGAATGGTGGTCGAAGGAACGTCGCGGGCTGGCACTCGGAATCCATCACACGGGATACCCCTGGGGGACGCTGATCGGCGGCTTCGCGATAAGCGGATTGCTCAGCGTTTATGGGCCGGAAAACTGGCGCATCGCGTTCCTGTTTTTCCCGATTCCGATGGTGATCGTGTTCGCCCTGTATTGGTGGTATTGCAGTGAAAAGCGCTACGATAGATTTCACGCCCACGTCACTGAAGCCGGCGAAACCCCACCGTTGTCGCCTGATTTGGAGCATGGCGCTGGCGCACCGAAGGGGTCGTTCGGCGTGGCCATGAAGAATCCGAACATCTCCATCATCGCGCTCGTCTCGCTGCTCGCCATCGTCGGTTACTTCGGGATCAGCTTCTGGTTGCCGCAGTATCTTGCGTTCGTCGCCCACTACAACTTCGCGGAGGCCGCTGCATACAGCGTGCTGTTCACGATCACGGGCGGCGTCGGTCAGATCGTGTGGGGCTGGATCTCGGATCGCCTCGGTCGAAAGCTTTGTCTGATGATCGTCTTCATCTGGCTGGCGATCGGCATGCTTCTGTTCAAGTATTCCTACATGAGCCTTGGCACACTGGTGGCAATCCAGCTCTTCGCAGGATTTGCATTGAACGCACCCTACACGCTCGTCTATGCAATCGCGTTCGACTCGACGAAGCCAGGAACCACTGGCATTGCAGGCGCGATTATTAACGTTGGCATCTACCTTGGCGGGTTCGGACCTTTCGTGATCGGCGCGTTGATCGGAGCGGGCGGAGGATTCGGCAAAGCCGGAGGGTACAACGACGCGCTGTATTTCATCGCTGGCCTGATGGTGATCGCGTTCTTCCTGACAGCATTCTTCACGCGAGAAACCACTGGCTGGTTCCGAAAGCACGACCGGGCGCTGGTGTCTCGTGCCGTCTGTAATGTCGAATAACGCACGATCCTTGCTCTGAATAGAGTCTGATCGAGGCTGTAGAGAACTTTGTCCCCGGCGCTCACATCACGCAGGCAGGCGTGGGCGCAACAGTTTTCATATCTGAAATTAAGGAGTGAAGCATGTCTACCGTATCTGAAAAACGAGGCGATGAAGAAGCGATTCCTTATCAACTGCCGCAACCGCCGTTCATGTCGGCCGACATCGTGCATCTTGGGGTACTCGACAAAATGCTCGAGGACGACAAACTTTGGGTGCCCATGACCAAGACGGTTTCGTTCAAGCCATTGCTGCTTTGCGCGAGCCAGGGCTATTACGTGAACCTGTTACGCGTGCGACAGTCCGGCGTCCTTTCGCGCCATCGGCATACCGGCCCGGTACACGCGATGGTGCTTAAGGGCCGATGGTACTACCTCGAGCATGATTGGGTCGCGGAGTTGAATTCGTATGCGCACGAACCGGCGGGCGAAACGCACACCCTTTTTGTTCCAGAAGACGTCGACGAGATGATCACCTGGTTTCACGTGACCGGTGGCTACACCTACGTTGACCCGCAGGGCGTCGCCGTGGGCTACGAGGATGTTTTTACCAAGATCGAGGCGGCACGTACCTACTATGAAGAAATCGGCCTTGGCGCGGATTACGTGAAGCAGTTCATCAGGTAGCCCGCCGATTCGCGCAAGACAACAGATCCATGACGGCCGGCGGTGACTTTAAAACGCCAGCGATTAGACGTAGCGCTGCCGGCGACCTTCAGTTAACCCAATCGAGCAAGGGTTCTCCCAGCGGGATAACCCAAATATTAGGAGACGCATCATGTCGAAGCTTACCGACACCACCTGGTGGAATGATTTCGCCAGTGAACTCAACCGCGACGAGGACTGGACGCGGGCAGCTCGCTACTTTGACGGCCGCATTCAGTTCAAACATGACAACGGGTACTCAACGCTCGCCGTGCTCGCAGGCAAAGCCGTCGCAGTTTTCCCCGAGGGAAGTCCGTTGGGCGCCGACATCGTCGTTGCGGGACCCGACGAAGAATGGCAGCGGGTGCTCGACGGCAAGATTGACTGGTTCGAAGCGCTGTCGCCGGGCATGGGCAAGCTGACACTCGAAGGCAACACAGTCGCTGCCTGGCAGTATGTCGATGTGATGGCTCGAGCATTCGACGCGATGAAGCGTGTTGGAAAACCCGATTCAGGCGAAAAACCATCCTATTCTCCCGGCCCGAAGCCGTCGGGGAAGGAAACGACCGGTCATTACGTGATGGTGGACGGCATCCGCGTCTACTATGAAGAAGCCGGCGAAGGCCATCCGGTCGTATGCTTTCACGCGGCGTCTCAGGACACGCTCATGTATCGCCACGTGCTGGACGGGCTGTCCGACGAATTTCGTGTCATCGCGGTCGACGCTCCCGGTCACTCCAAAACCGAACTGCCCGCGGATGGCCCGTTCCACAGCCTGACGCGTCACGCCGAATTCAACGAGCGGCTGATGGATATCCTCGGCCTGAAGAAGCCGGCAATTATCGGTTGCTCAATGGGAGGCAATCTCGTGCTGGAACTCGGATCGCGCCGGCCCGACGCCTATGGCGCGATCATCTCGGCTGAAGGTGCCGATTACACGCCGACCGTCTCGGAGTTTTTCCTGGACATGCTTCTCATGAACGGGACAGAAATCATTGGTGCATGGTCCCGGTCGATGACCGGTTATCGCACCCCGCCGGATCGAGCCGCAGAAGTCGTGTGGCAGATCTCGCGGACCACGCCGCAGGTCATGCGTGGAGACTTGACCGGCTACGCGAACTTCGACAAGCGGTCGGAAGTTGGAAGGATTAAATCACCCGTGATGCTGCTTCGTGGTGACGCGGACTGGCTCGTGTACCAGGAAAAGGTTGAGGAGGCAGCGTCGCGGATCCCAGGCAGCAAGATTGCTGTGTTGGCCGGAACCGGTCACTATCCGATGACCGAGAACCCGCTGGAGTTTTGCGACACCGTCCGCGGCTTCCTGCACGAAGCCGGCTTGGGAAAGGCGAATAGATAAGCTGTGTGGAATCGGAGCCTCGAGCCGCTGCGCGACCATTGGTCAATGGCTTCGAGCGCTCCGCTCCGATTTCGTGCTTTTTGCGAGGCGCGAATATACCTAAACTAAGGGCCGAGACGACTGCGAGCTGAGCGTGCGGCACAGCTGGTTGAGATTATGGCGGAGCGGGCTCTGTCGCTCGCACACACGACGAGTGTGCGTTACGTACGACGCTATACGCGGGAATTCGTCAAACGCTGGACCCGTGTCGGCACGCCCGCCCGTCGGTTTGAGGGTGTTGGCGAAACTACCAAAGCTCCGTGGCCTATGGGTGTACCTCGATCGCGCGGTGAGCTTTGTCGCCTTCGTCGAGAGGGCGTTCGCCGCCACCACGTCGCCCTTGACGTTGAGCCCGAAGTCTACGGTCGCCCCGGTTCAGCATCTCAGGATTGCCCACATCTTCGGGATCTGACGCGAAAGAATTGCTTGTAAACACGTAGCGTCAATGTTAACTTTCGCGCACCCTGTTTGTAACGGCGTGCGAGATTGGCGGGCGAGAACGATATCGACGATTGGGCAAACACCGAGTTCGGCGCTGCGAACCTGGGCGACGCACGTCTGGAACGGCGTCTTGTTGCCCTGGCGCGCCGCCTCGCCTGCAGCCCGCAGAGCTCGTTTCCGCAATCGCTCAACGCTGCCGAGCTTAAGGCCGCGTACCGCTTTTCGACAATACGCAGGTCGATACCGGAAGTTTTCAAGGTAGTTGTCGCCTCGACGATTGGAATTCAGGCGGCTTTTGGCTCCTGGTTTCGGGATTGCGAG
>NZ_FCON02000157.1 GCF_001544535.1 Caballeronia choica | reverse complement strand
TCCTCTTCTGGCCGAAACCAGATGGAACAATCCTCTACGCGACTTTCACGTCGCACTAACTGAACGGCATTAGCCGCAAGCGGCGCCTTTTCTACAACGGTACTTCCAGTCCGGCTTAGAAGCGGTGACGCAAGCCGACCGTTGCCGAAACCTGGTTCGACGTCGACGAAACGCCCACGCCGGTGATCGTCGCACCGAGGCCAGGAACATCGTCGCCGCCGATCACGTGCTGGTATTCGCCTTGCAGGTACACGTCCGTGCGCTTCGACAGCGCGTACGCCGTTTGCAGGCTCACTTGGTGGAAGCGCGGCTTCACGCCATCGATACGGCTGTCGGTGTACGTGTAGGCGCCTGCCAGGCTCAGTGCCGGTGTCAGGTTGTAACGACCGTTCACTTCGTAGTTCGTGAAGCGAACGTGGCCGTCGGTCAGGCCGATAGCCGGGCCGCCGCTCGTGCCCGCCGTCGTGATCTGGGTGGCATCGTCAAGCATGGTCTGCGTGAACACGAAACCGACCGTCGCCGCGCCGAACGCGTAGCTCAGGCCACCACCGAAGACACGCTGACGGCCAGCCGCGAACGGAGCGTCGGAGGCGATCGCGCCGTTAGGGTTCGTCGGAACGAGGGCGTTCGCGTTGTTCAGCTGCATGTACGCCGCAGCGACGTTGAACGGACCGTAGTTATACGACGCGCCGACGCTGTACGCGCGGTTGTCGGCGAAGCCGCCGGCTTCGTTCGAGAAGCCGTACATGCCGCCGAACTTGAAGCCAGCGTAGTTCGCGCTCGTGAACTTGACCGAGTTGTTCACGCGGAACGAGTTGTCGAGGTTGTCGTTATCGAACGGGTGGGCGAACTGCGTGCCGCCGTACTGCGTGCCGGTCAGAGCCAGAGGTCCGAGATAGTCGACGACGGAGTCGTACTGACGACCGAGCGTCACGGCGCCGAACTGATCGCTCGACAGGCCGACGAATGCCTGACGGCCGAACTCACGGCCGCCTTGGCCGTTCGTGCCGTTCATGATGTTGAAGCCGTTTTCCAACGTGAAGATTGCCTTCAGACCGCCGCCGAGATCTTCAGAGCCGCGCAAGCCCCAACGGCTGCCGTTGACCGAACCGCTCGTCGCTTTCCAGTTGCTGTGGCCTTGCTGGTTGTTCGTATAGGTGATGCCGGCGTCGATCAGGCCGTACAGCGTGACGCTGCTTTGCGCGTGAGCGGCGGTAGCAAATACGCCCGTCAGGGCAGCGACCATGAGAGTCTTTTTCATCTTTGTAACTCCGAGAGCAGAATGGGCTTGTCAGCCCAGGCTTGAAGGAAACCTTTCCTCCGACGCGCTGCGAGAGGCGCTGTCAGGTGAGCAATATGTTCAATTTCGAACACATTTGTTTCCGGACCACTCGAAGTGTAAAGACGGCGTTAAAGCGCAGACATTCCGTTTTCCGCAACAAATTATTCTTTGAACGGCAATGATGCGAATATGCCGTCAACGCCTTTATTGACAAGGGTTTAGCCGGGTTTATATGATCCGGTGACGCGGTGTCAACCCGTGTGACGTTGCGCATTCACGACAGCGTGCAAGCGGAATAATCCGAGAATTGGATTGTTGAGGTTATCGCAATAGAAGATTGCTTTTTACAGTGGTAATTCTTCCTCTAACCCGCAGCTATACTGAGCTTTCTGCTTTCCGAAGCAGACTTTTTCGTTGACGGAAAAGATCTCCAAGCCTTTGTCAGCGCGACTCTCCAGTCGCGCTTTTTTTTGCCTTCTGATTCGTGACTTTCAAACTCGTTCAGGCCGCCTTTCGCTCGGCTGATTCGCTCGGCGCGTCGCCAGCGAGCTCGTGCTCGTGCTGGAAAGGAAGCGTCCAGTCTTCCATGACGTAGTGCCTCGCGTCCATCGGGGATGACAAGAGATTCTGCCAATGATCCCCGTGCCAAACCGGATCGAAATCGAGCGGGGAAGCCAGGACTGGCGCGGCAGAGGCTTGCGGCGATACCAGCGACTTCATCCATTGAACAACGCGCTTGAGTTCGGTCATCACAACTGGCCCTCCTATTCGTCTGCAAATACCGCTCCATGTTGCTGAGTCGCGCGCAATCGAACAAGGCGCGTAAACACTTACGATTGAATAAACCTTGTTACATCGCGGGTGAGAGTTTCCTCCGATTATTCTTCTCGTTTTAAGAATTATGTTTCATGTGCTTATTTTGTGACGGCGATAAATGCGCTTGGAGCTGATGAAGCGAGTGGGTCGCTGACATCCGTGGATAAAATTGTCTTGACGGTACGATCGGCTGCTTATATAAAAGCGGTGCCGTCGAGTTCGCTGAACTGGCACGGCGTTTATAGGGTTCGCCCGCATTTAATCAAACTTCCGAAGGAAAACAGGTATATGGAAACTGGTATCGTCAAATGGTTCAACGATGCTAAAGGCTTTGGCTTCATCACGTCGGACGCCGGCGGTGAAGATCTGTTCGCGCACTTCTCCGAGATCCGTGCCGACGGCTTCAAGTCGCTGAAGGAGAGTCAGCGGGTGTCATTCGAAGTCAAGGCTGGGCCGAAGGGCAAGCAAGCGGCGAACATCCGCGCTCTCTGATCGGCGAGCCGTTTGACGCTTCGACAAACCCCTTGTGTCCGCAAGGGGTTTTTGTTATTCGGGTATCCGAGAATTGCGCTGCTGTCGTTTTCACGCCGCTGTTTTTGAAGCGCGGAGGCGCGTTAATTCGCCCTTGATCGTTTAAACGGTTAGTGTTTTCGTTCGCGCCGAATAAGTCGTGCCCGTAAATTGGGGTAAATGCCGAGGCGCAATTCCGATTCAAATGGGATTGCAAAACTCTGAAACCGCCGGGTGATTGGTACTCGAGATTTGCAAGGATTCGCTCGCGTCATCTACGTGGGCTAAAATGGCGGCATCTTCACGCGCAAGCGCTTCCGAGATCCAGCTCGAATCCGGAATGCTGCGCCCTCATTCATCGAGATGCACGCTCTTCCTCCGCTTTCCAGCCACGAATTTCCCGCCGACCCCGTCGTCTTTGTCGATCTCGAAACGACGGGCGGCTCGCTCGGCATCGATCGGATTACCGAAATCGGCATCGTCGAGGTCGGGCCGTCCGGATTGACGCAGTGGAGTTCGCTCGTCAATCCGCAGAAGCCGATTCCGGCGTTCATCCAGAACCTGACCGGCATCACCGATTCGATGGTGCGCGACGCACCCACCTTCGACGAACTCGCGTCGAACCTTTTCGAGCGGATGAACGGGCGTCTTTTCATCGCGCACAACGCGCATTTCGATCACGGTTTTCTGCGCGGAGAGTTCAAGCGGATCGGGCTCAAATTTCAGCCTGACGTGCTGTGCACGGTGCAGTTGTCGCGCGCGGTGTACCCGGCCGAGAAGCGGCATGGGCTCGATGCGCTGGTCGAGCGTCATGCGCTCGTGCCGGCGGCGCGGCACCGGGCGCTCGCCGACGCCGATCTGCTCTGGCAGTTCTGGCAGCACCTGCATCGCTCGCATGCATCGGACGTCCTGCGCGCGCATATGGAGCAGGTCACGCGGCGATTTCGCCTTGCCGGTGACATCGACGAGGACACGATCGAGCGAATTCCAGCCGGCTGCGGAATCTATGTGTTCTACGGCGAGGACGATGCACCGCTTTTCGTCGGCAGAAGCGTGCGACTGCGTCAGCGGGTGCGCTCGCATCTGACAGGCCCGCGGCGCTCGTCTAAGGACTTGCGGCTTGCGGCACTGGTTCGGCGTGTCGAGTGGACGGCGACGGGCGGCGAGATCGGCGCGCTGCTCGCCGAGTCACAAACGGTCGCGCGTTTGCGTCCGCCGCACAATCGCTTGGTCCGCGCCCGCCGGGACGACGCGCGCGATGCGCCCTGGCCCTATCCCGGCGCGATTGCGATCGACGAGCGCGATCCCGGTACGGGCCTGCATGCGTGGCATGTGGTGGACAACTGGCAATACTTCGGCACGGCTCCGACGCTGGCCGACGCGGCAGCATTGCGTACGCGCGTGCTGGCGTCCGGGTTCGAGCTCTCGACGTATCGGATTCTTGGCGAACGGCTTGGACGCGGACTCGCTGTCGTCCCGCTTGTCGGGTCTGCTGCCGCCGTCGCCTGAGTTGCTAGCCGACCGCCCCGATTCCGCCCGCCGCGCAAACATGCGATAACGCGCGGGACAGCGGCGTGTTCAACGCCGCGTCATAGCGCGTCAGGTGCTTCCAGCGGGCGACGCTGTCGGCGAGCCGCAGAGGGCAGTCGTCGGCATGGCGCATCGGCTCGACCCGCGCGAGGGCCGCTATCAGCGATTGCGTGAGACGGTCGAGCTTCGGGCGAGTGTCGGTGGCGAGGTCCGGCGGCGAATCTTCCGGCGCCCGCGCGGCACGCCAATTCGCGAAGAGCGCATTTTGCACGTCCTTGCTCGCCTCGATCTGGTCGCGGAAAAAACGCTGCGCAAACGCCGGATCGACGCCCGAGTCCTGCGCCTTCATTTTGACGCTCGCAAGCAAGGCCGCTTCGCGCGGCTCATCGGTGATCGGTTCGTGATGCGCCCATTTCCAGCGCGCGACCGGCTCGGCGAGTGCGAGCCGCTCCGACGTCAACGCGACGAGGCTGGTGAATGGTGCGTCGTCGCCATCTGCGTGGGCGGGGAAAATGGAGCCAAGAAGCAAAGCGGCGAGGGCCGCGATTGCGCGTACCCGGCGTTCACGGGAAAGGGGAGAAATGACAGACGATGAACCCATGCGGAGCGCTTGGTGAACAAAAGCGCCAGCATAACCCACTGCTTCGCTTGCCCGCCGTTCAAGCGCCTTTGCGGCGCGTGGGGGATTTCAGCGCGCGTATTGGCGACAGGCGCGCCGATCCCTGGCGCAAGCCATGATTGGATCGTGATTTTGGCGCGTGCGTCACGGGCACGATGCGTCGCATACACGACAATTGCGGGCGATCCCGACTACCGGCGCTTACTTCGAATCGCGCATGTTGCGCTGTTCGTCGAAGAATGCGCGAACGTGCTCAGGCAATTCGGCAGCCAGGAATTCGACCCCTACCGGTTCCGGATCCGGACAAGAAACCTTGTCGGGGGTCGGAATTTTTGTCGGTTTGGCGTCCATCATTTTCTCTCCTTGTGAAACTTGATTATCAAACTTGCTAGCAGCGTCATGGCGTTGTGGAAACAATTCCACGTTCCCTTGTTGCTTTATCGGAACAGCACCATCATTACTTGAGACGCGTCCGAAAAAAATCAGAATGTCCTGATATAGGAATGATCGTTCTTAAATTGAGCGATCAGGTTCGAGATCGATTTACCGATTTCGTCATTCGATTTCGGTAGTTTGTTCTCGATCCGGCCTTGGCGCTCTACTGCGGGCGCCTGGGAGCCCTCCGCTATGACGCACCGCAATACATATTTAACGCTCTCTCCATACTTATAACGATAGCGGGAAACCAGCGTTGACGTAATATCGGCGGCCGAGGAATAATTATTCAGTTGTGTGGAAACGCACAAATAGAGGCATTGCGCAGATCAGCGGCGCATGTGGATGTCGATTCCTAAACGCACGGTTCTTTGTGATCCACGCGATCGGCGACACGCGTGCCTGGGATGTAAGGCTCGTCGAGAACTTCAGCAAAGCGCCCGGAATGAAAAAACCCGCGAGGCCGAAGGCCACGCGGGTTTTTAAATGAAGCTTGGTGCCGGAAAGAGGAATCGAACCCCCGACCTTCGCATTACGAATGCGCTGCTCTACCGTCTGAGCTATTCCGGCATCGGAGAAACGAGATTATAGAGACTCTTTTCTGACTTTGGCAATACCCTGATCAATTTTTCTTTTCGAGATGGTAGCGGGTCACACGATCTACTTCGTTCTTCGATCCGAGAAACACCGGCACGCGCTCGTGGAGGCTTTGCGGGACGATGTCGAGGATGCGCTGTTCGCCATTGGTCGCGGCTCCGCCAGCCTGCTCGACGATGAACGCCATCGGGTTCGCCTCGTACATGAGACGCAGCTTGCCGGGACGATCCGGCGTGCGTTTGTCGGCGGGGTACATAAAGATGCCGCCGCGGTTCAGGATACGGTGAACGTCGGCGACCATCGATGCGACCCAGCGCATATTGAAATCGTCCTTGCGCGGGCCGTCCTTGCCCTGGTTCAGTTCGTTCACGTATGCCTGAACGGGCTCGTACCAGTGACGGCTGTTCGAGGCATTGATCGCGTATTCACGCGTCTCGACCGGAATCGTCATGTCGCTTTGCGTCAGCACCCACGAGCCCAGTTCGCGATCCAGCGTGAAGCAGTTCACGCCATTGCCCGTGGTCAGCACGAGCACGGTTTGAGGCCCGTACACTGCGTAGCCGGCAGCGACCTGCGCTGAACCGGGTTGCATGAACGCCTGTTCGGTCGGCTCGCAATCGTCCGGGCAGCGCAGGACCGAAAAGATCGTGCCGATCGACACGTTGACATCGATATTGGATGAACCGTCGAGCGGGTCGAATGTCAGCAGGTAATTGCCTTTCGGATAGCGATTCGGAATCGGGAAGATTTTTTCCATTTCCTCCGACGCCATCGCGGCGAGATTGCCGCCCCATTCGTTGGCTTCGAGCAGGATTTCATTCGACATGATGTCGAGCCGCTTCTGGACTTCGCCCTGCACGTTTTCGCTGCCGGCGCTGCCGAGTGCTTCGCCCAGCGCGCCCTTGCTCACCTGAAAGCCGATCTGCTTGCAGGCCCGCGCGACGACTTCGATCAGAAGGCGCAGATCGGCGGGGAGATTCTGGTGTTCGCGCTGCTGCTCGATCAAATACTTGGTCAGCGTAGTGCGGCGGGAAATGGACATGCTTGGCTCCAGGAGCGTTTGACGAATTCCCCGATTCTACCCGCTCGACACGACGGCCCCATGTCGCGAAGGGCACGTTCCAATTGCCGGTGCTGAAGGCAAGCTGCCACGCGTCTTGCGCGCGAAGCTTTTCCGCCTGTGCTAAGACAGCGTGACGCTCGGCCTGTATCGGCTCGATTTTCGCGCTCGATCTGCTTACTGGACGCGGAAGGCGCCACGCGCAAATCGTAATTCACATGCACTGTCATCCAGAACGTGGCGAGGTTCCGAAGTAGCGCGCGAGCCGCAACGCGGTTTCTCGCGTCGCGCAAGGAAATCGCTTTCGCTTGCGTGGGGCGTCGCGAGAAGTCGACCGATCGGCCAACGTGAAGGGCTAAAAGAACTGGCGCAGGAGCGCTAATGAGGTTCGGTCAGGGCAAAAAAAGGCCGCTCCGATCGACGCCGGAGCGGCCTTTCCTGGATTCCGACTCAGTTTGAGTCGCCATGCTTCGCCTAACTGAACGGCATCACCGCCGCAGCGCCGGTTTACATGAATTCAACAGCCGCACAGTTCAGCCCAACGCCTTTTCTACAATCTCTCGCACGTCGCGCGACTTCGCCTTCGACGCCACTTCCGCCAGCGCGTCGTGCATCTTCTCGCGCAACGCGGGCGTAAAGCGGCGCCACAATTCGAGACCGCGAGCGAGGCGTGCGGCGACCTGCGGATTGAGCGCGTCGAGCGCGATGACCTGCTCGGCCCAGAACGCGTAGCCGGAGCCGTCGGCGGCGTGGAATTGCGCGGGATTGCCGCTGCAGAAGCTGAAAATCAGCGAGCGCGCGCGATTCGGGTTTTTCAGCGTGAATGCCGGATGCTGCATCAGCTTGCGTACGACGTCGATCACCTTGCGATTCGGCCCGCCGCGCTGCGTAGCTTGCACGGCGAACCACTTGTCGATCACGAGGGCTTCGTGTTCGAAGCGAGCATAGAAATCGCCCAGCGCGGCGTCGGCGGCCGTCGAGTCGCCGTTCGGTGCCGCGCCCGCCAGCAACAGCGCCGACAGCGCCGCCGAGCGGTCCGTCATGTTGTCCGCGCTGTCGTATTGCGCGTGGGCGAGACGCACGGCATCGGCCGGATCGTCGAGCTGGCTCAAATAGGCGAGGGCGAGATTCTTGAGTCCGCGCTTGCCCGCGTCTTCCGGCGTCGGCCGATATTCGCCCGGCGTGCGGTTGGCTTCGTAGATCGCGAGCCATTTGCCGCGCAGATCGGTCGCGAGCCGGCGGCTCATGAAGACACGCGCCGAGTGGACCGCGGCGGGATCGGAGACGGCCATCTGCTCGGCGAGATAGCTCTCGGACGGCAGCATCAGCGCGAGTTCGCGGAAGGCGGGCGTGAGCGCCGGATCGTCGAGCACTTGCTCGAAGGCCGCGACGACCTGCGAGTCGAGCGTCAGCGTCTCGCCCTTCGCGGCGCGGCCGGCGAGCGCGAGCAGTTCACGCGTGGCAAGCCGCTGGCCCGCTTCCCAGCGATTGAACGGGTCGCTGTCATTGGCGAGCAAGAATGCCAGTTGTTCGTTCGTGTAGTCGTATTCGACGATCACCGGCGCCGAGAAATTGCGCAGCAACGACGGCAATGGCTTCTCGGCGACATCGACGAACGTGAATGATTGTTCCCGCTCGGTGAGGTCCAGAACGCGAGTCGTGCCGCCCGGCTCCTTCTCGCCCTCGAGCCGCAGCGGCAGGTCCGTGCCCTTGCCGCCGATCAGGCCGATCGCGACCGGAATCAAAAGCGGTCCCTTCTGGGTCTCGCGCGCCGCTTCCGACGCCTCGCCGTAACTCTGCGAAAGCGTGACGGTGTAGCGCTTCGCGGCGGCATCGTACGATGTCTTCACGCCGACGCGCGGCGTGCCCGCCTGGCTGTACCAGCGCTCGAACAGCGCGAGGTCGCGCCCGTTGGCGTCGGCCATCGCGTGACGGAAGTCGTCGCAAGTAACCGCTTGCCCGTCGTGGCGCTTGAAATACAGGTCCATGCCTTGCCGGAAGCCGTCGCGTCCGAACAGCGTCTGGTACATCCGCACGACTTCCGAACCTTTCTCGTAGACGGTCATCGTGTAGAAGTTGTTGATTTCCACATAGCTTTCCGGGCGCACCGGATGCGCCATCGGGCCGGCGTCCTCGGCGAACTGCATCTGGCGCAGCACGCGCACGTCCTCGATGCGCCGCGTCGCGCGCGCGGCCTCGCTTGCCGCACCGGGCGAGTCGCCGGCGGCCATGTCGGCGGAGAATTCCTGGTCGCGGAACACCGTCAGGCCTTCCTTCAGGCTCAGCTGGAACCAGTCGCGGCAGGTGACGCGGTTGCCGGTCCAGTTGTGGAAATACTCGTGGCCGACGACCGATTCGATGTTGAAGAAGTCCGTATCGGTGGCCGTCTCGGGGTTCGCCAGCACGTACTTCGTATTGAAGATGTTGAGCCCCTTGTTCTCCATCGCGCCCATGTTGAAGTCGCTGACGGCGACGATCATGAAGCGGTCGAGATCCAGTTCCAGGCCAAAGCGCTTTTCGTCCCAGCGGATCGAGTTGACGAGCGAATCCATCGCGTGACGGGTCTTGTCGAGATCATGCGGCTCGACCCACACCTGCAGCAGCTTTTCCTTGCCCGAGCCCGTCGTGATGCGTTCTTCCAGCGCGACCAGCTTGCCCGCGACGAGCGCGAACAGGTAGCTCGGCTTCTTGAACGGATCCTCCCATTTCGCGAAGTGGCGGCCGTCGGGCAGGTCGCCTTCATCGATCAGGTTGCCGTTCGACAGCAGGACCGGATACGCCGATTTGTCGGCGCGCAGCGTGACCGTGTAGGTGGCCATGACGTCCGGACGGTCGAGGAAATACGTGATCCGGCGAAAACCCTCGGCTTCGCATTGCGTGAAGAAGTTGCCGCTCGACACGTACAGTCCTGAAAGCGTGGTGTTCGTCGCCGGATTGCAGACGTTTTCGATCGTCAGTTCGAAGCTGTCGGGAATAGTGCCCACCGACAGTTCGTTGTCGGTCACACGGACATCCGCGTGCGGCCGGCCGTCGACCGACGCGCGCACGAATTCCAGTTGCTCGCCGATCAAGACGAGATTCTGCGCGGCGCCGGCGTCGGGATTGCGGCGCACGCGCAGTGTGCTTTTCACGACCGTCCGCTCGGGCACGAGGTCGAATTCGAGCGCAACGGAATCGATGAGGAAAGCCGGCGGCGCGTAGTCTGCGCGGCGAATCACGGCGGGCGTCGCGGGTGCTGTCGATGTGGACATGGCGGCTTCTGTAGAGTTGATTGGCGGCGCCTGTCGGCGGCCTGTGTCGGACCATTGTACAAAGGCTCGGGCGATCCGGGGTTCGGCGCGAGGTTGGCGTGGGGTCGGCCCGGGGTCGGCCGAGTGGCTAACAAAGAACTTTCAGCCGGCGCGGGCGGTCTGTATCTTCAGCGCGATCTTGCTGGACGCTCTCGCCGCGTGCGTGACGCGCCGACACTTCCTATAACTAAGAGATAGCGGGCTACGAAACGAGGATGACCATGAATTTCGATCGCTGGGCCAGCGTGGTTCGCGCCGCGCTGGGGCTGTGTGTGGTGTGGCTCGCCGGTTGCACGACCTACGTGCAGACGCAGGTGACGGCGTTTTCGGACTGGCAGGGCAGCGACGCGACCCGCACCTACGCATTTGCGCGCACGCCCGACCAGCAGAACAGCATCGAGCAGTCGACTTATGAAACGCTCGTGGCCAACGAACTGGCGAAGAATGCGTTCCGGCAGGTTCCGGAGGCAAGCGCGCACTATCGGGTGGAGCTCGCTTACTCGATTCGCAGCGACCTGATGACCGTGCGCCAGCCGGTCTATTACGACCCATGGCCGATGTACGGGCCGTACGGACGCCCATATTGGGGACCCTACGGCGCCTGGGGTCCGTTTGGCCCGTGGGGACCGGGCTATGTCGACCAGACTTATCCGGTCTACTCGCATGCGCTGCAGATTCGCATCATCGATCGCAGCACTGGGCGCGAGGCCTATAAAGTGACCGCGATGAATTCGGCCGGCGAGCCGTCGCTGATTGGCGCGATGCCTTATCTCGTGCGCAGCGCGCTTGCAGATTTCCCGCTCGGCAACGGCACGGTGCGCACGGTGAAGATTCCGCTCGGCCCGAGCGGCGGCACAAGCAACGAGGCTTCCGCGTCAGTCGGCGCGAATGAGCGTAGCGTCGCACCGGGCGGCGTCGCAACAGCCAAGGCGGTGGAATAGCGAAGGCGCCATTTCCAGCGAGTCGCAACGCCGCGTCCGTCGGCGCGCGTTCGGCGTTGTGTAATTTTTGCCGCTTGCACGAGAATGCCGCGCTCGCCGCTGCGATAATCCCGTTCAGCAATCCCGGCGCGGACGTCCGCTACGCGGCGTCGGAGCGTGTCAGTCGCACCCCCCGCGAATATGCACGGCCGCCGGAATCGGGATATATTCGCGTTCATGACAAAACCAAGTCCGACCCAGCCCCGTGCCGTCCCGGAGCCCGCCACATGGGACGCGCGGCTTGCCCGCCGTCTGGTCACTCCACTCGTCGGCACCCGCGTCACGCCGAATCATCTGACCTCGTTGCGACTCCTGATCGGCGTGGCCGGCGCCTATTATTTGTCGCTCGGGCAATTCTGGCTGTGCACGGCCGGCGCGCTCCTGATCGCGCTTTCCAACTTCGTCGATCACACCGACGGCGAGCTCGCCCGCATCAGCGGACAGTCGAGCCGGATCGGTCATTTATACGACCTCGGCTGCGACGCGGTGGTGACCGTGCTGCTGTTCGTCGGGCTGGGCTTTTATGTCGGCGTTCATCATCCCGCGATGCTGGTTCCTGCCGAATGGCTCGGCGCCATTGCGGGCGTGGCCGTCGCGCTGATTTTCTTCCTGCGCATGCGCATCGAGTCGATGGTCGGCAAGTCGGGCACGAAGCAGGCGTCGCTGGCCGGATTCGAGACTGAGGATGTGCTGTATCTTCTGCCGCTCGTGACCGTGCTGAACGGGATGACGCCGTTCCTGGTCGCCGCGGCCATCGGCGCGCCGCTGTTTGCCGCATGGTGCGTGATGGACTATCAGCGCGTGACGCGTGATGTCGCCAGGGCCGCCCAGGCCGCGAACGGCAAGGTGCCCCCCAAAGACACCGACGGCAACGATTTTCAGACCGCGAGATGAACCAGGCAGCCAATCCGTCAACGGAGTCGTTCGACGAAACTTCCGCACGCGCTCCCGTTCCCCGTGCAGCGGCGCCTTCCGCGCGAGAAATCGATGCGACGCTGAACGCCCGCCTGCGCGAACTCAAGACCGCGCAGCTGCATGAATCCTTCGGCGAGCAAGGCAGCTTTCTGTACCTCGAAGACTTCCTACCGCGCGACTACACCGAGCGGCTGATCGACGCGGTGCACGCGGTCACGCCCGCCGTGAACCGCAACTACCTGCCGGGCCACAAGCAGGGCGGCAGCGTGAGCCGCCACGCCATCGACCGTCTTGCGCCGTTCATCGCCGACCTGTACCGGTCGGAGGCGCTGGTCAAGTGGCTCGAAGCGATCAGCGGCGACAAGCTGCAACTCTCGCCCGCCGACGACCCGCATGCCTACGCGCTCTATTTCTACACCCGTCCGGGCGACCACATCGGCTGGCACTACGACACGTCCTATTACGATGGCCGCCGTTACACGATGCTGCTGGGCGTGATCGACGATTCGTCCTGCCGTCTCGACTACGAACTTCACACGCGCAACACCGAGGTTCCCGACGCGCCGGGCTCGGTGCAATACCCGCCGGGCGCGCTCGTGTTCTTCGACGGCGACAAGTTGCGCCACCGCATCACGCCACTCGGCGCGAACGAAATGCGCGTGTCGCTGACCTTCGAATACGTCACGAACCCGAACATGCGTCCGTGGCAGCGCTTCATTTCGAACATGAAGGATTCGATCGCCTATTTCGGCTTCGGGCAGGTCTTTCGCCGCAAAGCCGGCAAGAACGGAAGCGCATGAGCCGCGCCGGAACCGTCCTGCTTTCGATCGGCGTGGTGTTGTTCATCGCGCTGATCGGCTGGCAAGGCTTCGGCTCGGTGGCGTCGACGCTCGTGACGGCCGGCTGGGGCCTGCTCGCCGTCGCGGCGTTTCACCTGCTGCCGGTGGTGCTCGATGCCGGCGCCATCAGCGTGCTCTTTTCGCCGCTCGAACGCGACGTGTCGCTGCGCGACGCGCTGCTTGCGCGCTGGGCCGGCGAATCGGTCAACAGCCTGATGCCCGCCGGGCAGATCGGCGGGCCGATGATGATGGTCCGCTATCTCGCGCAGCGCGGCATGCGTGCCCGCGATGCCGCCGCCGTCATCACCGTCAGCACGACCGTGCAGACGATCGCGCAACTGATCTTCGCGCTGGCTGGCGTGGCGCTGCTCGGCGGCTCCGACACGAGCGTGCGCACGGGCGTGCTGATCGTCATCGGCGTGATCGGCGCGATGATCTTCGGGTTCTATCTGGCGCAGCGGCGCGGCCTGTTCGGGCGCGCGACGCGTTTTGCATCGACTGTCGCCGCGCGCTTTTCCGCGAAGCGCGACTGGTCGTCGCTCGTGACGCGCGCCGAAGCCGTCGACACCGCCGTGCACGAGATGTATCGCGAGCGCGGCAAAGTGGCGGCGAGCTTCGCGCTGAGCATGGTCGGCTGGATCGTCGGCACGGGCGAAGTGTGGCTCGCGTTGCGGCTGCTCGGGCATCCGGTCGACTGGACCGATGCGCTGATCCTCGAAAGTCTCGGCCAGGCGATCCGTGGCGCTGCCTTCGCGATTCCCGGTTCGCTCGGCGTCCAGGAGGGCGGCTTCCTGCTGCTCGCACGGCTCGTCGGCCTGCCGCCGGAAGTGGCGCTCGCGCTGTCGCTCGCGAAGCGCGCGCGCGAACTGTTGCTCGGCGTGCCGGGCATCGTCTATCTGCATTTCGTTGAAAAGGGCTGGCAGCGTCGGCGTCTCGCGCGCGTGCCGGAGATCGACTGATTCATCCTCGAAGGGATAACAAGAATGCGCGCAATTATTCTTGCGGCCGGGATGGGCTTGCGCCTCGTCCAGCCGGAAGGGCAGCAGAAGCCGAAGTGCCTGTTGCGGTTCGGCGATGCCTCGCTGCTCGAACGCCATCTTCAATTGCTGAAGGCTGCGGGCGTCGATGAAATCGTGTTCGTGCTCGGTTTCAAGCATGAACAGGTGGAAGCGGAACTCGATTCGATCGACTGGAAGCCGGCAACCGAAGTCGTGGTGAACAGCGAGTTCACGCTTGGCAGCGTGCTGTCGGTGCACACGGCGGCCGAAGCGCTCACGCGCGGCGGCGACGTGGTCCTGATGGACGCCGACGTGCTCTACGACGAACGCATTCTCGACGCGCTGGTGGCGAACCCGCACGCGCACGTGAACCGCCTGTTGATCGACCGCGATTTCGAAACCGGCGACGAACCTGTGAAGCTGTGCGTCGAAAACGGCGTGCCGGTCGAGTTGAGGAAGCAAGTCGCCGTGGGGACGCACTACGACACGATCGGCGAATCGGTCGGCTTCTTCCGCTTCGACGAACACGCGGCGAAGCGGCTCGCGCAAATCGTTGCGGATTATGTCGCGACGGGCCGCGCGAGCCTGCCGCATGAAGAAGCGGTGCGCGATCTCCTGCTCGAAAAGAGCCACGTTTTCGATGTTGCCGACGTGACCGGCGCGCCGTGGATCGAAATCGACTTCCAGAACGACGTGACGCGCGCAGCCGACGAAGTGCTGCCGCAATTGAACCAGCTTGCCGGAGCACTGCGATGAACGCACCAGGACAACTTCCCGCCGGATTCTCGCGCACGATGCGCCTGCGCGAGATGCTGCAGAGCAATCGGCTCGAATTCATGATGGAGGCGCACAACGGTTTGTCGGCGCGCATCGTGAAGGAAGCGGGCTTCAAGGCGATCTGGGGCTCGGGCCTCGCGATCTCGGCGCAGTTCGGCGTGCGCGACAACAACGAAGCGAGCTGGACGCAAGTGGTCGACATGCTCGAATTCATGGCCGACGCGAGCGACCTGCCGATCCTGCTCGACGGCGACACCGGCTACGGCAACTTCAACAACGTGCGGCGGCTCGTGAGGAAGCTGGAGCAGCGCGGGATAGCTGGCGTCTGCATCGAGGACAAGCAGTTCCCGAAGACCAACAGCTTCATCAACGGCGAGGCGCAGCCGCTCGCCGACATCGATGAATTCTGCGGCAAGATCAAGGCCGGCAAGGACTCGCAGAGCGATCCGAATTTCTCGATCGTCGCGCGGGTCGAGGCGCTGATCGCCGGCTGGGGCATGGAAGAAGCGCTGCGGCGTGCGGAAGCCTACCGGCGAGCGGGCGCGGACGCGATCCTGATCCACAGCAAGCTCTCGAAGCCCGATGAAATCCTGACCTTCGCACGTGAATGGGCCGGTCGCGGGCCGCTCGTCATCGTGCCGACGAAGTACTACAGCACGCCGACCGACGTCTTCCGTCAGGCGGGCATCAGCACCGTGATCTGGGCGAACCATCTGATCCGCGGCGCGACTTCCGCGATGCAGGCGATCGCGAAGGAGATCCACGAAAGCGAGACGCTCGTGAACGTGGAAGACCGCATCGCGACGGTCAACGAGATTTTCCGCTTGCAGGATGCGGACGAATATTCGGCGGCGGAGAGCGTGTACCTGTCGGCGTCGAGCGCGGCGCGCAGCGCGGTCGTGCTGGCGGCGAGCCGTGGCGCGGGCCTCGAAGCGGTGACGGCCGACCGCCCGAAGGTCATGCTGCCGATCGCCGGCAAGCCGCTGCTGCGGCACCTCGTCGAGGCGTTCAAGAAGGAACACATCAACGACATCACGGTCGTCGGAGGCTATCGCGCGGACGCGATCGATACGTCGGGCATCCGGCTCGTGGTCAACGAGCAGCACGCGCAGACGGGCGAGCTTGCGTCGCTGGCCTGCGCGGCGGAATCGTTCATCGGCGACACGGTGATTTCCTATGGCGACCTGTTGTTCCGCAGCTATATCCTGCGCGATCTGGTCGAGTCGGACAGCGACTTCTGCGTTGTGGTCGATTCGTCGCAAGCGCCGCACGCGGGCGAAGCGGCGACCGATTTCGCCTATTGCTCGGCCGCCGACGATCGCGCGCTTTTCGGACGGAAAGTCTGGCTGGAAGGGGTCGTCAGCACGGCTTCATCGGCGGCGGGCAAAGCCGGCTCGCCGCAAGGCCGCTGGATGGGCCTGCTCAACGTGCGCGGCGCAGCGCGCGAGCGCCTGCGCGCCACGCTCGCGCGACTCCAGCAGCGCGACGACTTCAACACGCTCGACATGGCGGCGCTGCTCAACGCGCTGGTCGATGCGGGCGAGCGTATCGAAGTGCATTACGTGCATGGACACTGGCGCGGCGTGAACGACCTCGACGACTTCCGTCGCGCCGGCGACTTCGCGCATGCGCAGGCGCCGTACGGATCGAGCGGCGCGACATCGGGGGGCGGCGCGTGATCGAAGCCGCCCAGTTCGTCGAAGCGGCGCGCGAGCGCGGCTTCGACTGGTATGCCGGCGTGCCGTGTTCCTTTCTCACGCCTTTCATCAACTATGTGGTGCAGGACGAGTCGCTGCATTACGTGTCGGCGGCGAACGAGGGCGATGCCGTCGCGCTGATCGCGGGCGTCGCGCTCGGCGCGTCGGGCGAGCACAAGGGCCGTCGCGGCATCGCGATGATGCAGAACTCCGGCCTCGGCAATGCGGTGAGTCCGCTGACGTCGCTCACCTGGACGTTTCGCTTGCCGCAGCTTTTGATCGTGACGTGGCGCGGGCAGCCCGGCGTCGCCGATGAGCCGCAGCACGCGCTGATGGGACCGGTCACGCCGGCGATGCTCGACACGATGGAGATCCCGTGGGAACTGTTCCCGACGGAACCCGAAGCGATTGCGCCCGCGCTCGATCGCGCGACGGCGCACATGGATCGCACCGGCCGTCCTTATGCGCTCGTGATGCAGAAGGGCAGCGTGGCGCCGTATGCGTTGACGAAGACCGGCTTGAGCGGCGTACGGGAACGCGCGACGCGTGCCGCGGTTCAGCGGTTCGAGGGCGAACGGGTCACGCGTCACGACGCATTGCAGCGCGTGATTGCGCACACGCCTGCGAACTCGACGGTCGTGCTCGCGTCGACGGGTTTCTGCGGCCGCGAACTCTATGCTATCGACGATCGCGAGAACCAGTTGTATCTGGTCGGCTCGATGGGCTGTGTCACGCCGATGGCGCTCGGTCTCGCGCTGTCGCGGCCGGACCTGCGCGTGGTCGCGCTCGATGGCGACGGCGCTGCGCTGATGCGCATGGGCGTCTTCGCGACGCTTGGCGCGTATGGTCCGTCGAACCTGGTTCATCTGCTGCTCGACAACGGCGCGCATGAATCGACGGGTGGGCAGGCGACGGTGTCGCGCGGTGTTGATTTTGCCGCGATTGCATCGGCGTGTGGCTATGCGCTCGCGCTCGACGGCGACGATATCGGTGTGATCGACCGGCTGTTCGATGCGAAGGATGTAGACGGGGTGCGCTTCGCGCGGCTTTCGATTCGGACCGGGACGCCGGGGGACTTGCCGCGGCCTTCGATTACGCCGGAGGATGTGCGGGGTCGCTTGCAAGCGCACGTTGGGGGCGCTGGCGCTTGGGGGTGGGGTTGAGGTTTACGCCGTTTGATGTTTTTGCGCTTCTATGGAACTTGTTTTCTTAGTGGTTTATTAGCTCTGCCCCTGTCCGGGGCGGGACTCACTTTCTTTGCTGCTGCAAAGAAAGTAAGCAAAGAAAGCA
>NZ_FCON02000156.1 GCF_001544535.1 Caballeronia choica | reverse complement strand
TCGCGAGACCTTTGTAGACGGCGCCCGCCGCGCTCGAATCGGAGACGGTGATCGCGTGGGTCATGTCGACGGCCGGCGCCCAGGCGGTAACCGAGCCGCCTTCGCCGACGAAGATGAACGCGGCAGCGCCCGATTTCCCCGCCTGCGTCACCTTGAAATCCGTCGCGCTGCCGTTGAACACGATGCCGGTCGGGTTGGCGGGCCCGGAAGCCGTCGCCGGGATGCTCACCACGAGCGACTGCACGACGCCGTTGCCGTCATAGAGCGTGGCCGTTTGCGTGCCGTTGTTCGCGACCCACACGAAGCCCTTCGGGTTGAACGCGACGCCCCACGGGTTTTTGAGGTTCGGGTCCGTGTGCGATGCGGCGAAGGCACCATCCGAGACGAGGATGGTCGATTTGAAGCGCGTGCTCATCGCATTCATCGAATTATTGTCCGACCCGCCGCACGAGGCGAGTCCCGACAGTGCCACGATCGCGGCGACCGAAGCCACCCATGCGATCGCGCGCGTGCGCATCGCTGCTGGATTCATGATGACGACTCCCGGCGCGGTGCGCCCGTAGCTGTTTCGTCATCTCTAAACGGATGCCGGGCCTGCGTTATTCCGCTGCGAAGGATATTTCGCTGCGCCCGGCGGTGGCGCGCAGCGGAAAGCTCAGTGCGCCTCGCCGCGACCTTTCGATACTGTCGGGACGCCCCAGCCGAACCACGTGAAGGAGGGCTGCTCGGTCTGCGAGTGGTCGATGCCGACGCTGCTCTCGAATGGATACGTGTGCCGGTTGGCGGCGGTGTCGGTCTCGGTGTCGGCCGCAACGATGTTTGCCCGGACAGGCGCCGGTTTGGGAAACGCGGACGCGCGGCGAAGCAGGGTTGTCGCCTGCGGGTTTCTCGCGTCGAGTGCGAGCGCCTGGTTTGCGTTGCGAACCACGCACGTCGACGCTTTCGTGGCGGCGCAGGTTCTCGCGCGCTGCAACGCGGCGTCGCGCTGATGTTCGAGACGCGCAAGTTGATCCGCGAGACGCTGCAGTTCCGGGCTGCGCTGCTCGTCCTCGGAGAGATCCCGCATGTGCCGGCGCGCGCTAGTCAGATCGTGGTGGGCAAGCGCAGTGCGGGTGACCGACACGCTGCGGGCGACCGATATCCCACGTGGAGCGTCGTTGGCTGCGACGCGTGTTGGCGGCGGTGGCAGCTTCGCGGGTTGCGGCGCCGCGACCTGAGTCTCGCGGGAAGCGACGGTCGTAGCGCGTGTCGGCGGTGGCGGCTTTGCAACTTGCGGCGCCGCGACCGAAATCTCGCGGGAAGCGACCGTCGCAGCGCGTGTCGGCGGTGGCGGCTTTGCAACTTGCGGCGCCGCGACCGAAATCTCGCGGGAAGCGACGGTCGTAGCGCGGGTCGCCGACGGTGTCGGCTTCGCAGCCTGCGGTGAGTTCGTCGGGGGATTGGAGGCCAGATTTGCGGCAGCGTGCGGGGAGGGCGCGGCGTTCCGGTCTGTCGTCGCATGCGCGGGCGGTGCAGCAGCCACCGAACTCGTCGACACGATGGGCGGCGAGCCTTGCGGAATCGATGCCGTGGGAGCGCGAGACTCGACGGCGATCGAGCCGCCCGAGCTTAGCGCCGCGACGGCACCGGGCGCTTTGTTCGGATTGCCGGAGTTCGCATGAAGGTAGGCGCCGATCGCGAGACCGACGACGATTCCACCCGTCGTGAGCACGCCGGTCAGTGTGCGCCTGCGTTCAGGTTCGGGCGCCGGCTCACCTTGCTCGCGAATGCTCGGGTACGACGTGATCGCGTTCCTGCGTACCGTCGTGACGAGCCAGCCGGCGCGCGGCACTTCTCCGACGAGGCGCAGGGCGCCGGCGGTGAAGATCGCGCCTTCGCGGTCGGCGTTGCAGCGCGGACACGTGTCTTGCGCGCTTCTCGACGTGGTGCCGCATTGCGCGCAGATCACGGAATCGAGCTGCATTGAATAGTTTGAGCGACTCATGCCGCACCCGATGGGTTCTCGCTCAGCAGAACGAGTGTCCGAACGCAACGATTCTGGCCGGAGAATAAGTCAGTAAGCCGAACAATCGGTGTGCTCGATAACATATTGGTTGATAGCGGCCGCTTTTCGCTGCGTGTGCTGCTGTTTCGCTGCGCGAGAGCGAACGGGATATTCGATGCAGATGGCGAAACGATTTTCTCAGTCGAAAGCAATGGCGACTACGCGGTGGCGCACACTCGTTTGGGCTGAGTGAAGGTGAAGCGGGGATGGGTTTCGCCAGAAGCCGAGCGTTTGCTCAGGCGATGGGAGAGGACGACGTCGGGAAGGGAGCACTGCGAGAAAAATGCGAGAAGCGCGACGCCGGGAGACTTCTCGCGCATAGACGGGCACCGCGCCCGCCTGGGCCGCCCTATCGTGCGACTTCCGCTGATCGACTGCGCGGAGGGCGGCAACGGCTGATCGCAACTCCGCCGCTGCGCAGCGCGCTCGGTTGCTTCGCGCTTTGACGCACGGTCCCGTCGATACCGTCCGCGCGTACTGCAAGCTGGACATCCTGCACATTCCGCGCCGCGTGCTCGAGGTGCGCGAGTCCGGGCACAGCATCACTACAAGTTGGGTCCGGCGCACGACCGAGCAGGGCGAACGCCATCGTGTGGGCCTCTACTTGCTGGAGGCAGCGTGACTCATCAAAGCGTCACTTCATCGGGCGAATGTGTTTTGAGCCAATCGGCGAGCACCGCATCAATGCGCTTTTGCCAACCGTCGCCCGAAGCGCGGAACGCCTCCACCACCTCCGGCGACAGCCGCAGCGATAAAGGGATTTTGGTCGGCCCCTTCTGGGGTCCGCGCACGCCGATCTTGCGGCGCAGCGCGTCTGGAAGAGCTTCATCGCCTCGCTTGAATTGCTTCAAATCGCTGTCGGTGAGTTCACGAACTTCGCCGTGTTCGTCAATCAGGGGTTTGCGTGCTGGCATAGCGGTTTACCTCTCTCGGATTGGCCTTGCGAAAACTGATCACGCGGATTCCATCGTCCGTTTCGGTGAAACAGAGCACATGCAAGCGGCCGTCAAGGTAGCCGAGCGCGACGTAACGAATTTCGTTGTAGTCGCGCCGATCGTCCGAGCCAATCAAGGCAGTTTCGAAATCAAAGTCCGCAGCCCGCTCAAACGAGAGTCCGCGTTCAACGATGTTTCGAGAATTCTTGTTTGGGTCGAAGGTGATTTGCATACATCAAATTGTACATACAATCTGCTTCGGCGGTATCGAAACTAACGCCCGCGAGCAGCGTTGCCGACGTTTCACCATTGACAGCCGGGCATTTTAGGGCGGCACCGCGACGGTTCGTGGGATGCGCTCGGATTTACGCTCCCGCAGGCGCCCCATGCATCACCGACACCCGCCGCGCGCAACGCAACCCCGCGCGACAAGACATGCCGGCTCGTGGATAGCGGTGGATGTACCTCGAAGCGACACCGGCGGGCGGCAAGTATTGGCGGATGACGTACCGCTATGCGGACAAGGAAAAGCGCCTCGCACTCGGCGTCTATCCCAACGTGACGATGGGCAACAAAAAACCCCGAGAGCCTTACGCTGTCGGGGTTTATGGTCAAACTTCGTAGTCGTTCGGATGGTAGTTGGTGCCCAGGGCCGGAATCGAACCGGCACGCCTTGCGGCGGGGGATTTTGAGTCCCCTGCGTCTACCAATTTCACCACCTGGGCATCCGTACAACCGACTTGCGAACTGGCGCGGCATCGAAGCCTGATAAAGCGCGCCAGCCGGCAAGTCAGCGATTATGTCGCAAAACGCGCACGGCGGCAAGCGAGCCGCTCGCCGCCTACTGGCTCAAATACGTAAACGAGCCGTTCTTGACGACGCCCATCACACTCGCCCGCTGATCCAGACCGACGTGATCGGTCGCGCTCGTGTTGACCACGCCATTCGGCACGACGAGTTCATGCGCGTGCTCCAGTTCCGAGCGCAGCGCGACGCGAAACGCCTTCGTCCCCGGTTGTCCCGCCTTCAGCGCCCGCGCAACAGCGTCCTGCAGGCGCGGATAGACGCCCGCCGCATCGCCCGCAAACTGCGTGACCGTGCCCGGCCCGTACTTGGCCTCGTAGGCATTGACGAACGCGAGCGCGGCCTTCTTCGACGGATGATCGGCCGGCAACGTCCTTGCAACAACCACCGGCTGCGTCGGGAACAGCGTGCCCTCGACATCCTTGCCGCCCAGCTTGATGAACTCCGGCGTCGCGATGCCGTGCGTCTGGTAGATCGCGCCCTTGAAGCCGCGCTCGACCAGCGTGCGCTGCGGCAGCACGGTCGGCGTACCCGCGCCGGCGATCAGCACCGCATCGGGTTTCGCCGCCATCAGCTTGAGGATCTGGCCCGTGACGCTGGCGTCGGTGCGGTTGAAGCGCTCGCTCGCCACGATCCTGATGTGCCGCAGCTCGGCGAACTTCGAGAACTCGTTGAACCAGCTATCGCCGTAGCTATCCGCGAAACCGATGAAACCGACCGTCTTCACGCCGTGATTCGCCATATAACGCGTCATGACGTCGGCCATCGCGCGGTCGGTCTGCGCCATCTTGAACGCCCACACTTTCTTGCCTTCCTGCGGCTCGACAACCGACGCCGAGCCGATCAGCGTGATCATCGGCGTTTCGTACTCGGCGACCGGATCGAGCGCCGCGAGGGCCGCCGGCGTGATGTTCGGCCCGACGATCACGTCGACCTTGTCCTCCGTGATCAGCTTGCGGATATTGCGCACGGCGGCGCCGGGGTCGGAACCGTCGTCGAGGATCAGGTACTGGGCGTCCTGACCGGCGATCGTTTTCGGCCACATCAGCATCGCGTTCTTGCTCGTGATGCCGATCGCGGCGGCGGGTCCGGTGCTCGACAGGTCGATGCCGACTTTCAATTGGGCCTGCGCGACGGCGCTCACGGCCGAAAAAGCGGTCAACGCAGCAAACAGGCGAAAGGACTTCGACAACTTCATTCGTGGGTCTCCGTGGCGGAAAGTGAGTGAATCGTTATTCTTGCCGGCCAGAACCGGCAGAACCGGCTGCTGCGATCAAAGTTCGTAGCTTTCGTGTTCGCCGGAAAGCGCCTGCTCGATCAGCTTGCGGTTCATCGAAGGCGAGAGCAGTTCGACGAGCGTGTAGACATAACTGCGCAGATACGCGCCCTGTTTGAGCGCCAGCCGCGTCACGTTGGTCCCGAACAGATGGCCGACCGGCATCGCGCGCAGATGCTTGTCGCGCTCGGGATTGAAGGCGATGTCGGCCATGATGCCGACGCCCAGCCCCAGTTCGACGTACGTCTTGATGACGTCCGCATCGATCGCTTCCAGCACGATGTCCGGCGTCAAATGGCGCAGCGCGAACGCCTGGTTGATCTTCGAGCGGCCGGCGAACGCGTTGTCGTAGGTGATGAGCGGGTACTGGGCGATGTCGTCGAGCGTCAGCAGTTTGCGTTCGAGAAGCGGATGGTCCGGCAGCATCACGGCAAGGTGCTGCCACTGGAAACAGGGCAGCGAGACCAGTTCCTTATAGTTGGCGATCGCCTCGGTCGCGATGGCGATGTCGGCCTGATCGTGGATCACCATCTCGGCCACCTGCGTCGGGCTGCCCTGAAGAATCGACAGATGCACCTTCGGGAAGCGCTTCTTGAATTCGGCGATGGCGGCTGGCAGCGAGTAGCGCGCCTGCGTATGCGTGGCGGCGATCACGAGCCGGCCCTGATCCTGCGCCGCGTAATCCTTACCGACTCGCTTCAGCGTCTCCACTTCCTGCAGTATTTTTTCCACCGACGCCAGAATGATCCGCCCCGGCTCGGTCAGCGAGCGCACGCGCTTGCCGTGACGCGTGAAGATCTCGACGCCCAGCTCGTCCTCCAGCTCGATGATCGCCTTGGAAACGCCCGGCTGGGACGTGAAAAGCGCCTTCGCCGCCTCGGTCAGGTTGAAGTTCTGACGGACGGCCTCGCGGACGAAGCGGAACTGATGCAGGTTCATATATAACCCAGTCGCATATCAAAGTAATTTTTCAGTCGTTTGCTATATAAAGAAAGTTTATTACGATTTGTCCAATTTTTCCAATATCCATATCTGTACTTGTCATAAGCAAATGAGCGTTCAGTCTGAACGGCGCTCGCGACAACGGATCAATGGGTATCGAGGTGCGGCGTGGCCACGACGTCGTGCGAAACAAGAAACTTGGGGTCCCCGAATGTACCAATACGATCAGATCGACCAGACCATCGTCGACGAACGCGTCGCGCAATACGCCGACCAGGTCCGCCGCCGGCTGTCGGGCGAATTGAGCGAAGAGGAGTTTCGCCCGCTGCGCCTGCAGAACGGTCTCTACATGCAGCGCCACGCGTACATGCACCGCATCGCGATTCCGTACGGCAACCTGCGCAGCGACCAGATGCGCGTGCTGGCGACCATCGCGCGCGAGCACGATCGCGGCTACGGCCACTTTTCGACGCGCACGAACATCCAGTTCAACTGGGTCGAACTCGAGGAAACGCCGGAAATCCTGCGCAAGCTCGCGTCGGTCCAGATGCACGCCATCCAGACCTCGGGCAACTGTATCCGCAACATCACGGCCGACCAGTTCGCGGGCGTCGCGCCCGACGAAATCGTCGATCCTCGTCCGTGGGCCGAGATTCTTCGCCAATGGTCGACGTTCCACCCGGAATTCGCGTGGCTGCCGCGCAAGTTCAAGATCGCGGTGAACGGCTCCATCGAGGACCGCGCGGCCGTGCAGGTCCACGATCTCGGCGTGTACCTGAAGAAGAACGCGGCGGGTGAAGTGGTCGCGAGCATTCTGGCAGGCGGTGGCCTCGGGCGCACGCCGATCGTCGGCGCGGTGATCAAGGAAGACCTGCCGTGGCAGCACCTGCTGACGTACTGCGAAGCCGTGCTGCGCGTGTACAACCGCTATGGCCGCCGCGACAACATGTACAAGGCGCGCATCAAGATTCTCGTGAAGGCGCTGTCGCCGGAGAAGTTCGCGAAGCAGGTCGAGGAAGAGTGGCAGCACCTGAAGGACGGCCCGTCGACGCTCACGCAGGAAGAGCTCGACCGCGTGTCGAAGGACTTCGCGCCGCCGGTCTACGAGAAGCTGCCGGACACGGATGCGTCATATGAAAAGCATCTGATCGAGAGCAAGCCGTTCGCGCGCTGGGTCGAGCGCAACGTGCGTCCGCACAAGGTGGCGGGCTACGCGTCCGTGACGCTGTCGCTGAAGCCGCGCGGCATCGCCCCCGGCGATGCAACCGACAAGCAGATGGACGACGTCGCCGATCTCGCCGACGAATTCTCCCTCGGCGAAATCCGCGTGTCGCACGAGCAGAACCTGATTCTCGCGAACGTGAAGAAGCGCGACCTGTACGCGGTGTGGGAACGCGCGAAGGCAGTCGGCTTCGCGACCTCGAACATCGGCTTGCTGACCGACATCATCGCGTGCCCGGGCGGCGATTTCTGCTCGCTCGCAAACGCGAAGTCGATCCCGATCGCACTGGCGATCCAGGAGCGTTTCAGCAATCTCGACTACGTGTACGACCTCGGCGACCTGACGCTCAACATCTCAGGTTGCATCAACGCGTGCGGTCACCACCACATCGGCAACATCGGCGTGCTGGGTGTCGATAAGGACGGCTCGGAGTGGTATCAGGTGACGCTCGGCGGCGAGCAAAGCTCGGGCGCGACCGGCGCGCATCTCGGCAAGGTGATCGGCCCGTCGTTCTCGGCGGAAGAGATGCCCGACGTGGTGTCGCAGGTGATCGATACGTTCGTCGAGAACCGCATGGAAGGCGAGCGTTTCATCGAGACGTATGGCCGCATCGGCATGGCGCCGTTCAAGGAACGCGTGTACGCGTCGCGCCAGGCACACGCCTGAACCACCGGTCCAATTGAGGAATTTGCAGATGGCTTTGATTATCAAGAACCGCGCCGTAGTGAATGACGACTGGACCGTTGTGCGTTCCGCCGAAGATGGCGCACTGCCCGCAGTCGACGCGCTGGGCGCAGGCAAGGTGCTGGTGCCGTTTTCGCTGTGGAAAGAGCACAAGGACGCGCTCGTCGCGTCGCGTTCGAAGGAAGAACTCGGCGTGTGGCTCGCGCCCGATGACGAACCTGCCGACCTCGCGGCCGACTTCGACAAGATCGCGCTCGTCGCCGTCGACTTCCCGGTGTTCCGCGATGGCCGGGGTTTCAGCATCGGCCGCTTGCTGCGCGAGCGCTATCAGTGGACGGGCGAGTTGCGCGCCATCGGCGACGTGCTGCGCGACCAGTTGCTGTTCCACGCGCGTTGCGGCTTCGATGCGTTCGCCGTGCGCGCGGACAAGGACATCAACGACGCGCTGAATGCCTTCGATGAATTCAGCGAACGCTATCAGGGCGCGACCGACAATCTCGAACCGCTGTTCCGCCGCCGCGCCGCGCTCGCCGCAGCTTCCGGAGCGTCTAGATGACACCCGAATTGCAAGCCAAGGTTGAACGGCTCGACGCGCTGCTCGATTCCATCGCGCAACGCCACGAGAACGTCAAGCTAGCCAGCAGCCTCGCCGCCGAAGACATGCTGCTCACGCATGCGATCCTGTCGCGCGGTGTGAAGATCGGCATCTTTTCGCTGAACACGGGCCGCCTGCATGCTGAAACGCTCGGCATGATCGATCGCGTGAAGGAACGCTACGGCTACGACATCGAACAGTTTCATCCGCAGCCTGAAGCAGTTGAGGCGTATGTGCGCGATCACGGCCTGAACGCGTTCTACGAGAGCGTCGATCTGCGCAAGAGCTGCTGCGGCATTCGCAAGGTCGAGCCACTCAATCGCGCGCTTGCGGACGTGAGCGCATGGGTGACCGGCCAGCGCCGCGAGCAGTCGGTGACGCGGGTCGAGTTGCACGAGGAAGAGCACGACGCGCCGCGCAACATCGCGAAGTTCAATCCGCTCGCGGACTGGATGGAAGGCGAAGTGTGGGACTACCTGAAAGCCTTCGACGTGCCGGTGAATCCGCTGCATGCGCGCGGTTATCCGAGCATCGGCTGCGAGCCGTGTACGCGAGCGATCCGTCCCGGCGAGGACAGCCGCGCCGGACGCTGGTGGTGGGAGTCGCGCGATACGAAGGAATGCGGCCTGCACATCACGAACATCAAGGTCGTCGAGGAAGCACCCAGCTCGGCAATCTGACGGCCAGGCGCACGAACGATGCGCCGCCGCACCCAACCTCTGTCATTGAAACGCGGCGCCTTCGCCACAAGCTGAAAGCGATGCAAAGAAAAGGATCGACGAACATGAGCACCACGCTCGACTCAACCGTGATCGCCCCGATCGCCAATACGGCGACCCGAATGGACCACCTCGACTGGCTCGAAGCCGAGTCGATTCACATCCTGCGCGAACTCGTCGCCGAGTGCAGCAAGCCGGCGCTCCTGTTCTCGGGCGGCAAGGATTCGGTCGTCGTGCTGCATCTCGCGCTGAAGGCGTTTGGCCTCGGCGGCGGTCGCAAGACGCAATTGCCGTTTCCGCTCGTGCACATCGACACCGGCCACAACTTCGACGAGGTGATCGATTTCCGCGACCGTCGCGCGAAAGAGATTGACGCGGAGCTGGTCGTCGGCCATGTCGAGGATTCGATCAAGAAGGGCACTGTGCGTCTGCGTCGCGAGACGGATTCGCGCAATGCCGCGCAAGCGGTCACGCTGCTCGAAACCATCGAGCAATACGGCTATACGGCGATGATCGGCGGCGCGCGTCGCGATGAAGAGAAGGCACGCGCGAAGGAACGCATCTTTTCGTTCCGCGATGAATTCGGCCAGTGGGACCCGAAGGCGCAGCGCCCGGAGCTGTGGAGCATCTACAACGCGCGCCTGCATGCGGGCGAGCACCTGCGCGTGTTCCCGATCTCGAACTGGACCGAACTCGACGTATGGCAATACATCGCCCGCGAGAAGCTTGAACTGCCGTCGATCTATTACGCGCATGACCGCGAGATCATTCGCCGCAATGGCTTGCTCGTGCCGCTCACACCGATCACGCCATTGCGCGAAGGCGAAACCGCCGAAGTTGCACAAGTGCGGTTCCGCACCGTCGGGGACATCAGCTGCACATGCCCGGTCGCAAGCGATGCCGACGATGTCGAGAAGATCATCGCCGAGACGGCCGTGACCGAAATCACGGAGCGCGGCGCCACGCGGATGGACGACCAGGCGTCGGAAGCCGCGATGGAACAGCGCAAGAAGCAAGGTTATTTCTAAGCATCACGCCAAAGGGAAAAGAGCATCATGAGCATTTATCAAGCTGAAGACCTCGGCGTGTTGCGATTCATCACCGCGGGCAGCGTCGACGACGGCAAGAGCACGCTGATCGGCCGCCTGCTTTATGACAGCAAGGCTGTGCTGTCGGACCAGTTGTCGGCGATCTCGCGCGCAAAGAACAAGCGCACCGTCGGCGATGAAATCGACCTGTCGCTCCTGACCGACGGCCTCGAAGCCGAACGCGAGCAGGGCATCACCATCGACGTCGCATACCGCTACTTCGCGACCGCGAAGCGCAAGTTCATCATCGCCGACACGCCGGGCCACGAGCAGTACACGCGCAACATGGTGACGGGCGCATCGACGGCGCATGCCGCGATCATTCTCGTCGACGCCACGCGCGTCACGTTCGTCGATGGCGTCGCGCAATTGCTGCCGCAAACGAAGCGCCACAGCGCGATCGTGAAGCTGCTCGGATTGCAGCACGTGATCGTCGCGATCAACAAGATGGATCTGGTCGACCACAGCGAGACGCGTTTCAACGAGATCCGCGACGCGTATGTTGAACTCGCGCGTCAACTCGGAATCACCAACGTGCGCTTCGTGCCCGTGTCGGCGCTGAAGGGCGACAACATCGTGACCGCGAGCGAGCGCATGCCGTGGTACGCGGGCGAGCCGCTGCTCGACCTGCTCGAAGCGCTGCCCGTCACGCAGCCGACCGATCAGGCGCTGCGCTTCCCGGTGCAGTGGGTCGCGCGCCAGGACGGCAGCCAGGCCGACGATTTCCGCGGCTACATGGGCCGCGTGGAAGCGGGCGAAGTGCGTATCGGCGATTCGATCACCGTGCTGCCCGCGAACCGCGAGGCTACCGTCTCGGAGATCATCGCGCCGGTGCCGGGCGGTGTCGCGCAGGTGGATCGCGCGTTCGCCGGCCAGACGGTGACGATCCGTCTCGCGGAAGACGTCGATGTCTCGCGCGGCGATACGTTCGTGCCGCGCGCATCGAAGGTCGAGCCGTCGAAGAAGATCGAAGCGGACCTGTGCTGGTTCGATGAAGAGCCGCTCTCGCAGCAACGCAAGTACCTGCTGAAGCAGACGACGAACACCGTCTTCGCGCGCATCGGTGCGATCAAGCAGGTGCTCGACGTGCATACGCTGTCGCATGCCGTCGATCGCCACGACCTGGCGATGAATGATATCGGCCGCGTGGCGCTGACGTTGCAAAAGCCGCTCGTCGCCGATGCCTACGACACGCATCAGGGCACCGGCGCGTTCGTGCTGATCGACGAGGCGACGCATCATACGGTCGCGGCCGGCATGATCCGTTCGTTCTCGGCCTGATGGTCTGAAGGTGACCGGAATGGGCAAGGTCTATCTGATCGGAGCAGGGCCGGGCGCGGCGGACCTCATCACGGTACGCGGGGCGCGGATCCTGAGCGGCGCGGATGTCGTGCTGCACGACGCGCTGATCGAACCCGCAATGCTCGACTACGCGCCGAACGCACGCAGGATCGCGGTCGGCAAGCGTTGCGGCCAGCGTTCGACCGCTCAGCATTTCATCAACAAGCAGATCGTCGATGCAGCGCGCGAGCACGATGTGGTGGTGCGTCTGAAAGGCGGCGATCCGATGCTGTTTGGTCGCGCCGACGAGGAAATGCGCGCGCTCGAAGCCGCTGGTATCGAGTATGAAGTCGTGCCGGGCATCACGGCGGCGCTCGCGAGCGCGGCGACGCTCAAGCGCTCGCTGACCCTGCGTGGCGTGTCGCGCAGCGTTGCGCTCGCGACGCATAGCCGCGCGCCGGACAGCGACGAGATTCGCGAGCAGGCAAGCGCCGATTCGCTCGTGTTCTACATGGGCCGCGACAGCGCGCCCGACATCGCGCAGCAACTCATCGACGCGGGCCGCGCGGGATCGACGCCGGTCGCGATTGTCGAGGCGTGCAGCACGCCGCGCGAGCGAACATTGACGCTGACGCTCGCCCGCATGGCACTCGGCGAAGCGCAAGACTGGCTCGATGCGTCGCAGCCGAGCCTGTTGATGATCGGTGAGGCGTTCGCCGAGCGCGAGTCGGCTTCGAAGGGCGAGATCAAGTCCAAGGCGTTGCAGTACGCGGCCTGACGATCGCCTGATGGGTTCATGTAATAAAAAAGCGCACCGAACGGTGCGCTTTTTTATTGCCTTCCCGATTGCCGGATGCAGTAATCGGCCACTGCATCGAGCACGGCATCGTCTTCACCGACCGCCGTCGCGCAGTGAATCGTCAATGCCGGATGCGCCGCGCGGCACTCGTCGATCACCCGAGGCAGGTCGCGCCGCACATGCCCGCCCTGTCCGAAGAACACGGGCACGACGGTGACCGCGTTGCAGCCGTCGGCGGCGAGCGTCGCAACCGCCGTCGGCAGATCGGGCGTCATCAATTCGAGGAAGGCAAGCGAGACCGGATCGCTGCGCGTGGCGCGAAGCTTCGCGGCGAGCCGCTCGAATGGCTCGGCCCAGCGCGGGTCGCGCGCTCCATGACCGAACAGGATCATGCCGTGCTTGCTCATGTCTTCCTCCGGCCGGTCGGCTAATGCCGGTCGACCCATCGGAGCCCGATCAGTCCGATCGCGAGATAGGCGAGGGCCGGGGCCGCCGCGGTGATCGGCGCGGGCCAGGTGTTCAGCGTTCCGATGTGCGAGAACAGCGTATTGAACAACTGGAAGCTCATGCCGATCATGATGCCGCCGAACACCTTCACGCCGACCACGCCCGCACGCGTGTGCAGGTACGCGAACGGCAGCGACAGCACCAGCATCACGAATACCGCGAACGGATACAGGATCTTGCGCCACAACGCGATCTGGTAGCGCTGCGTGTCCTGACGGTTCTCGGTCAAATGCTGGATGTAGCGGAAGAGATTGAACATCGACATCCGGTCCGGCGACACCAGCAGCACCGACAGAATCTGCGGCGTCAGTTCCGAACGCAGCGAGTACTCGGGCAGCACGGTCTGCTGCGCGCGATACACGGGGTTCAGCGCGTCGCCGGGATTGACGGCTTGCGGCGCGGCGTCGATCAGTTGCGTGTCGGTGACGCCCGTGAGCTTCCAGTGTCCCGGCGGCTCATAGACGCCGCTCTTCGCGATCCGCACGTTCTGCAGCCGGAACTTCGAATCGAATTCGTAGATGCGCACGTTCGCGATCGTCGTGTCGGGGTTCAATTGTCCGACGTTCACGAAGCGCGTGACCTGCTCGCCGTTGGCGCGCGCGGAGAGCGTGTCCTTCACCCAGACGCCCGACTGGAAATTGGTCGACACCGACGAACCGAGCGCTTCGAGCCGCACGCGTTCGCTCAACTGGTCCGAATACGGCCCGATCACTTCGCCGATGATGTAAGTCACGAAGACGAGCGGAATGCCGATCTTCAACAGCGATCGCAACGCCCGCCCGGTCGACAGCCCCGAGACGCGAAAGATCGTGAATTCGGATGCCGCGGCCATTTGCGCGAACACGTAGATCGCGCTGATCAGCGCCGCGACCGGGATGATTTCGTAGAAGCGCGAAGGCGTTTGCAGCGCCACGCGCAGCACCGCCATGCCGAACTTGTAGTTGCCGTGTCCGACCGTGTTCAGTTCATTGATCAGGTCGAAGAAGAAGAACAGGCCGGAGAACGCGAACAGGATGAAGATGAAGGCGAAATAGATCTGGCGCGCGAAGTACCGTTCATAGATGCGCATCGCGTCAGGCCCTCTTCGAACGGAAGGACGACAGCTTGAAAAGCGGCCGGTTGCGCACGCGCAGCCAGAAGATGAAGCCGACCAGCAACGCGACGAGAATGTGCAGCCCGATGATGCCGACGCCGAACGACATCTTGCCCTGCTCGATCCACGACTGCACGACGTTCAGCAGGTTCGAATACGTGAGGTAGATCAGCACGGCCATCACGAGATTGATCGTGCGGCTGCGGCGCGGGTTCTGATAGGACAGGGGAATGGCGAGCAGCATCAGGTTGATCGCGATGAGCGGCAGGCCCGCGCGCCACGCGAATTCGGCGAGGTTGTCGCGGGTCGGGTTGGCGAGCAGGCCCGGCGTCGAGATGCCGGTGGTGGTGGGCGTATTCACCACCTGGTGGCTCTGAATCTTCACACCATAACGCTCGAACTCCATGATGCGGAAGTTCGGCTGACCGGGTTCGCCGTCATAGCGCCGGCCGTTCTCGAGCACGATGAAGCGGTCGCCCTCGCCGCGTGTTTCGGTGTGACCCGTCTTCGACACGATCACGTTCACCTTGCCGCCTTCGGTGCTCGTGACGAACACGTTCTGCACGTTCGCCTGATCCGGCGACATCTTCTCGATGAAGAACACGCGATGGCTCGACGGCGACTCGCGGAACTGGCCCGGCGCGAGCAGCGACACTTCATCGCGCTGCTGGAAGCGCGTCTTGATGAGCTTGCTCTGCTGGTTCGACCACGGCCAGCCGACGAACGCAAAGAACACGATCAGCAGGATGATCGGCGTGGAGAAGACCGCGATCGGCTTGATGAGCTGCGTCTGGCTCACGCCCGATGCGAGCCACACGACCATTTCGGAGTCGCGATACCAGCGCGTGAGCACGAAGAGGATCGACACGAAGAGTGTCACGATCAGCATGACCGCGAGGTAGCCGATCACGGTGAGCCCGATCAGCACGACGACGTCGCGCGGATCGACTTCGCCCGATGCCGCGAAGCCGACGATGCGGATCATCATCGTCGTCAGCATGATCGTGAGCAGCACCATGAATACGGCACCGGCCGTATACGCGAGTTCGCGCTGTAGGGAGCGTTCGAAGATCATTGATTGGTAACTGATGGCCGGCGGCGATGCTCAAATCAAGCGCATGCTTTGACAGACGCACGGGCGATGTGAACGTTCCCGGGGACTGCGCCTGTGACCGCCGCGGAAAAAATAGCGGATAATTGCGGCTTTCATCCTACAGCCCAGATTTTATCCGAGGATAAGCGCGATGGACTTTAGCATAAAAGCCTGTGATTGGAGCAAGGGCGCAGCAAATGGTTTCCTCGACGGGAAGGCCGACGTCAAGGTGGTCGGCGTGTTCGAAGCGCAGACGTTGACGGGTGCAGCACTCGAAATGGATCTGGCCACGAAGGGGCTCGTCACCCGCGTCGTCAAGGCGGGAGACATGAGCGGCAAGGCGGGCTCGACGCTCTTCCTGCACGAGGTCTCGGGCATCGGCGCGTCGCGTCTTCTGCTGGTCGGACTCGGCAAGCAGGATGCCTTCAATCAGAAAGCTTATGGTGAAGCCGTGCGTGCGGCATGGCGTGCGATCCTCGGCACCCGGATCGCCCAGGTCACGTTTACGCTGGCGCAATTGCCCGTGCTCGAGCGCACCGGCGACTGGGCCGTGCGCACCGCCATCCTCGCGCTGCGCGAACTGACCTACAAGTTCACGCAGATGAAAAGCAAGCCGGAAAACGGCGCGCGTGCGCTGAAGAAGATCGTGTTCAGCGTCGATCCCGCCGACGAAAAAGCCGCGAAGCTCGCGGCCAAACAGGGCCTCGCGTTGGCGAACGGCATGGACCTGACGCGCGATCTCGGCAACCTGCCGCCGAACGTGTGCACGCCGACGTATCTCGGCCATACCGCGAAGAAGCTCGGCCGCGACTGGAAGTTCAAGGTCGAAGTGCTCGGACAAAAGCAGATCGAAGAGCTCAAGATGGGTTCGTTCCTTTCGGTCGCGAAGGGCTCGGTCGAGCCGCCGGCGTTCATCGTCATGCACTATCAGGGCGCGGGAGCCGGAAAGAGCGCGGGCAAGAATGCGGCGGCGCCCGTCGTGCTGGTCGGCAAGGGCATCACGTTCGACTCCGGCGGCATCTCGATCAAGCCGGGCGAAGCAATGGACGAGATGAAGTACGACATGTGCGGCGCGGCCTCCGTGTTCGGCACGCTGCGGGCCATCGCTGAAATGGGGCTGAAGATCAACGTGATCGGCATCGTGCCGAGCTGCGAGAACATGCCGGCCGGCCACGCGCTGAAACCGGGCGACATCGTCACGGCGATGAACGGCACGACCATCGAAGTGCTCAACACCGACGCCGAAGGCCGCCTGATCCTGTGCGACGCGCTCACCTACGCGGAGCGCTTCAAGCCGGCGGCGGTCGTGGATATCGCGACGCTCACGGGCGCCTGCATCATCGCGCTCGGCCATCACAACACCGGCCTCTTTTCGAAGGACGATGCACTTGCCGGGGAGTTGCTCGATGCGTCGCGTGAAGCCGTCGATCCGGCCTGGCGCCTGCCGCTCGACGACGAGTACCAGGACCAACTCAAGTCGAACTTCGCCGATGTCGCGAACATCGGCGGGCGTCCGGCGGGCAGCGTGACGGCGGCGTGCTTCCTCTCGCGCTTCACGCAGAGCTATCCGTGGGCGCACCTCGACATCGCCGGCACGGCGTGGAAGAGCGGCGCGGCGAAGGGCGCGACTGGCCGGCCGGTGCCGCTTCTCTCGCAGTTCCTGATCGACCGCGCGGGCCAATGACAGCAGGTTCCGTTCTCACCGTAGCGGCCAGCGAGGCGCACGCATGACGCGCATCGACTTTCATTCGAACGTTGGCGATTCGATTGCGTATGCGTGCCGCCTGGTGCGCAAGGCGTACCTGAGCGGCGAGCCGATCGTCGTGCTTGCCGAGCCCGCGCGGCTCGCCGCCTTCGACGAGCAGTTGTGGACCTTCTCGCCGCTCGATTTCGTGCCGCACTGCATGGCGGGCAGCCCGCTTGCGAAGGACACGCCGGTCGTGCTGGCGGCGGATCTCGACGCTGCGCCGCATCACAAGATACTTGTCAATCTCGGGATGACGGTGCCGCCGCAGTTCGCGCGCTTTGAGCGGCTGCTGGAAGTGGTCGGCAACGAGGACGAGGAACTTGCGGCCGGGCGCGACCGCTACCGCTTCTATCGCGATCGCGGCTACGCGCTCAACAATTACAAACAAGGCGGCTGACCGAACATAGCGCGAGCGATGCGTCGCGTTATTATCGGCCGCACATCAATAGCGAGACGGAGTGAGCCGTGTCCCATACGTCAGAAGACTTCGATACCTCGATCCCCGTTCTCACCGATGTCGTCGTGCCGGGCAAGCCGGAGTTCGCGCGCGCGCCGGGGCGGAGCGTCCAGGTCAATGCGCGTGCCACGGACTACGATGCCGAATTCCTCGCTGAACGCCTGCACGGGCGCTTTACCAGCTTCCTGACGGGCGACGGCCGCGAGTTGATCGAATCACGTTGTCGCGACGCGTTGCGCGAGCATTCGACCTGGCTCGTGCATCAGGTTACGCGTGAAGTGGCGCTCGCGCTGGAAAGCGAAGTGACGGAATGGGTGCGCGAGGCGGTGGAGGAAGAGTTGCTGCGGCGGGGGTGATCGCTGGCGCTTGGGGGGGGGGGGGGTT
>NZ_FCON02000155.1 GCF_001544535.1 Caballeronia choica | reverse complement strand
CGCCAGCGCAAGGTGCACGGCGGGCGCCATGCCGTGCGCGAGCAACGCGCCGCCCGCCGCCGCGCCCGCCATCCCGCCGACGCTGAACATGCCGTGCAGCGACGACATGATCGGCCGCCCGAGCGCCTGCTCGACCGCGCTCGCTTCGGCGTTCATCGCGACGTCGAGCGTCGCCATGCCGAAGCCGAACACGGCGAGCACGACGAGCAGCAGCCAGTAGTACGGGGCAACCAGGATCAGCGCGCAGCACGTGGCCATCGTGATGCCGCCCGCGAGGCAGGCGGGGCGTGTGCCGGCGCGCGCGATCCACGAACCGGCGGTCAGCATCGCGAGAATCGAGCCGCCCGCCACGGCGAGCAGCGCGAACGACAGCATGCCGGGGCTCAGCGCGAATTTGTCGCGCACGGTCGGAACGTGCACGCCCCACGACGCGTAGACCATCCCCGCGATGAAGAAGACGGCCATCGTCGCGTAGCGGGCGCGTTCCCGCGCGGCGGGTGGCAATTTGCGATGCGCGGCAAGCGAAGCGTTGTGGTCGAGGGAACTGGAAGCGGACGTTGATTCAGGCACGAAAGAGCTCGTTCGGAAGTGATTGCGGCAGCTTAAAACGTTTCCGCGGAGCTTTCGATTCTATCGAACGGTCTAGAGACACGCTCGCTCGCGGTGCATTAAGATCGATTGATCGCCCGGGCAAAGGGACTCGCGAGTCCCACGACGCACACGAGGACTCCGCCGTGAACATACCGCCACACGCGCCGCTGCATTTGCTGCATCGAGTACCGGACGGCACGCTCGCCACCCATTCGCGCGACCCGCGCGGCTTTCCGTACCCGACGGCCCTGCCGTTCGCGCCGACCGCGCGCCATCTGCCGATGCTGCTGATCAGCCATCTCGCCGAGCACACGCGCAATTTGCACGCCGATTCGCGGGCCGGCTTTCTGGTCGCGCACGCGTCGGACGGCAGCGTGCTGGCAGGACAGCGCCTCACGATGCTCGGGTCGTTCGCGCCCGCGGCGGCCGACGAAGCGTCCGACCTCGCGCGCCGCTATTTGCGTTATCAACCCGATGCCGAGCGTTATCTCGAATTAGGCGATTTCACTATTTGGATCATGTCGCTGGAACGAATGCGGTTTATAGGCGGCTTCGGCGCAATGGGATGGCTCGATGCCGCAGCGCTTGATCCGCTCGATCCGCTGCCGGCGAATGAGGAATCGTTGCTGTGCGCCTTCTTCGATGATTTTGAGCGGCGTCCGCCCGCGCTGGAGTTATTGGGATTAGATCGCTACGGATGCGACTTCCGGCAGCACGGACGTCGCAATCGTTTTACATTCGATAAACCCAAACTTACGATTACGGATCTGAAAGCGGCATTGTTCGACTGGATAGAGCGGCACAGATGAAACTGACAATTTCTGAGTCTCGCACGGAATATGTTGCGGCCCGATATATTCTCACCGGCAACAATCCATCGCGGGAAGGGCGAATTTAGCCGGGAACTCGCATCGCGTGAAATCTTGCTCGCCCGTATTTTGTCCCAATTTCATCGGGCGACAACTTGAGCGCTGTTTAGTTATCTGAATAGTCGAATCCATCGTCCGGACCGTTTCCGAATCGACATCAATTGTTACGAACAAAACTTCCAAATTCTATTTTTAGTGTACTGGTACACACGCCGGCCTAAATCGATCTGTGTTAATCTGCGTTCCAATCCGGGGCCAACACCATAATCGGAAGCGAGCTACAACTCGTACGTTTTGCAAACCACAAAGGGAATTACCATGTCTTCATACAAGGAACTGCTCGCCCAGCGCGAGAACCTGGAGCGACAGATTGAAGAGGCCAAGTCGCGGGAATATGCCGAAGTACTTAATGAGATCAAGCAGAAAATGGCTGATTACGGCATCACCCTTCAGGAACTGGCTGGTGGCCGCAGCAGCAAGGGCGCGAAAACCACGCGCGCACGCGCAGGCGTAGCCCCGAAGTATCGCGACCCGGAGAGCGGCAGCACGTGGTCCGGGCGCGGCAAGCCGCCCAAGTGGATCGCGGGCCAGGAACGCGACAGCTTCCTGATCCAGAAATAAGGCAGCAAGTGCCTCTCAAAAGCCGCGCCATAATGCGCGGCTTTTTGTTGCCCGCGATATACGTGCGAAAACGCAGTTTCCGAATCTGAGCCAGTCGGGTGGCGGAAGAATGAGAACGCTTCCTGTTCCAATAACTAGCTGATTTTTAAGGATATTTTATCGATTTTTCCCAGCGACGCAAGCACTCGCTTGGTAAAATGAGATATTGGATTTACTCGGACCCATCCCATGTCGCTCTCTGTCCCGCGTCCGACGGAAAAGCAGCAGATCGCGCGCAAGACGACCCACGCGAGTATCGCGCTGAACGCCGTTTTGATGACCGCGCAAGTCGGCGTGGGGATATTTGCGCGGTCGCAGGCATTGATCGCCGACGGCATTCACTCGCTTGCCGATTTAGTGTCCGATTTTGTCGTGCTGATCGCGAATCGTCAGGGTGCCGTCGCCCCGGACGTCGACCATAACTATGGTCACAACCGTTATGAAACCGTTGCTTCATTATTCCTTGGCGGATTGCTGATTGCCGTCGGCGCGGGAATGTTATGGCGCGCGGTCGAAAGAATCGCGAATCTTCAGGATATTCCGCCCGTCCATTTGTCCGCGCTTATTGTGGCGCTCATCGTACTTGTTTCGAAGGAAGCGCTATTCCGTTATATGCTGCGCGCCGCAAAGCGTGTCAGATCGGCGATGCTCATCGCCAATGCGTGGCATGCGCGTTCCGACGCCGCGTCTTCTCTCGTCGTCGCGCTCGGCATTATTGGCAATATGGCGGGCCTTCAGGTGTTCGATCCGATTGCGGCGGCCGTCGTCGGTTTCATGGTCGGCAGAATGGGCTGGAGGTTCGGCTGGGACGCGTTGCAGGATTTGTCGGACCGCGCACTCGACCAGGCTACCGCCGATGATTTACGTGCAATCGTCCTGAGCACGTCCGGCGTCAGAGAAGTGCACGAATTGCGGACGCGGAAAATGGGCGATCTCGCGATCGTCGATGCGCATATCCTCGTCGACCCGCTGATTTCCGTTTCCGAAGGCCATTACATTGCCGAATCGGCGCGCACGCATTTGATGAAAGACGCGCGGGTCGTCGATGCGCTGATTCACGTCGATCCGGAAAACGACGCCGTCATGCCGCCGCCGAGCCAACTGCCGATGCGCTCGGCTGTCAGCGAAGCCGTCCGCGCCGCGCTCGGCGCGCATGGCCTCGCGTTCGACAACTTGACCCTGCACTACCTGAGCCGGGGTTTCGACGTCGACGTGCTGCTGCCCCCGGTGACGAACGGAGAAGAACGGGCACAGGCCGACGAACGCCTCGGCAAGGTCGATTTCGAGGCACTCAAGCGCAAGCTTGGCGCGCGGGAGATCCGCGTCGCGCACGCGATGCGGATTCCAGCGACGTCGCCGACACAGAACGCCAGCGCGGCCGCGACGCAGCGCTGACGCCGCGCCTCAAAGCGGCAATTGCGTATCGAACTTGATTTCGCGCAGCACGACGCTCGTGCGCACTTGTGCGACGGCCGGAATCTTGAAGATGCGGTCGTGCAGGAATGCGTCGTAGGCCTTGATGTCGGGCGCGACGATTTTCAGGATGTAGTCGGATTCGCCGGTCGTGCTGTAGCACTCGGTCACTTCCGGGCAGGTGGTGATTTCGCGTTCGAACTGCTCGACGCCGCCTTCGGTATGCCGCGTGAGATGAATATGCGCGAGGGCGCAAACATGCAGGCCGAGCTTTTCGCGATCGAGCAGCGCGGTGTAGCGCTGGATCACGCCGGATTGCTCCATGTCCTTGATGCGCCGCCAGCATGGCGTGCTCGACAGCCCGACCTGATCGGAGATTTCCTGCACGGAACGGCGCGCGTCCAGTTGCAGGAGACGCAGGATTTTTTGTGAGAACGTATCGAGAGTCAACTGCGCCTCCGTTTGGTCGCGACCTGGCTCTCATGGTAGAGGCGCCGGAAAATAAACGCAATCCGAAGCGCCCGAACTGAGGGAGATTCCCTAACTCATCGTCCAGACTGCGCGTTTTTACCTTCCGGATTCGTCTGATTTGCGGCGTCGGCGGATGCATCGCCGGATGCCGCCGCTACGCCCGACAACGCTTGCGACGCCCGCAACTCCGCCAGCATGTTGCAGAAGAGGGCGCCTTGCTCGACGGCGTCGTCGAGCGCGACGTGCGTGTGAGGCAGTTCGTCGAACCAGTGCTTCGGCAGGCGCGGCTTGATCGCCTTGCGATACGGCAGGCCGGTCATCGCGAAGGCGAGCGTCTTGATATCGAGCGCCGACCACGAGAACGGGCAGCGCTCGGCAAAGCGCATCATGTACCAGAACATATAGGTGAAGTCGAAACCCGCCGGATAGGCGACGAACACCGGCTTGCCCGGCAGCGCCTCCACCCACTCGACATAGGCGCGCAACGCCGTCTCGGGTTTCTGCAGGTCCGTCCGGCACGCGGCCCAGGCTTCGGGCTGCGTTTTCCACCATGCTGCCTGCACCGGATGTGGCGCGGCGCCCTCGAGCGTCTCCAGATTCGCCGAGAACGTGGCGATCAATTGCTTGTCCGGCGTATAGGCCGCAGACGCGAAGCTCAGCATCGAGTGTGGGCCTGGAATGGGGCCGTCCGCCTCGATGTCGGTGCTCACGTAGATTTCGGGGATTGCGTTCATGCGCTGACTCCGTCGCCAACGTAGGGATTGGTGCGGCGCTCGGCGCCGAACGTCGATGTGGGACCGTGGCCGGGCACGAACGTGACGTCGTCGCCGAGCGGCCACAGCTTTTCGCGGATCGCGCGAATCAAGTCGGCGTGATTGCCGCGCGGAAAGTCCGTGCGCCCGATCGATCCGGCGAACAGCACGTCGCCGACGAATGCCAGCCGGTGCGCGCGGCTGAAGAAAACCACGTGTCCGGGCGTGTGGCCGGGGCAGTGATACACCTCCAGCGCCTCGCCGCCGAATTCCACCGATTCGCCCTCTGCGAGCCAGCGCGCGGGTGTGAACGGCTGCGCAGCCGCGAATCCGAAGCGCTTGCTCTGTTCGGCCAATTGGTCGATCCAGAACGCGTCGTCGCGATGCGGGCCTTCGATCTTCACACCATAGTAGTCCGCCAGCGCCTGCGCGCCACCGCAATGATCGAGATGCCCATGCGTCAGAAGAATCTTCTCGACGGTCACGCCTTGCCGTTCGACTTCGCCGATGATCCGCTCGATGTCGCCGCCCGGATCGACGACGACCGCGCGCCGCGTCGATTCACATACGGCGATCGAACAATTCTGCTGAAACGGCGTCACAGGGACGAGAGTCACTTTCATTGGCTACAACCGACGCGTAAAAATGTCCATTGTACCGGGGCCGGAGCAGGCTCGTTGCGCCGCCGCATCGGGGCGGAAAACAGCCCGAAACCGGCAATTTTTACGCTCATAGCGAAAATCAATGACAAATTCCATGGTTGCGGGGGCCGAACTAATGTTTTTGGCTATAATGGCATCACTTGTGCATGTGTTCTTCCATGCAATCAATGGGTGATTTGTCAGACGCCAGCGCGTTTTTACAATTGCCATCAGTACGCTGTTGGGGGCCAAAAGCCTCGTAACTGCAACTCAAGCATCGATTCGTTCGATGCACACGTCTTGTCCAGCCAGGTGCGATGCACCTGCTGCGGCCTAAGCTGCCGCGACGCTGGATGGGGCCTACGCCGCCGTTCCTGCGCAGTTCAGCGCGCAAGAACGTGATTGCCACGTTCGATGGCGGCATGTGGGGTCTGGTCAGGCTGCCGGGGACAGGTTGCGCCAGACGTGAAAATTAACCGGGCGTTTGCGGCGAGGTACGTCGCACCCGAGCATCGGCTCGCCGTTCGCAACGATCGAACGGCACGCTGCATTGCGCGGAAAAGCCTTGAGCTGCCACTACGCGCGCGTTTTTTTCGCGGCGCGAGGCGGCTCGACAACCGTTGATACACACGTCTATGAATGTTCGACTTACTCGACAGATTGGGAGTCTCTTTGCCGTTGCAATCCTGGCTGGCTGTGCCGCGCCGGGTTCCGGCGACCTGAGCGCCGCCAATCAGCACCCAGGGAACAACTTCCTTAGCAATAACAGTGCCCGGCCCGTTGCGCCGCTCGCCTACGAATCGACGTTGAACGCGGCGCCGTCGTCGGCCGCCAAACCGGCCGAGGCTTCCTCGCTCGCCGATGCGGAGCCGATCACGGACGGCCCTAGCGTTCGCGACTTCGAACAGCAGGGTCGTGCCTCCTGGTACGGCCGTCCGTTCCACGGTCGCAAGACCGCCAGCGGCGAACGCTACGACATGCACGCGCTCACCGCGGCTCACCGCACGCTGCCGTTGGCATCGTGGGTTCGCGTGACGAACACGGTCAACCAGAAGACGGTCGTCGTGAAGATCAACGATCGCGGCCCGTATGCGCGCGGCCGGATCATCGACCTCTCGTACGCGGCGGCGGCTGCGCTCGGCATGCGTGGCGCCGGCACGGAAAAGGTCAAGATCGAAGGATTGTCGCAGCAGGAAGCGCGTGAAGCGCGCGCCCAGTACGCGTCGAACCAGGCGATGAACTGACCCTTCGTTTCATTCGCGCCACAAAAAACGGGCCGTTTCGACGGCCCGTTTTTCATTTCTCCGCCGATTTGCTCAACGCCAGCGCTCTTGTATACAACGCGTTGCGCGACGCACCTGTCAGCGTCGCGGCGAGCCGGGCGGCGCTGCTGACCGACAACTCCTCCAGGAGCGTCGACAGCAGGCCGTCATGCGCGTCGTCGGCGTCCTCCTGCTGCGGCGCGCCTTCCACCACGAGCACGAACTCGCCGCGCTGACGATTCGCATCGCCGGCGAGCCACGTTGGCCCTTCGGCCAGGGTGCATCGATGCAGGCTCTCATGTAACTTCGTCAATTCGCGGGCGATCAACAACTGACGTTCGCCGCCGAATGCATCGGCGAGCGCCTGCACGGTTTCCACGATCCGATGCGGCGCCTCGTAGAAGACCAGCGCCGCCGGCTGCTTCGCGTAGGCCAGAAGCTGCGCCGCGCGCTGCTTCGGCTTCGTCGCGAGAAAGCCGACGAACGTGAACGTCCGCACCCACGCGCCGGCTGCGCTCAAGGCGGTCGTCAGCGCGCTCGCGCCCGGCAGCGGGACCACGGGGAAGCCGGCCTCGCGCACGGCATCGACGAGTTTCGCGCCTGGGTCCGAGATGCCCGGCGTGCCCGCATCCGACACGCACGCGATGCGCTCGCCGTTGCGCAGATGCTCGATCACGCGCTCGGCGGCGCTGCGCTCGTTGTGCTCGTGCACGGCAATCGACGGCTTCGAGATGCCGTAGCGCGCAAGCAATTGCGACGTGTTGCGGGTGTCCTCCGCAGCGATGCGGTCGGCGAGTGCCAGTACGTGCAGCGCGCGCAGCGTGATGTCGGCGACATTGCCGATCGGCGTCGCGACGATATAGAGCGCGCCCGCCGGATACTGCTGGCCTTCTGCTAGCGCGGTGAGTTGCGCGGGGAGTGGAGTCATGAGGCGGCCGTCCAGTGAAGGACGCCATTGTGCCACGCGCATCGTCAACAACTTTTGTGGGGGAGCCGTGTCCAAGACGGTCGGCGATGCATTCGAAGCCCGCGCGCTCGAGTATCTTCAGCGCCAGCGGATGCGTCTCGTCGCGCGCAATGTCGCGTGCCGGGGCGGCGAAATCGATCTCGTGATGCGCGATCGCGAAGGCGCGCTCGTGTTCGTCGAAGTGCGCGCGCGGCAGAGCCGCCAGTTCGCCGATGCCGCCGCGAGCATCAGCGTGCGCAAGCGCCAGCGGTTGATACGCGCGGCGCAGCATTACCTGAGTACCTGGCGGGGCGCGTTGCCGGTGTGCCGCTTCGATGTCGTCGCATTCGATGCAGGGCGCGTCGTGTGGCTCGCCGATGCATTTCGCGCCGACGACGCGTGACGTCGCGGGGCGCGGTGCATGCGGTAAACTGCGCGGAGCCTGAATCCTGTGCAGACCTCGATCGCGCTTGTCGCGAGCCCGAACGTCACACGCAACGAACCGCCGCGCTCGACGCGGCCAAACCCAAGACTCGATGTCCGTCGAACGCATTCAACAGCATTTCCGCGACAGCGCGGCAGTCAAACTCGAATCACTCGAAACGCTGGCGGTCCCGATCGCGGCCGCCATCGATGCGCTCTTCGGTGCGCTCGCCAACGGCTCCAAGATTCTCGCGTGCGGCAACGGCGGCTCGGCAGCCGATGCGCAGCATTTCGCGGCCGAACTGATCGGCCGGTTCGAGCGCGAGCGCCCGGGCTTGCCCGCGATCGCGCTCACGACCGATTCGTCGATCCTGACCGCCATCGGCAACGACTACGCGTTCGAGGAGATCTTCTCGAGGCAGATCCGCGCGCTGGGCCAGACGGGCGACGTGCTGCTCGCGATCAGCACGTCGGGAAATTCGGTCAACGTGCTCGCGGCGATCCAGGAAGCGCACGAGCGCGAGATGATCGTGATCGCGCTGACGGGCAAAGGCGGCGGCGTGATCGCCGAAGTGCTGGCGGAGACCGACATCCACCTCTGCGTGCCGTCCGAGCGCACGGCGCGCATCCAGGAAGTCCACCTGTTGACGATCCATTGCCTGTGCGACGGCATCGACGCAATGCTGCTGGGCGACGAGTGACAGACATTGACCACGAATCACCGAGATTGACCAACCAAGGGGAACCGAGTTGATGAACAAGACACGCGTCAAGGCGACGCTTGCGCGAGCCACGCTGATAGCGAGCCTGTTGTCGGGCGTCGCGCTGACGCTGCAGGGATGTCCGCTGCTGGTGGTGGGCGGCGTGGCGGGCGGCGCACTCGTCGCGACCGACCGCCGCACGCTCGGCGCGCAGACCGAGGATCGCGAGATTCAGGTGAAGGCGACCACGCAGATCAACCAGAACCTGCCCGACCAGGCACACGTCAACGTGACCGTGTTCAACCGGCGCGTGCTGCTCACCGGCGAAGTGCCCGACGAAGCGTCGAAGCAAAAAGCCGAGGAGGTGGTGCGTGGCATCAACAACGTCGGCACGATCGTGAACGAGCTGGCCGTGCAGGGCGCGAGCTCGATCTCGTCGCGTGCCAACGATTCGTACCTCGAAGGCCGCGTGAAGAGCTCGATGGTCGGCGAGAAGGATCTGTCGGCGAACTACTACAAGGTCGTGTGCGAACGCGGCTCGGTGTATCTGATGGGCCTCGTCACGCCCGACGAAGGCGCGCATGGCGCCGATGTCGCCGCGCGCGTGCCGGGCGTCACGCAGGTCGTGAAGGTGTACCAGTACATCAAGCCGGAAGAGGCGACGGCGTTGTCCGCGGCGGCCGCTTCCGGTGCAAGCGCGACGACGGCCGCTGCGCCGGCGACGCCTGAGGCTACGGTCGGCGCTGTGCCGGATTCGTCGGTGAGTTCGCGTCCGCTCGACCAGCAGGCGCCCGCGCCGGTGAAGAACTCGGATGTGCATCCGGGCAATCCGTCGAAGGCTCCTGTCAAATGATGCGGTGGCGTTGCGTGCTTGATGTCGGGCTTGCCGGGGTGATGTTGCTCAGTGCGACGGCTTGGGGCGCGGAGCAAGCGGCTTCGGCTCCCGACGCCATGGCGATCGCGCGTCGGAACGCTTGCATGGGCTGTCATGCGGTGGATCGAAAGCTCGTCGGACCGTCGTTTCAGCAGATCGCGGAGAAATACAAGGGCGACGCGCAGGCGCCTGCGAAGCTCGTTGTGAAGGTCAAGAATGGCGGCGCCGGTGTGTGGGGTGCGATCCCCATGCCCTCCCATCCGGCGATGACCAACGGCGATGTGCAGGCCGTGGTCAACTGGGTTCTGGCGGGCGCGCCTTCGAAGTGAACGCGGCCGGTATTCGGGTCCGGAGCACTTGTCAGGCGGTTCGGAGGCTGTGCTAGAATCGAATTTCGTTGGGGGGGTAGCTCAGCTGGGAGAGCGTCGCGTTCGCAATGCGAAGGTCGGGAGTTCGATCCTCCTCCTCTCCACCACGAATCGAAATCAAAGCGCACTACGTCGAAAGATGTAGTGCGCTTTTGTCATTGAGGAGGCGAATACGGACCAGCAGCATGCTGCGCCACGAGGACTATCTTTACTCGACGTCTCTGATCCAATAACGCCTTCCCCAACCGCCCCCAAAAAAAACCGCCCAGCGCCGGGTGGCAGTGAGCGGACAAGATCGGAGAGTTACAACGACAACATGCGCATACATGGAAATACGCATGGAAGAAGCATACGTGCCCCAGTTTCGTCGCCCCATACGGAAATTCCTAAAACGCGAAAACGTCGTGTGCCGATGAAGTCATTCGCTTTGCAGCGCGCATCCGCGAACGCTTATTTCCACCATCCCACACTCAAGAATCAACCCCTCACCGCCGTAAAGCCTCTGTGCGCGAGATTCACATCGCGGGAAAAGTCCGATGCCGTCCGTCGAAATTATCGGCGGGGCGTCGGATAAGAGGAGAGGAGACGAGATGAAATGGTTTGACGGGTTGTCCGTGATGAACAAGCTGCTGTTGTCGTTCGCGGTCGTCATAGTGATCACCGCGTGCGTCGGCGGCACCGGCGTAATGGCGCTCTCGAAACTGCATGGCCTCACCGAGGAAATCGGCGAGCGCCATATGGACGGCCTCTACTGGATCGAGGAAGCGAACAAGCACAAGCTCAACACCGACCTCGCCGCCGCCAACCTGACCTTCGCCGACGACGCCGGCAAGGAAAAGCTCAAGCAGAACATCGTGGCCTCGCTCGCGAACATGCATCGCGCGCTCGACAGCACGCGCCCGACGCTCGTTTCCGCCGACGGCATCGCGCTTTTCGACGCGGCCGTGAAGCGCGTCGCCGCGTGGGAAGACATCGTGCAGATGCAGATCGGCGCGAAGCCGATGCCCGTCGCCGTCGATCAGATGGGCCTGATCGCGCAGGCGATCGCGGCGAGCGAAGAAGCGCGCGGCGCGTTCGAGCGCCTTGCCGAGTTCAAGCGTCAGCGCGCGACCGACGCGCAAAAGACGTCGGCGGCCGAATACGAATCGATGCGCCTCGTGATGATCTCGCTCGTGCTCGGGTCGATCGTCGCGGCGGCGGCGCTCGCGGCGCTGATCGGCCGGCGGCTCTCGGCGCAGCTCGGCGGCGAGCCGGCGTACGCGGCGCAGATCGCCGATCGAATCGCGGCCGGCGATCTCGCGACGCGCGTCGCGATCCGCGACGGCGACGAAAGCAGCATGCTTCACAGCCTCGCCGGCATGAGCGAGAAGCTGGCGGACATCGTCGGCGGCATCCGGCATTCGAGCGAGTCGATTCTGCTCGCGTCGCGGGAAATCGCGCAGGGCAACATTGACCTTTCGCAGCGCACCGAGGAACAGGCGGCGTCGCTGCAGGAGACGGCGTCGAGCATGGAAGAGCTCACCTCGACCGTGCGCCAGAACGCCGAGAACGCCGAGCAGGCGAGCGGGCTCGCGCGCGGGGCGTCGGAGGTGTCGGCGCGGGGCAGCGAACTCGTGGGCGATGTCGTCGATACCATGCGCGATCTCGCCGCCGGCTCCAAGCGCATGACCGACATCATCGCGGTGATCGAGGGCATCGCGTTCCAGACGAACATTCTCGCGCTGAACGCGGCCGTCGAAGCGGCGCGGGCGGGCGAGGAAGGGCGCGGCTTCGCGGTCGTGGCGGGCGAAGTGCGCTCGCTTGCGCAGCGCAGCGCGCTGTCGGCCAAGGAGATCAAGGAGCTGATCGAGGCGTCGACCGCGCGCGTCGACAGCGGCGCGGAACTTGCCGAGCGCGCGGGCCGCACGATGGCGAACGTCACGCAATCGGTGCAGCGCGTGACGGACATCATGGCGCAGATTTCGGCGGCGTCGCACGAGCAGAGCACGGGCATCGAGCAGGTGAACCGCGCGGTCGCGCAGATGGACCAGGTGACGCAGCAGAACGCGGCCCTCGTCGAGCAGGCGGCCGCCGCCGCGGGCGCCATGGCCGATCAGGCCGAGCAGTTGAAGGGCGCAGTCGCGGTGTTCGAGTTGGCGCGGAGGGTTTGAGCACGTCTGGCGGCGGGCGTCGCGGCGCGGATTAGGCAAGCGGTCGAACGCCGGCCGCTCACCGCCAAACTGCCAAACGGCCGACCTTCCAACCGACAAAAGGCCGAATCGCCAACCGCCGCGGCCAATCGGCAAACCCCGAGCCGCCCACTGCCAACCGCAACCGCAACCGCAACCGCAACCGCAACCGCAACCGCAACCGCAACCGCAACCGCAACCGCAACCGCAACTGCGGATTCCTCCCTCGCTTGTCAGCAAGTTCCCCACTCCGTACACTCGCGCCTGTTTATAAGACAAGTCCCAGCGCGCCGCGGACGGCGCGTTCAAGCCCGAGAAGGAGAGCCGCCGATGTCCGATTCCTATTTCCCGCGCTGGCGAACCCAGCCGAGCGCCGATGCCGGCCGCGTCGTCGCGCCCGACGAGCGGCTTCCCTGGCCGCAGATGTTCGCGATGGGCGTTCAGCACGTCGTCGCGATGTTCGGCTCGACGGTGCTCGCGCCGCTCCTGATGGGCTTCGATCCGAACCTCTGCATCTTCATGTCGGGCATCGGCACGCTGCTGTTCTTCGTGCTGGTCGGCGGCCGCGTGCCGAGCTACCTCGGGTCGAGCTTCGCGTTCATCGGGCTCGTGATCGCGATTACCGGCTACGGCGGCCACGGCCCGAACCTGAACATCGCGCTCGCGCTCGGCGGAATCATCGCGTGCGGCGTGGCCTACGCAATCATCGGCCTGATCGTTGCGGCGATCGGCACGAAGTGGATCGAGACGCTGATGCCGCCGGTCGTCACCGGTTCGATCGTCGCGGTGATCGGGCTGAATCTCGCGCCGATCGCGGTCAAGGGCGTGAGCGGCAGCAACTTCGATGCATGGATGGCGCTCGTCACGGTGCTGTGCGTCGGCGGCGTGGCGGTGTTCGCGCGCGGCATGGCGCAGCGTCTGTTGATCCTGATCGGGCTGGCCATCGCCTACGCGATCTACGCGATCCTGACCAACGGCGCGGGCCTCGGCGGCAAGCCGATCGACTTCTCGATCGTCGCGAATGCCGCGTGGTTCGGCATGCCGCATTTCACGGCGCCCGTCTTCAGCGCCCAGGCGATGACGCTGCTCGCGCCGGTCGCGATCATCCTCGTCGCGGAAAACCTCGGGCACATCAAGGCGGTCGGCGCGATGACGGGCCAGAGCCTCGATCGCTACATCGGCCGCGCGTTCATCGGCGACGGGCTGGCGACGATCGCCTCGGGCTTTGCCGGCGGCACCGGCGTGACGACTTACGCGGAAAACATCGGCGTGATGGCCGTGACGAAAATCTACTCGACGCTCGTCTTCGTCATCGCGGCGCTGATCGCGATCGTGCTCGGCTTCTCGCCGAAGTTCGGCGCGGTGATCCAGACGATTCCGGGCCCGGTGCTCGGCGGGGTGTCGATCGTGGTGTTCGGGCTGATCGCGGTGACGGGCGCGCGCATCTGGGTCGTGAACAAAGTCGATTTCTCCGACAACCGCAACCTCATCGTCGCGGCCGTGACGCTCGTGCTGGGCGCGGGCGACTTCACGCTCAAGCTCGGCGGCTTCGCGCTCGGCGGCATCGGCACGGCGACGTTCGGCGCGATCATCCTTTACGCGATCCTGCGCCGGCCCAGTTCGAACGTGGTCTGAATCGCCGGGAAACGCTGCGGGCCTAGCTCGCCGAGCCGCGCCTCCTCGTCACGATCGCCGTCTCCGACAAATCGATCTCGCGCATCAGCTTGTTCAGCGTTTCATCGTTGATGGTCTGGTCCGAACGCAACTTCAGCAATTCCGCGCGCTCGGCCCTGAGCGCCGCCATCCTCAGCTTCGTCTCCACCATCTCGCTCTGGTGAGCGGCCTTGCGCGGCGCTTCCTCATCGCCGAGCACTTCCAGGCGCCGCCGGTAGAGGTTCATCACGCGCGCTGTCGTGTCTGCACAGCGCGCCGACCCGGCTTCGTCCATTTCATCGGTGAGCTTTTCGTGGGCGTCGTCGATCGCGCGGATCGCCGCCTGCGCCGCATGGCGCCGGGCGATGCGCTCCTCGGCGGCGTTCGGGTTGCGGGCGCGCTCGAGCCCGAGCAGCAGGATCGGCAAGCCGATGACGGCAATCATCAGCGACACGAGAATCGCCCCCGACGCGATGAAGATCGCGAGATCGCGGCCGGGCAGCGGCGTTCCGTCGGTCAGCGTGACGGGCAGCGCCAGCACGCCCGCAAGCGTCACCGCGCCGCGCACGCCGCCGATCGTCGTCATCGCGAGCGTGCGCGCGCCCGGCGCGGCGCTCTCCAGGCCCTGCTTCGCGGCACCGCGGCTGGCGAACCAGCGCAGCAGGTAGACCCACACGAAGCGCAGTGCGTACAACGCGATCATCACGGCCACCACATAGCCGAGCAGCAGGCCGACCTGCGCGTCGCTGTCGTGATGGGCCTCGATCAGCGCGCGCCCGAGGATGTGCGGAAACTGCAGTCCGAGCATGATGAACACCATGCCGTTGAAGACGAATTCGATCATCGTCCAGGTGCTCGTCATGCGCACGCGGACGACGGTCGGTATGCCTTCGCGCAGGCTCTGGATATTCATCATCATGCCCGCCGACACCGACGCGAGAATCCCCGAGCAGCCCAGACGCTCGGCGATCAGATACGCGGCGAACGGGATCAGCAGCGTGAGGACGACGCCGGCGGCGGGATCGTCGTCTTCGGAAAACTTGAGCAGGCGCTGCGGAATCTCGGTCACGATCCAGCTTATCGCGGCGCCGATCACGATCCCGCCCGCCGCGATCACGACGAAGCTGACGGCCGCGTCGCGAAACGAGAACACGCCGGTGAGCGCGGCCGCGATCGCGAACTTTAGCGCGACGAGGCCGGACGCGTCGTTCATCAGCGCTTCGCCTTCCAGGATGTGCATCAGGTGCGCCGGAATCCGCCCGCGCCCCGCAATGCCGGTCAGCGCGACGGCATCGGTCGGCGAGAGCACGGCGGCGAGCGCGAATGCGACGGGCAGCGGCATCGCGGGAATCATCGCGTGGAGGAAGTAGCCGAGCGCGCCGACGGTGATGAACACGAGCCCGAGCGCGAGCATCAGGATCGCGCGGCGTTGCATGAAGAGTTCGCGTTTCGGAATGCGCCAGCCGTCCGCGAAAAGCAGCGGCGGGATGAAGAGCAGGAGGAAGATATCGGGATCGAACGTGACGTGCAGGCTGAAACCGGGCCACGCGAGCAGCGCGCCGAGCACGATCTGGATCAGCGGCAACGGCAGCTTGACCGGCAGGAGACTCAGGCCGACGCCCGACAGCGCGACGGCCAGCAGCAGGATCAGGACGGTAAAGACGATTTCCATGTTTTTTGAGACTTCACGCGACGTGCGCATGGAAGTCGGACGATCGGGCGTCTAGGATTGTTGGTGGAATCAGGCGAAGTGTAGCCCGACGGCCGCAGCGAGCGTGTGCGTCCGTTTCATCGGAACGATTGCACCGTGCTGGTGCGCACCGCGCGCGTGCTTGCGCGTCAGTGACAGGTCTCGGTGCATGGTCCGTGCAAAAAGCCGACAAACCGGCTGTCTCCCGTGAGCACGGAGCTTGCTTTATCGACTGCCACGGAACGCCATAGATTCCCGGCGAGATCAAGAGGGCCGTTGCATGAAAAGCGAATGGATGGAAACGGGCGCGCGTCGGGGCGCGAGCCTGGGCAGGGGAAGCAGGCTGTTTGCAAGGGTTCGGACGGGCCTTTGGGCGGTGCTTCAGACCCGCATGCAGGCAAGGATGCAGAGATGGTGATAGCGAATACCGACAAGACGGCGATTTCGCCGCGCAACTTCGAGCTCAGCGTGACTTCGGGGTTCGACCGATATTCGGTCGAACATGGGGACCTGACGCTTTCGAGCGTGTTTCAGCCGGTGTTCAGCCTGTCGCACATGCGGGCGGTTGGTTACGAGGGGCTATTGCGCGCTCACGACATGCTCGACCGGCCCGTGTCGCCGCTCGACGTGTTCGGCCAGGCGGCGCGCGTCGGCGAGGCGTTGCAGATCGACCGGCTCTCGCAGGCGCTGCACCTCGAAAACTTCAAGATGCTCGGCGCGCAAACCGAGTGGCTCTTTCTCAACGTGCATCCCGGCGCGCTGACCGAGCCGTATCACGCGGCCGCGCTGCTCGCGAACCTGAAGCGCCTGAAGATCGAGCCGCGCCGCGTCGTGCTCGAAGTGCTCGAACAGCGCGCGGAAGACATCGAGCGTCTTGCCGAGGCCGTGCAGCAGTTCCGCGAGCACGGCTTCCTGATCGCGCTCGACGACTTTGGCGCCGGCCACTCGAACATCGAACGCATCTGGCAGCTCGATCCCGATCTCGTGAAACTCGATCGCGTGCTGCTTTCGCATGCGGGGCACAACGTCCACGCGGCCGTGACTTCGCGCACCACGAAGCAGCGGCGGAATATGGAAGCGGTCCTCTCGGGCATCGTTTCGCTGCTGCACGAGGCGGGCAAGCTGGTGCTGATCGAAGGCGTCGAGACCGAGCACGAGGCGCAACTCGCGCTCGCGAGCGGCGCGGATTTCGTGCAGGGTTTTTTCTTCGCGCGCCCGCATCCGGGTCTCGCGGACAGCGTCCTGGCGCAGACGATCATCAGCGAATTGACGGAGCGTTATCGCTCGCAGACCGAAGCGCGCGAGCGGCGCGTCGCGACACGGCTGCAGCCGTACGTGCGCGCGTTCGAGCGGGCGGCCGAGCGGCTTGCGGCCGGTGAGCCGCTCGAAGAAGTGTGCTGGAATTTTCTGGCGCTCGATAATGCGGCGCGCTGCTTCCTGCTCGACCAGAACGGGCGGCAGGCGGGGCGCAATGTCGTACTGCGGGCGGATCGGGCGGCTCATGAGGCGCGCTTTCTGCCGCTCGTCGATGCGCAGGGCGCCAACTGGCTGCGCCGGCCTTATTTTCGTGCGGCGCTCGGCGACCCGGAACGCGTGCATGTGACGAAGCCGTATCTGTCGATTAATGAGGCACTGCCGTGCGTGACGCTTTCGGTCGAGACGCGAGTTGGAGGGAAGCGCTGCGTGCTGTGCGGGGATATTGACTGGATCGTGGACGACGAAGAGTGAGGGGTGTGCGCTGGCGCTGGGTGTTGGGGTTGGGGGTTGCGTTGTTTACACCGTTTGATGTTTTTGGGCTTCTATGGAACTTGTTTTCTTTGCGGCTTATTTGCTCTGCCCCTGTCCGGGGCGGGACTCACTTTCTTTGCTGCTGCAAAGAAAGTAAGCAAAGAAAGCAGCTTTCCACCGCCAATGCTTGCCATGCGCCGCTAGCCCGTTATGTCGGAGTGGTCCAACCGGGGGAGTGTCGTTAGCGGGGTTTCACCGTTGTTGGCATGTAGACAAGGCGCGCACGTCGCACCGCCATACGAAGTGGACCAGCAGTCATACATCCGGCCTCGCGCTACGCGCTCACCCGTCAGGCAAAACAGAAACCCGAAACCCATCGCTATATCACCGTCCCACGTTCGTGCTTGCTGCATGCTTCAATTCACCGCTTAGCGAACCTGTCGTCGGGCACGAAGTGCCAAGACGGATGAATGACTGC
>NZ_FCON02000154.1 GCF_001544535.1 Caballeronia choica | reverse complement strand
AGGATGCGCAGTGCGGGATCGCGCGCCCACGAGCCGTATTCGAGCAGCGGCACCACCGACACCCCCGTGTTCTGCCGCACGAGTTCGACGATCACTTCGAGCGAGTTCAGTTCGAGGAATTCGTTGACGGCGAGCCGGTTGTGGCGCAGTGCGCGATCGATCAGTGCGCCGGTCCGCTGGGCGCGGTCGAAGCGCAGGAACGGCCGGCTGCGCAGCAGTTCGGCGGCGTTGGCGGGCGCAGTCTCCCGGCTACCGACGGCGACGAGCGGCTCCGCATAGAGCGGCGTCCAGTTGAGGCTCGCGGGCGTCTTCCCCGCCATCTCGACGATCACCGCCGCGTCGATCTCGCCCGCCTCCACTTGCGGCGCGAGCGCGAGCGCCTTGCCGGTGAAGAGCCGCACGTCGAGGCTCGGATATTGCACCTTCAGGTCCGTCACGACCGAGGCGAGCGCGCCCATCGCCGAATCGACCGCGCCGACCGAAATCGAGCCGGCGATTTCATCGTCGAGACCGGTGCGCCGCATGCTGTCGTAGAGCGCGACCAGGCGCTCCGCTTGCGGGAGGATCTGCATGCCGATGCTCGTCAGCCGGTTCGTGCGGCCGACGCGGTCGAAGAGCGGCCGTTTCAGGTCGTCTTCGAGTGTTTGCATCTGCATGCTGACGGCCGCCTGCGTCAGCGCGACTTTTTCGGCGGCGGCGGCAAACGAGCCGTAGCGCGCCACCGCGATGAAGGTGCGAAGAAAACGGATATTGCTCATGGGTTTGCGCGCGGCTCCCGGCCCGGTTCCGGTCGATGGATCAGGTTTTCTTAAGTCTCAGTTCAGAAATTATATATTTTCTTATTTCAGCCGGGTGTAGCGTTTGAAGAATTCCAGCGGCTTCGGGGCCGGCCATTCGCCGGTCGCGACGTCCAGGTGAACGAAGTCCGATACGACGTGCTCCGCGAGAGCCCGCTTTTTTTGTCGACCTACGCAACAGGGAGTGCTTCCGATGAGCACCGTCTTACCCGCAGCAGGCGCCTCCGCCGACCGTGAGCGCGAAGTTCTCAGAAGCCTTTCCGGCCGACGAGCGATCGTGGTATCGACCATCGGCAACGCGCTCGAATGGTTCGACTTCATGGTCTACGGCTTCTTCGCCGTCATCATCTCCAGGCTCTACTTTCCCGCCACCAGTCCGACGATATCGCTGCTCGCCACCTGGGCGACCTTCGGCGTCGGCTTCCTGACGCGCCCGCTCGGCGGCATCGTGCTCGGTGCCGTCGCCGATCGGGTCGGCCGCAAATCGGCGCTTACGCTGACCATTTCGCTAATGGCCGTCGGCATCGCGTTCATCGCCTTTGCGCCGACCTATCAGGCGATCGGCATCGCCGCGCCGATCCTGATGCTGATCGGCCGGCTGATCCAGGGCTTCTCGGCGGGTGGCGAAGTCGGCTGCGCGACCGCGTTTCTCGTCGAATACGCGCCGGCCAACCGGCGCGGCTATTTCGGCAGCTATCAGATGGTCGCGCAGGCAATCGGCAGCTTGTTCGGGTCGCTGTTCGGCGCCGTGCTGACGCGTTCGCTCAGTCCCGAGCACCTGAACGGCTGGGGATGGCGCATTCCGTTCGTGGTCGGGCTGCTGATCGTGCCGGTCGGGCTCTACCTGCGCTCGAAACTCGATGAATCGCCGGTGTTCGTCGAGAAGAGCCACAACAACGAACTGACCTCGACGCCGATCCGCGACACCGCGACCAAGCACTGGGTGCAAGTCGCGGCGGGCTTCGGGCTGACGGTGTTCGGCACGATCGGCACGTACATCTTCCTGCTGTACCTGCCGACGCACGCGACGCGCGTGCTGCACATGTCGCTCACCGACGGCCTGATCAGTTCGTCGATCGGCGCGTTCATCTACCTGTTGTGCTGCCCGATCGCGGGCGCGCTTTCCGACCGAGTCGGCCGCAAGAAGCTGATGGCGACGGCGCTGGTGATGTCGCTGGTCACGGCCTATCCGATCTTCGCGGTGCTGACCGCGCATCCGAGCCTGCCGATGCTGATCGCGTGCCAGGCGCTCCTGATGCTCTATCTCAGTACGTTTCAGGGCTGCTATCCGGCGTTCATCTCGGAGTTGCTGCCGTCCAGCATCCGCTCGACCGGCATTTCGGTGAGCTACAACGTCGCCGTGATGATCTTCGGCGGCTTCGCGCCGGCCATCGTCCAGTGGCTGACGATGACGACCGGCGACGCGCTCTCGATCTGCTATTACGTGATCTTCGGGAGCGCGGTGGCGTTGGCGACTTTGCTGCCGTTGAAGGATCGTTACAGCGACGCGCTGCGGTAGCTCGACGGAGGCGGCTCGGAAGGGCGTGCCGTTCAGGCGGCACGTTTAAGTTTGCGTTAAGAAAACCCGCATAGTCTGCTTCTTGACGTACAGCGAATCCCCTCTTCCGGCCGCTTCGGCGGCTGTCTTTTTTTGGTTCACGCGATGAAAACGATCTGGCGGCTTTGCTTGGTAAGCATCGTTCTGGTCGCGTTCGTTGCAGTTGGAGCAGGATTGCTGTCGATCGTCGCGAGACTGTTTTTGGGGTAGTCGAGGGGACGATCAACCCTCAAGAAACTTCCCCAGCAAGCGCCGGAACTCATCAAACTCCGCCTTGGAAAATTTGCCGAGCCGCGCATTGAGCACTTCCGGCGCGATATCCGGAATCCTGTCGGCGACTTCCCGCCCCTTCGCGGTCAAGAGCAAATTCACCACCCGCCGGTCCTCGACGCTACGCTCTCTCCCGAGCAGCCCCTTCCCTTCGAGCTTGTCGAGCATTCGCGTCATGAGGCCTGTATCGATGCCCAGCAACTTCGACAATTCAAATGGCGTAGTCGCGTTGCCGCGCATCAACGAGAGCAAAATGCCCATCTGCTGCCCGGTGATGTCGAGGTCTTTCAACGCGAGGTCCATTTCCATCAGCATCAGATTGCGCGCCTTGTTGAGAAGGAACCCGACGCTGTGCGTGAGCTTGAAATTGTCCCGGGTGTAATGCTTCATCGTAGTGCCCCCTGTGATGGCGGACACTATATTTGACTCATCAGATACTATCAAGCGGACGCGCGCGGTTTTCTATTCGGCGCTAGCCTGCACCCGTTCGGCGAGTTTCGCGTCGTAGCTCGAATGGACGTGGACCCGCTTCTTCGTCGGATATGCATACGCATACGCCTTGCGCAGCGCAAGCGACGCTTCATGGAAGCCGGAGAGAATCAGCTTCTGCTTGTTCGGATAGTTCGCGATATCGCCGACCGCGAAGATGCCGGGCCGCGACGACTCGTAATTCGAAGTATCGACTTCGACGCGCCCCGCCCGGATATCGAGCCCCCAGTTCGCGATCGGCCCCAGATCCGCGACGAGACCATAGAGCACGACGACCATGTCGGCAGCCAGCTCGCTCGTGCCCTCGACGTGCTTGATCGACACCGAGCGCAGCGTGCCCTCCGGCGCATCGAGCCCGGCGATCATGCCGACGACGAAATCCATCTCGCCCGCCGCGACCGCGCGCTTCATACTGTCCACCGACGACGCGGTCGCGCTGAAACCATTGCGACGATGCACCAGCGTGAGACGCTTCGCCACGTTGCGAAGCGCGAGTGCCCAGTCGAGCGCGGAGTCGCCGCCGCCCGCGACGATCACGTTCCGGTCGGCGAAATCGGCGAGCTTCGCGACGCTGTAGAACACATGGCGTTCTTCCAGCGCCGCGGCCTCGGGAAGCATCAGGCGTTGCGGAAGAAAGGCGCCGTTGCCGGCCGCCAGCAGGATCGCGGCGGCATCGAGCACCATGCCTTGTTGGGTGCGAACGGTCCAGCGGCCGTCGTCGCGTTGTGTCACATCCATCACGCGCTGGTCGAGATGAATCGGCACCTCGAACGGGTGGCACTGCTGCATCAGGCGCTCGACGAGTTCGCGCGCCGTGCAGGAGGGAATCGCGGGGATGTCGTAGATCGGCTTGTCGGGATACAGCTCGATGCACTGGCCGCCCACGCGCGCGAGCGAATCGACGATCTGGCACGAGAGGCCGATCACACCCGCCTCGAATGCGGCGAACAGACCGACAGGACCGGCGCCGACGATCAGCACGTCGGTCTGGATGGGCGCGGCTTCGGGCGCAGTGGGGATGGGATTGGCATCGGATTGCATTCGCTGTACCTGGACTTTGATCAAGCCCAAGATACAGAAACGCTCCCGCGCGGGCAACGATAACACCGCACGCGGTGTGGACGAGCGGCGCTGGCGATCAGTGCGCCCCGGCACCCGCGTAGTACGTGGCGGCCGCATCGATCTCGTCCGGCGTCATGTTGCGCGCGACGTTGCGCATCTGCTCGTTGATGTCGTTGGCGCGCGCGCCGGTGGCGAACGCCTGCAATTGCGCCTTCGTATACGCGGCCGGCAGGCCGTCGAGCCACGGGCTGCCCGCCTTGTTGTCGATGCCGCCATGGCACGCCGCACAAGGCGCGATGTTGCGCATCGGCGCGCCGTGCGCCACGATCGCCGGCATGTTCGCGGTGCTCACGCGGCGCTGCGCCGGCGGCTGCGGAAGGCTCGCGTAGTACGCGGCCAGGTCGCGCATGTCCTGGTCGCTCAGGTTCCTCGCCATCGGCGACATCACCGCGTTATTGCGCGCGCCATGCTGGAAATCGAGCAACTGCTTGTAGATCACGACCGCATACTGTCCCGCGAGATTCGGCGAGTTCGCGTCGCTCATGCCGCGCTCGCCGTGACACATCGTGCATCGCAGCGCGAGCGTCGCGCCGCGTCCGACCGAATTGCTGCTCGGGTTCGCAAGCAGTTGCGGCGTCACCTGGACCTGGCTCAGGCGCACCTTCGAAACCACCGGCGTCCCGCCGCCGAGCCATTGCTGCGGCACGCCGGCGGCGCTGCAGATCGCGTTCCAGATGCCCTGGAACGGCGCGTCGCTCTGCGCGGACGGCAGCCACACGAACCCGACCACCGCCGACACCGCCGCCAGCCCGACCGTCGCGGCGACGCTCGTCCTGAACCACGGATTCCGAAGCGAGAAAAGGCGTTCGTCGCTCATCGCTGCGCTCCAATGGGAACGGCGGGCACGGACGTCTCCGAGCGCGTCATCAGCTGCGCGATCGGAAAGCCGTAGTTGACGAGCGTGAGGCCGATCATCAACGCGAGCCACAGCGCGAAGCCGTTGAGCGCGACGGGAATCGTCCGCGGCTCATGCACGGCCATGCTGAAGCGAAACTCCTCGGGCACGATGCGCACGCCGCGATGCCCGCGGATCAGGACGATGAAGAACAGGATCGCCGATACGACGAGTATGAATCCGCCGATTACCGAGAGAATGACCGAGAAGGCCTGCGCCGCGATCTCCGGGTTCGAGTAGTCGTAGAAAGCCATGCGCCGCGGCATGCCGAGAATGCCCGCGTAGTGCCACGGGAACGTCAGTACGATCATGCCGATGAACCACAGCCACAGTTGCGCGCGCATCAGCTTGATGCTCGTGAGCGCGCGGCCCGTGAGATGCGGCCACAGGTCGTAGGCGATCGCGAAGTACATGATCACGATCGCGCCCGCGAAGATCAGATGAAAGTGGCCGGTGATCCACTGCGTATTGTGGATCGTCGAATCCAGTTGATAACTCATGTTGATGAGGCCGCCCGCGCCGCCGAAGCCGAGCATCACGAACGAGAACGCAAGCGCGAGCATCATCGGGTTGTGCCACGGCAATGCGCCGATCCAGCCGAGCGCGCCTTTGCCACCGCGCAGGCGTGCCGCGATCTCGACCGACGCGCAGATCGTGAACACGGTGAGCAGCGTCGGCACCGCGACGAGCGCGGTGAACACCGATTGCATGAACTTGAAGCCCGAGCCGACTTGCGGATCGGCGAAGAGATGGTGAATGCCGATCGGCATCGACACGACGAGGAACAGGATGAACGAGATGCGCGCCATCGAATCGCTGTAGAGACGCCCACCGATCGCGCGCGGGATGATCGTGTAGTACGCGATGTAGGCCGGCATCAGCCAGAAGTAGACGATCGCGTGCAGCGTCCACGAGAAGAACACGCGGGCGAGCCCCGCGTCGATCGTGCTCTTCAGGCCGAGCGCAACCGGCAAGATCTGGAACAGGATTTCGAGCGCGGCGCCGACCGCCGTCCACCCCCACAGATACGCACCGGCGACGGTCGCGAACATCGCGAGCGGCACGGGGCGCCCGGGGTTCTCCCGCTTCCATGCGTGCAGGTTCACCGACATCAGCGCAACCCAGATCCACGATCCGACCACCACCAGCACGACGCCGATGTAGTAGAACACGCTGCCGATCATCGGCGGATAGAACGTATAGAGCACCGACGCGAGGCCCATCGCCACCGGCACCATCGCGACGACCGCACCGACCGCGACCAGCGCGAAGCCGAGCCACGCCCAGGTGAGTCCGATCAGCGTCCGCTTGAGCGCAAGCTCGCTGACCGCATAGCCGAAGCCCATCGCGATCAGGGTCGGGAACACATAGCCCATCGCCGTGCCGTGCGCGGTGACCGAGCGGTAATAGATCTCGGCGTCCTGCAGCCACGGGTGCAGCGGGCTGCGCACGTACATCTGCCAGGCGCCGAGCAGGAGCGCGATGCCGAATGCCGCGAACGCCAGCCAGAAATGCGCGAGAACGAGTCGCTTGCTATTTAACACAGCTCAACCTCCGCGAAGTCGCCGGCAGGCCCGCTGCCATCTGCATGAAGTCCGCCTTGTCGACCACCTTGACGTGCGCCCACATGCCCTGGTGGCCCACTCCGCAGAATTCGTGACACGGCATCAGGTGCTCGCCCGGTTTGTCGAAGGTGGTCTTGAAGGTGGCGATGTAGCCCGGTTCGAGCATCGAGTTGATGTTCGTGTTGGTGATCAGGAAACCATGAACGACATCCGAACTCGTCGCGCGGAACGTGATCGGCGTGCCGGCGGGAACCAGCAGGCATTGCGGCGTGAACGAATACTGCTGCGCGACGATGCGCACCGTCACCGATCCATCCGGTTCCACGGCGCTGCCGAGGTTGCTCTCGACGAATTCACCCGATACGTGCAGCGTCTCCGGCCTCACCGTCTCCACGCGCGACGGCGGCATCATCGCCCAGTGCAGGCCGGTGAAGATCGTCATCGCGACGAGCACCGTGACGATCGCGACGACGACGATTGCCCAGCGCTTCTCTACGCGTTCGGCGACATCGTGTGAAGCGGAGTTCATGGCCATGTGCGCCGCCTCACTGGATCACGCCGCGAGGCAGGAACACGAGGAAGTAGAACGCGAACCAGAGGCCCACGACGATCGCCGTCGCGATGCTCGCAAGCGCGATCGCACCGTTCGGCCCGCTCGCGACGATCTCGTCGACGGCGGCTTCGTCGCTTGCGTCCCTTCCGGTGGGTGGCTTCTCCATCACGTCCTCAATAAAGTGGTGCCGAGCGCAGTTCGTTCACTTCCTTGACGGTCACGGGCGCGCCGTGATTGCCCCACGCCGTGCGGATATAGGTGACGACGGCCGCAACCTCGACATCCGACAGTGCCTGCGCGAACGGCGGCATGCCGTAGGGCATCGGGTTCTTGAAGGTGCCCGGCGGATAGCCGCCGTTCAGCACCATGCGGATCGGGTTGACGGCGGAGTTCATCTCGATCGACTGATTGTTCGCGAGCGGCGGGAAGTGCGGCACCTTGCCCTGGCCTTGCGCCGCGTGGCACACCGCGCATTGCGCGTCGTAGACCTTCTTGCCGAGCGGCGCGAGATCGTTGCGCGCTTCGGTGACGGCGGCGCTCGGCGGCTCGGCCTTGTCGCCCGAGCGTTGCGGCAGCGCCTTCAGATAGACCGCCATCGCGCGCACGTCGTCTTCGGTCAGGTACATCAGGCTGTTGTAGACCACCTCGGCCATCGGCCCGTACACCGCGCCACGGTTCGAGATGCCCGCGTGCAGCAGGCCGACGATGTCCTCGATGCTCCAGTCGCCGAGACCCGCTTCCTTGTTCGACGTCAGCGACGGCGCGTACCAGTTCTGCAGCGGTATCAGCCCGCCCTCGAACGCCTTCGACGCCACATTGCCGCCCAGCGCGTTGATCGCGGTGTGGCACATCGCGCAGTGCCCGAGGCCCTCGACGAGATACGCGCCGCGATTCCAATCGGCCGGCTGCTTCGGATCAGGTTGATACTCACCCTCCCGGAAGAAAAGCGAACGCCAGCCGATCAGCAACTGGCGCTTGTTGAACGGAAAGCGCAATTCGTGCGGACGGTTCGGCTGATGCACCGCCGTCGTGGACATCAGGTACGCGTAGATCGCATCGGAATCCGCACGCGTGACCTTCGTGTAAGAGCCGAACGGCATCGCGGGATAGAGCAGCGAGCCATCGCGCGACTTGCCGGTGTGCATCATCGAGTAGAACTCGGCGGCGGTCCATTTGCCGATGCCGGTTTCCTTGTCGGAGGAAATATTCGGCGTGTAGAGCGTGCCGAAAGGCGTGTCCATCGGACGGCCGCCGCCGAAGACCTTGCCCGCCGGCAACGTGTGGCACGCGACGCAATCGCCCGCGCGAGCAAGATATTCGCCCCGCGCGACGACGCTCGCATCGCCCTTCGGCGCGCTGGCCTGCGCGCCCGCGTCAGCGATCAGCGCGCAAGCTACCGCAATGGCGCAACCCGTCCTGACGAGGAGCAGGGTGGAAAGCGCCTTGAGGTGTCGGAGACTGAGCACGTCGAATCCTCAGCTAGTTGGGCACGCTGCCGCAAGCGAGCGGCATCTTGAGTGAACCGGCGGCAACAGGCACCGGATTGGCCGGCGCGGGCAGCGACGCGAGAAACGCAGCGATCGCCGTGATGTCGCGATCGCTCAGTTGCGAGGCCACCTTCTTCATGCAGTCGGGCGCCAGCGCGCTGCGCGTGCCGTAGCGCCACGCGCCGAGTTGCGCACTGAGGTAGTCGGCATGCAGGCCGAGCAGCCCGGGAATGGCGGGCTCCATGCCGGTCATCGCCGCCGCATGGCACGCGACGCACGCGGGCACCTTGCGCGACGGATCGCCATTCGTGACGAGCGCACGGCCGAGCGCGAGCGTCTTTGCATCGACGGTGACGGCACCGGGCGGCGGAAACGGAGGACGCTCTGCGGCGAAATAATCCGCGATCTGATGCAGATAGGCGTCGGGCAGGTACGCGAGCAGGTAGTTCATCGGCGGATACTTGCGCCGGCCGTCGCGAAACGCCTGTAGCTGATTGTAGAGATAGCCGGCCGGCTTGCCGGAGAGGCGGGGGAAGTAATCGTTGTCGGTGCCTTCGCCCCGCGCGCCGTGACAGGACGCGCATCCGAGCACGCGCGCTGCCATCGTGTCGGGGGCGCGCTCGGTCGCCGCGTCCGCACAGAAGGCATTCATGCTGAAAAACGCGAGGAGCGCGAAGAGGAAAAAAGCGCTGCGTCTTCCCACGTATCCCCCGTTTCGATTTGCCATGTTCGATCCGTTGCGCAGATTGGATCGTGACGATCCGGCAACAGGCGTTCTTGAAGGCGATGCGAAAAGCGATTACGGGTGCGGCTGGTGCTACTGATGTTACAAGACTAGCGGGAAATTGCCAGCATCAATGCTGCAATCGACGATCCGATCATTGCGCAAGCACGACGAAATAAAGACGCTGGCGTGCCGCACTTGAACAATCAATAACACTTTTTTGATCCGGGGAACAATGATCGAAGTCAATATTTCGCCGGGCTATCACTGAGCATTTTCAATTTGAATTGCCGGCCTTGCGCTCGGCCATTGCGATCATTTCAGGCCAAGCCGTTTCGCCAGCCGGTTCAGATTGGCGCGGTCCATGCTCAAGTCGCGCGCGGCCGATGCCCAGTTCTGGTTGCTGCGCGCGAGCGCGTCGAGGAGAAGCGTTCGTTCGAACGCGCTCACCGCGCCGCGAAAATCCTTCTGCTCGGGCTCGGGCGCCGCGGCCCGCTCCACTTGCACGCGCGCTTCCTGCCCGTCCGACAAACCGAAATCGGCGGCGTGCAGCGTGAGAATGCGCGGCCGCTCGCGATGCGCCGCGAGCGCCTTCAGCGCCGTGCGTCCGACCAGGTGTTCCAGTTCGCGCACGTTGCCGGGCCACGCATAGCCGAGCAGCGCGGCCTGCGCATCGGCGGCGAGACGCAGGCTCTGCAGGCCGAGCCGCCAGCGGTTTTCTTCGAGGAAGTAGCCGGCGAGCAGCAGCACGTCGCGCCCGCGTTCACGCAGCGGCGGCACCACGAGCGGATACACGCTCAGCCGATGATAGAAGTCCGCGCGAAAGCGCCCCTCCCGCACCTCGTGCGCGAGATCGCGATTGGTCGCCGCGATGAGCCGCACGTCGACCGTGTGTTCGCTGTCCGAGCCGATGCGCTGTAGCTGGCCGTTCTGCAGCACGCGCAAGAGCTTTGCCTGCACGGCGAGCGACAGTTCGCCCACCTCGTCGAGAAAGAGCGTGCCGCCGTCCGCGAGTTCGAACTTGCCGCGCCGGTCCGCCGACGCGCCTGAAAACGCCCCGCGCACATGCCCGAACAGTTCGCTCTCGACGAGCGTATCGGGCAGCGCCGCGCAGTTCAGGCTGATGAGCGGCTTGCCGGCGCGCGGCGACTGCGCGTGGATCGCGCTCGCGACCAGTTCCTTGCCGACGCCGGTCTCGCCGGTGACGAGCACCGTCAGATCGCTCTTCGCGACGATCGCGATCTCGTCCAGCAGGCGATGGTGCTGCTTGCCCGCGCCGATCATCTCGCGCCGGCTCGGTCCGCTCGCCTGCCGGTACGCTTCGGCGCGCTCATGCTCTTCCACGCTCGTGCGCGCGAGCGTATCGATGCGCTCGACCACGCTCACGGTAGCCGCCGCGAGACTCAGGAAAGCCTGCAGCGAAGCCATGTCGACGCTGTCGAAGCGCGCCGGATCGAGCGCGTCGAGCGTGAGCAGCCCCCACGGCCGGCCGCCGATAAAGAGCGGGCATCCGAGGCAGTCGTGCACTTCGAGTTCGCCCGAGACGCCCTTCACGAGCCCATCGTAAGGATCGGGCAGGTCCGAATCCGCCGCGAAGCGCGTCGGTTCCGGCTGTGCGAGCAACTGCGCGAAGCGCGGATGCTCGCTCACGCGAAAGCGCCGGCCAAGCGTGTCGCTCGTGAGGCCGTCGATGGCGAGCGGCACGAGCGTGTCGCCATCGAGGCGCAGCAGCGCGGTCGCATCGCTTGGAACGAGCGCGCGCAGGCTTTGCAGCAGCCGCCGATAGCGCTCCGTGTCGGGCAGGTCGCGCGACAGGTCCTGCATCAGCGGCACGAGCGCGTCGAGCAACGCTTTCGCAGTCGTATTGACTTCATATCGAGTCGTATTGACCAGAGTCGAATCGACCATCACTCGTTGTAATCCATTGATTTTATTGAAATAGCTAACTGGCACGAATCGTGGATAGATAAGCCCGCCAATGCCCACCAGGGCATCAACTCACGCGAGGAACCATCACAATGCTCTCACCCGAACACCGTGCGATCGTCAAGGCAACCGTTCCCCTTCTCGAAAGCGGCGGCGAGGCCCTCACCCGGCATTTCTACGCCATGATGCTTGCCGAGCACCCCGAAGTGCGCCCGCTCTTCAACCAGGCGCATCAGGCGAGCGGCTCGCAGCAACGCGCGCTCGCGAACGGCGTGCTGATGTACGCGCGCCACATCGACCAGCTCGAAAAGCTCGGCGGCCTCGTCTCGCAGATCATCAACAAGCACGTCGCGCTGAACATCCTGCCGGAGCATTATCCGATTGTTGGCGGCTGCCTGCTCAGGGCAATCCGCGAAGTGCTGGGCGCGGAGATCGCGACCGATGCCGTGATCGAGGCGTGGGCCGCCGCCTACAACCAGCTCGCCGACATCCTGATCGGGCTGGAGGAAAATATCTACAGCGAGAAGGAAGCGGCGCCGGGCGGATGGCGCGGCACGCGCGTGTTCCGTGTCGCGCGCAAGGTCGAGGAGAGCGACGAGATCACGTCGTTCTATTTTCGCCCCGAGGACGGCGGCGCGTTGCTCGACTTCCATCCGGGCCAGTACATCGGCTTGCGCGTGTTCATCGACGGCGAGGAGACGAGGCGCAACTATTCGCTCTCGGCGGCGCCGAACGGGCGCGAGTATCGCATCAGCGTGAAGCGCGAGCCGAACGGCAAGGTCTCGAATCACCTGCACGCGAACGTGCACGAGAACGACACGCTGGAACTCTTCGCGCCGTCCGGCGACTTCAGGCTCGAACACAACGACAAGCCGCTCGTGCTGATCAGCGGCGGTGTGGGCATCACGCCGACGCTCGCGATGCTGCAGGCCGCGCTCGCCACGAAGCGCCCGGTGCATTTCATCCACGCGGCGCGTCACGGCGGCGTGCACGCGTTCCGCCATGCCATCGACGCGCTGGCCGAACGTCATCCGCAGCTCCAGCGCTTCTATTGCTACGAGCATCGCCGCGACGAGGACGATCACGCCCACGGCTTCGGCCATCTGGACGAGGCGCGGCTGCATCAGTGGCTTCCCGAAACCCGCGACGTGGATGCGTACTTCCTCGGGCCGGTAGCGTTCATGAAGGCCGTGAAGAAGCACCTGAAGGCGCTCGGCGTGCCGGACTCGCAGAGCCGCTATGAGTTTTTCGGGCCGGCATCGGCGCTGGAATGATGTATTGGTGAAATGGGGACGCGTTCTTCGGAGCGCGTTTTTCCAGGCGACGAAGCATGCTCCACTGGTCACCTCGAATTAGCCGAAATCGGCTCTTTTCAGAAGCCACTCCGAAGCCTAATCTTCCTTCTGTCGCGTCAAACCTGACGCACCAGTCAACCTGATCAAAGAGGAATCGACCATGGAATCCCGTCTCGACTTTTACAAGGCCAATCCGAACGCAATCAAGGCGATGCTCGGCCTGGAAGAACGCATCGGCAAGTCCGCGCTGGAAAAATCGCTGGTCGAACTGGTGCGCCTGCGCGCCTCGCAGATCAACGGCTGTGCGTTCTGCGTCGACATGCACTCGACCGATGCGCGCAAGGGCGGTGAGACGGAGCGTCGGCTCGCGACGGTCGTCGTGTGGCGCGAAACGCCGTTCTTCACCGATCGCGAGCGTGCCGCGCTGGAGTGGACGGAAGCGCTGACACTGGTCTCGCAAGAACACGTTCCCGACGCCGTGTGGACCGCCGTGAAGCCGCATTTCAGCGACGAGGAAATCGTCGATTTGACGCTGCTCGTCTCGGCGATCAACAGCTGGAACCGTTTTTCGATCGCGTTTCGCAAAGTGCCCGGCTGAACGTCTAAAGGAGCGGTGATGAATCTGAATTCCAGGTTACGCAACGCCGCCGTCCTGCTCGCGACGACCCTCGCGGTCGTTGGCGCGCAGGCTGCGCACGCGCACGACGCAAGTAACGCAACTGACCCGGGCGCGGAAAAAGTAACGCCTGTCATGAAGCAGGCGATTCCCGAGGCGGCCGGCAAGAACGTCCTGATCGCGACGGTCGCCTACAAGCCGGGCCAGGCATCGGAGCCGCACATGCACCCCGGTTCGATCTTCGCGTACGTGCTCGAAGGCCACGTGACATCGCAACTCGAAGGCTCGCCCGCGAAGACCTACGGCCCCGGTGAATCGTGGTACGAAGCGCCGGGTGCGCATCATGTCGTGTCGCGCAATGCGAGCAGGACGAAGCCTGCGAAGCTGCTGGTATTTGCGGTCGTCGGCGAGAGTGATCCGGTCAAGCTGCCGATTCCGCATTGATGTAGTGCGCTCAGGCTTCCATGGAACTTGCTTTGAAACCCAACGAACCCGCCCCTGTCTACGTTGTGCCGCCCGGAAAACACCAGCCGTCCGGCCATTCCGCGCTGTTCAATCTCGGCTTCAGGCCCTTCTACTTGCTCGGCGCGGCGTGCGCGGCAATCGCGCTCGTCGTATGGCTGCTGGTGCTCGGCGGCGTCCCTTTGACCGGCGGCTACCTGATGCGAATCAACCCGGTCGGATGGCACGCCCACGAGATGGTGTTCGGCTTCGCGGCGTCGATCGTCGCCGGCTTTCTGCTGACCGCCGTGCGCGCATGGACCGGACGCGACACCGTCAAGGGCGCTCCGCTCGCCGCTCTCGCCGCGCTGTGGCTCGTTGCGCGCGTGCTCGTATGGAGCGGTCCCGCCGTGCCCGCGGCCATCGTCGACAGCGCCTTTCTGCCCATCGCGGCGCTGGTCCTGTTGCGCGTCCTGGTCAAGGCGGGCAACCGGCGCAACTACTTCCTGGTGCCGGTGCTGATGTCGTTCGGCGCGCTTGACGCCGCCTTCCACTTCTTCACGATCGGCGGACGCGCCGATCTCGCGATGCGCTGCCTCTACGCGGCGGCAGGGATCGTCGTGCTGCTCGTCAGCGTGATCGCCGGACGCGTCCTCCCGATGTTCACCGCCAATGCGATCCCCGGTTTCGTCGCGCGCAGATGGCGGCCGGTCGAGCTAGCGGTCGCGCCCGTCACCGCGCTCGCGCTCTTCGCCGATGCCGCGGGAATCGATTCGCGCATCGTCGGCGTGCTCGCGATCGTCGCGTGCGCGACGCATGTGGCCCGGCTCATCGGATGGCGTTCGTATCTCGTGCGCCGCCCGCCGATCCTCGCGGTGCTGCATCTCGCGTACGCGTGGATTCCGCTCGGCTTCGCGCTGCTCGCATTGAGCGCCGCGGGCCATGCGCCGCATACGCTTGCGATGCACGCGTTCACGGCGGGCGTGATCGGCGGCGCGATCATCGCGATGATCACGCGTACCGCGCGCGGACACACCGGTCTTCCACTCGTCGCCGATCTGCGCGATATCTCCAGCTATGCACTTGTCATGGCGGGCTCGGCGTTGCGCGTGTTCGGCCCGCTCGTGGCACCGCAGTTCTACATGGTGTGGATCTGGAGCGCGGGCGCGTGCTGGACGCTCGGCTTCGCAATCTATGTGGCGGCCTATGCGCGGCCACTGTGCCGGCCTCGCGCCGATGGCAAGCCGGGTTGAATCACCCGAGGACAAACAAACGCGCCCTCCCTTCGCGGGGTAGCCCTGCAATCCCCCGAATAAACGCAGCCTCCCTCCTCGCGATGGGTTTCCCGCGCCTACCTCAAGCGGCGACACTTCGTCATCGGTTCAACGACCGGTACCCGCGAAATATCTGGAGGAAAGCATGAGCGCAAGCGTCAATCTGGTTTCGAAACTGACAGCATCGTCCGCGCAAACCAGCATCGACGACCCGAACATGCCGACGTGAACAACGCCTGGCTTCCAGCAACGCTCGTATAAACGAGCGAGGAGACCACCCCCCGGCAGCAGCGAAAACGCGTATCGAACGAGCGGCAGGCCAACCGCCGGATAACGCGTGCTCCGATAAGAAAACGGGCGACATGCCGGGTCGCCCGCCTCGTCCTGCCTCCGTTGCTTCTCGCGCTCAGCGCACCTTCCCATTCTTCCACGCCGACAGCAACTCGTCGTATTTCACTGTCTCGCCCTTCGGCTTCTCATTGGCGAGCTTCTTCCACGGCGCGTGCTGGTCCGACAGCCACTTTGACGGATCGCTCTCCGCGTTCAGTTGCGGCGCACAGACCTTCATGCCCGCGCGCTGCAAACGAGCCAGCACCTGATCCATTTCCTTCGCGAGATTGTCCATCGCGGCCTGCGGCGTCTTCTCGCCGGCAACCGCCGTCGCGACGTTCTTCCACCAGAGTTGCGCCATCTTCGGATAGTCGGGCACGTTGTTGCCGGTCGGCGTCCACGCGACGCGCGCCGGGCTGCGATAGAACTCGATCAGGCCGCCGTACTTGTCCGCGTTCTTCGTGAAGTAGTCGCTATGCACGTCCGAATCGCGGATGAACGTGAGGCCGACGATCGACTTCTTCAGCGACACGCTCTTCGATGTCACGAACTGCGCATAGAGCCATGCGGCCGCGCGCTGGTTGGCGGGCGTCGACTTGAAGAACGTCCACGAACCCACGTCCTGATAGCCGTTCTGCATGCCATCCTTCCAGTACGGACCATGCGGCGACGGCGCCATGCGCCACTTCGGCGTGCCGTCCGCATTGGTCACGTTGCCGGGCTTGAGCATCGAAGCGGTGAACGCGCTGTACCAGAAGATCTGCTGTGCGATCTTGCCTTGCGCGGGCACCGGGCCGGCTTCGTTGAAGGTCATGCCCGACGCCTCCGGCGGCGCATATTTCTTCAGCCAGTCGATGTACTTCGTGGTCGCGTAGACAGCCGCCGGACTGTTCGTGCCGCCGCCGCGCGAGACCGACGCGCCCACCGCATGACAGCCGTCCGGCGTCACGCGAATGCCCCATTCGTCGACTGGCAATCCGTTTGGAATGCCCTTGTCGGCTTCGCCGGCCATCGAGAGCCACGCATCGGTGAAGCGCCAGCCGAGCGACGGGTCCTTCTTGCCGTAGTCCATGTGACCGAAGACTTTTTCGCCGTCGATGGTCTTGACGTCGTTCGTGAAGAAGTCGGCGATGTCCTCGTAGGCGCTCCAGTTCACCGGCACGCCGAGGTCATAGCCGTACTTCGCCTTGAACTTGTCCTGCAGGTCCTTGCGTGCGAACCAGTCGGCGCGGAACCAGTAGAGGTTCGCGAACTGCTGGTCAGGCAACTGGTAGAGCTTCTTGTCGGGCGCGGTCGTGAAACTCGTGCCGATGAAGTCCTTGATGTCGAGGCCCGGATTCGTGAACGCCTTGCCCTCGCCTTCCATGTAGTCGGACAGCGGGACGATCACCCCATAGCGATAATGCGTGCCGATCAGGTCCGAGTCCGAGATCCAGCCGTCGTATATGCTCTGGCCGGATTGCATCGAGGTCTGCAATTTCTCGACGACGTCGCCCTCCTGGATGATGTCGTGCTTGACCTGGATGCCGGTGATTTCCGCGAACGCCTTGGCGAGCGTCTTCGATTCGTACATGTGCGTGTCGAGCGTTTCCGATACGACGTGCACCTCCTTCACGCCCTGCGACTTGAGCTTGGCGGCGGTGTCGATGAACCACTTCATCTCGTCCATCTGCTGCTGCTTCGAGAGCGTGCTCGGCTGGAACTCGCTGTCGACCCATTTTTGCGCCGCTGCGGTGTCGGCGAGGGCTGCGTGGCTTGCCAGCGTACCCGCGAAGATGCTTCCGACTGCAAGTGCGACGATCCGTCTCCTGTGTTTCATGGTCTTCTCCTCACTTTCTGTCTCCCCCTTGGATCATCTGCCGGGTCGCGTTCGGGGTAGTAACGGAACCGATGGTGGTCGCTGGCGCTTGGGGTTGGGGTTGGGGTTGGGGTTGGGTTTGGGGTGGGTTGGGTTGGGTTGGGGTTACACCGTTTGATGCGCTTGTGCTTCTATGGAACTTGTTTTCTTAGTGGTTTATTTGCTCTGCCCCTGTCCGGGGCGGGACTCACTTTCTTTGCTGCTGCAAAGAAAGTAAGCAAAGAAAGCAGCTTCCCACCGCCAATCCTTGCCATGCGCCTCCAGACCGCTCCCTCGGAGTGGTCCAACCGGGGGAGTGTCGTTAGCAGGGTTTCATCGTTGTTGGCACCTAGGAGAGGCTCGGGCATCGCACCACCATACAAAGTGGACCAGCAGTCATACATCCAGCCTCGCGCTACGCGCTCACCCGTCAGGTAAAACAGAAACCCATCGCCACATCGCTCGTTCGTGCTTGCTGCAAGCTTCAATTCACCGCTTAGCGAACCTGTCGTCGGGCACGAAGTGCCATGACGGATGTATGACTGCTGTTCCACTCCGCGCAGCGGTGCGACGTGCGCGCCTTTTCTACATGCCAACAACGATGAA
>NZ_FCON02000153.1 GCF_001544535.1 Caballeronia choica | reverse complement strand
CTACCGCTTCCGGCGAACAGAAAGGATCAGTTTCCGAACGCTAGGGACAATATACAAGTAAGCAAAGAAAGCAGCTTTTCTAGGCAGCAGTATGCTTCGGTTTTCGCACGATTCATTCGGAGTGGCCCGACCGTGGGAGTGTCGTTAGCGGGGTTTCCCCGTTGTTGGCACCTAGAAAAGGTACGGGCGCCATACCATTACGGGGAGTGGATCAGCAGTCATTCATCCGGCTTCGCGCTACGCGCTCTCCCGTTAGGGCAAAGCTCACCCATCGCGAGCGCTACGTTCGTGCTTGCCGCATGCTTCAATCCCCCCCGCCTGGCACACCTGTCGTCGGGCACGAAGTGCCAGGACGGATGGATGACTGCTGATCCACTCCCCGTCTTGGTATGACGCCCGTACCTTTTCTAGGTGCCAACAACGATTAAACCCCGCTAACGACACTCCCACGGTCGGGCCACTCCGATCAACTCGTGCGGTGACACTCGCATGACCACTGCCGGAAAAAGCTGCTTTCTTTGCTTACTTTCTTTGCAGCAGCAAAGAAAGTGAGTCCCGCCCCGGACAGGGGCAGTGCTAATAAACCGACACGAAAACAAGCTCCATAGAAGCCTGAGCGCATCAAACGGTGTAAACACCCTCCCCCCAACCCCCGATGGAAACAACATGAACGAACTGGCCGGATACGACATTGAAGACCTGACAGCAGGCATGAGCGCCAGCTTTGCAAAAACCATCACCGAGGCGGACATCATCCTGTTCTCAGGCACGTCCGGCGACAACAACGCACTTCACATCAACGAAGAGTTCGCGCAGACGACTCCGTTCAAGGGGCGCATCGCCCACGGGATGCTGACCGCAAGCGTGATCTCCGCAGCCATCGCGAGCCGTCTGCCAGGGCCGGGAACGATCTACCTCGGGCAAAACCTGCGCTTCAAGGCGCCAGTGCGCCCGGGAGATACGGTGCAGGCCACGGTGACGGTCAAGGAACTGATCCCCGAAAAGCGACGCGTCGTGCTGACGACGGTTTGCACCGTGGGCGACAAGATCGTAATCGACGGAGATGCACTCGTGATGCCGACTTCGCGTCGGGCGAGTGCGGAGTGAATGCCGCACGAAGGCCGTAGCCTTCGGCAAGAGGCTCGACAAGAGGGTGAGATCGTCGAGCCGAAAAAACGACGGTCACCGCGATCACGCGGTGACCGTTCCCGCATGCCTCAGATGGCGTCCACCAGCTGCGGCACCGCTTCGAACAGATCGGCCTCGAGGCCGTAATCCGCGATGCTGAAGATCGGTGCCTCGGGATCCTTGTTGATCGCGACAATCACCTTCGAGTCCTTCATCCCGGCGAGATGCTGAATCGCGCCCGAGATACCGCAGGCCACATACAGTTGCGGCGCGACGATCTTGCCCGTCTGCCCCACCTGCCAGTCGTTGGGCGCAAAGCCCGCGTCGACCGCCGCGCGGCTCGCGCCCAGCGCCGCACCGAGCTTGTCGGCAAGCGGCGTGAGGACGTCGTTGAACTTCTCGGTGCTGCCAAGCGCGCGCCCGCCGCTCACGACGATCTGCGCATCGCCAAGATCCGGCCGGTCGCTCTTCGCGACTTCCCGTCCCACGAGCGATGAGAGGACGCTGTCCGCCACGGCGGGGATGCTCTCGATGTCGGCCGTGCCGCCTTCCGCCGGCGCGGCGTCGAAGCCGGTAATACGCACCGTGACGACCTTCACCGGGTCGCCGCTTTGCACCGTGACGATCGCGTTGCCGGCGTAGATCGGCCGCTCGAAGGTATCGGCGCTGACGACGCGAACGATATCGGAGACCTGCGACACATCCAGCAGCGCGGCAACGCGCGGCGCGACGTTTTTGCCCGCGCTGGTCGCGGGAAACAGGATATGGCTGAAGTGCGGCGCGATCGCCAGAACCTGCGCGGCGAGCGTTTCGGCAAGTCCATCCGCCAGTTGCGGCGCATCGGCATGCAGCACGCGCGACACACCCGCGATGCGCGCGGCGGCTTGCGCGGCGTCGCCGGCAGCGTGTCCGGCGACGAGCACATGAACGTCGCCGCCGCATTGCAGGCCTGCGCTCACCGTATTGAGGGTCGCGCTCTTGATCGATGCATGGTCGTGCTCGGCCACCACCAGCACAATGCTACGTGCAGTCATTTCAGTTTCCTCAGATTACCTTGGCTTCATTCTTCAATTTCTCGACGAGCACCGCGACGTCCGGCACCTTCACGCCAGCGCCGCGTTTAGGCGGCTCTGCTGTCCTGAGCGTCGTCAGGCGCGGCGTGGCATCGACGCCCAGTTGCGCCGGCGTCGTCGTCTCCAGCGGCTTCTTCTTCGCCTTCATGATGTTCGGCAGCGTCGCGTAGCGCGGCTCGTTCAGGCGCAGGTCGGTCGTGACGACCGCCGGCAGCGCGAGCCGCACGGTTTCCAAACCGCCATCGATCTCGCGCGTGATGCTCGCGTGACCCTCGGCGATCTCGACACGGCTCGCGAACGTCGCCTGCGCGAAGCCGGCGAGCGCCGCCAACATCTGGCCTGTCTGGTTGCAATCGTTATCGATCGCCTGCTTGCCGACGATGACGAGTTGCGGCTGCTCCTTGTCGACCAGCGCCTTCAGAAGCTTGGCGACGGCAAGCGGTTCGAGTTCCACATCGGTCTCGACCAGGATGCCGCGATCGGCGCCGATCGCCATCGCCGTGCGCAGCGTCTCCTGACATGCGTTCACCCCGCACGACACCGCGACCACTTCGCTCACGATGCCGCTTTCCTTCAGCCGCACCGCTTCTTCGACGGCGATCTCGTCGAACGGATTGATGCTCATCTTGACGTTCGCCAGATCGACGCCCGTTCCGTCGGACTTCACCCGCACCTTCACGTTGAAGTCCACCACGCGTTTGACCGCGACCATTACCTTCATCTGTTGTCTCCCAAGTTCACTTTTAGTCGTTGCCGTTCAGGCGATCGTGCGGTAGCCGAGTCCATGTTCGTGCAGGCGTGCGAGGTCCGCTTCGTCGAAACCCCAATCGCGCAACGCGGCAAGGCCGCCTTCGCCCCGCTGGGGTGCGGGGCGCGCGATATTCGAAGGCGTCGCCGAAAAATGCGGCGCGGGCGCAGGCTGAACGACACCGGCCACTTCCACGAAACTGCCGCGCGCACGATGCTGCGGATGGGACGGGGCCTCGGAAAATCCGAGCACGGGCGCGACGCAAGCGTCGCTGCCTTCGAACACCGCGCACCATTCGTCGCGCGTGCGCGTGAGGAACGCGGCTTCGAAGTGCTGCCGCAGGACGGGCCAGCCGCTTCGATCGTGTTGCTTCGGCAATTGGGCGGCGGCGAGTCCGAGCTTCTGCAGCAGTTCGGCATAGAAGCGCGCTTCGACCGCGCCCACCGCCATGTAGTGACCATCGCGCGTGCGGTAGCTGTCGTACCAGGGCGTGCCGCCGTCGAGCAGATTGCTTTCGCGCTCCTCGCGCCAGTTGCCCGATGCCAGCAGTCCCCAGACGACCGCGCCCAGTTGCGCGGCGCCTTCGATCATCGCCGCGTCCACGACCTGGCCCGCGCCGCCGCGCTGCACGCTCAACAGCGCCGCGACGACGCCCAGTGCGAGCAGCATCCCGCCGCCGCCGTAATCGCCGACCAGGTTCAGCGGCGGCACCGGCGCGGCGCCGGCGCGACCGATCCCCGACAGCACGCCCGACAGCGCGATGTAGTTCAGATCGTGTCCCGCGCGGGCGGCGAGCGGTCCCGTCTGGCCCCAGCCGGTCATGCGGCCATACACGAGACGCGGATTGCGCGCGAGTGCCGCGTCCGGCCCGAGGCCGAGCCGTTCCATCGTGCCGGGTCGAAACCCTTCGATCACGACATCGGCACGCGAGATCAGATCGAGCGCGGCCTCGACGGCTTCGGGCTGCTTCAGGTCGAGCGTGACCGAGCGGCGGCCGCGGCCTGTGACGTCCACGCGCTTGCCGTTGGTCTTTGGTCCCAGATCGTCGGGCGGTACTGGCCGGTCGACGCGTATCACGTCCGCGCCCATGTCCGCCAGGAGCATCGCGCCGAAGGGTCCCGGACCGATCGCTTCGAATTCCAGTACCCGAATACCGCTTAAAACACCCATCGTCTCCTCCTTCGTTGCATGACTGCGCGCTTGGGGCGCAGCTTCTTCGGCGGCCGCAAAAGAGCGGACAGCGCCTCGATGCAAGTAGGCCAGAGTGCTCCGGAATTGGGACCACCCCTGCCGGGTGGCGGATGTCTGCTTGGTTGGGCGCGCGCAGGCCCGCGCCGTCTTCTGGCTTGCGGCGGGCGAACCGTCTGCCATTGCCGATCGCGGCGTGTCGCCCGGATGCGGGTGTCCGCCGCTCGCTATCCATCGGCCCATCAGTCGGTGCGGCTGTTATCGCGCGGGCTGAATCGCCGCGGCGACCCCGTGTTGTTTGTCCGGCCAGTGAGGCGCTCGCAGCTCCCGCTTCAGAACCTTGCCCGCGCTGGACAGCGGAAGATGCGGCCTGAACTCGACCGTCTTCGGGCATTTGTAGCCCGCGATGAAAAGCCGGCAATGCGCCTTGACGTCCTCCTCGGCAAGCACCGCATCGGGCTGCCGGACGACCACGGCATGCACGGCTTCGCCCCACGTGGCGTGGGGAACGCCGATCACGGCGCAAGCCGCCACCGAGGGATGCCGCGCGATGACACCCTCGACTTCCGCCGAATACACGTTCTCGCCGCCGCTGATGATCATGTCCTTGAGGCGGTCGACGATATAGAGGTAGCCATTCTCGTCCATGTAGGCGCCATCGCCGGTATGGAGCCAGCCGCCGCGCAGCGCCTGTGCGGTTTCCTCCGGCTTGTTCCAGTATCCGGCCATGACGTTCGGGCCGCGCACGACGATCTCGCCCACGGTCCCGCGCGGCACTTCCTGGCCGTCACCGTCGACGACTTTCACCATGAGTCCCGGCAAGCCGCGTCCGACCGACCGGTACAGGCCGCTCTTGCGACCCGCTTCGCCGTGGTTCGCGCCCGGGTTGGCCGAGATGCTCGGACAGGCTTCCGTCATTCCGTAGGAATGCGCGAGCTCGACACCAGGCAGGCTTTCGACGACCCGGCCGAGCAGCCGCTCCGGCATCGGCGACGCGCCGTAGACGAGGCGCTTCAGGCTCGTCAGGTCGGTGGCGGCGAAGTCCGGATGGTCGAGCACCGCCTGGATCATCGTCGGGACGAGCAGCGTTTCGCCGACCTTCTCCTCGCTGATCGCCTTCAGCAGATCGCCAGCGTCGAAGGCGGGAAGGATCACGTGGGTCTCGCCAGCCAGGAACTGGATGATCGCGCGCCCCAGTCCCGCCACGTGGAAAAACGGTGCGGCGTGCAGCACCGCGCTGTTGGCGAGCGGCGCGGATTCGGCCATGCGCATGATGCTGGACGACCAGATATTCATGTGCGTCTGCATCACCCCCTTCGGGAACCCGGTGGTGCCGCCGGTGTACATGATGCACGCGAGATCGCTGCCGCCACGTCCCGCATCCTGCATGGGCGCCGTATCCGCAATCAGCATTTCGAAGGACAGCATGCCCTCGGGCGCATCGCCGTCGCCGGCATGAATCAGGACCGGCGGGATACGCACGGCGCTGCAAATGCCGCTGACGACGTCCAGGAAGTGATCGTCGACGATCAGGATGCGGTTGTCGCAATCGTCCAGCGAGTAAGCGATCTCCGGCACGCTCCAGCGCGTATTGACCGGGTTCAGCACGCCGCCGCCCCACCAGACGCCCATCGCATATTCGAGGTACCGGTCCGAATTCAGCGCCAGGATGCCCACGCGGTCGCCGCGAGCCATGCCGGCCGCGCACAACGCGGCGGCGAGGCGTGCCACCCGGTCTCCCAGTTCCCGGAAAGTGCGCCGGCGGCCCCTGAAGATGGTCGCAATCCGCTCGGGCGTCTGCTGCAACGAGCGGTGAAGTCCTTGAGTCAGATACATGGTTTCCCCTGTCGCCGGCCGCGCCTCCGAAGTGAACCACGCGCGGCGCAGGCGAGCCGTCCGTCGAGTGTGCGTCGTCGTTATCCGGTGAACGACGGCGGCCGTTTTTCGATGAAGGCCGATACGGCTTCGCGGTGGTCCGCCGTCTGATGGGAAAGCGCCTGATACGCCGCCGACATTTCCAGCAACGTGTCGAGCCGGCAATGCATGCCTTCGCGCAAGAGCCGCTTCGCCAGCCGGACCGCATGCGGCGGATTGGCCGCGATCTCGTCAGCGATGCCGCGGGCGGTCGCGAGCAGATCCTGCTGCCGCACGACGCGCGACACGAGGTTCCATTCGAGCGCCTGCTGCGCGTCGATCATCCGTCCGGTGAAGGTCAGCTCGGCGGCACGCGACAGGCCGATGATGCGCGGCAGCAGCCAAGCGCCGCCGTCGCCGGGAATGATGCCCAGCTTGACGAAACTCTCGGCGAAGCGGGCCTCCTCCGACGCGATGCGGATGTCGCACATGCAGGCGAGATCGAGTCCCGCGCCGATGGCGGCCCCGTTGACCGCCGCGATCACCGGCACCTCCAGATTGAACAGCGCGAGCGGCAACCGCTGGATTCCCCGCCGATAGTCCTGGCGGATCTCCATGCCGGCGACCTCCCCGGAAGCCTGCCGCTCCATGTCGCGGATGTTGCCGCCCGACGAGAACGCCGTCCCCGCACCGGTCACGATCACGGCGCGCACCGAGCGGTCGTCCTCGATCCGCCCGATGGCCTCCAGAAACTCCTGCACCGCCGTGTTGCCGGTCAGCGGATTGCGCCGGTCCGGCTCGTTCAGGGTCAGCGTCACGACGTGACCCTCCTGCTGGTATTGCAGAACATTGCTCATGGATTTCCTCTCTCTTCCCTGCATCAATCGATACGGCCGAAAAAACGCGCGCGAAGCCGGGCCACGTGGCCGGTCCCGCGAGCGGATCGCGGCGCGCTCACGGCACTTGCGCTTACACGGCGAGCGCGGCGCGTGCGAAATCCGTGACCGTGGCCTGCGGCTGCGCGAGCAGCGCCTCGCCGACGATCTCGTTCCAGTACGTCTCCGAGCCATCCGCCATGCGCCATTCATGGAGCCGGCGCGTATAGAGCTGGAGATCGTATTCCTCCGTGATGCCGATGGCTCCGTGCAGCGCATGCGCCGTCGACGCCACGAGCGGTACCGCCATGCTCGTGCGCGCCTTTGCGATCGCAGTCGCGAGCCGCGCCGGAACGCGGCCCGCGCCGGAAAACGCCAGTTCGGCGGCAATGCCCGCCGAAGCCACGTGCTGGGCCATCACGCTCAATTGATGCTGCACGGCCTGGAACTTGCCGATCGACTTTCCGAACTGCGAGCGGTCGTTGCAATATTGCAGCGTCATGCCGAAAACCCGGTCCATCGCGCCGGCAATCGCCGCCGCGTGGATCGCGGCGCTGAAGCGGCGCACTCCTTCTCCGGCGCCTTCTCCGGCAAGCGGCGCCGACACGGCGCCGCGCTTCCAGGTCAGCGTGGCGCTCGCGCTGCCGCGCACCCCGGTGGCATTGCGCTGTGCCTCGCCGGCATCGAGCAACTGCAGTTCGCCGTCGACGTTAGCCAGCACGTAGTCGCTCGTCAAGCCGAACGGCACGCGTGGCGCGCAGAGCGACCCGTCGGCCATGCGCAGGCAGTTCCCCGCCAGCGTAATCATGCCGGCGGGCGGCCGCACGCCGGTATCGCGCAGCAGGGCGCGCGCCGCGATGCTCTGAGCCGCCGGCACCGGCAGCGCATGGCGCCCGAAGGCCGTGAAGATCGGCGCCAGCGCGGCAAGCGCCAATGCCGCGCCGCCGTCATCTTCCGGCGCCAGCAACTCCAGGAAGCCCGCGTCTTCCAGCGCGCTCCAGACCGCCGGACGCGCGCTGCCGATGCCGCTCGCTTCGCTTGCCCTGATCGCGTCCGGCCCGGCCTGGTCGCGCAGGATCTCCTCAATCGCTTCTGTGAACATGAAATTCCCCTTCTGATTCGTATGCGTCAGCGCAAGCCCAAGCCGCGCGCGATCATGCCGCGCAGCACCTCGCGCGTTCCGCCGCGCAGCGAGAACGTGGGCGAGATTTGACTGAGATAAGCCACCGCGCGGTATAACTCGGCGTCGGGCGCCTGCGCGGGGTCGGCGCTGATGGCGGCTTCCAGCAGCGCTGGAATAGCCTGCTCGAACTCCGTGCCGATGTCCTTCACCAGCGCCGCTTCGACGATCGGACTCTCGCCACGAGCCAGTCGCGCCGTGACCGCCACCGACATGCTCCGCAAGGTCGCGAGTTGCGTGACGAAGCTGCCGAGCATGGTGGTGTTCGCGCCGCTCGCGCCGTGCCGGCGCAGATGGGCCACCCAGCAATCGAGCAGCACGACGCTGGAGTAGAGCCGCTCGGGTCCGCTGCGTTCGAAGGCGAGTTCCGCAGTGACCTGTTCCCAGCCCGCGCCTTCCTCGCCGACGAGCGAACCGTCGGCGAGGAACACGTCATCGAAGGTCACTTCGGAGAAGTGCGCGTCGCCCGCCTGGTCGACGATCGGGCACACGTTCACGCCGGGCAGCGAAAGATCGACGATGAACTGCGACAAACCCTTTTGCCGGTCTTCCGGCACGCCCGACGACCGCACCAGCGCGATCATGTAGTGGCAGTGATGCGCGTTGGTCGTCCAGATCTTGCGTCCGTTCAGTCGCCAGCCGCCCTCGCAGCGGGTGGCGCGGGTGCGCACGCTGGCGAGATCAGAGCCCGAGTTCGGCTCGCTCATGCCGATGCAGAAGAACACCGCGCCGGCGCAGATGCGCGGCAGATAAAAGTCCTTCTGCGCCTCGGTTCCGTACTTGAGGATCAGCGGACCGCTCTGCCTGTCGGCGATCCAGTGCGCCGCGACCGGCGCGCCCGCAGCCAGCAGTTCCTCGACCAGCACGAAGCGACGGAACGCATCCAGCCCGGCGCCGCCGTAGCGTGCGGGCAAGGTCAGCCCGACCCAGCCGCGCGCGGCGAGACGACGGCTGAAGTCCGCGTCGAAGCCCATCCACGAGCGCGCCCTGATGTCGGCGCTCGCGTGCGGCGGGTTGTCCTTCAGGAAGTCCTTCACTTGCGCGCGAAAGGCCTCGGCCTCGGCAGGCAAATCGCTCAGATGGAAAGCGTCCAGCAGATTACTCACGTCTCACTCCAGAATGTCGGTGTTGCTGCGTCTGATGTCATGGCCGCGCGAGGGGATTCACCCGGTCCCGCTGCGTCGGCGAGGTAGCGATCGCGCAGCGCCTGCTTGTACAGCTTGCCGGTCGGCAGGCGCGGCATGGCATCGATGAAGTCGATCGAGCGCGGCACCATGTAGCGCGCCACCTTCGTGCGCAGGTAGGCGAGCAGTTGCCCGGCGAGCGCAACCGTTGGCTCGACGCCGCTCGCCGGCTCGACGATGGCCCTGACCTCTTCGCCCATCTCGGCGTCCGGCACGCCGATCACCGCCGCATCGGCGACGCTCGGATGGACCGCGAGCGCGTCCTCGATCGCCTGCGGATAGATGTTGACGCCGCCCGAAATGATCATGAACGCACGGCGGTCGGTGAGGTACAGATAGCCGTCGGCATCGACCCGGCCGACGTCGCCGACCGCGCTCCAGCCCGGATGACGCGGGTGCATCGCGGCGCGTGTCTTGTCGGGATCGTTATGATAGTGAAAGGGTAGCTGCTCGCGCTCGAAGTACACGAGTCCGGTCTCGCCGGTGGCGAGTTCGTTGCCTTCGTCGTCGCAGATGTGGATCACGCCCAGCAGCGCGCGCCCGACGGAACCCGGATGGGCGAGCCACTCCGGGGTGTCGAGTGTCGTCACGCCGTTGCCTTCAGTCGAGGAGTAGTACTCGTGCAGGATCGGCCCCCACCAGTCGATCATCTGGCGCTTGACGTCCTGCGGACACGGCGCGGCGGCGTGAATCGCCACCCGGTGGCTCGACAGGTCGAAAGCGCCACGCTGTTCTGGCGCGAGCCTGAGCAGGCGGATCAGCATGGTCGGCACCCACTGGCTGTGCGTCACGCGATAGCGCTCGATCATGGCGAGCGCCTCGAGCGCATCGAACTTTTCCATGAACACGACCGTGCCGCCGCCGAACTGCGTCTCCAGTCCATAGCCGAGTGGCGCGGTGTGATACAGCGGGGCCGGCGAAAGGTAGACGGTCTGCGCGTCGAAGCCATAGCGCTCGAACTGAGGACGCCGCGCCGAACCGGAGCCTTCGGTGACCTTGCCGTTGGGCTGCGCGCGGATGATGCCCTTTGGCCGCCCGGTGGTGCCCGAACTGTAGATCATCGCGGCGCCGAGCCACTCATCGGCCAGGCGCGAAGCGGCGTGCCCCGCCGTCTGCGTTTCGTAGCTGACCCAGCCGGGGATCGTGCCGTCGATCATCAGCCGAAGGCGGCAGGTCGGCATGATGCCGGTGAGTTCGGCGGCAAGTTCGCGCAGTGCATAGGAACTCACGACCACCTGGGCATGACTGTCCTCGATGATGTAGGCCGCCTCCGAAGCGGTCAGGAAGCGGTTGACCGGCGTGATCATCAGCCCCGAACGCAATGCGGCCCAGCACAGCTCGAAGCACCGCATGTTGTTTTCGAGCACCATCGCGATATGGTCGCCACGGCGCAGGCCGAACGCATGGAGGCATTGGGCGAAGCGATTGGAGCGTTCGTCGAGCTCGCGGTAAGTCAGGATGTCGCCAGTTGTGCCGTTGATCGCGGCCGGCTTTTCGGGCGTCAGTTCAGCATGATCGCCAAGATATTTCGGAACCCTGTTCATTGACTCTCCCGTGCCGGTCATCGGCGGCTTCAGGTGACGTTATGCGGCGTTCGCCGGAATCTCGCCGGATGTCTCGGCGTTTACCGCCGCCTGCCGAACCAGTTCCGGAATCCTGTTCCCCAGTTCGCCCGCTTGCCAGCGCCCTTCCTTTTCGATGCGCGGACCGGCATGCCAGCCTTCGGCAACCGTGATCCGGCTGCCGCGCACGCCAAAGACGCGCCCCGTGATGCCGCTTGACTCGACGCTCCCGAGCCACGCCACCAGTGGCGCGACATTGCCCGGGTCCAGCGGATCGAAGCCCGGCGCGGCGCCCGCGGAGAGATCAGGCCGCCGCCCGCCGCCGAGGATGTCTTCCGTCAGACGGCTCAGGGCGGTCGGATAGATCGCGTTGACGGTCACGCCGTAGCGGTCCAGTTCGCGCGCGGCGATCACCGACATCGCCGCGATGCCCGCCTTGGCGGCGCCGTAGTTGGCCTGTCCGGGATTGCAGTAGAGCCCCGACGACGAACTCGTGTTGATCAGCCGCGCCACGCGCTGGCGGCCCGCCTTCGACTCTTCGCGCCAGTACGCGGCAGCATGCCGCGACGGCGCAAAGGTGCCGCGCATGTGGACGCGGATGACCGAGTCCCACTCTTGCTCGGTCATGTTGACGAGCGTGCGGTCGCGCAGGATGCCGGCGTTGTTGACCAGCACGTCGAGGCCGCCGAACACGCGCACCGCCGTGTCGATCATGTTCTTCGCGCCGTTCCAGTCGGCCACGTCATCGAAGCTGGCGACGGCCTGGCCGCCCATCGCCTCGATTTCCGCGACCACTTCGAACGCGGGGCCGCTCGCCGAGCCCGTACCGTCGCCCGCGCCGCCCAGGTCGTTGACGACCACTTTCGCCCCCTGACGGGCGAACTCCAGCGCGTATTCGCGCCCGAGCCCCCGGCCCGCGCCGGTGATGACGACAACTCGGTCCTTGCAAAGCTGTTGCATGATGAATCCCTGAATGCGTTCAATGATTTGGGTTGGGCAAGCGGCGCCGGGCGCCCGCTTCAATGTTTGCCGTACAGCGTCACCACGCAGGCGCCGCCCAAGCCCAGGTTGTGCTGCAGGGCGAGGCGCGCGCCCTCGACCTGGCGCTGCTCAGCGGTGCCGCGCAGCTGATGGGTCAGCTCGTAGCACTGCGCGAGGCCGGTGGCGCCGAGCGGATGTCCCTTGGAAAGCAGACCGCCCGACGAGTTGACCACGACCTTGCCGCCGTATGTGTTGTCGCCGTCCATGACGAACTTCTCCGCGCCGCCCTCGGGGCAGAAGCCGAGCGTCTCGTAACAGATGACTTCGTTCTGCGCGAAGCAGTCGTGCAGTTCGCACACGTCGATGTCCTCGGGTCCGATGCCGGCCTTCTCATACACCTTGTTGGCGGCCGAACGCGTCATGTGCGTGCCGACGTAGCTCAGCATCGAAGGCGGATCGAACGACGCGGGCGGATCTGTCGTGAGCGACTGGGCCAGGATCTGCACGCCGGTTCTCAGGCCGTGCTTCTTCGCGAAGCGCTCCGAGACGAGGATGGCGGCGGCGCCGCCACAGGTCGGCGGACAGGCCATCAGGCGCGTCATCACGCCGGGCAGCAGCACCGTGTCGTTCATCACGTCGTCGGTCGACACCACCTTGCGAAACAGCGCGAGCGGATTGTTGGCCGCGTGGCGGCTCGCTTTCGCCCGCACGGCAGCGAACGTCGAGAGGCGCGTGCCATAGCGCTGCATGTGCTCGCGCCCGGCGCCCGCGAAGGTGCGGACGGCCTGCGGAAGGTGCGCCATGTCGGCGGTCAGGCCGTGCATGATCGGCTGGAAGCGCGCGCGCGTCACCGGCCGGTCGTCCCAGTGCGGCTTCAGCGGCCCCGCCTGCATCTGTTCGAAGCCGAGCGCGAGCACGCAGTCGGCATCGCCGGTCGCGATCGCCTGGCGCGCCAGGTAGAGCGCGGTCGAGCCGGTCGAGCAGTTGTTGTTGACGTTGACGATCGGGATGCCCGTCATGCCCACTTCGTACAGGGCGGTCTGGCCGCAGGTGGAGTCGCCGTTGACGTAGCCGGCGAACGCCTGCTGCACGAGGTCGTAGCCGATGCCGGCATCGGCGAGTGCGCGGCGGGTCGCTTCGGCGCCCAACTCGGTGTAGCTCTGGCTCGCCCCGGGCTTGGCGAACGGAATCATGCCGACGCCGGCAACCAGTACTTTTTCGCTCATGATGTTTCCTTGGAATTGGGGAAGGCGGCTCAAAGCTTGCGCGAGATCAGGTCGCGCAACACCTCGCTCGTGCCGCCGAAGATGCTCGTCACGCGCATGTCGGCGAACGCGCGGGCAATCGGGTACTCCAGCATGTAGCCATAGCCGCCATGCAACTGCACCATCTCGTCGATGCACTTCCACATCGTCTCGGTGGCGAACAGCTTGGCGATCGCCGCTTCCTGCAGCGTCAGCTTGCGCTCCATGTGCTGGCCGATGTAGTAGTCGATCATCGTGCGCACCGCGACGGCCTGCGCCTTGACGTCGGCGAGCTTGAACTTGGTGTTCTGGAAGTCCCACACGGTCTGATTGAACGCGCGGCGGTCCTTCACATAGTCCAGCGTGAGTTCGAGCTGGCGTTCGAGCTTCGCGGCACAGTACACGCCGATGATCAGGCGCTCCTGCGGCAGTTCTTCCATCAGGTGGATGAAGCCGCCATTCTCGTTGCCGAGCAGGTTGCTCGCCGGCACGCGCACGTTGTCGAAGAACAGTTCGGTGGTGTCCGCGGCGACCTGGCCCACCTTCTGCAGCTTGCGGCCACAGCGAAAGCCTTCGCGATCGGTCTCGACCACGATCAGGCTCACGCCCTTTGCGCCCGCCGACGGGTCGGTCTTGCAGACGAGCACCACCAGGTCGCAGTTCAGGCCATTGGAGATGAACGTCTTGCTGCCGTTGATGACGAAGTCGTCGCCATCGCGCACGGCCGTCGTGCGGATCGACTTGAGGTCGGAGCCGGTTCCGGGCTCGGTCATGGCGATCGCGAGAATCTTCTCGCCCCGGCAGATTGCCGGCAGCCACCTGCGCTTCTGTTCCTCGGTGCCGAGCCGCGCGATGTAGGGCGCGGTGATATCCGAGTGCACGGAATAGCTGAAGCCCGATACACCCGAGCGATGCAGTTCCTCGGCGACGATCGCCGAATGGCCGAAATCACCGCCACCGCCGCCATATTCTTCCGGCACGGTCACGCACAGCAGCCCCTCGCGGCCAGCCTTGAGCCAGGTCTCGCGATCCACGCAACCGGCTTCATCCCACTGTGCCTGACGCGGCAGGCACTCTCGCTCAAAGAAACGGCGTGCGGATTCCCGCAGCATTTCATGGTCTTCGCGATAGACACTACGCTTGACTTCCACCGAACGCTCCTCATCGACTGGTTTGCGATGGCAACGCAAGAACGTTAGCGCTGCCTCGATGGATGCATTGTGGCCGGCGCGCGTCGGGAATGGACCTACCCGCGTAGAGTGGTGATCGGCGTTTGGCGCGGGGTTTGCCCTTGGCGCGAAGCCGCGCCCGTGTGCAATCAGTCCGGACTGCCCGACAGGTGGCTCATGTGGGAATCACGCATCCGCGCGACGGCTTCGTCGCGCCCCGATACGTCGAGCTTGCGGTAGATGCTCTTCAGGTGCCATTTGACGGTGTCGAGCGACACGCCCAGAACGCGTGCGATTTTCTTGTTCGGAAGGGTCTGCGCGAGCAGGTCCAGCACCTCGGTTTCGCGCTCGCTCAAGGTGTCGGCGGCGATCTTGCGCGCGTCGCGCGTCTGCGGCTTCGCGCTCTGCGGCCCTTGTCGTGCCGATTCCAGCACGCGTTGTGCATAAAAGCCCAGCACCGGATCGACGCTCCCATCCATCTGCAAGGCTTCGATCATCACGCAAACCTGCGGTGAGACGTCCAGCAGGCTACGCATCAGTCCGAGCCGATGCCCGAGCCACAGTGCTTCGACCAGGTGCTGTCGGGCGGCGGCCTGATTGCGCCTGCCCGTTTCCGCGATCGCCATCTGCACGCGCAGGCTCGCCACCCGGCACCACCGGCCGCCCGCTTCCGACAGCGCGTTGAGCGGCACAAGGCGGGTCATCGCGCTGTCGAAGTCGTTCTGGTGCAGGCACATCCTGACGCGCGCCAGTTCGGCCGCGACCCTGATTTCCCATGCCGTGCTGCGCATCGCGCCAGAGTAGCGCGCGGCAAGTGCTTCGAGGCGCAGCAACGCGGCGTCCCCGTCATCGACCTGCCCTTCCTCCAGCAGCCAGCGCGAGCGCAAGCACAGCGCGCTCGCGAGCAGCCGGTCGACACGATGTCGTTGCGCATAGTCCTCGAGACGATCGAGCCACGCCAGTGCCTCGAGCCTGCGCCCGGCGAGCCAGTGCGCGTTCGCGAGCACGAAGAGCGCGCGCAACACCGTGTCCGGGATCGAGATGTGCTCCAGTACGTCGATCCGCTTTTCCAGCAGCCGGCATGCCGCCTCGACATCGTTCAGCTCGTAGAGCGCCTCGCCGAGCAGCGCCGCCGCCATGCACGCAATGCCGATGTAGGCGCCGCCGTGCTGCTCCGCCTCGGCCAGCACGTCGAAGAAGACGCGCTCGGCCAGCACGAATTGCCCCTCCGCGACATGGCTCATGCCGCCCATGCAGCGTCCGAGCAGTACACCGCGCGGTGCGCCGCCTTGCGGGGCACTCTCTTCGAGGACCTTGCGCGCCTGTTCGTATTCGCCGCGATGGATGAACATCCACGCGAGGATGTTGCCACGCCCGGCACGGACGAAATCGCCGGCGTCGGGCGGAACACGCTGCAGTTCCGGCAGCAACGCGACAACCGAGTCGGTGTCGTCGCGCTGGAGGGCCAGTCCGCCGCGCAAAAGCGTCAGTGCGTAGCGCTGGCGGGCGCCGAGCGGCTCGCCCCGTGACTCCATGTGCCGGATGCTCTGCGTCAGCGCGTCGACGTCGCCGGCATACATCTGCAGGAACGCCGACATCAGGTGCAGGCCAAAGCGCGCCGCGATCTCGGACGGCGGCAAACGCCGCATCAAGCCGGCGAGCCGGCTCAGTTCGCCCTTCGCGAGCAGGCCGTGCGCACACGCCAGAACCATATCCGCTGCAGCCTGAGCGTCGCCGGCATGCACCGCGTGGCCGACCGCTTCGTCGGTATCCCCGTGGGCATCGAACCAGCGCCAGGCCGCCGCATGCAGCGCACGCCGTTCGCCTTCCAGGAGCTTCGCCAACCGCGCAAGCAGCACTTCGCGCAGCAGCGGATGCAGGCGATACCACGTTTCGCTTTCCTGAGCGCCGCTGACGTGAGTGATGAACAGATCGTCCCCGTCGAGTTGCGCGAGCCGCGCGCCGATTTCGCGGACCGCATCGGGACGCGCCATGAGGCTCGCGCAGAGGGAAGCACAGAAGCGGGTACAGACTGCCGCGCGGGTCAGCAGGTGCAGGTCGGCGCTTGCCAGCGTCGCCAGCACCTCGCGCTCGAAGTAAGTCGCGAAGGTCGCGGCGTCGCGCACCTGTGCGCGGGAAAAGCTCGCGCCCTTCCTGCCTTTGAGGGTGATCGCGAAGAGCTGCAAGCCTGCCGCCCAGCCATCGGCGAGCTCGTGAACCAGTTGCGCATCCTGATCGTCGATGTTGCCGAGCTGGCCGCGCAGGAACCGTTCGGATTCATCGGCCGAAAAGCGCAGATCGTGCCAGTCGAGTTCGGTCGCGAGCCCCTGCATGCGCAGGCGCGACAGCGACAGCGGCAACGCGCTGCGTGTGGCGAGCACCACGTGCAGTTGCACGGGAGCGTAGTCGAGCAACCAGCGCAGCGCCTGAACGACGCGTGGATCCTTCAGAAAGTGGGCATCGTCGAGCATCAGCACGAGATCACGCTTGCGATCGGCGATGCCGCGTACCAGCGTGATCACCCAGTGCTCGGCAGCGGATTCTTCGCCGGCCCGACCTACGAGAAGCCCGGTTTCGTGACCGATCGCCTCGTCCACGGCAGCCAGGCTTTCCAGCAGACTGCTGAAGAACGAGACGAGATCGTCGTCCTCGGGCGACAGCGACAGCCACGCCACATCGAAGTCCAGCGTCAGCAACGCCTGCCGCCAGGCGAGCAGGACGCTCGTCTTGGCGCTTCCCGCCGGCCCCTGGATCACCACGCATCGCTGGCGACGCGCGTCGAGCAAGCGCTTCATCAACGCTTCGCGCGGCATCAGTTGCCGCGCTCCGCGTGGCGGGATCAGCCTGGTTTGAGCGACGGACTGGATTGCGCGACTGGATCGAACACGCATTCCCGCCGATTGTTCGACGGTATCGGACATAGAGGAAGCCTGGAAGGTGTGCGGTGCGGGATGTCTTGTGGCCCACCGGTTTGCGGATTATAGGAGTGCAACCGTGAGCTTTTCGATGCGATATGCGGCCCCCCCCGATGCGGGTGGGCGACGAGCGCTTTCGTAAGGTCTGGGGAAGTCCGAGGGCCGGCGCAGTGTGTCGCGCGAGGGCGCTGTGCTGATTCGAGACCTGGACACTTTTCCGCGCATCAGCCGTCCAGACACGCGCGCAACGTTCGCGCGAGACGGCCTGCTTCACGCGCATTGGCGATGTTCGCGAAGCCCATCACGAGGCCGCGCGGCGTGCGCCGCGCGCGGCCATTCGCGTACCAGATCGAAAGCGGCAGCACCGCGAGCCCCGCCTCTCGCGCGCGCGCGGCGACGGCGGCATCGTCGACGGGGCCATCGGCGCCTTCAGCGAACCGCGCCGTGAACTGGATTCCACCTGCCGGCAAGTCGACGATCAGTCGTTCACCAAACGCCTGCTCCAGCGCGCGCACGATCAGCATGCGCCGCTCGCTGTACAACGCACGCATCCGCTTCAGATGCCGCGCAAAATGCCCCAGCTCAATGAAGTCCGCCACGGCCGCCTGCAATAGCGTCGGCGATCCGGCGTTCATGCTGTGCGCCACCCGCCCGACGCGCTCGACGGCCCGCTCCGGCACCACCGTATACGCGAGCCGCAGACCGGGAAACAGCACCTTGCTGAACGTGCCGCAATAGATCACGTGATCGCGCTGGTCAAGGCTCTTCAACGCCGGCAGTGGCCGGCCCAGATAACGGAACTCGCTGTCGTAGTCGTCCTCGATGATCCAGCTGGACGCTTTCTCTGCCCAGTCCAGCAGCGCCACGCGTCTTGTGAGCGACAACGTGTGGCCGAGCGGGCTCTGATGCGACGGCGTGACCAGTGCGAAGCGCGCCTGCGCATCCAGCAGTGTGCCGCGCTCGAC
>NZ_FCON02000152.1 GCF_001544535.1 Caballeronia choica | reverse complement strand
AATCGGAAAGTACGATCGCATCTGATCGACCGCCCGGACGCGTCGACGAGCCAAAACGAATTTTGCAGGTCGGACTATGCTAGATTCCCTTTGATAGACCTGTGATATGCCTGTCGTCCGCGCCCTGGCCGTGACACGGACACTTGTGGCAAGGCGCGCGCAAAGTGCGTATGAAGTAAGCTTGGCCAAGTTGAAACGCACTGGTCGATGGGATTTTTTTCGTTACGAATATCGTCCGCGCTTGAGCGCTTTCTCGCTGCTTCAGATTCCCGGAAGTCCTTCTCCGCTTCCGTGCCCCGCCTGCGCTTCAGACTTGAGTGCGCGAGAGCGCGCCGGCCGCGTACCAACTCGCCGACGGGGACGAAGCCGTCCTTACGATTGAGATTCAAGACGCGACGCCGTTGACGGATGAGGAATTCTCACCGACCGTCGCATTCGATACCGCGGTGCCTGTCGAGTCGTTTGGGAAACGCGCTTGATGAGTTCCGTTATTGCCGCGGCCGCGCGACCGATACGCTGCCCTGGATTGCACGGCGTTTGATTCCGATCAACTCGCCGCCCCACCGTCCGGACATGCTCAGAAGATCCAGTGAAGCAACATTAAGCCCATGGCTCGCTCGTCAGCTTTCGCACCGCAGTGCAGCAAAACCGGCAGTGGGAAGTCGCCTTCGGCCGGGCGGGCGCCCCATGCAGCCAGTGAGGCAAATCCGATCGTACGTGGCCTGAGCGATGCGCAAGTTGCCGAATTGCAAGAGCGCTTCGGCCGCAATATCGTCCAGTCTCGGGCCGGACATGGCTGGCGCCAGGCGGTGCTTGAGGTCCTGCGCGAACCGATGTTCCTGCTCCTCCTCGGTGCGAGCGCCGTCTACTTCGTGCTCGGCGACACGCTGGAGGCATTTGTCCTGCTCGTCTTCGTGCTCGCAATCGTCGCCCTCACCGTTGTTCAGAGTCATCGCACGGCGAAAGTGCTCGCGTCGCTACGCGAGTTGTCCGCACCCCGCGCCGATGTGCTGCGCGACGGTGAGCGGAAACTCGTGTCGGCAGCCGAGCTGGTGCCGGGCGACCTCGTTCTGGTGAACGAAGGCGCGCGCGTTCCGGCCGACGGTACCGTCCTCGATTCGCATGACCTAAGCGTCGACGAGTCGCTTCTGACCGGCGAATCCGAACCGATAGCGAAGAGCGGCGACAGTCCACTGTACTTCGGCTCAATGATTGTGCAGGGCCAGGCACTCATGAGCGTGACAGCAACCGGCGCGCGCAGCACGCTCGGTAGGATTGGATCTTCACTCGCCGCGATCGCTGAAAGCCCGTCGCCGTTGCAGGTTCAGGCGGGCACGTTCGTGACTCGCTTCGCGTCGCTTGCGCTGGCGCTCTGCGTCCTGCTAGCCTTGTTATACCGATGGCGCTACGGGGACTGGCTTCCCGGCGTACTCGGCGGCATAACCCTGGCAGGGCCTCCTGCCCGAAGAAATCCCCGTGATACTAACCGTGTTCATGGCCCTCGGTGCCCGCCGCATCGCCGACGCAGGGGTGCTCACCCGCCGCATGAACGCCCTCGAGCCGCTGGGCGAGACGTCGGTACTATGCGTCGACAAGACCGGCACGCTGACGCAGAACCGGATGTCGGTCCGAGCGCTGTATTCAGGGGAAACTCTGCAACTTATCGACGAAGCGACGTCGCATATCGACGAAGGTCAGCATGAACTGCTCGAATACCTCGTGCTCGCGAGCGAGGTCGATGCGTTCGATCCGATGGAGCGCGCCTTTCATGAAACCGGCAATCGATGCCTCGCCAACACGGAGCATCTGCACGCGGACTGGTCTTTGCTGCACGAGTATTCGCTTTCGCCCGGGCTGCCGGCAATGGCGCATGGCTGGGACGCCCCGCAGCTGGATCACCGGCCAGTCGCCTGCAAGGGGGCGCCCGAAGCGGTCTGTGCACTCTGTCGTCTCGACGCCGCCCACACCGCGGCGATCCTGTCGCGGGCCGCGCAGATTGCGTCGGGCGGCCTGCGTGTGCTGGGCGTCGCCAAGGCGCGTCACTATGGCGTCGACTGGCCAGCGCGCCAGCACGATTTCGACTTTTCGTTCGTCGGACTGGTGGGCTTGGTGGACCCGGTGCGCCCCGACGCCGCAGGCGCGATTGCCGAGTGCCAAGCAGCTGGGATACGCGTAGTGATGATCACTGGAGACTATCCCTCAACGGCACACGCGATCGCGGCCGAGGTCGGCATCGGTGCAGGTAGGATTGTGACCGGCGATGAACTGGCCGCGTGGGACGACGCACAAGTCCGGGGGGCGATCGCCACCACCGATGTCTTCGCGCGGGTGCGTCCCGAGCAGAAGCTGCGCCTGATTGAAGCCTTCAAGGCGCGAGGCAACGTGGTAGCGATGACTGGCGACGGCGTGAACGATGCGCCTGCGCTCAAGGCCGCACACATCGGCATTGCGATGGGCCGGCGCGGCACCGAGCTGGCCCGCGAAGTAGCGGCGCTGGTCCTCCTGCGCGACGACTTCGCGCCGATCGTCGCGGCGATCCGGCTGGGCCGGCGCATCTACGACAATCTCGGTCAGGCTATCAGCTATACGGTTGCGGTACACATTCCCATGGTGGCTGCCGCAATGATCCCTGTCATTCTCGGCTGGCCCGTGATGCTCGCCCCCTTGCACATCGTGTTTCTCGAACTGATCATCAACCCCGTGTGTTCGCTTGTATTCGAGAACGAGCCGGAACGGCGAGATCTGATGAAGCGGCCGCCGCACCGTACGCAGAAGGCGCTGCTCTCGAACGCCGCATTCGTACGGAGCGCTGCCGCCGGCGTCGTGCTCGCGCTGATCGTGCTTGCTGTCTACGCGGCCACGGTCGCGACCCGGCATGACGTCAGCCTCGCTCGAACCTTCGCGTTTCTCGTGCTCGTCGGCGGCAACGTCGCGCTAATTTTCGCGGTGCGCGTGATTGCGAGCCGAAGCATGTTCCGCCCTGCGGGCGTGGCAAATAACTACATTGGTCTTGTCCTGGCCCTGACCGCAACCGCTCTGCTCTTGCTCATGACGGTCCCCACGCTGGCACGACTCTTTTCGCTCGTCCCTTTACTCGCGCTCTACGTGTTCAAATGACCAAATGAAGGTGCCGCCTTCGCAGGCCGAGAGCGTACCGACCGGCGCGGGCTTTACTGTCGTTGGCTCGGACGCTCAGCCACACCCTTTATGAAACTGACTTGCGCACGAGCATCAACGGGGTCTCAGCCATCCGTGCAACCCGGCCGGCTACGCTGCCAAGTATCCACCGCGCTGGACCTCGCCGGCCATGGGTTCCCATGACGACCAAATCGGCACCCCAAGCGGCTGCCTCGCGAACGATCGTGTGAGCAATATCGTCGCTTGTGATATCGGTGCTGGCGAGCGATGCCTCGACATGCGCCTGCGCCAAGTTCGGAAGCTGCGCCAGAACCTCGCGAGCTTTGGCAATGGATGCGTTTCCCTCTTGCACAAAGGCATCTTCCAGCAGATGGATCGGCACGAAGTCACTGAACCGGACCGCGCGATCGACGACATAGATGACCTTCAGTTGCGCTCCAGGCCCGGCCAGTCGCGCGCCGATCCGCAGCGCCTCTCGCGACGTTTCACTGTCATCGATCGCGAAAAGCAGCCGTTGCGGTGCGTGGCTCCACTGCTTTTCGCAGTGAGCCGGCACAACGATAATCGCGCACTCGGCGAGTCGCATAACCGGCTCGGACACGGTTCCTTCGACCCAGCGCAGCAGACCATGATGCTGACGTGAACCAAGCACGAGCAGGTCCGCATGGAAGTCGCGAGCGGCGTCTGCGATTGCATGCGCGACGTCGCCCCCGTGCTTCGCCAGGTCGATGAGTTGCGCTTGAGCCGCGGCGGAAGACTGATCGAACGACGCATGCGCTTTTGCCAATGCGTTTTGCATGTCGTCCATCAACTCGGCGCGCGCGGCGCTCAAATCGAGGCCGGCCAGCGGCGCCGTTGGGATCAGGACGCGTGGATTCTCCACGACACCGATGATGCGTACTTGCGCGCCGGCCCCCATCATATTCCGCACAAAGTCCGCTGCGCGCTCCGACGCAAGTGACGAGTCGACGCACAGCAGAATTCGCTGGAAGCCAGCAGCCGTGCCCGGCGCTATGTTCGTGGTGCTTGGGTTCTTGGTGCTCATCAGTCTTCTCCTTTTGTAGCAGGAATGTATGACAACTCAAACCAACCATTCCATTTCTTCGAGCTGCGCGAGCTTGCGTTCGAGCCGACGAGTAAAAACGTCCAACAACCGGCTTTCCTCCCCGAGTCGCGTTTCGTGCGTCGTGATCGCGCACCGCGCGACAGGCTGTCTGCCGGCAAGCGAACCCATCTGTGCGAAAGCAGACTCACTGCCACGGCCTCGCAGCGTGCAGAAGAACGCCACGCGATGCAGGTGAGCGAGGTTCGTCGCAAGCCACGCACGCGTCGGTGCCGATACCGAACCGGCCCAGACCGGCGTGCCGATCACCACGAGTTCGCGAGCGTGGAGGCGACCCTGCGCGTTGTACCGGTGCGCGAGAAATACACGACAAGAACTCTGGCCTTAGACATGACATTTCTCCGTTCGACCGTCTCAGCGGGGTTGCGCGCTGGTTTAATTGCGCGTATCACGAGCATAAAGAGCTAACCGCAGCGACGGACTGACCTAAATCAAGCAAAGAATTGATGTCGACGCCAGCGCGACGCAGACCCGCGCGCTTGACATGCATCAACTCTCTTCGTTCGGGCGAGAAGTACGCTTGATCGAGCGGCGGCGCAGCGCGACGGCGCTTGAGTCCAACCAAACGATCAGTCCAGCCGAGGATCAATGATGAAGCTGACTTTTCTGGGAGCAACCGAAACGGTAACCGGATCGAAGTATCTGCTCGAAGGCGCCGGCATTCGCGTGTTGATCGATTGCGGGCTCTTCCAAGGCACCAAGAACCTCCGGCTGCGCAATTGGGGCGAGCTTCCGTTTTCGATCGACACGCTTGACGCAGTGATCCTGACGCATGCGCACCTGGACCATTCCGGCTATCTGCCGGTGTTGGCGCGTTCCGGCTATCGCGGTCCCGTGTACTGCACGGCAGGCACGCGCGACCTGTGCGAGGTCATGTTGCGAGACAGCGCGAAACTTCAGGAAGAAGAAGCGGATTTCGCCACGCGCCACGGTTTTTCAAAACACAAGCCAGCGCTGCCTCTCTACACATTGAAGGATGCCCAAGACGCACTGCGCCTTCTCGTTACCCGTGATTTCGATGTGCCCACGGTCCTGAGCGAGAACGTTTGTTTTCGGCTGCTGCCGGCTGGACACATCCTTGGAGCGGCGAGCGTCGTCGTGAAGATGGACGGCACAGTCGTGACCTTCTCAGGCGACCTTGGACGCCCGAATGACCCGATCATGCGGGCCGCGGCGCCGCTCTCACACACCGACTATCTGATCGTCGAATCCACGTATGGCGACCGGCTGCACACTCCGGCCGACCCCGCAAGCGAGCTCGAAGCCGTGTTCGAAGACACCTTCAGGCAAGGCGGTGTGGTCGTGATTCCGTGCTTTGCGGTCGGCCGCGCACAGGCAATCTTGCATTACATCGCGCTCTTGAAAGAAACCGGCCGCATGGCCCACGTGCCTGTCTTTCTCGACAGTCCAATGGCGACCAGTGTTACAGAGATCTATAGCCGGCACGTGCGCGAACATCGGCTGACGATGTCGCAGTCCAACGCAATAGGTCATGCGGCCACGATGGTGCGGACCGTCGATGAATCCAAAGCCGTCACGAGCAGGAATGGCCCGATGGTCGTAATCGCGGGCAGCGGCATGGCAACGGGTGGACGGGTCCTGCATCATTTGAAGGCCTTCGCACCCGACCGCCGCAATACGATCGCGCTCGTCGGGTATCAGGCGGCCGGCACGCGCGGTGCCGCGCTCGCGGCCCACGAACCGGCAGTCAAGATCCACGGCGAATACGTACCCGTGCGCGCTCGGGTGACATTGATCGACTCATTGTCCGCGCACGCCGACTACAGCGAAATCCTGGCATGGCTCGGCGCGATGCCTGGAGTTCCGCAGCGCACCTTCGTTACGCACGGCGAACCGGCCGCCGCCGACGCGTTGCGTCGCCGGATCTGGGAAACGCTGCATTGGCCGTGCGAGGTCCCGACATATTTACAGTCGGTCGAATTGAGAGCAGCGGAACAGGTCACCCCAAACACCCCTAAGTGACCCGACTTGATCAATCCGAAAGGGGATGCGGCCGATCCGCGAGGATCGGCTAGACGATGATCGTATTCGACAGCTTCAGGTTGATCCAGACCATGCCTTCTCGCAAAGCCGCGAGCACCGCTTCACGCTCGCTTTCCAAGGCCTTGCTCAAAATTATGCTCAAAGAGAACGCCATCGGATCCATGCTGTTCGACTCGGATCGTGCATCCGAACCCGCCCTCCGCCTCGTGTGTGTCAGCGGCGACGCTCCAGTCGGCGCAGGTCACTTTACCGGACAGACGCATGGGCGGGGACTCCATCATTCGACCTCGAGATTGTCGACCACCGCGTGAACGCCCGGTGCGGACCACGCCGCGCCCCTGGCGGCCATGCGTTCGGCGTACGTGCCCACCTTGCCGGCAAGCGTGACGGTGCCGTTTTGCACATCGATCGCAATGTGCTTCGCTTCCCGTTCGGCATGTCGCTGGAGCGCTCGGCCGATTTTCTCGCCGACGTCGCCAGCAGCCAAGTTGGCACGCACTTTGATTAAATTCGCGACGCCTGTGACGCCCCGCATGTGGGCGATCCTGCGCGCGGCCACCTGGCTCTGGTAAGCCCAGTCGACGTCTCCGCTCAGCGTTACCCAACCCTTCTCTACCTGGACCTTCACGGCCCCTTCATGAAGTCCCACGGTCCAGCGCAACAGAGTATCGGCAGCGTTGGCGATGTCCGCGTCGTTGCGCACATCGGAATGAGGCAGGCGGACTTCCATTTCGACGACGACTGCCTTAACGCCGGCTACGCGCTGCACCGCCTTCTCTGCCGCCAGCTTTTCTGCATAGCTTGAGGGATGACCTGACAACGTCACCACGCCGTCCTTGACCTCGACGCCTATACCCGTCGAGTTCACGTCGGGCGTCCAGTCCAACTCCTCTTCCACGTCGTCTTTTAACTTGCGATCCGTTTTCATCGTGCCTCTCTCCGATACTTGATGAGCGCGCGGCGCACCGCACGCTCATGGGTCTCAATTGATCTGCAAACGCTTCTGCTCTGACGCCGTCTTCTTCGGCAACGTCAGCGACAGCACGCCGTCCTGGTACTGGGCCGACGCGCTCGCCTCGTCGATGTCGCTCGCCAGCGAAAACGACCGGCTGACTGCGCCCGAGTAGCGCTCGCGACGAATAACGCGCTCGCCTTCTTTCTGTTCCTTGTTTCGTTCCACCTTTGCGTGTATCGAGACTACATTTCCGTCGATTTTTACGTCGATATCCTTCTTTTCGACGCCCGGCAACTCGGCCTTGACCTGATACGCGGTGTCATTTTCCGTGACATCGATTTTCATTTGCGCGAGCGGCGCGTCCTCGTTGCTGATACCACGAAGCGGGCGGAACAGACCCTGAAACATCTCGGATACCGGTTCGATCGAGAACGGATCAAAACGAGACAAATTGCTCATCGCACATCTCCTTTAAGGTTTAAGAACTGCAACAAAACGGCCGATCGAGCTTACGCAGATCCGACCCAACCTGATGACTCGCAGCGAAACTGCGGGTGCACGAAATGACTTTAGACCCGCGCAACTGAGACCGGTTGACCTACGTCAAGCAACTCCAACCCAAGCGCGTCGTCGGTCGGTCGAAACCTTCCACGAGCGTGTAGGACGCGATTCGTGATCAGACACAGGGGAGCCCAGCCCGTCGTTGGGGCGCACGCGGGGCCAAGCTTTGCACGCACGCTTCGCGCGGTCCTCGGCGGTGCTGACGGAGGAAGACGGCGGCAATATCGGCGCCTCCGGGAAAGGCAACAGATGCCTTGCGGACGCTCGTCCCGGCACCAAGGTACGACGCGCGGTCAACGCGCCGAGGCTCAACCTGTTTAATCGGCTTCAAATGCCCGTCGAATGGGTGTCTTCAAGCGCGACGCTCGATCTCCCCGTTACATTCCAAGGCGTTGCCGACCGTTCGCGTCGTGGTCACCTATACCCGGCTGTGCGAACGATCCGATCCACGTGCATCGCTCGTCTGGCAAATTCGAGGGCGCCGCAGTGGACACGCCCATAACAAGAGTCACCGACTATCGTTCTTCCTCACCAGCAGCAATGGCATCTGCGTGAGTTCTGCGACCCGGCCGGAAACACTGCCAAGCATCCAGCGAGCTACGCCCCGTCTGCCATGTGTACCCATGACCAGAAGATCAGCCTGCCAGCGCGTTGCTTCACGCAGGATCGCGTGTGGCACGTCGTCGCTGGTTAGATCGGTTTCTGTAAGCGCACCATCGAGCATGACGCCCTCAGCGTCGCGCGGTGGCGCGAAGGCCTCCCGTGCTTTCGCAAGCGCCACCTTTCCTTCTTCCACGAAGGCGTCTTGCAGCACGGCAAGCGGCACGAAGTCGGTGACTCTCGCTGCACGGTCTACGACATAGATAGCTCTGAACAACGCGCCTGCCGCCGCCAGCTTCGAGCCGCTTCGCAGCGCCTCCAGCGAGGCGGGACTGCCGTCGACTGCGAAGAGGATACGCTGCGGTCTGCCGCTCCAATCCCTTTCGCATTGCTCGGGAACGACCAGGATGGCGCAACTCGCGATCTTCAGCACCGGAGCGGAAGCCGCCCGTTCGACCCAGCGAAGCAGCCCGCGGTGATGACGCGAACCGAGGACCATCAAGTCGGCCTGCCACTTCTGTGCCTCGTGTGCTAGCGCGTGAGCCGCGTCGCCGCCGTCCTTCACGAGATCTATAATCTCGCTATCAACTGACGCACCGGATGCGGTCAGGCACTCGTGCGCCGCAACACATCCGTCCTTCACCGCCTTGAGAAGTTGCGCATGCGCCGCGCTCAGATTGAAACCAGCGAGCGGACCTAACGGAAAGACCGCACGCGCATTTTCCAGCACACCAACGATGCGAACCTGGGTCTTTTCGGTCGCAAGTTGCCGGGCAAACCCGGCCAACCGTGCTGATGGTGTGGTCGAATCGATGCATAGCAGAATTCGACTGAAATCGGTGCTTACTTGGTACTCGGTTGCAGAATTCATCATCGGCTCCTCTACTCGTCCTAAGCCCGAACTTCAGGCGTTCTACCGCTTTTTCCCATTCACTTGCACGTGGCGCAAACAACGCGAACAACTCAACTCGCATCCGCCGATGACCATCGCACGCCGATCGGCTATTTTCCGACGGATTTCTGAGCTCCGTTAGACGCTGCATTCGTCGGCGCGCAGATCGTGGTTGCCCCGCGAGGTGTCTGCGATGCCGGGACCGGTATCAGAGGTGGGGCTCACGCCCCGTCACTCCACAAATGGGAGATGCCAAGTCACATCGACGCCCGGTTTCACGACGAAAGATAATCACCTTCGCGCGGCGCGGCATCAGTGGCCCGTCCCGATGTCTCGGAGGCACTCGGGACGTTGACTCAGTGAGCGCGTCTTATCAGCCCCGCTCGGTTCGCCGCTTCTCCCACGCCGGGGTCCTTGGCATCCACGAGTGCGCTCATTGGCATCCGCATTGCTAGAATGCGAATTGCACAACAATACTCTATGCATGGGTGATTTTCGGCCGTTGACCTACATCAAGCCTGCGAAAAACTGCGACGTACCCTCGGACCTCCATCAATTGCCGGGAGCGCTGGAAGTCGAGCTCGAGCCGTTTGGGCGCAGCCTTTTGAAATCCACTCTGAGACAAGCAGAAATCCACATACCCATAGTTGCGACAAGCGGCCAACCCTGATGGCTCGATACGTCAAGCGCGGTGCTGCACCGCGCCTTGCAACCGGTTTTGATCGGAACAACGACTGTTTTTCCGATCGCGAGATGATTGTCGAAGGAGGACCGAGGGCCAGGTTCGGGAACTCGCGACAGCGCGCGAGGGGTAAATCGTCCAAAATTCCGGTGCGCGCGCCACCTCCGTCAACTTTTCGAACCAATTCCGGACGAGAACTTGACCTGGGTCATCCACGCACCCGCTGACGCTGGATAAGCTTTTCACCCGAGCTTGTCACTTCGGCCCGTGTGGCCGATATCGGAGTATGCAATGCGTATCACCCTCCATCTTGACACTTTCGACCGTGTCTGCCCGTGTGGATACGCCATCCTTGAAATTGAAAAGGGCGCCCATCGCTGGCTGTGCAAAAGCCAGTGCGGCCTGATGCTGCCCCGCGAAGGCCCGTTGGTCAAAGCACAGACTGGCACATTGATGTGCGGTCCGACCGACCAGGTGCTTCTGTGCGTGCTCGAAGATTTCGATGCCTCTTCTCACGACGGGCCATTCGAGGGCGAGACCGGGCGCGCTCTTTGGTACGCCGATCAGGGAATCCAGCCTGCGGCGGGCCACTGGCACGTAGAGCTAGTTACGGATTGCGATGACTCGCCCGCGCATTCGGCCTCCCAAAGCGAGCGGGTCTGATCCCAATGGGAGAGGCATGCGCGTCTATCGGGGGGACGCATGATGACGGCGTCAACGAAGTTCGTCTATCTAAACTGATACTGATTAAGAGCGTAGCGACACCTCTGTCGTTGCCGTCTGGATGCAACCCGAGTGGGTCTGGTATGTTCGCAAACATCGAAAACTGCTGAAGGCGTTCTCCAACAACATGCTGCAAAAATTGGCCAGCAACGCTCTGCATGTCGTGTCCTGTTCCACGTCGCAGCTACACCGGTCGGTTGCCTGGCGCAGGCTGGGCCACCTGCACCGTGCGTCGCTTATCATCTCGCCTTGGCGCGAGGAATCAACCGTACCGCACCCCCCTGCATCCACAGCCAACCCAAAGCCGGCCAGCACGGGCTTCGGCGCGGCAGGCACCGCCCCTCGGCCGGCCTTCCGTTGCCTCTGACCTTCGGACACAGACGGCAAATGCGCCAAGCGCCGAAACGATGAAACCGCCATTCAATAAACCGGACGTTATATGCGCGCCAGTGTCAAGTCAGGACAGCATCAGTCCTGACGGGGATCAGCATTGAAGGGGCGCTCAGGCGACTTCGCAAGCGCCGCTCGCAGATCCTCCAAATGGGCTCGGTATCCCTGCGCATCTCCGTACGCTAGGAATCGCTGGTAGCGAGCGTGAGTGCCCAGGGCTTTGCGCGCGTGCTTGATCGGGCACCAGTACTGTTCCGTGCGCGCAGCTATCTCCGCGGTGTAGGCGATAAGTCCGTTGGCATATTCACAGTAACCACAGTTAAGCTTCTCAATGACGTTGAGGTAATTCAATTGCCAGCGATCAGGGATGATATAGTCCGCGCGCTTCACCTTCGCAATGCGAAACAGCGGAAAGCAGATCGCCTGGTAGACGGTCGCGCCGACGTCGAGCAGTACAAGTGGCACGATTAGTCCGTAAATAAACGGAGCGGCCACCCACCTGCGAGGTTCGCTCGCTTTGAGCCAAGCAATCAAGCCGATTCGCAAGTCCCGATGTAGGCGTTTGAGACTCGATTCGAACTCAACGCGTTTTCCTCGGAGCGTGAAGAAAATCGGCACCTCCCGATCGTGCAGGACGATCTGCAGTTCGTCTTCCAGTTCGCTGATTTGCGAGAGTAGTTGTTGCAATCTATCGGTCACTATGCTTCTCCGCGGTCGGAACATTCCAAATTTCTATGGCGTCGAATGCATTGTAGTCTTCCATTCGTTTTGCATTTCGAAAGGCTCGTGGAGAGCAGACTGCGTAGCAGCACGAAGATTAGACAGGGCGATGAAGAGAACCCGACAGGTCCGCCCCACAATTTTTGGGTCAGCCGCTACCCCGGGGGTTGAGAAGGATTGGTGGCTTCCGATCGGGCGAAACTCAACTGCCCCTTCATGTTGCCGCGTATATTTTCGGGGCACCGATCGGTGCCGGCTACCAGAGCGAAGGGGGATTGAGCAATGACCGAGAAGGCGGTGCCAGTGCAACAGCCAATGCGCATCGCAGGGCAGCTTGATAGAACGTCCGACACTAACACTCGGCTTTTCTGTCGAACACCGCACCTCGTTTGATCCTTCGCCATGCAAGCCCTAACGATGGTATGAAGAGCGAGGCACGCCTCTGTTTTCACGGACATCTCTATTGTCCTCGCCATTGATTTGCGGCGGCCTCCATGAACTGCCTGCCGACACCAGAGATACAACCCACCGCGCGGGCATCCTGGCGAATATGCGAGACGGTCGCGCTTCGCGCTCTCGGGACTTCGGACGCTTGATCCCGATCAAAACCCCGGTGCACCGGTGCGTCTCTGCCGCGTTTTTGGGCGCGACAAAAAAGCGGTTTGAAGTCGTAGCTCGTCGCTTCCCAGGCAGCCCCGCCACTTTATTCAGCATGTCGCGGCCAGGCCGATTTTCGGTTAGCATCTTTTGCGGGACTAACCGGGAATAATCATCCGAACGGCCGCTGCGCCCATCACGCCCGTGGCAATCCAGCCAAGAACAAGCAATGACCGGCTTGCGGTGAACGCCCCCATTCCCGACTTCTTCGACACGAGCTTAAGGATCACCACCATCAGCGGCAACCGCGACGACCCCGTTGATGACCGCGCTCCAAAACAGGGCCTTCATCGGGCTGATGGGCGAATACTGAATTCCGAGTCCGGCGAGCACGCTCACGGCGATGATGCCGTAAAGTCCACGAGCATCATTCACCTTGCGTTCGAGCCCCTCTTTCCAGCCCATCGCTTCGGAAAGGACATAGGCTCCAGAACCCGCCAGCACGGGTACGCCAATCAGGCCGACCCTAATCTTACTGTGTCACAAGTTATACCGTGTGTTGGTCTGCGCACAACACGGGCAGCGTGGAAGCCGAGCGATGAGCGTCCAGGCGATGTGGTACCGCAGCGTAGTAATCGAATCAGGAACGTGGCGCTGAGCGCGTTGGGCTTCCCCGGGGAATGTAATTTTCGGGTAATGCAAAGACTTCGCGTGCGACGGCGTTTTTTTTAGCGCCAGGCGAGTTCGCCGCAGCAATGCGTTCAGCGACGAGAAACCCGTAAGCCGCGATACTCAGCACCGCATGATGATGGAATCCGCGCCAGCCGCGGCCTTCGTAATGTCCAAGCCCTAGGTCCTGTTTTAGATCCTGGTAGTCACGCTCGATGCGCCAACGCATGTGCGCTTTGGCAACCAGTTCACCCAGCGTGATGTCCGGCGGCAGCGTGGAAAGAAAGTATTTCAGCGGTTCAACATCTTCAGCGGGCCATTCGATGAGCAGCCATTGCTCGGGATGCAAACGGGCGCGGCCCCGGTCGCCGCCGGCGTGACGCACGCGCACGGCGGCAAAGCGTCCGCTGAGCATGACGTTGGTCCCTTCGCGCCAGCATACCGTCTGGAATGCGCTCTGAGGCAATGCAAAGGCCAGTTCCTTGACCTTCACCGGTTTGCGCTGCGCCGTCTCGCGCGGTCTCACCGGCGGGCGGCCGCGGCCACTGTAGGGCTCAGGCGGTAGTGGCTCGACTCCGGGCGGCCAGACCACTACTGCCGATGTAATGCCTACGATATAGTCAAGTCCCAGTTCACAAAGTCGCTGACGAAACGTTGTGTCAACGCCATAGCCCGCATCTGCCAGCACACAGTGTCGCGGTGCGCCTTCGGTTACCAGCGTCTCCAGCTGTTGCAAGGCGATTTCCGTTTTCGTGGCAAATTTCACCTCGGGCGGCACGCCGGCTTTCTCGCGTCGCTGCGCATCCTCAGCCCACACCTCAGGCAGATACAGCCGGTAAGCGACCGGAATGCTTGCCTGCTCGTTCGCCAGCGAAATGCTCACCGCGACCTGACAATTGTCCTGCTTGCCCAGCACGCCACAGTATTGGCGCGTCACACCGACAGAATGCTTGCCCTTCTTTGGAAAGCCCGTGTCATCAATGATCCAGAATCCGCCGCTCGTGAAGTCCATCATCGGCACCAACCACTGGCAGACCCTTCTCAACATATCCTCGTCAGACCAGTCTGCTTTCGCGACGAAGTGATGCAGCGCTTGATGTCGTGAGCTGACATGCAGCGGATCGAGTCCCGCAGCCATCGGTTCCACACTCTTACGTGAAAGCGGCAACATCAAGCCGGTGCAGTAACCCTCCAGTCCGGCCCGCCGGTCCGCGTGTCCCAGTCCCTGCGCAAGGTGATCCAGATACTGTTCAAATCGGCTCAGGCTTACCATCACTTAGCGATCCTATTTAGATAGGAGACTAAAGTATATCATTTTTGTGACACAGTAAGACTAAGGATTCCAAGAGCAAAGAGCACGTAGGCGAAGTTGCCGTCGAGCGGCCGAAGTGCGCTGGCAGCCTCGGTTGGCGAAAACGTGGTCTTGATATTGGCGGCGAGTCCTTTCCCGGTGACCCGGCCAAGGTTCGCACACGTGGATTGCATCGCGGCCATCAGTGGAAAGGCCAGCGGCATCGTCCAGAGCATATTGAGACCGAATTGAGCGCCGGCTTGGGAATAGGTGGCTATGCCGCTCGGATCGTCGTCAGCTACGCCGGTGATCAGCCCTGGCCCGACACGCGACAGGGGGGTGCTCCCTCAGTCGCCCCCACAAGGCGCGAATGGCATTCACACGTTCCATCTTGCTTATCCCATCCTCAGAGCATCGCACGCAGTCGCCTCACGGCGCAATTGAAAGGTGCGGTCCGCGCCATGAACGACACCAGATAGCTCGCTCGCTTGCGATTTGTGTCGCGCCGGGGTTCAAGGCTCCAGCACGTATGCCCCGGGGGCCTCGCCAAGTCCATCGACAACCATGCGCGCATCGACCACGCCACTCGACTGCTCACGCAACCAACGCGACCAACAGAGCCACCACGAGCCTTCGACGACGGCGGCTTCGTCGAAGAACGCTTGGCGGCTACGGTACGGCGCGCCTTGCCCGCGCGTCGCGCGTCGATAATGCCGGCCCGGATGCCCGGGTTCCGACACAATGCCCGCGTTATGGCCACCCGCGGTCAGAACAAAGGTCAGGAGGTTGTGCGTGAGCAAATGCAGCTTGTAGACCGATCGCCATGGCGAGACGTGATCACGTTCGGTGCCGACGACAAACATCGGCTGCGCGATGTCGGATAACGCAACTGGACGCCCGCCGACGCAATAGCGTCCTTCGGCGAGATCGTTATGCAGAAAGAGCTGCGTCAGATATTCACTGTGCATGCGATACGGCATGCGCGTCGTGTCCGCGTTCCATGCCATCAAGTCACTCGGTTTGGATCGACGCCCGAGCAGGTACTCGCTCATCACCCGCGACCAGATCAGGTCGCGCGCGTTGAGTAACTGAAAGGCGGCGGCCATCTGTGCACCATCGAGAAAGCCTTGTTCCCACATTAAGGAATCGAGCGCAGCGAGCGCACTTGCGTCGATGAAAAGACCGAGCTCTCCGGGGTCCGTGAAATCCGTCTGAGCAGCGAGAAGCGTGACGGTACGCAGCTCGCCTGCGCGGCCGTCTCGCGCCAGGGTTGCGGCAGCGATCGCGAGGAGCGTGCCACCGAGGCAGTAGCCAACCGCGTGCACCGCTTCGCCAGAACACCGAGCGCGGACTTCGTCGAACGCGGCGAGCAATCCATGTGACAGGTAGTCATTCAGCCCGACATCTCGCGCTTCGGCGCCGGGGTTGCGCCACGAGATCGTGAAGACCGTGTAGCCCTCGCCGACCAGGTAGCGAATCAGCGAATTGTGCGGCTGCAGGTCGAGGACGTAGTACTTCATGATCCACGATGGCACGATCAAGAGAGGCTCGCGGGCCACTTGCGCAGTTGATGACGAATATTGCAGCAGCTCGCACAAGCTGTTACGCCAGACGACCTTGCCCGGCGTGATGGCGACGTTGCGGCCTGGAACGTAAGGGCTTCGCCGGATGTGCTCGCCTCTGGAACGAGTGGAGTAGTCTTCAAGATCCTCGATCCAGTGCCGCGCGCCTGCGGTGAAATTCGCGCCATCGCTGCGAATCGCAGCTTCGAGCACGACAGGATTTGTCAGCGCGAAGTTGCTCGGCGCGAACGCGTCGAGAATCTGGCGCGCGAGAAAACTCACCACTTGTTCGTGATGCCTGTCGACACCGAGCACGCCGGTAGTTGCGTCCTGCCACCACTGCTGCACTTGCAGAAAGGCATCGCGGTATGCGCTAAATGGCCAGCGCTGCCACGCGGGCGCTGAGAAGCGCGGGTCGTCCGTCGGCACGACGGGCCCCGGCGGCCTGTTCCGAGTAGCGTCCCGAGCGAGATCCATACACTTGCCGGGTGAAACCGCCAGATGCAATGCCCAGTCGAGCCACGCCAGACAGATCGAAGCGGGAGAGAGCCCGGATGTGGTCGCGGCGACCATCGCGTGTGCAGCACGATCCAGCGCATGATCCTTGACATTCGTGCGTGGCCGTCCGCAATCGCTTTGTGGCGCCGGAAACGGTGCTGTCGTTTCAGTGAGGTCACGTCTCATACGTTTGGCTCGTCGTCGATGTCATTGCATGTGCATACCGCCGTTGATCGCGAGGTCCGCGCCCGTGATGAAGGCAGCGTCATCGGAGCAGAGAAAGGCGACAAGCGCGGCGACCTCGTCGGGCTTGCCGAGCCGGCCGATGGGAATCTGTGGCAGGATCTTGTCACGCATCACGTCCTGCGGCACCGATTCGATCATTGCGGTCGCAAGGTAGCCGGGCGACACCGTGTTGACCGTCACGCCATGCTTGGCAACTTCGAGCGCAAGCGATTTGGTGAAGCCGTGGATGCCCGCTTTGGCCGCCGCATAATTCGTCTGGCCGAACGCGCCGCGCGAGCCGTTCACCGAGCTAATATTGACGATACGCCCGAAACCACGCTCGACCATTCGGGCAATAATCGGCTTGGTCATATTGAAGAGCGAGTCCAGATCCGTGCGCAGGACGGCATCCCAATTCGCCTTTGTCATGTTGACGAACCTCGCATCGCGAGCGATTCCCGCATTGTTGACAAGCACATCGACAATGCCGACATCGTTGAGCACGCGTTGAGCGCATTCGGCGCAGGAGTCGAAGTCCGCGACATCGACCACTTGTGCGTAAAATTGACGGCCATTATCGCTCTCCTGCGCGAGCCACGTTGCAACGTGATCATTGCGTTGCGAATGTGTCACTACCACTGTCATCCCAGCGTCATGCAGCCGCCGGCTGACCGCCGCGCCAAGGCCGCCCGTCCCGCCTGTCACCAGGGCGACGCGCCTAGACGGCATGATGGTCTCCTTTCGCGCCCTGTGCGGGAGCGGTAGGTGCGCCCGCCGCTTGCTGTGCCGCCCGCATGGCGAGCGTGAATCCGTTGACCCAGTCAGGGATGGCGGCCGAGGCGCCGCTCGCCGGTTTCGCATACCCGCCGGTCCACGCCGACTGCCAATCCTTCAGGATATCGGCGAACGCTTCGCCAACGACCGTTTGATTGCGCATCGCTACGCCCACGCCTTCCTGCCAAAGGCTCACTGTCGCAGCGAAGTACTCGCGCATGACCGTTTGCGTCGCGGTATTGAACTCACCCCAGTCTCTTGCGCGAGCCAGGGCTTCGCGCTCGCTTTCGAGCGCTTCCTTATCGCGTTCGATCCGCCGTACTTGCAGCGTACAGACATGTTGCCGCCACTCCTGCGCGAGCGAGCCAAAACGCAAGGCTAGTCGCAAGTTTGTGCGGCAGATGTCGAACGGGTCGTGAAATTCAATCTCCATGTCCAACTCCTTTTCGGTCGGGGTAGATCGGCCGGGCGACGGCCGGGCTCGCAGAGTCTCAATGTATGCGCCGTGCTCGCGCACTTGTTGACCTGTATCAATCGGAACGTACGACGCCTGCAAGCTGCAGACTGCTTGATCTGCGTCAACGGACACCGCGTCGCGGCCCCTAGACTCGAACCGAGGAAAACACTTAAGCGCTGTTCGACAACCGGAGCCACCTCAATGAGCTACAAAAGCATCGTTGTTCACCTTGACGCGAGCGAGCGCGCGCATCCGCGCCTCGAATTCGCCCTGCGCCTCGCGAAGCGCTTTGGCGCACATCTGACGGGGGCCTACGCGGTTTTCACCCCTGAGCCGCGCTCGTTCTATGTGATGGCCGGTTCAGCCGAGTACTTTGAAAAGCATGA
>NZ_FCON02000151.1 GCF_001544535.1 Caballeronia choica | reverse complement strand
GGTCACGATCGCCGGAATTGCCGATCACGATCAACCGGAAACCGCGGTCACGATAAAACGGAATCAGCGGTCACGATGCCGGAAATGTCGGTCACGATCACCGGAATACGCAGGTGAGCGCTTCGGTCTACGCCGAGGACGACTCGCTCGAGGGCGAGCCGCTGCTGAGCAGCATCGCCACCACTCATCGCAACTTGCGCCTGTACCTTAATCGCAGCAAGGGGCGTTTTGAGTTCATGGGCTGCATCTGCTGTGAAGGTTCGCTCACGTGCGAGCGACATGCGGAGGCGTTCGAGTAGCCCGTTTGTGGACATCACGACTGCGCTCAATTCGCTCGGTGAGCGCAGCAGTTCGATGGGGGTGAGGTTGCGACTGTCCCGCGCCTGCATGGCCTTCGATAGAGTCGAAAGCGGCCTTAAACCAATCCCAACGCTGAACCAGACCATGCCCATCAAGAGTGGAAGGATAAGAAGTGTTGGTCGTGCAATGCGCGCAGCCACTCCGCTCACCAAATCGCTGTGCTCGTTCACGGGTTCCATAATACTGATGGTTCGTCCGGAGCGGGCATCACGCGTGGTATATAAGAGCCACTTGCCGTTTTGTGCGTCGACCTCCTCGACTTCATTATAGGGACGGCCAGTCACATCAACAGCCGGAAAGTCGCTGCTTTTCGCGATGGTCGCTCCTTGCCGGTCGGTCACCTGATAGTGCACGAATCGGTCGCCGTAGTCAGAATCGCCTTCATCGCGGCGAGAGCGATGCGGAATCTCATTACGAGCATCGATTTTATGGTCTGCCAACTTCGCCAGTTCGCTGGCCTCAAGTTGGGCAAGGAGCGGCACAATTTGAATAAGTCTTGTTTCATCCCACTGCGTCACCTCATGACTCGCAGCATGGAAGCTCCATACGAACATCGCGGCCCACGACGCCCCGACGCTAAACAAGACGAGCACCGTCAAACGGCTTCGGATGGACCGATGTATCGCTCTCATGGCTTCTCCATCACGTAACCTACTCCCCGGATTGTCCGAATCGTGTCCACGCCAATTTTCTTTCTAAGCGCAGACACATAAACCTCAATCGCGTTACTTTCTACCTCTTCATCCCACCCGTAGATGCTTTCCTCGATTTTCGCTTTATGCTGCGGTTCGCCGACATGAATGAGCAAATGAATTAAAACACCGAACTCGCGGGCAGTAAGCTGGACGCGCTGGTCGCCTTTGAACGTCGTTTGTGCAGCAGGATTCACGGTCAACTCACGCCATTTGAGCAACTCGGTGGCGCGGCTCTGAGAGCGCCTCATAAGCGCGGGCAGCGTGAGATGACTTCGCCGAGGTCGAACGGTTTTCCCAGGTAGCCGTCAGCGCCGGCATCGAGACCAGCTATACGGTCGCCGACCGTATCCCTCGCAGTAAGGACAAGCACGGGAACAAAGTTCCCCTGTGCGCGTATCTGAGAAAGTAGACTTGCTCCTGAAAGACCGGGTAGCCCGAGGTCGAGCAACACCAGGTCGTAGCGGGTAGTCGTAAGGGCTAACTTTGCGTGTTGCCCGTCTTTCGCCCAATCAACTGCGAACGCAGCATTGCGCAGTGCCACTTCTAGGCCACTGCCAATGAGCTCATCGTCTTCAACCAACAGGATGCGCATGTTTGGTCCATATAGTCTGCCACTTCAAGATTTTGTCCTAGTCTAATCGTTTCGCGAGGTAGCGCAGAGCCTCATGGGTCTTAAGGTATTCTTCAGGTTGGAGCGGCTATTGTCCCGGTTTCCCCCGTTATCCGGAGCGAACGCGTGTTTGAGAATCATTCGCACAATTTTGTGTACAGTCCAGTTGCCCGACTTCTGCACTGGCTTATCCTCGGTCTCGTCTGCGCGCAGTTCATAATTGGATGGACGATGCCGGATGTGCATAGGGATACTTTGCCGACCGGCGCGATAGCCTGGCACCTGAGCGTGGGCGCCGCGATTGTTGCGGTGATGGTGATTCGAATTTTCTGGCGCGTGACGCATGTGCCTGAACCCGCTAAGCTGTCGCCAATGCTCACGTTCGCTTCGAGAGCGACCCATTTGCTTCTGTACATCGTGCTGCTAGCTGTACCTCTTACAGGCTGGGCGAATGCGTCGGCGCGTGGCTGGACGGTGCGCCTCTTGGGAACGCTTCCTTTTCCTGGTCTTGCGCAGAAGGGTTCGTCGCTGGGAATGGAGCTCGGTGGTGTTCACAGCGTGCTTGCATGGGTGCTGTTCACGCTAATTGCACTGCATATCGCAGCCGCGTTGTTCCACCGGCTCGTTCTTCGCGACTCGGTGTTACAACGTATGCTCTGAGCGGGCGAGCAATAAACCCTTCCCAGTAACAGGTCGTGGGTCCAAAGATTGCGTGACAACTGCTTCATTCGGGCGAACGGTTAACCGACCGGCTCCCGCTGATATTCCTCAGTTCGCGGAACCTTGCTAAGTAACATATTCAGAAGTGTTTCTATTCTCATTTAAGATTTATGCGATATCAATTCCGCGTGACTTTCCAGACTTTAGGTCGGCGAGTATTGCGATGGGTGATTAAATGGCTTCTGCACAGGAACTCAGAAGATTTCGCGCGAATCTCGCCGACGAACTTCATAGTGCGGCAATCTACGAAACGCTTTCGCGGGTGGAGAAAGATAGCTCCCGCAAACAAGTCTTCGGCGAACTCGCGGCATCCGAGCGAATGCACGCACGCGTTTGGTCCGACAAGCTAGCTGCCAATGGCAAGAGCGCGCCGTCCGGCTTCAACGCCAAGACCTGCCTGATGAAGGGCCTCGTCCATTTGCTGGGACCACGCTTCGTCCTTCCATCGATTGCTGCCGCCGAGTTTGCCGACAGGAATAAGTATGCTGGCAATCCCGATACGGCGCGCATGTCGGAAGACGAGAACCGCCACGCGAGCGTGGTCCAAGAAATGGCGAACGCAGGCAACCCCCCCGCTGCGGAGGGCACCGATATCGCTCAGTCGGAATCTTGGCACCGAGGCGTTGCCTCAGGCAACGACCTGCGTGCAGCGGTGCTTGGAGCGAACGACGGGCTAGTCTCTAACTTCTGCTTGATTATGGGTGTGGCGGGCGCAGGAACAGGCAATAAAGCCATTTTACTGACCGCGCTCGCTGGGCTTATTGCGGGCGCCTGCTCGATGGCGTTGGGTGAATGGCTGTCAGTGACAAACGCGCGAGAGCTCGCGCAGTCACAGGTCTCCAAGGAGCAAAACGAACTCGAGCATAGCCCGGAGTCAGAGGAGCACGAACTGGCTCTCATCTACAAAGCAAAGGGTTTAAGCGCAGACGAGGCGAGGCGTTTTGCATCGCAAATCATGCAGGACAAGGACAAGGCTCTCGATGTGCTCGTTCGCGAAGAATTGGGCATCGACCCCGCTGAGCTTGGTGGGAATCCGTGGTCGGCTGCCGGCGTGTCGTTTTGCCTTTTCGCGCTCGGCGCAATCTTCCCGGCCATGCCATTTCTGTGGTCATCCGGTACGAGCGCCATCATTCAATGCATCAGCTTCAGCGTGCTTGCATTGGCGGCAATCGGCCTATTCACATCGCTTTTCAATGGACGCAGCGCGGGATTTTCGGCTGTTCGGCAGGTTCTTGTAGGCTTGGCAGCAGCGGCTTTCACCTTCGGCGTGGGACGAGCTCTCGGAGTCGCGGTGTCGTAGCGAAGTGGCGGAGGCATATACCGGCCGAGTTGGGAAGCGCGACAAGGGGCGGTCATTGACCAACGACTCAGAGCCGGCATCTCAAAGTGGCTGCGGGATTCAATCACATCTGTCTCGACCGTGAAAAACCACGTTTAGACCTTGTCCGCAGGGCAGTCCAAACATGGAGTACTCTAATGGGTTGTTGTAGCAGCGCATTAAATGGCGCTCAATCGCGCCTGGCGGCGCTCCCTCGACAATCTGATAGAGCTCGAGAATCGCCTCATACAGTCGTTCGACGCAACGCCAGTGGTTGCTTCTCGATTGGCAGGATGGTCAGTCCGATGTCGGCAAAGGGGGCCAGCTGGCATCGGCGATAAAAGCTTCGACGCATCACCGCGTCTCATCCTGACATTCGCTTTTGTTCACCATTTCTTTGCTTCAGACTGTCGGCATGCTCCAGCAGGAGCCTGCGAAGCAAAATGACCTGGTTCACTGCGTCTGCTTCCAGGAGGGAAAGCCGTTGCTTGGGAAACGGTTCGGGTGCGTTGACATCCGTATTGCCGGACAGATGCTCATTCAGAGCTTGAGCTACCGCGTGCACCCAAGCGACCAGACTCGCACTATCGGGCGACGTTGAGTTGCCAAACCGGGCCCTCGTTGCTGTCCCTGCCAGCCTCCGCAAGAGAGCGAGGGCAGTCGAGCCAAGTTTGTCGGCGGCGGAGGTGTCGAGTTGTTCGAATCGCAGCCGTGCCAGTACTTCCTCCGCATTGTTGCTCGCAAGCCCCGCCGTGCGGCGCATACGTTCAAGCTGAGTGTGGTTGATTCGTCTTTGCGCGAGCGAAGCGCCGAGGTAAGCCATGTTGGCGGTTACAGCGGCGGACAATCTGTCCTTGAAATTGCCCGGCTCCCGGCTTGGCCACAATATAAAAGTCGCCAGGAGCGCAATCATGCACCCAAGCACGTTGTTGCCAAGCCTCGTCGCGGCGTAGGCGAGCTCCGTGCCGCCCTGGGAGGCGAAGTCAGCGACCAGAACGAAGGTGGGCGTAATGAAAAGCACGAAGAGACTGTAGCTTACGGTGCGCAACGCCATGGTCGCGCAGACCAGCGGGAAGACGCACAGCGAGATTCCAAGCGGCGAGTCAACCAGTAGCCCCAGTCCGGCAGCAAGAAATCCCCCGACGATGCTTCCCGCGGCTCGCTCAATGCTGCGTGGCCAACTTGTAGCAATCGACGGCTGAAGTATCAGTAGCGTCGCCATCGTTGCCCAGTAGCCGAAGGGCAGGTGCAGGCTTCTCACAACCAGAAAGGCGGCCGTGGTGGCGACGCCGACCCGCACCGCATGCCGGGTTCCAATCGATTCGAATGACGCGTTCGCTTTCAGCGTTTCCCAAGCGCGTTTGAGCACGTTGTATGTGGCCGACCACCAGCTTTTCCGAGGCTCCTGCGAGGTCTCGACGTCGCCCGGCACCGTGCTGAATCTCAGCGCTATCTTCTCGCCGAGCGCGGTGTCCAATCGCTGCGCCAGCGCATGCAGACGGCCGTGCAATTCCGATGAGGGTCGTCCGGGCTTATCGGCAGCGATTTTCCCAAGGCGCTGAAGCGTCTCGGCCATTGCCTCAAGCGCGCGTGCCGCACGTCGCCGATTCGGCATGCCGTGATGTCCGCGCTCGCCGGCATCGGTTACGGCAATCAGGTATGCGAATATCTGCTCGCAATCGGCGAACGCAATCAGCAGGTTGCCATACGTTTCCCGCCTGTCGGTCTTCACTGCCGGAACCTTTCCTAAAGCCTTTCGAGTTGCTTCAAGTGCACTCCGGGCCTGACCTCGAAACCTGGAGGCATGAGACGCCCATTTCGCGAAATCGGTGCTGTCCTGTTTGAGCAGGCGCGCGCTGTCTCGCGCAATGTCGGCGAGACGCGAGTACGTTGAGCGTAATGCCACCCGGCTCGCACCGAACGGATGAATGCGCCATACGGTAAAGCTCAGCAACGTCGCAAACGCGCAGCCGAGAAAATAGAGGAAGAGGAATTGCAGGTCCTCGCGATTGCCATGTATCGGTCTGTCGACCATGACCACACACGCCGTCGCCGCAAGTATCGAAACCTGCGCAGCCGCCGCGCCCCAGATTCGACCGAGGGCTCCCGCCGACGAGAAAACGAGAATGGCTGGGGTCGCGGAAAGCAGGCCGGCGCCGGACGCGTAGGCGGTGATGCCGCCACAAAGCGTGGACAGCAGCGTAAAGGCTGTCATTGAGGCAAGCCGCATTCGCTTCGAGCCCGCGGCGTCGGCGAGACATGTCCAGAACGCGCCTATCGCGGCATAGGAGAATTGCGGGTTGTGTAGCAAATAGCCGAGCAGAAGCATTGCCGTCGACGCACATGCGGCTCTCAGTCCTTCGGACAGGTTTGCTTCTGTGAATGCGAGCGACACCATCCATGCCGGGCGCCGCCGGACGAGCGTATCAGTAAAGGCGGACCGTGCTTTCAGGTAGCGCCCCGTCGCAGTCTTCGACAAACCATGAACGTCTCGAAGGCGAATCATAAAGCTCCTTGCCAACTGGCATGTCGTCAAAACAGTGCCGGTTTCTGAACAACGCTCCGGTCACGTTTCTGTGGGTCTCATCGGTGCTTGAGGCGGTCAGTGCCTGAAGTAGCCCGCGCCAATATGCAATGTCGATGGCGGGTTATGACGGTCGGCGTCTGGGAAACGAGCGCGAACACGGTAGCGGGGGGATTTGGGCGGCGTTCCGGGGTGAATCGCTTCGGCCGACGTTAGTCTTAGGCGGTGGGCTTTTGCTCAACTGGGTCGCGATTCAGGTGTTCGGCGTGCTCGGAACGACGGTTATTACCCAAGTGCATCACGTGTCATTTGAAAACTCGTTGCTGATTCTTATCCTCTCAAACGTAGTTGGTTACATCGGCTACCTATCGCATGGATTCATCGGCGACAAAATCGGTCGACGCAACACATTGGCGCTCGGTTGGATGTGCGGCGGTTTCGCCTTTGCGGGCATGCTCTATGGGCCGCACGACTTCCCCGTAGTGGTTGGCCTTTACAGCCTCGGTTTGTTCTTTCTCAACGGACCGTACGCCGCCGCCCTCTTTTTCATTGGCGAAAGCTATCCCACCGCTATCCGCGGAACGGGTAGCGCGATTGTGCACGCCATGGGCCCGATTGGTGCAATTCTCGCCGGCATTGGCATCACGGCTGCGCTCAACTCCGGTAGCGACTGGCTTCACGGCGCACTTCTCTTTGGAGCGGTGCCGTGTTTCCTGTCCGGTCTTTTGATTTTCGCGACACGCCATGTCGACCCGGCGGAAGACACGTGGACTCACCCCGCGCACGAGCCCAGCTTGGCTGAGCCGCGGCCCGCGCTGGCGAGGGCGAACTGACGACAGAGGGGCAAGCGGTGGTCGGCGCAGGCCCCCTCCTAGCGCGTAGTCCGTGCGATGTATTGTCGACGCGTTGGTTCGGCCGTCGATTCAGACGCGTCCCCTCAAGTCGGAGATGTCGAAGTTGGCTTGATGCACCAGATTTTGAATAACCCGGGACTCAGTGCGTAACAGCGAGAGGATTTCCTGTTGCCGGGAGGCAGGCAAGCTGTCTGCAATCGCTGTGACACTCAGGGCAGCAAGGGGAGCTCCATCGCTGTCTCGAATGACTGTTCCTATGCCACTGAGTCCAGGTAACAGACTTCCATCGTGTGTTGCGTACCCGAGCTCCTGAGAATGCTTAACGATACGTAGTAGTCGCGGGACCGAAAGACCGCCATAGGTGATGAGACGCTTTGCGTTGGCGTTACATATGCGCGCTATCTCATCGTCGGGCAACAGCATTAGCAGTGCGAGGCTGCCGGCGCCGACGCCTAGAGGTCGGTGTACGCCAATCTCAATCGCTGGCACATCGATGGGCTCGCCGCCTTCGACACGAGCAACAGAAATCGCATCTGAACCGCTTCTGATTGTGAGGAATGCAATGTCCGATGTCGCCTCAGCAATTCGCTTCAAAGAAGGTTCGCAGATGGCTTGCATCTTGAACTGTGTTGCTGCCGTTAGTCCTAGTTCATACAAGCCGTGCCCCAAGAGGTACCGGCGCGACTGGGGATGTTGCATGACGAGGTCTTCGCGCACGAGGCACCCTAAAATCCGATGGATAGTCGGTCTTTCGAGTTTAAGTTGCGACGCCAAATCAGAAAGACGAAGTCCGTGCACGCTGAAGGAAGCAATCTCTCGCAGGATTCTTGCAGCTCGTTCGATGCTCTGAGTTCCAGAGCCCTTGCCTTCTGGTGGTTCTTGGGTGGTCGGCATGGTCAGCACCATAGGTTCAAAGTCTCATCGTAATACAGAGTCCGTATTGCGGACTCATTTTTCTCCGTTGCCTGTTGCGAGCAGATTCTCTCGTGAGTAAAGTTTTTCAGGCGAAATCGCAAGCCTGCACCTACTTTGCCAGCCTGAATTTGCCCCCGACGCAGACGGATAAAGCACCGAAACGACACGAGGTTTGAGAGGAAGTCCGTTATATGGACGTCGTTCGGTAATCGGAAAGTTGAAACAACTCGTCGCCACCAATCTGTTTCATAGGCGATTTCGGTCCTCAATAATTGATAGGAGATTTTCTGATGGCACAGCGTCTCGTTGACCTCACACTGACCCTTTCGGACAACATGCCGGCGCACAAACTCTTCCAGCGCCCCATCATTGCTCCGCACCTTACCCACGAAAAGTCGCTCTCGATGGGTATGGGTGCGCCGGGCGACCCGATGACCTTCGCAACAACGTTCATTAGCACGCTCGACCATATCGCGACCCACGTCGACGCGTTCTATCACACCAATCCCAACGGTGCGCCCGTCGACGAGATGCCCCTGTCGATGTTTATGGGGAAGGCGGTATGTCTTGATATGACCCACATCCCGGACCTCGGCGACATTGACGTCGGCGACCTTGAGGCCGGCGAAAGGAAAGCCGGTGTGCGGATTGATGGGCACATTGTGCTTCTAAACACTGGGCTGCACAAACGCCACTACCCCGACCTGAAAGTCGTTTGGAGCAATCCTGGCCTGACAGCCGAAGCGACCCATTGGCTCGCGGACCGGGGGTCGAAACTCCACGGAGTCGAAGGACCGTCCACGGATAAGCCTTCGCATAATCTGTTTCCCAGCCACCGCGTATGTCGCGACCGCGGAATTACCCACTACGAGTGGCTCGTGAACCTTGAGGAGTTGGTAGGTCAAGGCGAGTTTATGTTCTACGGACCTCCGCTGAAAATCCAACAGGGAAGTGGCTCGCCCGTACGTGCATGGGCGATGCTGGAAGAATAAACGCTCGGTCAAACGTTCGCGATCCATTGACGACGCCCCTCGAGTAAGAGCGCGGATCTCATGAGATGTGGTACAGGACTCAGTCAGCGGAGATTGATGGGCATCTTCCAGGGCAAGAGCGCGTCGTAGTCGTCGACGGTCTGTGCCAGCGGGAGACGCTGTAACAGCCAGGTGAGATAGCGGTACGGATCGATGCTGTCCGCCTTGCAGGTTTCGACCAGTGAGTAGAGATTGGCGCTCGCGTTTGCGCCATCGACGGTGTCAGCGAACAACCAGCCGCGTCGCTTATCGAAGCATTTCTATAAACGCCGCTATCGACACATTGTAGTTATCGGAGATTCATCACCCGCGTGTGGACAGTAGCCCCTGTTTTCAGGGATATGATCCGTGAAGCACGCACTACAATCTTCCATAATATGGAGTACTTTCCTCGTGTTGTCTTAGTGTTTCGAGGAGGGTCACCATGCTCACATACTCACGCCTCAGACCCGGACATTTCCTTGCTCAAAGATGGTTCGCCCAGTCTGGCATGGAAACTCACGCGGCCTCATACCGCCGATATCTAACCAAACGTGGATATTCGCAGAACACAATGGAGCGCTATTACCGCGGTCTTGCGCATTTTGCGCACTGGATCTCGGGACAGAGAATCGGCCTTCGCGAAGTCGACGATACATTGATAGGCCGCTTTCTCTTCGGTCATCTGCTCCATTGCCATTGCGCCCCCAAATGCGAGCGAACGCGAACCAACATCCATGCGGCAGTGACGCTTTTCCTTGAGATGCGGGGCATCGCTCGCGTAGGGCCGATCTCGCCCGTATCGACTGCAATAGCCAGAGAGATCGCGGATTTCGATCGTCACCTGTCTGAAGTTCGTGGACTGTCCGATAGTACCCGCTACGCACGAAGGCGGGATATAACGGAATTTCTCGTCGATCGATTCGGGACAGGTACGATTAGCATTGCGAATCTTACTCCGGATGATGTCGAACACTTCGTTCTGAGTCGCACGCGTGGACTGGCGCCACGCACCATCAAGGGTGTGGGTAATTCCCTTCACAGCTACTTCCTCTTCAAGTCCAGTTGCGGCATCCCAACCGCAACACTTATTGCCGCACTCCCACCGGTCGCCTCACGGCGACTCGCCGGCCTTCCCGATATTTTGGCGCCTGACGAGATCAGAAACCTGCTCAGCGCCTTTGACCGCAATAGCGCCATCGGCAAGCGAGACTACGCCATTACCCGCTGCCTGCTGGACCTCGGCTTGAGGCGCACTGAGGTCGCACAACTGTGCCTCGATGATATCGACTGGCGCGTAGGAACCTTGACGCTCCATGCCAAGGGGAATCGAGTTGATGTTGTACCGCTGCCACGGACAACGGGCGAGGCGATCGCCGCGTACCTGAAGCGGGGGCGCCCCCAGACAACGCGGCGCGAAGTGTTTGTACGTCATCGACCACCGCTCAATGCAGAAGCAAGTGTGGACATTGTGAGAAATGCAGTGCGTTGCGCTGCCGAACGTTGTGGCCTTCAACAACGCGTGCGTGGCACACACATTTTCCGGCACACAGTGGCATGTCGGATGGTACAAGGCGGGGCCCCGTTCAAGGAAATCGCCGACCTGTTACGCCATCGCAGCCTTGACACGACCACCATTTATGCCAAGGTGAATGTTCCGGCGCTTCGGCAGGTGGCGCTTCCCTGGCCGGGGAGCCGCTCATGAGACACCGCAAATCATTCATGCAGCGGATCGACGACTACCTCGCCGTTCGCCGCCAGGCGGGCTTTGCGCTCAAGGCAGAAGGCGCACAACTTCGACACTTCGCGCGATTCGCACAACAGATCGGCCATCGGGGCCCGTTGACTACGCAGCTAGCCGTGCGGTGGGCGAGCAGTTCCGTCGGTGGTCGCCGGTTGACGGCCGCACGCAGGATCGAGGTCCTACGGCCCTTTGCCAAATACTGCCGGCAGTTCGATCCCGAAACAGAGATTCCACCCCGAGCGCTCTTTGGAGCGGCACATCGTCGGCTGGTTCCGCATGTCTTTAGCGACGACGAGATCATCGAGTTGATGGCGCGCTGCGATGGGCTTTATCCGCCGCACGGCTTGCGTGGCGCGAGCTGCGCGGCTATCTTTGGATTGATGGCCTCATCAGGTCTGAGGACCGCTGAAGCGACGGCGTTGACTCGTTCGGACGTCGATCTCGACAGCCGGTTGCTGCACATTCGGTGCGGGAAGCTCGGTAAATCGCGCTGGGTCCCGATACACCCCACCACCGCTGACATCCTGCGGCGCTACGCCAGGAAACGCGATCGCGATCCCCTGACCCTGAACAGCGAGGCGTTCTTCGTTTTTGACTTCGGTCGACCAGCCTCCACGCACAGCGTCAACTATGCATTCCATATTCTCTGTGACACGTTGAAGTGGCGACCGCGCGGAGACCACCCACGACTCCGCCTGCGCGATCTACGCCATTCATTCGTGTGCCACAGACTCCAGGAATGGTACGCCCATGGACTGGACGTAGATCGCAGCATTCTTGCCTTGTCGACATATCTCGGCCACGCCAAGGTTACCGACACATACTGGTATGAGACAGCCACTCCTGAGCTGTTAGCTATCGCAGCTCAGCGCTTCGTGAGTTGTCGGAGAGGTACATCATGAGCAAGTCTCTCACACAATCATTTCCCGTTTTATTGCAGAAGTTTTTTACGCAACGCCTGCTGCTGCAGCAACAAGTAAGCCACTGCACTGTGACCGCTTACCGCGACAGTTTTCGCCTGCTGCTGGCCTTTGCATATCAACGCTTGCACAAGCGGCCTTCCAATATTGCTATCGAAGATCTGAACGCGTCGTTCATTCTCGCGTTTCTCCACCACCTCGAACGGGATCGCCATAATTGCATCCGCAGCCGCAACGCGAGGCTCGCCGCCATACGGTCGTTCATGGAATATGTTTCGTCCGAGGAACCCTCGGCGCTGGCGATCGTCCGGTCTGTATTGGCGATCCCCATGAAGCGCTACGAGCAGCCTCTTGTCGGATCTCTGTCTCGCGAGCATATTGAAGCGATCCTCGCTGCTCCCGATGCAGAAACCTGGACTGGCCAACGTGATCGTGTGATGCTGGCAACCTTGTACAACACCGGTGCGCGTGTTTCCGAGCTCCTCGAGATGCGTATTGCTGATCTCGTGCTTGGCTCAACCTCATGGGTACGGATCCATGGCAAAGGTCGACGAGATCGTTCTGTACCATTGTGGCCGGACACCGCTAGGGAGCTGAAGCGGTGGCTGAAGCAATATCCACGGAGTCCTCATGAGCCGCTCTTTCCAGGTCGCTCTGGTGGGACGCTAACGCGTGTCGGCTTTACCGCACGCCTGAACCTCGCGGTCGAGATGGCATCGCGACAGTTTCCCGAACTTCTGAAGTGCCGAATATCTCCGCACGTGGTGAGGCACTCGGTAGCAACGCATATGCTGCAATCTGGTGTCGACATCACCGTCATCGCGCTATGGCTTGGTCACGAAAGTCCCGTGACGACACATCGCTATGTAGAGGCGGATCTGCAAATGAAGGATCGTGCATTACAAGCTCTCCAGGCACCTTCGCGAAAGCCGACGCGATATCGTCCGAAGGACGACGTCCTTCGCTTCCTGGAAACCCTGTAGTTATGGAAGCTCCAGCTCCGGAATGCGATCGTGTTATCCGGCCAGGATAGCGCCATGGTCCTGTTACAGCAGGGCCTTGGCTAGCAGTGTCGACGCCTCCGATTACCCGGCTGGATGAACCTTCGATAACTACAATGTGTCGATAGCGGCGTCCCAGGCAGAACGGGCGAATGGAATTTTCGCAAGGGTTGTTCGATATGGGCCAGTTGCCGTCCTCAACGTAACGGATCAGCTTCGGCCACTGACCGTGCAGATAGGTCAGCGCCTTGCCGAGCAGACTGTTGGGCACGACGCCAGGCGAGTGCTCAAGCATCAGCTTTTCGATGACATCGAGTACGCACGCGCTGTATCGTCGTCGCAATCGCTGTCGTCGCCCAGCCGTCCACGTCTGGCTTCGCGCTTCGGCCGCGAACAGTTTGCCGATCAGGCTGATGAAGCGTGTCGCGAGCAGATCGGGCGGGCGCGCTGCCTTGGGGACATTGTCTTCCGCCTTCACAAAGTACCGTCTTGCGTGCGTCCAGCATCCGAGGTGCACGAGCTGGTACTGTTCAGCGATGCCGTTGTAGGGTTCGTATCCATCGGTCATCAGGGCGGCACCTTTACGGACACCGGCAAACAGCCTGTCAGCCAGCCTGGCGCCACGACCTGGCGTATAGGTGAAGCAACGGATGGGGATGCCCGAGCCGGTCATCTGCGCCCACAGATAGCTTTTCGTTTGCGGCTTTCGCCCTTGCTCCTTCAGGACCTGGAACGTCGTCTCGTCGCCGTAGATCAGTTCGGCATCGAGCAGCGCATCGCGCATCAGGTTGATGACGGGTTGCGTCGCAAGACCGACGCGGACCATGCTCGCGGCAATCGTGTTCGACGAGATGTCGCCGCCGAAGCGACGCAGCAGACCGGCCTGGCGATAGAGCGGCATGCCGAACTGGTACTTGCCGGTGGCGATCCACGCGAGCGCCGATTCACTCAGCAGCCCACGCGGGATGATACGGGGCGGTGCCGGCGTAACCTTGATGCCGAGATCGCAACACGGGCAGGCGTACTTGATACGCTGATGCTGGGTGACTCGCAACTGCTCGGGAATGACATTGAGCTGCTCACTGATCTCGACGCCGATCTCGACAAGCGCGTGTCCGTCGTGATCGCAGAAGCGCTCTGCCTCAGAGAGCTCGTGTCGCACGACATCACGCGGCAGATTGGGATCGAGAGGCTTGCGGTGGCCGCGCTTCTTGCGCTTGTGGGCCGCGACCTCGGTTCCGGGGGTATCTTCCTGCGCGGGAGTGGCGTTCGCGCCGAGCGCTTCGGCTTCGTTGAACAGGCCGAACTGGTCCGAGGCGCGCGCTTCGCTTTTCGCGCCAAACAGTTCGCGACGGTAAGCGCGCAGTCGTTCCTCGGCGAGATCGCGCTCAGCTGTCACGAGGCGCAGTGCGCTGCGAACCTCCTCATGATCGCGCTGAAGCGAACCATATGCCTCTCGCATCGCGAGCAGTGCCTTGAGTTCGTCGGCGTCGATGGTCACGTTGATCGGCATACCGCTTAGACCGGCACGCCGGTGACGTGTTCAGCTCACGCGTGCATAATTTCGACTGGGATGTCGCTGGACTGCGGCAATGTCGATGCCCTCGATAAGCCAGTGCAACTGCTCGACGCTCAGTGTCGCGACCCCGTTCGCGCTGTCAGGCCACACGAAGCGATCGTTTGCCTCGAGTCTCTTGAGCATGAGCCAGAAACCGTTGCCCTGCCAGCCCAGGATCTTGATGCGATCGCATCTCCGGTTGGTAAACACATAGAGCGAGGAATCCATCGGGTTTAGGCGCATGGCCTGCTCCACGAGAATCGACAGGCTGTTCATGCCATACCGGAAGTCGACGGGTTCCCGATGCAGGTAGACCTTCAGGCCTTCGTCGAACCGGAACACGGCATCCTCCCCAGCATCTGGACCACGGTGGTCAGTTCGTCGATGCTCGCCTCGCCGAGATCAAACTCGACGCCGTTGGACAGTCGCACATGCAGTGCGAGCGTCATCGACGGCGACGGCGGTGCGGTTGGCAGTGCTGGTGGTGCCGCAACGACAGGCACGAATGCCGTGGGCGAGGCGACCGGTGAGGAGCGCTTGCGCGAACCCGGGATGTCAATGGGCGCGCCATCAATCACCGCGAGCGCGCCCTCCAGGACGATTTCCTCCGGGGCATGCGGACTTTCCTGTTCGCCGGCAGCATCATCCTGCGATGCCGGCGAGATGCCTTTCTCGCGCTCCAGCAGGTACTTCGTGATCCACTTGCGTAGCAGGTTGGCGTTGATCCCGTGCTCCTGCGCCAGGCGGGCAACCGACACGCCAGAACGCAGCGCTTCCTCAACGAGCGCACGCTTGCCTTTATCGTCGTAACGACGGCGACCGTCGCTGCTGCGTCGAACTACTCTTAGCTCTGGATCTTTGTCAGCCATAGGTGTCCACCTCCGAATAGGTGGACACCTATGCTCCTCGCTCCTGTCCCCAGCAGCTAGACGCCGAAAATGGATCGCTTACGGTCAAACTATTTGGCAGACGCCGTTGCGGCCTATTTCACGCTGCGGTGTCGCCTGCAAACTCGGACTCAACTGTCATGAAAACCTCCTCAGCTAACGACCAGCGCATTCCTATCACGCTTCTGACGGGATTTCTTGGCGCAGGCAAGACGACGCTCGTCAATAACGTTCTTTCCAACGCGACAGATGAGAAGATTGCCGTCATCGTTAACGAGTTTGGCGAGATTGGCATCGATGGCGACCTCATCAGCCGTGCTTCGGACGATATGTTGGAACTCGCTAACGGGTGCATCTGCTGCTCTAGCAAGGACGATTTAATGGAGGCTCTATACAAGCTCTATATGCGCCGAGCCGGGCTTGCAGAGCCTAAGGTCGATTTCGACCGCGTGCTCATTGAAACGACAGGCCTTGCAAATCCGTTGCCCTTGGCGCAAGCCTTTTATACGGACATGTCGTTGAGCCTCACATACCGTCTAGATGCAATCGTGACACTTGTGGATTTGAAGCACGTTTCAGTGCAGCTTGAAAATGCTGCGGAAGCGGAGCGTCAAATTGCGCTCGCAGACAAGATTCTGATGAGCAAACGTGACCTCGTGAGTGATGCAGAATATGAAAATGCGCTCTCTCTAGTCCACGCCCTCAACCCTTTCGCACCACGGAGTCTTATTAACTTCGGTGCAGCGAAGGTCGACGAGCTTCTCGACATCGGACTGTTTGACCCCAATACTGGCGAGTCTTCTGTCGAGAAGTGGATTGCGATTGAGCCATCATGCTCGAGTCCCGAGAGGCACAATCATCACGATGGCCATTGCGAGATTTGTTCAACCTCGGAGCCTCACACGCACCATCATACCGGTGTCTCCTCTGTGAGCTTTCGCGAAGAGCGTCCTCTCGAGTATGAAAAGGTACTGGCATTCCTCGCAGGTCTCACACAGGGTTACGGAAGCAACCTGTATCGCGTGAAGGGACTAATCAATTTCCAAGGTTCCGACCGACCCGTCATAGTGCAAGGTGTTCAGAATATTTTCAGTCCGCTCACATATGCAGATGCTTGGCGTCGTGGAGTTGCAGAAACGCGCCTTGTGGTCATCGGGAAGGGGATTCAGCGGGAAGCCCTGTCAGAAGCGTTCCACTCGTGCGTTGCGAAGGCCGAGGATATGCTTGAGAATGGCTTCGTAATGGTCTGACAACGATGAAAAATGACTCAGTTAGCCAATCTTTCCAGTTCAGTTCTGCACTGGAATTGAGGGACGCCATTGCAAATAGGCGTATATCGCCCGTCGAGGTCGTCAAACAGACGCTTGAGCGTATTGATGTGTTGGAGCCGCAGCTTAATTGCTTCGTGACGCTGACGCCAGACATCGCAATGGAGAGTGCGCGTCGTGCAGAACACGCTGTCATGAGAGGAGACGCGCTCGGTCCCTTGCATGGATTGCCAATCTCTGTGAAGGACCTCATTTCGATGAGCAGCGTGCGGCAGACTTCGGGGTCTCGTGCAATGGCGGACAATATCGCCACGGTAGATGCCCCCTCGGTGAGCCGAGTGCTTTCCGCGGGCGCATGTGTGGTCGGTAAGACAACGACGAGCGAATTTGGCTGCAAAGCAGTTGGTGATTCACCACTGACAGGCATCACCCGCAACCCGTGGGACATCACGAAGACGCCTGGGGGGTCGAGCTGCGGTGCAGCGGCAAGTGTAGCCGCAGGGATAACTCCTTTCGCGTTAGGTACCGATGGGGGCGGCTCGATTCGCGGGCCGGCGTCCTTTACCGGTATTTTTGGCATCAAGCCGCAGTTCGCGCGTGTTCCCGTTTTCCCCACGTCTGCAACGCCGACGCTGGGGCATGTCGGGCCGCTCGCCCGTACCGTGCGTGATGCGGCGCTTCTTCTCAACGTTATCGCAGGGGGCGACCCGCGTGACCCGTTTTCTCTGCAGGGCGGCGTACCCGACTTCCTTCGCTCTTGCGAACAGCCCGTGAGGGGAATGAAGATAGCTTGGAGCCCGAACCTGGGTTACGCAAAGCCGACCGCTGAAGTCGTCAGCATCGTAGAGTCCGCCCTGAAGACCTTCGAGGACATGGGGTGCGAAGTGGTTCTGCTCGAGAATGGCATTGGTGCGGACCCAGCCGACCTTTGGATGGCAGAGTTTTACGCTGGCGTAGGTACGCGTCTCAGCAAGATACTGCACGACTCACCCCAGCTACTGGACATTGCCGTCGCGGATACGCTCGCGGTCGCGCTAGACCAAGGAATGCACTCTTACTACCAGAAGGTGTTCGACCGGTACGACTTCCGCGAGCGGGTCCGAGAAGTGTTTGAAGGGTTCGATTTGCTGGTCTCGCCCACCCTGCCCATCGCGGCCTGCGATGTCGGCGTCGACGTTCCGAAAGAACTAGAGGGGCGAAATCTCTGCACTTGGCAATATTTCACCTATCCGTTCAACTTGACTGGCCAGCCTGCCGCATCCGTTCCTGTCGGATTCACCTCATCAGGATTGCCTGTCGGGATGCAGATGGTCGCGAAACTCGGCTGCGAAGCTGACATCTTTCGCGCCGCCGCTGCGTTTGAGGAGGCGAGGCCTTGGGCCGCCTTTATTCCGCCGTTCGCCTGAGAAGTCCGGGGCCGGGCATGTGGTGCCTGGCGCTTCGACGACAGGCGCCTCTATCGTCCGTCAATAGGCGACAGGTTGTCCAAGTCCCCCACGCCATGCTGGTCATTTGATTTCGGTTCGCGCATTACGTTCGGAGGAGGCCTCTTCGACTTCCAATCCGCAGCCAGGCGGTATTCGCGCCCCATCTCGCGGAACAAACGGCGCTTGCGGCTTCGCGCTTGTCAAGTTCGGCATTTCGTTCAGTCAGGAAGTCAGTGTCTCGCCGACTGCGAACGGCAAACGACGAAATTCGTGCGACGCCGATGCGCACACTTGGGAATGTGATTTCCACGTGGCAAAGCACATTGCCAGCAAAGACGCCTCGCAACGAAAACCGCACCTTCGAAATCGCCCACGCGTTGCTGTCCCTTGCTTCGCCATCAGGTTGAGCTTTTCGCACCTTCTGCGATGTTGTTCTGCCGACCTCGCCCCGTGTTGCGTATTCCGGTGATCGTGACCGCTCATTCCGGCTGAACGTGACCGCTGCGCATGAGATGGTGGTACGCGACTAG
>NZ_FCON02000150.1 GCF_001544535.1 Caballeronia choica | reverse complement strand
TTCTTTGCTTACTTTCTTTGCAGCAGCAAAGAAAGTGAGTCCCGCCCCGGACAGGGGCAGAGCAAATAAACCACTAAAAAAACAAGTTCCACAGAAGCCCAAGCGCATCAAACGGTGTAAACAACAACACCACCCCAAACCCAAACCCAAACCCAAACCCAAACCCAAACCCAAACCCAAACCCAAACCCAAACCCAAACCCAAACCCAAACCCAAACCCAAACCCAAACCCAAGCGCCAGCGGCTCGCTCACCTCAGTGTTCACAGCCGGACGACGAACGAATAAAGGCGGGATCGGGCCGCCAGCTCAACGGCCTACTTCGCCGCCGGAGCCGCACCCGGATCTTCGTACTGCGGCAACCCCGCGCCGCTGCCGGAACTTGGCGCAGGCGCCTTGCCCGGCGCAGGTACGGCCGCAGGCGCCGAAGCCCCCGCCGCCGGCGCCGCGCCCGGATCCTCATAACTCGGCAGTCCCTGCTCCTTGCTCCCGCCACCCGTCGCCCCCGGCTGCGCCGCACTCGCGCCCTCGGGCGCCGCCGCGCCGGTATCGTCGCCGTAATCAGGTAGCGTCGAACTGCCGCCGCCCGTCAGCAGGTACTGCCGGCGCTGCGTGTACGCATCGCGGACGAACGCGTATTTGTCGAGCGCCGCCTGCGACAGAATATCGGTCGCGCCGAGCAGGTCGGCCCGCGCGCTGATGAAGTTCACGCCGAACAGGACGTTGCGTATCGCCGGCTCGGTATAGCTCACCGGGTCCAGCCGATACGCGACCAGCCAGTTCGTCGCATCGCGGAAGGAACTCGGCCCGAACACCGGCAGCACCAGATACGGCCCCGACGGCACGCCGTAATGTCCGAGCGTCAGCCCGAAATCCTGGTGATGCTTCGGCAGCCCGGTCTGCGACGCGATATCAATCAGTCCGCCCAGCCCGAACGTCGAATTGAACGCGAAGCGCACGAAATCCTCCGTGGCGTCGGTGATCTTCAATTGCAGCAGGTTGTTCGCGAAGTTGCCGACGTCGCCGAGATTCGAAAAGAAGTTGCTGACGGCGGTGCGAAACGGGCTCGGCGTCCAGTTCACGTAGAACTGCGCGACCGGACGGGCGACGTATTTGTCGATGCCGTCGTTGAAATTGAAGATCACGCGGTTCATCGGTTCGAGCGGATCGCCCGGGTGGCGGTCCGGCCCGGTCGCGCAACCGGCACTCGCCAGCACGGCTGTCATGGCGATGCTCACCCCGAGCGTCCGGACAGTCCTGGCGGCCAAAACCCTTCTCATTCTTCAATTCCTCTTAGGTTGTCGTGTCGTTGCGCCGCCCGCATCCGCGCGCGCTCGGCTCTTCTTACCTTGCGCGGCTTGCCCATCAGCACGGGCTGGAACACCACCGCGCCGATCAGCGTGCACAGGAGCGACAGCGCGAGCAGCCGTCCCATGCTCGAGGTTCCCGGATGATGCGAAAACCACAAGCTGCCGAACGCGGTGGCCGTCGTCGCCGCGCTGAACATCACGGCGTGCGTGAGGCTCGACTGCAAAAGCCGCGTCTGGCCGGAGCGCCACGCCATCACGAAATAAATCTTGAACGCGACGCCCACGCCGAGCATCAGCGGCAACGCGATGATGTTCGCGAAGTTGAGCGGCATGTCAAAGACGACGCACAACTCCAGCGTGACGATCGCGGAAACGAGCAACGGTATCAAAGTTCTGAAAACGTCGCCGAGACGGCGCAGCGCAATCCACAGCAGCACGGCGATCGCCAGCAGCGACAACACGGCGGCCTGCTGGAACGCCTTGATGATCGTCTCGGCCGAATGGCGGATGGAGATCGGGCCGCCGATCGCGTCCGGCTCGGCTTTCTGGACGGCATCGGCGAAACGGCCGAGCAGGCGGTCGTCGTTCTGGTCGACGCCCGGCGGCACTTTCGGCGACACGTCGACGAGCGCGTGGCCGTCCGGCGTCACCCAGCCGTCGACCATCGACTGCGGCAGCGTCGAGCGCGTGATTTCGGTCGGCTGCAACAGCGCGCGCAATTGCGCGAGCGCGAGGCGCAGCGGCTCGGCCATCGCGTGCTCGGCGCGCTCGCGCGTGGCGTCGTCGGCACGCGCGAGCTTCGCGAGCGTCTGCGAGAGGTGTCTGGCCTCGGCGTCGCCGGGGCCCGGATGCTCGTCGGCGGCGAGCGCGAGCTGGTTCGACAGGCGCTTCAACGCCGCGACCCGCACCGCGTCCGTGACCGGCGCCGCCACCGGCTGGTTGAGCGCCGGCAGCAATTGCGCGGCGGCCGCGCCGATCAGTTCGAGCTTCTTCGGCTGGTCGGCGGGGATCAGGCTTGCGAGCGTCGTCACGCGTCCCACTTCGGGCAGCCTGGCAAGACGCTCGCCGATGCGCTCGGCGTCCGCGAGCGACGGCGCGAGCACGGCGACATCGTTGACGGCCGCTTCGGGCGCGTCCTTCAGTGCGATGAGCGTCGCCATCGACTCCGTGTGCGGGTCCTTCAGGTGCAGCGGATTGAAGTCGAAACGCAGGTTCAGCAACAGCGGCAGCGCGCCGATCACGACGATCAGCGTGCCGATCAGCACGGGCTTGCGGTTGCGGTCGAGGAATTCGTCGACGGGTGCGAGCGCCGGGAAGCCGGGCGAACTCGCTTCGCCCGGGGGCGCGAACACCTTGAGCAGCGCCGGAAGCAGCGTCATGTTGGTCACAAACGCGACGATCATGCCGACGCCCGCGATCAGCCCCAGTTCCGACACGCCGCGATAGGCGGTCGGCAGGAATGAGAAGAAGCTCGCGGCGGTCGCGGCGGCGGCGAGCGTGAGCGGCACGGCGACATGCCGCGCGGTCTCGGCGAGCGCGACGTCGAGGCGCCGGTGCCGGTAGCGTTCCTCGCGATAGCGCACGCCGAACTGAATGCCGAAGTCGACGCCGAGCCCGACGAACAGCACCATGAACGCGACCGAGATCATGTTGAGCGCATGGACCATCATCAGGCCGAGCGCGGCCGTGATCGCGAGCCCGACGAAGACCGTGACGAACACCGCGACGATCATCTTCCCCGAGCGCAGCGCGAGCCACAGGATCACGAGCACGACGAGGAAGGTGGCGATGCCGTTCAGCTCGGCGCCGTCCTTCACCGACGCGAATTCCTCGTCGGCGAGCGGCTGCGCGCCGGTCAGGCGGACCGTGGCGCCGTATTTCTGCGCGAGGCCGAGTTCGTCGGCGGTGGCGCGGATCGCGTCGGACGCGCCCGCGCCGGCTTCGAGCGCGTTGAAATCGAGCACCGGGAGCACCGTGACGAACGCGCGCGCGGGCTGGTTCGAAGGCGTCGAACCGGACGAGCCGGCGAGATTGCGCCACGAAAACGCGGCCGGCTGGTTCGCCAGCACGCGGTCGAGCACGGTCGCGCTCTCGTTCAGGAGCGTCGACATTTGTCCAAGAGTCACCTGCCCGAGTTGCAGCGGCAGGTTCAGGCTCGTGTTGAGCGTCTGCGCGAGGCCGGTGAGCGTCGGATCGTGCGCCAGCGCGTTGATCAGCGGGCGCGCCTGTGCGAGTTGCTGGGTGGTTTGCCCGACCTTTTCGGTGGACAGGTAGAGCAGGCCGTTATGCTCGAAGAAGTCGCCGCCTTCAGGCTGCGACACCGATTTGAACCGGTCGGGATGCTTGCTGAGCGCGGCGGCGAGTTCGCTGGCGGCGGCATCGGCGAATTCGGGCGCTTGCGCCTCGACCACGACGAGCAGCGTCGAACCGCGCTGCGGAAACGCTTCGTCGATTGCGCGGCTGCGCGCGGCCCACTCCGGTTCCGTCTCGATCAACTGGCTGACGTCGGTGCTGATCCTGAAGTGATGGACGACGTAGACCGCGCTCAGCACGGCGAGCAGCAGCGAGACGACGATGATCCACACCGGACGGCGAATGGCGATGGTAACGAGGCGGGTGAGGTTGGACGTCAGCATGAGGACGGGTACCGTCGAGGTCCTTTGTTTTGAATGCGTGCTGTAATGGACGAACCAGCGAAAAACACCGGCGGGAATCGCGCAAGTATACCGGGGCGCGACCGCAGCGCTCCCTTGAACTGTCAACGCGTTGGCGAGTCGATATACTGGCTTGCCGCCGCGCCGAACAGTCATTACGCCCGCGCGATCAACTTTCCATATAGAGAACGGGTTCCATGAAACGCTATCTGTCTGTTTGTCTCACTTTTCTTGCCGGTGCGCTGTTTCTTTCTGGCAACGCTCATGCGCAGGCGAGCCCCGATGCGGTCGTGAAAAGCGCCGTCGAAGGCACCGTCGCCGCGATGAAAGCCGACCCGCAGGCCCGCGGCGGCGACATGGCGAAGATCACCCAACTCGTCGAAACGCGCTTCGTGCCCAACACGGACTTCCAGCGCACGACGCGCATCGCCGTCGGCAAGGCGTGGAGCACGGCCACGCCCGAACAGCAAAAGCAGCTCTACGACCAGTTCCAGGTCCTGCTCGTGCGGACCTACGCGTCGTCGCTGTCGCAACTTCGCGATCAGGACGTGAAGTTCGTGTTCGACGCCCCGAAGCTCGACGCCAACGCGAAAGACACCGTCGTCGAATCGCACGTCATTTCGACCGGCGGCGACAATCCGGTGCGCTATCGCCTCGAAAAGACGCCTCAGGGCTGGAAAATCTACGACATCGACATGATGGGCGCGTGGCTCATCCAGGTCTACCAGCAGCAGTTCGCGGGCCAGTTGTCGAAAGGCGGCGTGGACGGGCTGATCAAGTTCCTGACCGACCACAACGCGCGCACGGCGGAATGATCGAGGCGGCGGCGCTCAGGTGCGGCGGTGCTCCACCGCGTACTTGATCAGTTCGGCCTGTCCGTCGATATCGAGTTTGCGCTTCAGGTTCAGCCGGTGCGTTTCCACCGTGCGCACCGACAAGCCGTGCTGCTGCGCGATCTGCTTGCTCGACAGCCCCTCGGCCAGCGCATCGAGGATGTCGCGTTCGCGCGGCGTCAGGCGCTCCAGCGGCGTCTGCATCGACCGCGCCTGGATCATGCGCATCGCGAGCCCCGCGCTGAAAAACGTCTTGCCGGCGAGCACGGCGTCGATCGCGTGGATGATCTCGGTGGCCGGCGAATCCTTCAGCACATAGCCGCTCGCGCCCGCGCGCACGGCCTGCGCCACATATTCGACGTTGTCGTGCATCGACAGCATCAGCACGCGAATCCCCGGAAACCGCTCGTGAAAGAGCGCGGCCAGTTCGATTCCGCTCATCCCCGCCATGCCGACGTCCATCAGCGCGAGATCGGGCGGGTTGGCTTCGTCGGCGGCGAGCGCGAGCGCTTCGGCCGCGTTGCCCGCCTCGCCGATCACGGAGAGGTGCGGCGCGGCCTCCAGCCGGGCGCGCAGGCCATCGCGCACGAGCGGATGATCGTCGATCAGGACGAGGCGCGCGGGTCTAGATGTCATCGGTCAATCCTTGCAGGGTGGGTACGGCGAGCGGCAGCGGCACCGTGGCGGCGATCACCGTGCGTCCGACTTGCGACGCGACCGCGAAGGTGGCGCCGAGCGCGTCGAGCCGCTCGCGCATGTTGCGCAAGCCGACGCCGCTCTTCGGATCGGCGAGCGCCGCGTCGACGTCGAAGCCCTGGCCATTGTCCGCGATCGTGAGCGACACGGCATCGGGCGCGATGTCGAGCGTGAGGATGGCGCGCGTCGCCTTCGAATGCCGGACGATGTTGGTGAGCGCTTCCTGCGCGATGCGAAAGAGCACCGTGTTGACCGGATCGGGCAACGCGGGGCGCCTCGCGGGCGGCAACTTGGACACGGATTCGAAGCGCACGTCGAGCGCGCCCTGGTCGCTCAGTTCGCGGGCGAGTTGTTCGAGCGCGGCGGCGAGGCCGAGGTCGTCGAGCATCGCGGGGCGCAGCGCGTGCGAGATGCGTCGCACTTCGCGCAGCGTGCCGCTCAGTCGGCCGAGGCCGGTGGCGAGCGCCGCTTCGGCAGCCGGCACGCGCGTCTCGCCGCGCTCGAAGCGGGCCAGCGCGGATTCCAGCAGCAACTTCACCGAGACCAGCATCTGGCTGATGCCGTCGTGCAGTTCCCGCGAAAGGCGCGCGCGCTCCTGTTCCTGCGAATCGACGACTTGCCGCGCCAAGTGCTTCAGCTTGGCGTCGGCGCTGCGATGCTCGCTGATGTTGAGCACGGCCGTGCACACCGCGATCACGGCGAGCGCCGCGAGCGCGATGCCGCCGATCCACATCACCGTGCGTTCGATGTTCGCGGCCGCTTGCTCGTCGATGCGCGCGAGCGTCGTCTCGACATCCTCCAGATAAATGCCAGTGCCGATCATCCAGCCCCAGCGCGGCAGCGGCACGACATAGCCGAGCTTCGGCGCGAGCTTGCCCGTCGACGGGCGCCGCCACACATAGCGCACGTAACCGCCGCCGCGCGACGCTTCGCCGATGAGCTTCTGGATGGTGAGCGCGCCGGCCGGATCGCGCATTTCCCACAGGTCGCGGCCGACGAGATCGGGCTGGCGCGGATGCATCAGCGACGTGCCGTGCATCGTGTAGACGAAAAAGTAGCCGTCGGCGCCGAACTCCAGGCGCTGCAGCGCGTCGAGCGCCTGCTTCTGGCGTTGCGCTTCCTCGCGCGGCGTGCCGGGGGGCACGTCGTAGTAAGGCGTGATCGCGCTCTGCGCCACCTGGACGTAATGCCGAAGCTCGATTTCCTTGCTCGACATGTAGGCGGCCTGCATCGTCGCATGCTGCGATGCGGCGAGCGTCGTCGCCTGCTGGCGCACGCCATACTCGATGCCGCCGATCGCGAGCGCGAACGGAACGATCGCCAGCAGAAAGACCTTCGCTTTGAGATTCATGACGAGCTTCACGACGAGCACCAGCGCGATGTTCTACGTAATTCTACGTAGCCAGAATACGTAGTTGTCCGCTTGTAAGGGCTGCGGGGAAGGCGAATACTACACGCCCATAGCGCCTCTCGGCGCAATGCGCCCGTTCTGTCAATCAGACTCGGCGGGTATCTCAAACTAAAAAACAGGAGACGCCATGAATCGGGCTTCCGGATTCCTGGTCTGGATCGCGGTCGCGCTATTGGGCGCGTTCGCATTCGGCACCATCGCATTAGCGCATGGAGAGCGCATCAGCGCACTCTGGGTCGTGATCGCTTCGGTCTGCGTTTATCTGATCGCCTACCGCTTCTATTCGCGCTTCCTCGCGGGCAAGGTGCTGCAACTCGACGGCCTGCGCATGACGCCGGCCGTGCGTCACAACGACGGCCTCGACTACGTCCCGACCAACAAGTACGTGCTGTTCGGCCACCACTTCGCCGCGATCGCGGGCGCGGGTCCGCTCGTCGGTCCGGTGCTTGCCGCGCAGATGGGCTACGCGCCGGGCATGTTGTGGATTCTCGCCGGCGTGGTGTTCGCGGGCGCCGTGCAGGACTTCGTCATCCTGTTCATCTCGACGCGTCGCGACGGCCGCTCGCTCGGCGACCTCGTCAAGATGGAGCTCGGCATGGTGCCCGGCGTGATCGCGCTGTTCGGCACCTTCCTCATCATGGTGATCATTCTCGCGGTGCTCGCGCTGATCGTCGTGAAGGCGCTGACCGGCTCGCCGTGGGGCACGTTCACCGTCGGCGCGACCATTCCGGTCGCGATCTTCATGGGCATCTATACGCGCTATATCCGGCCGGGCCGGATCGGCGAGGTGTCGATCATCGGCTTCTTTGGCCTGATGGGCGCGATCGTGTACGGCCAGCACGTCGCCGAATCCGCGACGCTCGCGCCGTTCTTCACGTTCACCGGCACGCAGCTCACGTGGATTTTGATCGGCTACGGCTTCATTGCGTCGGTACTGCCGGTGTGGCTGCTGCTCGCGCCGCGCGACTACCTGTCGACGTTCCTCAAGATCGGCACGATCCTCGGCCTCGCGATCGGCATCCTGATCGTCGCGCCCGAACTGAAGATGCCGCAGTTCACGAAGTTCATCGACGGCAGCGGCCCGGTGTGGTCCGGCAGCCTGTTCCCGTTCCTGTTCATCACGATTGCGTGCGGCGCGGTGTCCGGCTTCCACGCGCTGATCTCGTCGGGCACGACGCCCAAGCTGATCGACAATGAAGCCAACATGCGCTTCATCGGCTACGGCGCGATGCTGATGGAATCGTTCGTCGCGATGATGGCGCTGATTGCTGCTTCGGTGATCGAGCCGGGCGTGTACTTCGCGATGAACAGCCCGGCCGCCGTGCTCGGCACGACGCCGGAAGCGGTGGCGCAGACGGTATCGAGCTGGGGCTTCCTGCTCACGCCCGACATGCTGACCTCGACGGCGAAGGCCGTCGGCGAGTCGACGATCGTCGCGCGTGCGGGCGGTGCGCCGACGCTGGCCGTCGGCATGGCGCAGATTCTCCACCAGGTGATCGGCGGCCCGGCGATGATGGGCTTCTGGTATCACTTCGCCATCCTGTTCGAGGCGCTCTTCATCCTGACCGCAGTCGACGCCGGTACGCGCGCCGGCCGCTTCATGCTGCAGGATTTGCTCGGCACGTTCAGCCCGGCGCTGCGCCGCACGGAATCGCTGCCGGCCAACCTGATCGCGACGGCGCTGTGCGTCGCCGCGTGGGGATATTTCCTGTATCAGGGCGTGGTCGATCCGCTCGGCGGCATCAACACGCTGTGGCCGCTCTTCGGCATCTCGAACCAGATGCTCGCGGGTATCGCGCTGATGCTCGGCACGGTCGTGCTGTTCAAGATGAAGCGCGAGCGCTACGCGTGGGTGACGATCCTCCCGACCATTTGGCTCCTGATCTGCACGATGACCGCCGGCTGGCAAAAGATTTTCGACGCCAATCCGAAGGTGGGCTTCCTCGCGCATGCGTCGAAACTCGTCGAGGCGCGCGACGCGGGCAAGATCGTGGCACCCGCGAAGTCGGTGGAGGAAATGAGCCGGATCATTTTCAACGACTATATCGATGCGGCGCTGTCGGGGCTTTTCATCTTCGTCGTGGTGAGTATCGTGGTGTATGGTGTACTTGCCGTGCGTCGCGCTCACCGCGAAACCCGGCCGACCGTGCGCGAGACGCCGTTCGAAGCGATGCCCGCCGGCTCGCCGACGGGCGCGGCGATCCGCTCGGGGCATTGATTGTCAGCGGGACACCCGGCGGCAGGGCTGTGCTCTGCTCCGCCGCGCGACCTGCGCGGTTACTTTGGAGAACAGGATGTTCACCGATCTTCGGCAAGCAGGGCGGTATCTGGGGCAGGCGATGCGCCTGATGGTCGGCTTGCCCGACTACGATAACTACGTGTCGCACATGCAGGCAACGCACCCGGACCGGCCCGTGATGACGTATGAGGAATTTTTCCGCGAGAGGCAGGAAGCGCGGTATCGGTCGAAGGTGGGGGGATGCTGTTGATTTGAATCAGCAGTACCCGCTGGCTGAAGGCGCGAAAAAGCGCGATGGCGAAAGCTGTCGCGCTTTTTTGTTGCGGTCTCAAAATTGCGTGACAGCCATTTGGCCGAGCGATAAAATGACCATGGACATATGACCAGGGGCGTATAATGCCGAACAAGCAGGTTTCCAAATCGGAATTCAAGGCGAGGGCGCTTGAGTATTTCCGGTTGGTGGAGTCGTCGGGGGAGAGCCTGATCGTGACCGACCATGGAAAGCCGACGCTGGAAGTGCGGCCGTATCAACAGGAAGCGAAGCGCGATCCGCTGGATGTGCTGAAGGGCTCCTTGCTGCGCTACGACGATCCAATGGAACCCGTTGGAGAAGACGACTGGGAGGCGGGTCAGTGATTGTTCTGGATACGCACGTACTGCTGTGGTGGGTGAGCGGAGAGGTTCAGCTCAGCAAGAAGGCAAAGGCCGCGATCGAACGAGAACGCAGCGAGGGCGAATTGATCGTTTCGTCGATCAGCGCGTGGGAGATATCGCTGCTCGTTAAGCGGGAAAGGTTGAGTATTTCGACAGACGTGAACAGCTGGCTCGCAACGGTCAACGAAATCGAGGCGCTACGATTCGTTCCTGTCGACAACGAAATCGCGCTGAAGGCCGTCGAACTTCCCGGCGAATTTCACAAGGATCCTGCTGACCGAATGATCGTCGCGACCGCTCGGGCGCTCGCCGCGCCTCTGATCACCAAGGATCAGAAGATTCGCGATTACGCGCATGTCAAAACCATCTGGTAGTGAAAGCGCGGCGGTCCCTCAAATCTCCGACACCAGCACCACCGCCTTCGCCGAAACGCTCTTCGCGGACCTCAGCGCCTTGTCCCGGACGGCCGTCATGTCTTCCACATCGCTCGAATACCGATAACTCGCCGGCAGCAGCCGGAAATCGCCGCCGACCTGTGCCGCCCGGGTCTCGCTGAAGCCGAGCTTTCGCAGGGTCTTCCCGAGCAGCGAGTAATCGTCGAGATCGGCTTTGCCGAGATTGATCAGTATGTTGAATTGAGCCATGAGACTTCCCGCGCGTACTTTCGAAGAGCCGCAAATCGTACATCGTCGACGCGAGCCGCTCGCGCGCGTCGACAAAAAGCACCAAAACAAACGGGCAGATGAATCGCCCCGATGAGCGACATCACCTGCCCGCCACCCGCCGCAGGAGCGCCGCTCAGTGCGCCGCGGCCGCCTGCTTCGCGCCCTTGTTGCCCTTGTTGCTCTTCGCGCGGCCGATCTCTTCCAGCTTGATCTCGACGTGCTTCGAGAACACGTATTCCGCCGGACGCTGCTTGTCGATCGGCAGGTCCTTCGCGTAGGCGCCTTCCGTGCGCGGGCCGCGCAGCGACACGCCCAGCGCCTTCAGCGGATGCGCCACCGTATCCATCACGGCCGTCGCTTCGAAGCCGCTGTGCACCATGCAGTCCGCGCACTTCTCATAGTTGCCCGTGCCGTACTTTTCCCACTCGGTGGTCTCCATCAGTTCCTTGAAGGTCTTCGCATAACCTTCGCCGAGCAGGTAGCACGGACGCTGCCAGCCGAACACGGTACGCGCCGGATTGCCCCACGGCGTGCACTGGTACGTTTGGTTGCCCGCGAGGAAGTCGAGGAACATCGCCGACTGGCTGAACGACCAGTTCTTGCCGTTGTTGCCGCGCTTGAAGATTTCGCGGAAAAGGGTTTTGGTCTTGTCGCGGTTCAGGAAGTGTTGCTGGTCCGGCGCGCGCTCGTACGCATAACCCGGCGACACCGTGATGCCGTCGACGCCCATCGGCCCGAGCGTATCGAAGAACGCGGCAACGCGCGCCGGATCGGCGTCGTTGAAGAGCGTGCAGTTGATGTTCACGCGGAAACCGCGGCGCTTCGCTTCCTTGATCGCCTTGACGGCCTTGTCGTAGACGCCTTCTTGCGAGACCGAATGGTCGTGCGCCTGCTGGTCGCCGTCGAGGTGGACGGACCACACGAAGTATGGGCTCGGCTCGTAGTCGTCCATCTTCTTTTCCATCAAGAGCGCGTTCGTGCAGAGATACACGAACTTCTTGCGCGCGATGATGCCCTTCACGACCTGCGGCATTTCCTTGTGCAGCAAAGGCTCGCCGCCGGCGATCGAGACGACCGGCGCGCCGCATTCATCGACGGCGCCGAGGCATTCTTCCAGCGACAGGCGCTGGTTCAGGATCGGGTCCGGATAGTCGATCTTGCCGCAGCCGTTGCAGGCGAGATTGCAGCGAAACAGCGGTTCGAGCATCAGCGCGAGCGGGTAGCGCTTGTTGCGCATGAAGTGCTGGCGCGCGATGTACGCGCCAACCCGGACTTTTTGCAGCATTGGAATTGACAATTGTGTGCTCCTTATTCTTCGCGCGCGGACGTTGCAGCGACCGCGGCAAGCGGTTGCGTCAGCTTCGCGGGGAGTTTGAATTCGACCTTCTCTTCGCGGCCGTCCATCGTCGAGACCTCGACGTGGCCGAGCGCGCGCAAGGCATCGATGACATGAGTGACCATTTCCTCGGGCGCCGAGGCACCCGCGGTAATGCCGACGGTCTGCGCATTCGCAAACCATTCCGGCTTCACTTCCGAGCCGTCCGCGACGAGGAAGCTCGGCACGCCGCTTTCGGCACCGATCTCGCGCAGGCGATTCGAGTTGGAACTGTTGGTGGCGCCGACGACGAGCAGCACGTCCACCTGCGTGCTCAACTCGCGCACGGCGGCCTGGCGGTTTTGCGTCGCGTAGCAGATGTCGCGCGTGTCGGGGCCGACGATATCGGTGAAGCGGCGCTGCAGCGCATCGATGATGCCGCGCGTGTCGTCGACCGACAGCGTGGTTTGCGTGACGTACGCGATGGGCGTATCGACGGGCAGATCGAGCGTGGCGACTTCGGCCTCGCTCTGCACGAGCACGACCGTGCCGGGAATTTGCCCGATCGTGCCTTCGACTTCCGGATGGCCCGCGTGCCCGATCAGGATCAGCGTGCGGCCCTGCGAGACATACTGGCGGCCCTGGACGTGGACCTTCGTCACGAGCGGACAGGTGGCGTCGAGCACATCGAGTCCGCGCGCCGCTGCGTCCGCTTCGACGGTTCGCGCCACGCCATGCGCGCTGAAGATCGCGACCGCGCCGTGCGGCACTTCGTCGAGTTCCTCGACGAAACGCGCGCCTTTGCTTCGCAGGTTATCGACGACGTGCCGGTTGTGAACGATCTCGTGACGCACGTAGACGGGTGCGCCGTTTCGTTCGAGCGCCCGATCGACGATTTCGATCGCGCGGACGACGCCCGCACAAAAGCCGCGGGGTTGAGCAAGGATGATACGCATATTCGGGCGAACTCCGACTGGCGCGGGTTTCGAGTGGACCTGACGCAAGGCGTCAGCCCTTCGAGTCCGTCCTGTCAATTTGTAGGGCGATTGACGGACTCACGGTTACGATCGGTAAATAAGGAACGATTCTTTCAAGCTTCGCGTAGAAGTTGACCGCGTATTCTAACGCGTTCGCTTTTTGGATGCTTGTTATGCGGGGGCGCCGGGGTTTCCGTCCGAGGGTTGTTCAGGGTGGAAAATATCCACGGCGGGTGCGCCTTCCCGCGCTTGCCATGCGTTCCCATGGGCGCGGGATGTGCGAACTACGGCAAATCGCAGAACCCAGTAAACTGTCCGGCGTTCCGGCGGAGTGGCCGGTCGTTCATCAACGCACGGCACGCAGCGCCGGGGCGTGATCCATTGGGTCGCAAGCGGCTGCGACGGTGTCGCGTTCCGTCGCAACCGCTGGACACGCCAGGAATTCACTTGCGCCGTGCCCCCGCGCAATCGCGTTTCATCGAAGGCTTATCCATTCATGTTACTGATCGCCTGGCTGTCATTTCTCATCTGGCTCGTGCTCCTCTTTGCGCGCGGCGGCTTCTGGCGCGTGCAGCCCGCCGCGCCGCTTTCCGCGACCACGCTGCACGCGCTCGGCAATGCCGAGATCGCGCGGCGCGGCGCGTGGCCGGCGCTGGTCGCCGTGGTGCCGGCGCGCAATGAAGCCGACGTGATCGGCCGCGCGGTCGGCTCGCTGCTGAGGCAGGACTATGCGGGATCGTTCCGCGTGATCGTCGTCGACGACCACAGCACCGACGGCACCGCCGACGCCGCCCAGGGCGCCGCTCGCGCGCTCGGCCTCGAAAGCCGTTTGATCGTGCTCAGTGCCGCACCGCTGCCGGCCGGCTGGTCGGGCAAGGTCTGGGCGCAGTCGCAGGGAATCGAGGCGATCGAGACGCTTGGCCTTCCCGCCGACTTCCTGCTGCTCACCGACGCCGACATCCATCATCCCGCCGATGCCGCGACGCAGCTTGTCGCGCGTGCGATCCTCGAGGACCGGGATCTCGTGTCGCTGATGGTGCGACTGCGCTGCGACTCGCTGTGGGAAAAGGCGCTGATCCCCGCGTTCGTGTTCTTTTTCGCGAAGCTCTATCCGTTTTCATGGGTGGGCGACGTGAAGAAGCCGACGGCGGGCGCCGCTGGCGGTTGCATGCTGGTGCGGCGTTCGGCGCTGGAAGAGGCGGGCGGGATGGAGTCGATCCGTGGCGAACTGATCGACGATTGCAGTCTTGCCGCGCGTCTCAAGCATCGCGACGGGCGCGACGAGGCACGGCCGATCCGGCTCGACCTCGCGGAGCGCAGCGAGTCGTTGCGGCCTTACGACGACTGGCGCGACATCTGGAACATGATCGCGCGCACGGCGTTCACGCAACTGCGTTATTCGCCGTGGCTGCTGCTGGGGACAGTCGTTGGGATGGTGTTGATCTACGTGGCTCCGCCGGTGCTTGCGCTTTGGCTGGGCGGACGTGCGTGGCCGGCGTGCGCCGCGTGGGCGATGATGTGCATCGCTTATGCGCCGATGCTGCGGTACTACCGACGCTCGTTATTGTGGGCGCCAGTGTTGCCGTTGGTAGCGGTTTTTTATGTCGGTGCGACGATCGCGTCGGCGGTGCGGTTCTGGCGCGGCAAAGGCGGGCAGTGGAAGGCGCGGGTGCAGGCGCAGAGGGATGCTGGCGCTTGAGGAGGAGCGGGCGCTGGCGCCAGCGGCAATCCCTCACCCCACCGCGAATTCCTTCTTCCTCGCCCTGGCCCCGCGGGCCACGAAATACGGCGTATCCACGCGAGCCAACGCCCCACGCCCACGAATCCTGTCGGCGATCTTTTCAGCCAGCATGATCGTCGGCGCGTTCAGGTTACCCGTGGTGATCTGCGGCATGATCGACGCATCGACGACGCGCAGCGCCTCCACTCCATGCACGCGCCCCTCGCCATCGACGACCGCCATCTCGTCGTACCCCATCTTGCACGAACACGACGGATGGAAAGCCGTCTCCGCCCGCGACCGAACGAACGCGTCAAGCTGATCGTCGGTGACGAGGTCCGCACCCGGATGCAACTCACGCCCGCGATACTTCTCCAGCGCCGGCTGCCGCATGATCTCGCGCGTGATGCGGATACCGTCGCGGAATTCGCGCCAGTCGAGCGGATCCGACATGTAGTTGAACAGGATGCCCGGATGCGCGTTCGGATCGCGGGACTTCAGCTTCACGCGGCCGCGGCTCGGTGAACGCATCGACCCGACGTGCGCCTGGAAGCCGTGCATCTTGATCGGATTCGAGCCGTTGTAGTTGATCGCCACAGGCAGGAAGTGATACTGGATGTTGGGCCACGGATCGTCGTCGCGCGTGCGGATGAAGCCGCCTGCTTCGAACTGGTTGCTCGCGCCGATACCGGTGCCGTTCAGCATCCATTCAAGCCCGATCGCCGGCTGGTTCCACCATTGCAGCGCCGGATACAACGACACCGGCTCCTTGCATTCGTACTGCATGTACATCTCGAGGTGATCCTGTAAGTTCTCACCTACGCCCGGCAAGTCGAGCACGAGCGGAATGTCGAACTCGCGCAGCCACGTCGAGCGGCCGACGCCCGAGCGCTGCAGCAATTGCGGCGACGCGATCGCTCCGCTGCACATCAGCACTTCGCGGCGCACATGCGCGCTCACGCGCTCGCCATGCCGCAGGTACGCGACGCCGATCGCGCGCTTGCCCGAGAACAGCACGCGATCGGTCACGGCGTGCGTGACGATGGTCAGGTTCGGCCGCTCTTTCGCGCGATCGAGATAGCCGCGCGCCGTGCTCGCGCGCCGGCCGTTCGCCGTCACGGTGCGATCCATCGGGCCGAAGCCTTCCTGCTGATACCCGTTGAGGTCTTCCGTGCGCGGATAGCCCGCCTGCACGCCGGCCTCGACCATCGCGGCGAAGAGCGGATTGTTGCCGGGCTTGCTGGTCGTCACATGAACGGGGCCGTCGCCGCCGTGATACGCATTCGCGCCGATGTCGCGCGTTTCGGCCTTGCGAAAATACGGCAGGCAATCGAGATACGTCCAGTTTTCAAGGCCTTTTCGTTCGGCCCAGCCGTCATAGTCGAGCGCATTGCCGCGGATGTAGCACATGCCATTGATCAGCGACGACCCGCCCAGCCCCTTGCCGCGCCCGCATTCCATGCGGCGGTTGTTCATGTGCGGTTCGGGCTCGGTTTCGTAGGCCCAGTTATAGCGGCGGCCTTGCAGCGGATAGGCCAGCGCGGCCGGCATCTGCGTGCGGAAGTCGAAGCGGTAGTCGGGGCCACCGGCTTCGAGCAGGAGCACGGTGACGTCGGCGTCCTCGGTCAGACGCGACGCTAGCACGTTCCCCGCCGATCCCGCGCCCACGATGATGTAGTCGTATTCGTTCGCGCTCATCGCACACACTCCTTCAAAACACCGGTTGATAGGGGCCGAGTTCGACCTGCACGGACTTGATGCGCGTGTAGTGCTCGAGCGTCGTGATGCCGTTCTCGCGACCGACGCCCGATTGCTTGTAACCGCCAACGGGCATCTCCGCCGGCGATTCGCCCCAGGTGTTGATCCAGCAGATGCCGGCTTCGAGCCGATGGATCACGCGATGCGCGCGCGACAGGTTCTCCGTCACGACGCCGGCGGCGAGTCCGTAGTCGGTGTCGTTCGCGCGGGCGATCACTTCGTCTTCGTCGTCGAAGGCGAGGATGCTCATCACCGGGCCGAAGATTTCCTCACGCACGATGCGCATGTCGTCGCGACAATCGGTGAACACGGTGGGCGCGACATACTGGCCGTGCGCGAAGTGGCCTTCCGTGATGCGTGCGCCGCCCGCGACGAGGCGCGCGCCTTCGCGCTTGCCGCTCTCGATGTAGCCGAGCACCTTGTGCAATTGCGCCGCGCTGACGAGCGGACCAAAGTTGGTAGTCGGCTCGACCGGCGATCCGATGCGAATGCGCTTCACGCGCTCGGTCACCAGCGCTTCGAATCGCGCGAGCACCGAACGCTGCACGAATACGCGCGTGCCGTTCGTGCACACCTGGCCGGAGCTGAAGAAGTTGGCGCTCATTGCGATGTCGGCGGCGCGTTCGAGATTGGCATCGTCGAAGACGACGAGCGGCGACTTGCCGCCCAGCTCCATCGTCACCTCCTTCAACGACGACCCGCCCGCAAGCGACATCACCTTCTTGCCGGTTTCGACACTGCCCGTGAACGACACCTTCGCGATGCCCGGATGCGCGGCCAGCATCGCGCCGACGCGTCCGTCGCCCTGCACGACGTTGAACACGCCGTCGGGCACGCCGGCTTCCGTGTAGATTTCCGCGAGCTTCAACGCGGAGAGCGGCGTGACTTCGCTCGGTTTGAAGATCATCGCGTTGCCAGCCGCGAGCGCGGGCGCCGACTTCCAGCACGCGATCTGGATCGGATAGTTCCACGCGCCGATGCCCGCGCAAACGCCGAGCGGCTCGCGTCGCGTGTAGACGAACGATTCGGGCCGCAATGGAATCTGCTGGCCTTCGATTGCCGTGGCGAGGCCCGCGTAGTACTCGATCACGTCGGCGCCCGTGACGATATCGACGGCCTTCGTCTCGGCGATTGGCTTGCCGGTATCGCGTGTTTCGAGCGCTGCGAGTTCGTCATTGCGCGCGCGCAGCAACTCGACCGCGCGGCGCAGGATGCGCGAGCGCTGCATCGCGGTCATCGCGGCCCACGCGCGCTGGCCTTCGCGGGCGGAGCGCACGGCGCGATCGATGTCGGCGGCCGATGCCTGCTGCACCGTCGCGAGCGTTTCGCCGGTCGCGGGATCGAGGGTGTCGAAGGTCTCGCCGCTCGTGGCGTCCACGTGGGCGCCGCCGATGTAGAGGCGTTGCAGGTCGAATGCGGGCATCGCGTGCTCCTTGCTGGAAGAGTCAGGCTGTTGATTCAGGGGGTGCTTTTCAGGTACGTGGTTCAGGTACGCGAACCAAGCACGAGGTCGATGTAATCGTTGGCGAGGCGCAGGGCGGCTTTCGTATCGAACGGTTCGCCGGCGAGCGCGCCGCGCAGCCAGAGGCCGTCGATCAGCGCGGCGAGGCCGCTTGCGGCACGCCGTGCGGCGGCGCGCGGCAGCGCCTTCGAAAACTCGGCGCACAGGTTTGAATAAAGACGCCGCGTGTTCACGTACTGAAGCCGGCGCAATTGCGGCTTGTGCATGCTCTCCGACCAGAACGCGAGCCACGTCTTCATCACGGGACCGCTGACCTGTCCCGCATCGAAGTTGGCCGCGACCACCGCGCGCAATTTGGAACGCGGGTCCGGTTTCGCATCCCGGCGACGACGCGAGGTTGCATTCCAGAGATCGCGCAGGACATGGCGCATGGTGGCTTCTAGCAGGCCGTCCTTGTCGCCGAAATAGTGGCTGACGATGCCCGTCGAAATGCTCGCGCGCTGCGCCACGGATGCCAGCGTCGCGCCGCCGAGACCGGCCTGGTCGATGGTCAGGAGCGTGGCATCGATTAACTGGGCGCGGCGTATTTCGCGCATTCCGAGCTTGGGCATGGGGTGGTCGTAAGGTTTGAGCGCAGCGATTTCGCTTGGTCGATGTTCATCGTAGGGGTTTTATATTGAACGGTCAATCAATAAAAATGGGGAGAAGGGGGCGGGGCGGGTGATCGCTCGCGCTTGGGGGCGGTGGTGGGTTGGTGTTTACGCCGTTTGATGCGCTTGGGCTTCTATTGAACTTGTATTGTTTTTGGTTTATTAGCT
>NZ_FCON02000149.1 GCF_001544535.1 Caballeronia choica | reverse complement strand
GGGCTTTATGTCACCCCATGAAGCCCGTCACGCAGCCACCATGAAAGAGGCCGCCTGAGTTGCAAACCCGTGTCCAGACAATCCGAGCCGGTACACGCGCGGCAAGGCGAACGAAGCGCGCGAGATGCGCATCTCGCGCATCTCGACGCTCGTGCTGAGCCTCATCGCGATCGGCCTCGGCATCCTGTTCGAGCACGTCAACGTGGCGTTTCTCGTCGGCCTCGTTGCGGCCGTCGCGGCGAGTGCGAATTTCCCGGTGCTGGTATCGTCGATTTTCTGGCGCGGCATGACGACGCGCGGCGCGGTCGTCGGCGGAAGCCTCGGGCTCGTTTCGGCGGTGCTGCTGACGCTGTACTCGAAGTCGGTCTGGGTCGACGTGCTGCACCAGGCGCACGCGCTCGTGTTCCTCGACAATCCCGCGCTCGTTTCCGTGCCGCTCGCGTTCGCGGGCATCTGGCTGTTCTCGATGCTCGATCGCGGCGTACGCGCCCGCGCGGAGCGCGAAGCGTTCGCGCTGCAGGAGTTCTATGGACAGACGGGCATCCTGTCGGCCAAGGCGGTGGACCATTGACGTGTTCGCGACGCTGCGCCCGGGCGCGAACACGACCGTCGACGAACTGATGTCGTACGTCGCGAATCGCGTGGACGAGGCGCCCGCGAAGCCGAAGTGGATCACGCTCATCGCGAAGATGCCGATGACCAATGTCGGCAAGATCTATAAGCCCGAGCTTCGCATGATGGCGGCGCAGGCAGTGGTGACCGCTCGCGTGAATGAAGTGTGGGCCGAGTCGAAGGAAGCGGCGCCCTGCCCGCGCGTGCGGATCGATGCGCAGAAGGGTATCGAAGTCCTGCTCGATGAACCAGCGCTAGGGGATCGTGCGGCGCAGGTTCGGGAGCGGCTGCGGCAAGTGCTGGCACCGCTTCCCATCAAGACCACTGTCACCTTCGACGTTCCCGCGGAACGCAACGCCTCCTGATCCCTCATCGCATGCTGTGCGGCCCGGGCCGGACCGCACAGATCAAATCCCCTCCTCCTCGTTCCCCATGCCGGATGCGCATGCAGGGAACGGTGTCGCATTCGCCCGCGTAATATATTCGGCTATATTACGGTACGCGAAACGGCGCGCTGAAGATTCATCGCGCGCCGGGTCCATACCAAGAGCGATTTTTGACTACCGTCTGAGGAGGTTTTCGTGAAGTTTCGATTTTTCCGCTTGTTGCTCGCGATCGTGGCCGGAGCCGCCGCAAACTCCGCGTTCGCCGGCGAAGTGCAGGTCGCCGTGGCGGCCAACTTCACGGCGCCCGTGCAAGTGATCGCGGCGAACTTCGAGAAGGACACGGGCAACAAGGTCGTGGCATCGTTCGGCGCGACCGGGCAGTTCTATGCGCAGATCAAGAACGGCGCGCCGTTCGAGGTTTTCCTCGCCGCCGACGACACCACGCCCGCCAAGCTCGAAGCCGAAGGCGCGACCGTGCCCGGCAGCCGCTTCACCTACGCGACGGGCGCGCTCGCGCTCTGGTCGGCGAAGGAAGGCTACGTCGACGCGAACGGCGACGTGCTGAAGAAGAACGACTACCGCCATCTCTCGATCGCCAATCCGAAGACCGCGCCGTACGGGCTCGCCGCCACGCAGGTGCTCGACAAGCTCGGGCTCGCGCAGGCCGTCGCTTCGAAGATCGTCGAAGGGCAGAACATCTCGCAGGCGCAGCAGTTCATCGCGACGGGCAACGCGGAACTCGGCTTCGTCGCGCTGTCGCAGATCTACAAGGACGGCAAGATCACGAGCGGCTCGGCGTGGATCGTGCCAGAGTCGCTGCATGATCCGATCAGGCAGGATGCCGTGATCCTCAGCAAGGGCAAGGACAACCCCGTCGCGAAGCAGTTCGCCGACTACCTGAAGGGACCGAAGGCCGCCGAGGTCATCAAATCGTTCGGCTACAAGCTCTGACCCTGACGGCCGCACGACTCGCGCGATGCCACTCTCCCGTGCCGACTTCCAGGCGATCTGGCTGACTGTCCAGCTTGCATCGCTCGCGACGCTGCTGCTGCTCGTCATCGGCACGCCGCTCGCGTGGTGGCTCGCGCGCACGCGCTCGCGGCTCAAGGGGCCGGTCGGCGCGATCGTGGCATTGCCGCTCGTGTTGCCGCCGACCGTGATCGGGTTCTACCTGCTCGTCGTGATGGGGCCGAACGGCTATGTCGGCCAGTTCACGCAGGCGCTCGGCTGGGGCCTGCTGCCCTTCACGTTCGCGGGGCTGGTCGTCGGTTCGGTGCTGTATTCGATGCCGTTCGTCGTGCAGCCGTTGCAGAACGCGTTCGAGGCGATCGGCAACCGGCCGCTTGAAGCCGCCGCGACGTTGCGAGCCAGTCCGTGGGACTGCTTCTTCTCGGTGGTCCTGCCGCTCGCGCGGCCCGGCATCATCACCGCGACGATCCTCGGCTTCGCCCATACGGTCGGCGAGTTCGGCGTCGTGCTGATGATCGGCGGCAACATTCCGGGCCGCACGCGCGTGGTCTCGGTGCAGATCTTCGACCATGTCGAAGCGCTCGAATATCCGCAGGCGCACTGGCTTGCGGGCGGCATGGTGGTGTTTTCGTTTCTCGTGCTGCTCGCGCTCTATTCGAGCCGGCGCACGCCTTCCGCTTACGTCTGAAAACCGGAAAGTCTGAAAGAACATGGCTGAACTTCCGGCCCCGGCCAGCCTTCGAGCGACCTCGTTGCCAGATGCCGCGACCGAGGGCATCCACGCCCGCTTTCGCGTCGAACAGGGCAGCTTCACGCTCGATGTCGACGTGAACCTGCCGGGGCGCGGCGTAAGCGCAATCTTCGGACACTCGGGATCGGGCAAGACGACGCTGTTGCGATGTATCGCCGGCCTCGCCCGGCCAAAGGACGGACGCCTTTGCGTCAACGGCGAAGTGTGGCTCGATACCGCGAACGGCATCTTCCTGCCGACGCACAAGCGGCCGCTCGGCTACGTCTTCCAGGAAGCGAGCCTGTTTCCGCATCTCACTGTCGCGGGCAATCTGCGCTACGGCATGAACCGCGTCGCGCCAGCGACCCGTCGCGTCGAACTTTCGCAGGCGGCCGGGCTGCTCGGCATCGGCCATCTGCTCGAGCGCATGCCGGCGGGACTGTCGGGCGGTGAACGGCAGCGCGTCGGCATTGCGCGCGCGCTGCTGACGAGCCCGCGCCTGTTGCTGCTCGACGAACCGCTCGCATCGCTCGACCAGAAACGCAAGCTCGAAATCCTTCCCTACCTCGAACGGCTGCACGACGAGCTCGACATCCCGATCCTGTATGTCAGCCACGCGCCGGAAGAAGTCGCGCGCCTCGCGGATCATCTCGTGCTGCTGGATCAGGGCCGCGCGGTCGCGAGCGGACCGATCACCGATACGCTCGCGCGGCTCGATTTGCCCGTCGCGATGGAAGACGACGCGTCGGTGGTGATCCAGGGCGCCGTCGCGGGCCATGATGCGCACTACGGGCTCCTGACGCTCGACCTGCCCGGCGCGCGCGTTTCGCTCAGGGTCGTGCACGCCGCGCTGCCCGCGGGCAAGCCGATGCGCATCGTCGTCAGGGCGCGCGACGTCAGCCTCGCTTCGAGCGCGGCCGAGGACACCAGCGTGCTCAACGTGCTCCCGGCAACGGTCGTCGAAATCGAATCGGCGCCGGACCCTTCGCGGGTGATGGTACGGCTCGATGTCGACGGCACGCCGCTGCTGTCGCGGATCACGCGGTATTCGCGCGATCGATTGGGCCTTGTCGTCGGAAAGCGGGTTTGGGCTCAGGTGAAGGCGGTGTCGCTGCTGGCCTGATCGGCTTGATCGGTGCGCTGCGCGCCTGGCTGACACCACTTCTTCGGCCAAGGCGCCAAGGCGTCGGTAAGCGGCCCCTTGCGCACGGCCCCTTGCCGCGTAACGCGCCGAAAAATACCCCTCTTTCGCCGTAATTGAATTTCCCGCACAAGTGGCATAGCGTTCAACTATGTGCCGATCGCCGCTAGCCGGTCCCCTGTAAGTGTTCCACTTCAAGGTTGACGGCTCAGCAGGTCGAACGAGGAGATCGTCGTGAAGCGACTGAGGATTTTTGTCACGCTGTCGGTGGTGGCCGCAGCCTTTGCATGCGGGTCGGCGAATGCCGGCGGGCATGTCGGCGTGTTTATCGGCGGCCCGCTCTACTTTCCGGTGGCGCCGGCTCCGTATTACTACTATCCGCCGCCGCCCGTCGTCGCGATGCCGGCCGCGCCGCAAGCGTATGTCGAGCAAGGACAGGCAGCGGCCGGACCCGGTCAGCCGAGCGGCTCCTGGTATTACTGCGATGCGTCGCAAGCGTATTACCCGTATGTGAAGCAGTGCCCGGGCGGCTGGCGTGAAGTCGCCCCGCAGCCCGCACCGTCCAACTGACACTTGAACAGGATCGTACCGGCAACATGGCCCGCTCAACGATCGCATTACTCGCCGCGCTGACCTGCGTCAGCGCGTGCACCGCCCTGCCAACGACGCCGAGCGTCATGGCGCTCCCCGGCACGGGCAAGACCTTCGACCAGTTCCGCGCCGACGACGGCGCGTGTCGTCAGTTCGCCTTCAACCAGGTGGGGGGGGTGTCGGCGAATCAGGCCGCCACCACGAGCGCGGTCGGCAGCGCGGCGATTGGCACGGCGCTCGGCGCGGCGGCGGGCGCGGCGTTCAACGGCGGCGCGGGCGCGGCGGTCGGCGCGGGCGTGGGTTTGCTCACGGGAAGCCTGGTCGGCATGGGGACGGCACAGGGCTCGGGGTATGAGGTGCAGCGTCGCTATGATTACTCGTATCTTCAGTGCATGTACGCGGCCGGCGACCGCGTGCCGGTCAGCGGCCACATGATGACCGCGCCGGGCGGGGGACACTATGGGCCTCCGCCGCCCCCGCCCCCGGGGATGCCGCCACCTCCGCCGCCTTCCAGTTGAGAAGGCGTGGTTGGCTGACGCGCACGGCGGTAAGCGTTACGACAAAGCCGACTTGGGGTCGGCTTTGTTTTGTCGAGTTTTGGGTCAGGCGCTCGCACTTGGATCAAGTCACGGCCAATGCACGATGCTAAAGCTGGGTCTCAATCGCCGCCTTGTCGATCACTGACCAGACTTGCTCGATCTTTCCTTCCCGGAATCGATAAAACACGTTCTCCGCAAACGAGACTTTCTTTCCGTTTACCGGGAGACCAAGGAATGTTCCCGTTGGCGCGCACGTGAAGTGCAACCTGCTGGCTATGAAGAGCGGATCGGAAACCAACAGCTCAATATTGAATTGAAGGTCCGGGATTTCCCTGAAGTCCCGCTCCAGCATCTCGCGATAACCCGATAAGCCGATCCGCTGACCGTTGTAATGAACGTCGTCCCGAACGAACTGCTCCAGCCTCGGCCAGTCCTGCTGGTTCAGGCAGGCAATGTAGTTTCGATAGATGTCGGAGAGGTCGGTTTTATTCATGGCAATGGCTCCCTCGTTGTACAAGATTCCTGCTGCAACGTGGCGCGAGTCGAAGCCCCTTCACCGCCGCCCGCGCCACGCATCATTCGAAGCGCGCGTCCTCTGCGCCGGCACGAAATCCGGCGCGACGATCAACCCCACCACCCAGCCGAAGTAGAACCGGCAGTCGATCCAGAATTCGCTCCAGTCGTAGACGGTGAAATTCCCGACATGACCGAGCGACAATCCCGCCTGCAACACGCCGGTGACGACGAGCCACGCGATCGCCGTCACGGCGGTCACGCGTGCGCAGCGCTTGAAGGTGCGGTGGTCCCACGTCTCGCGCACGGCGAATATGCCCGCGCCGAGGATCAGGATCGCCGGTATGGCGCTCGTGATGATGACGCGGCCGCTCCAGTCGAAGACGATTCCCGTCAGCACGACCGCAAGCGCCGCAAGCACCGCGACGGTCCACGCGATCCAGCGCCGCGCGCGCGCCGCGAACCACGCGACGGTGATCGCGAATGGCGTCACGGCCCACTGGAGCGTCTGCGAGACCGCGAGTGCGAGATTCAGGGCGGCCTGCTCGTTGGTATGGCTCGCGGCGATGGCGACGGTGATCGCCTCGTGCACGCACACGGTCGCCACCGCGAAGCTCAGCGCCGTGCAGGCGGCGAACGCGGGGCTCTTGTCGGGGTGCGCCGGTTGCAGGCTCAGTGTGCGCATACGCTCGATCAACGGTTCGACGAAAAACGCGAGGATCAGGCCGATCAGGAGCGCCGCGGCGGCATCGCGCAGGGTGAAGTGGCCGAATACCGAGAAGAGCCCTTGCCAGACGAATTCGGGCGCGGCCGCGCAGACGGCGACCCACAGCGCAAAGAAGAACCCGTTCGATACTCGGGTGAGCGGCACGGCGGACCTCCAGGCAGGTGAAACCGGTTGGCCTTCATGAAGCTGGCGGCGACGCCGCCGCGACTGCTTTCGCCAGCGCTTTCGCCACCCGCGCCGGCAACGCCGCGCCGATGTCCGCGCCTTGCAATGCGAGCGCCTGCGCGACGCTCACCACCTTGTCGGCTTCGTAGTGGCGGCCGCTGCCGATCAGAGTCTCGAAGTCGTTCGCACGCTGGTTGATTTCAAGCGGATCGGCGTCGACCAGCAGCACCGCGTGGGCGAGCACCGCGTACCTCGGGTCGCCGGGAGAATCCGGCACGCGTCGCCAGTATTGCGCAGTGCCGGCGATCTTGCGCGCATCGTCGGCGGGGCCCCACGCCAGGTTGAAGCGGCCATCGCAGAAGGAACCTTCCACCGCCTGCCAATGCGTCTCGACGCCGAGTTCGCGCAGCGCGCCGGCCAGAATCGCGCACAGGTGCAGGTAGACGGCGTCGGCCATCATGCCGATCGTGCTGGTCAGCGGAAACGCGAGGCTCAGGTTCAGGATGCCGGGGCCTTGGGGCACGAGGCCGCCTCCCGACAGCCGCAAAAACACGGGACACCCGCGACGGGCGAACTCGGCGCGGGCTGCGTCGAGCGAGGCGTAGCGCTGGTAGCTGCGCGGCACCACGAGCGACACCGGCGCTTCCCATAGATGCGCGACCGCGCGTCCGGCCGCTGCGTGGGCAAGCAGGGCCTGCTCAGCGTCGAGGGGGTTTGCTGCTGCGTCGGTGGCGTCGAAGTCGATGAGGTCGAAGGGCATTGGATCGGTGGTCGCTGGCGCTTGGGATCGTATTTTTTTATACCGTTTGATGCGCTACAAACGCAAACCCCACCGAAAACCCAAAGCGAAGCGCCACGCTCAATGCGCCCCGGCATCGCGCTGGTTGGGCGAGCGAATGCCATAGCGCGCCATCCGCCGATACAACGTCATCCGGCTCACGCCGATCTGGCGCGCAACCGCGCTGAGATTCCAGCTCGCCGCGCGCAGATACTGCATCAGCAGCATGCCTTCCGGCGACAGCAGATGCGGATCGAATTCTTCGTGAGCCACACTCGCGCCCTGCAATGCCGGCGCGGCCGCTTCGCTCACGCTCACCGAGGCCGAAACATTCTCCGGCAGGTCGTCGACTTCGATATGCCCGTCCGAGCAAACCGCCCGCGCATAACGCAGCACATTGCACAATTCACGCAAATTCCCCGGCCACCGATGCCGATGCAGTCGCTCGCGCGCCGCGGGCGAGAGCGCCACCGCCCCGCCCGGCGCGTCTGCCAAAAGCTTCTGGATCAGCCAGTCGAGATCGGTACGCTCGCGCAGCGGCGGCAGCGCAAAACGCGCACCGTTCAGCCGGTAATACAAATCCTCGCGAAAACGGCCACTTTCGACCAGTTCGTCCAAAGAATGATGCGTCGCCGAGACCACCCGCAGATCGACCGACACCGGCCGCGACGCGCCGATCGACAGCACCTCGCCTTCCGCCAGCACGCGCAGGAGGCGCGATTGCAGTTCGCGCGGCATGTCGCCGATTTCATCGAGAAAGAGCGTGCCGCCATCGGCCTCCTGGATCAGTCCGCGCTTCGCCTTCGGCCCCGCGCCGGAAAAGCTGTTCGGCAAATGCCCGAACAGTTCGCTTTCGATCAGCGTCTCGGGAATCGCCGCGCAATTGACCGCGACGAACGGCCCGCCGCGCCGCGCGCTCGCCTGATGCAGCGCCTTCGCGAAATATTCCTTGCCGGAGCCGGTTTCGCCGTTGATCAGAAGGTTGATCGGCGAATCGACGAGCTTGGCCGCGCGTTCGAGTTGCCGTTCGAGCAAGGCGTCGCCGCCGCACAGCGCGGCCAGCGGCGCCGGAATCTTCGTCGCGCGGCCGGCGTCACGCGTGGCGTTCGCGCCCGGTTGCCACAGCGGCGCGGGCGGCATCACGCTCAAGTAGAGCAATGCGCCGCTGCGCGCGAGCGACAGCGCCCGCAATTCACTCGGACGCGAGTACACGAAGCGGCCGAGGTCTTCGAGACGGGCATCGAAGAGCGCCTCGAACGGTGTGCCGACCAGCGGCGGCAGTTCGCCGCCCCGGCCCTGCTCCGCCGCCAGCATCTCGTGCGCGCGGCGGTTGTGCCCGACGATGCGCCCGCTCGCGTCGAGCGCGACCAGATACTCGGGGTCGACATCGACGAACTCCGGCGATGTATTGAGCTTCAGGATCCAGTCCTGCCGGTGCGTGCGAAGGAAATTGGCGTTTTCGATATGGCTCGCGTAGATGCGCACGAGTTGCAGCGCGAGGCTCTGGCTGTCGCGCGCCTGGGGCGACGTGAGCGCGGAGATATCGAGGATGGCGGTCAGGCCGCCGTGCGAATCGAACAGCGGCGCGGCGGTGCAGGTCAGCGGGATGTGCGTGGCGTCGAAGTGGTCGATCTGATGCACGGTCAGCGCCTGGCCGGTTGCGAGCGCCGTGCCCACTGCGCAGGTCCCGGCGCCGGTCTCGCTCCATTGCGCGCCGAGATAGAGGCCGGCGCGGCGCAGGCTCGTGTCGGTATTGGCGTCGCCGAGATAGTCGACGGTCACGCCTTGTGCGTCGGTCAGCAGCACGACGTAGCCGAGGCCCGCGACCTGGCTGTAAAGCGTCTGAAGACCGTGGCGGGCGATGCGGGCGAAGTCGTCGATGCGTTGCTGGTGCTCGCGCAGCCGCGTCTGCGGCAGGATGCGCGCTTCCTGCATCCGCGACGGGTCGAGGCCGTACTGATGCACGCAGCGCCGCCACGACGACTCGATGATCGCCTCGTGCGTGCGCGCCGCCATCATTGGCCCACCCGTGGGCTGACCCTCCGGCAGGGTGCGCGTGGTCGCTTCGACTACCGCCTCGATGTGCTTGCGTTGCCGCATGTCCATCGTGCTCTCCTTGGTGTCTCCTGGCCCGGCTCGGCGCGGGCGCTTCTTCGGAGCGCCTCGGGTCGCCTGGGTATTTCGGGACCGGACTCCTACTTTATCCGACTGCGCGGGCGTTGGGCAAACCGCGCCGGAGTGAGCGCTTAACTCATACGAAACTCAGGCGCGCCGCGCTTGCAACACCTGCTGCAGGAACGTATCGGCGGCAATGGACAGGCTCCGGTTCTGCAGCCGGATCACATAAAGATGCCGCACGAGCCCGTCGAGCCGCAGCGGCTTGATCGCCAGCGCCTCGTGGCGAAAGGGAAAGAGCGCGAGTTCCGGGATCACCGTGAAGCCGAGCTGATGCACGACGAGCGCCGCCGCCGTCGCCAGTTGTTCGACTTCCATCACGCCGCGCAGGCGCAGCGGCTGCAGCGCCATGTCGAGTTGCTGGCGGATGCTCGTGTTGCGCGCCAGGTTGATGAACGGGTACTGCGCGAGATGTTCCGGCCGGATCCTGCGCTTCGCGGCCAGCGGATGCGCGCGATGGCACACGAGATAGTAGCTGTCGGTGCAGAACGGCGTGGCGTCGAGGCCCGTCATGTCGGGGCCGAGCGCGGCGATCGCGAAATCGGCGCGGCCGCGCCGCACGAGCGCGATGCATTCGTCGGACAACACGTCGAACAGATCGAGTTGCACGCCCGGATGACGCTCATGGAAGTCTTGCAGCAATTCCGGCAGCAGGCCCGCCGCGATCGACGGGAGCGCCGCAATCGACACACGTCCGCCGCGCACGTCGACGCGATCGCGCAAGTCTTCGCAGATCTTGTCGAAATCGGCGATGAGGAGAGCCGCCGATTCCGCGAATGCCTCGCCCTCGGGTGTCAGTTCGACGCGCCGCGTGCTGCGGTCGAACAGGCGCACGCCCGCGTCGCGCTCCAGGTTGCCGATCAGCGCGCTGAACGCGGACTGCGAGAGATGACAGCGTTCGGCGGCCTGCGTGAAATTCCTGACGTCGCGCAGCGCGAGAAACGCGCGCAACTGCTTCGTCGAGAGGTTCATTCGGGCACGTCGAGCGACAGGAGCGCCCACGCGAGCGACTTGCCGTGTGCGTCGAGCGCGAGCGAACGCGTGACGCCGCCCGCGAGCGCGCCTTTCAGCACGAAGTTGAGCGCGCCGATGCCGGGCAGTTCATAACGCCGGATCTCGCCCTCGACGATGCCCGCGAGGTGCCGCCCGACCGCGCTTTCGGTGACGTGGCGCACGAGCCGTTCGTAGTCGCCGGCGCGGTAGGCGATCACCGAGATGCAGGAGATGTTGCCCTTGTCCCCGGCGCGTGCGTGTGCGATGTCTCTGAGTTGCATGTCATACCTCGAAGAAGGTGAGCGCGGGTGTCACGAGCGATTCCGGCACGAGCGCCGACACGATGCCGATCACTTCGCGCGCCGACTTGGTGGCCCCGCCGCCGCCGCCGGGTCCGCAAGTCAGGAGCGCTTCGACTTCGTTGCCGATCAGCGCGGCCTCTGCCATGCTCTTCGTCCTCACGACGACGCGAGCGCGCACCTCGTAGGGCTCGCCGTGCTCGGCGAGATGTTTGGCGCCGAGCCGCTCGCCATGCAGCGCATTCACGCCGATCAGTTCATAGCGCGCTTCGAGCGCCTCGACGCCGATCAGCGCGAGCCGCTCCCGCACGATCGCGAGCGCGAGTTCACCGCGCGCGACGGCGCCCGGCCCCGCATACGAAATCTGCCCTTCGCCGACGCAACTGTCCACGTAGCCGAGCGACGTCTTGAGCTTGCCGGTCTTCGGATGCCCGCGGGCGCCGTCGATCGCGACGCGGTCGCGCGCGATCTCGCGCACGCGCACACCGGAGAAATCGGCGATCACATCGGGCGTGAGGTAAGCGGCCGGATCGTGGATCTCGTACAGCAGTTGCTCCTTACAGGTCGCCTCGGTGACAAGTCCGCCTGCCTCTGCGATCTTCGTGATCACGACGTTGCCTTCTTCATCGATTTCGCCGATCGGAAAGCCGAGCCGCGCGAGCGCCGGCACGTCCTTCATGCCCGGGTCGGCGAAATAGCCGCCCGTGATCTGCCCCGCGCATTCGAGCAGATGGCCCGCCAGCGTGCCGCGCCCCAGGCGCTCCCAATCGTTCATCGACCAGCCGAACTCGTGCACGAGCGGGCCGGTCACCAGCGCCGGATCGGCGACACGCCCGGTAATCACGACATTGGCGCCCTGGCGCAGCGCATCGACGATCGGCTGCGCGCCGAGATACGCATTCGCGGACACGAGCCGGTCCCCGAGTGACGCGACCGGTTCACCGTTGTCCTCGATCGTGAAATCGCCGGCGCGCAGCACGTCGAGCACGTCGTCGCCGGTCACGGCCGCGATCTTCAGTCCATGCAATCCGGCTTCGCGCGCGATGTCGGCCGTGCGCCTTGCCGCCGCGACCGGGTTTGCCGCGCCCATGTTCGTGACGATGCGAAAGCCATTCGCGGCGGCAAGCGGCAGCACGGCGCGCATCCGCGCGTCGAGCAGCGGATCGTAGCCGCGCGCCGGGTCGAGCCTGCGCGCTTGCTGCGCAAGCGCGATCGTGCGCTCGGCAAGGCATTCGAAGATCAGATAGTCGAGCGCGCCCTTCTGCGCCAGTTCCACTGCCGGTTCGATGCGATCGCCCGAATAGCCGGCGCCGCCGCCAATTCTGATGTGCTTCATGTTCATCTCCGTTGATGCAGGTTCGGCCAACGCGCGCAGTCAGAGCGGCAGCACGCCGAGGATCACGGCGGCGATCGTCATCACGACCGAGGCGCCGAACAGATACGGAATCGAAAACTTCTGATGGTCGCCGAGTTCGATCCCGCACAAGCCGACGATGAGAAACGTCGCCGGCGTGAGCGGGCTGACCGGGAAGCCCGTCGTCATCTGCCCGAGCACCGCGGCCTGCGCGACATGCACCGGCGATACGCCGAGCAGCTTGCCCGCTTCGGCCACCACCGGCAGCACGCCGAAGTAGAACGAGTCGGGATCGAAGAGCAGGCTGAGCGGCATCGACAGCAGGCCGAGCACGACCGGCACATGCTGCGCCATCGACGGCGGCACGAAGCCCACCGCGGCCGTCGCCATCGCGGAAAGCATGCCGGACTTGCCCATGATCCCGGTGAACACGCCCGCCGCGAACAGGATGCTCGCCATCATCAGCGCGGCTTTCGCGTGGGCATCGACGCGGGCGCGCTGTTCGTCGACCGTGCGATAGTTGATCAAGAGCGCGAGCACCACGCCGATCATGAACATCACCACCGGATCGACCTTGCCGCTGATCATCGCGCCCATCACGACGACCGTGAGCAGCAGGTTGATCCAGAAATTTCGCGGACGGCGCAGCGCGGCTTCGGCATCGCTCAAGGTGCGCGTGAGCACTTCGGCGTGATCGTGTCCGTTGGCAAGTCCGAGCCGCTTCGCCTCGCGCCGGCCGAGCATCCAGCAAGTCCCGAATACGAACGCGATGCCGACGAGCTGCACCGGAATCAGCGGATTGAAGATCGTTGTGACGGGAAGATGCAGCGAAGCGGATGCGCGGATCATCGGCCCGGTCCACGGCAGGAAGTTGACGCCGCACGCAAGCGATGTCGCGAGCGCGAGGATGCGGCGGTCCATGCCGAGGCGGTCGTAGAGCGGCAGCATCGCGGGAATCGTGATCAGGAACGCGACAGCGCCGGAACCGTCGAGGTGGATCATCAGTGCGAGCAGCGCCGTGCCCGCGACGATGCGCGGCGGACTGAGGCCGACGGTCTTCAGGATGCGATCGATGATCGGATCGAGCATGCCGGCATCGGTGACGATGCCGAAGTACAGGATCGCGAAGATGAACATGCCGGCGACGGGCGCGACGTCCTTGATGCCCGCGACGATGAACTTGCTCGTCGCGAGTCCAAAGCCGCCGATGAGCGCAGCCGCGATCGGTATCGCGATCAGCGCGACAAGCGGCGACATGCGCTTGGTCATGATCGCCGCAAGCAGCGCGAGAATGGTGACGACTCCCAGCAGGGCCAGCATCGTGTCTCCTCCGATTCAGTCGGATGGTTTTTCGGTCGAGGGGGCGGCGGCGTTATGCGCGTCTTCTTGTTTGAACCGAATTTACGGTGTTCCGATTGGCCTGAGAAGTCGATTTTTTCAATGCATTAATCGGCTTTGTCGATGAATGCGGGATGCGCCGGCGCTGCGGTGCCTTTGATAGACTGAGGCCACAACCATGCGGATCTGAAAAACCAGGAGACAACGATGACGAAAATCGCCTTCGAGGACTTTGAGCGGAAAGTGGTGCAGCACCACCTTATCAAGGGAAACGTCTACGAGAACGGCGCGGCGCTCGTCGAACGGGCGAACCTGTGGATTGCGGAGCACGGCGTCGATGTGATGAACGTCGAGAGCCTCTCGACGTTCGGCGCCGGCGACGATACCAGTGTCAGTCACTGGTACTCGGGCATACGCGTGTGGTACAGGACTGAGTAGTCCGAGTCCGCCTTCAGCCGCGTCCCACGAACGGCATCTTCGTCGCCATGACGGTGTGGAACAGCACGTTCGCCTCGAGCGGCAGGTTCGCCATGTACAGCACCGACTGGCCGACGATGCTCACATCCATCATCGGCTCGGGCGCAATCTCGCCGTTCGCCTGCGGCACGCCCTTCTCCATGCGCTGCGCAAGCTCGGTGCGCGCATTGCCGATGTCGATCTGTCCGACGGCAATGTCGTACTTGCGGCCATCGAGCGAGCTCGTCTTCGTGAGTCCCGCGACCGCGTGCTTGGTTGCCGTGTAGGCCATCGAATTGGGACGCGGCGCGCTCGCCGAAATCGAGCCGTTGTTGATGATGCGTCCGCCCATCGGATTCTGTGCGCGCATCACGCGAAACGCGTTCTGGATGCAATAGAACATGCCGTTGAGATTGATGTCGACGACGCGCTTCCATTGTTCGGGCGTCCAGTCTTCGAACGGGCCGGGCGGGTTGCTCACGCCGGCGTTGTTGAAGAGCAGGTCCAGGCGCCCGAAGCGCTCCGTCACCGATGCGAAAAGACGCGCGACCGACTCCGGGTCCGATACGTCGGTCGAGATCGCGCAGGCGCGATCCTCGGCGCCCGCTTCGCCGATCACCGCTTCGAGCGGCTCGATCCTGCGGCCGGCAAGCGCGACGCGCCAGCCGTCGCCGAGCAGTGCCAGTGCCGCCGCCCGGCCGATGCCGGTGCCCGCGCCCGTGACGATTGCGATGCGTTCCTTCTTGCTGCTTGCTTCTGACATTGCCATGTTCTCCGTGGTTGCGCACGCGGGTGCCGAAGTGTCGACATTACCAACTTTGCGCACGCTTCACACGGAAACCGGGACTTGCGAACCGCCGGAGTTCGCGAACGATCCGCACCTAGTGTTTGCCGCAAAACACGGCCGTCAGTACCAGCGGGACCACCGGGTGCACGACGGCATCGCTGCCCGATGCACGCACGCGCTCTTCGACCGATTCGGCCGGCCCGACCACCACGACGCCATACGCCGAATCCGTGAGCGGCGCACCGCTCCCCTGCTTGAACATCGCGTCGTCGCGTTGATAACCGAGCACTGCGTACACGCGAAAGCCAAAAGCGGTGAGATCGCTGCCGTGCGTCGGGCGGAATGCGTTCACCGAATTCGCCTCGACGCGCATCGGTGTCGCTTCGATATATCGCGAGTCGACGAGCGGCGCAATGAAAGTGTGAGCGCTCGATTTGCAGTCGAGCGGACTATCGAGCGCAAGACCATAGGTGGCAGCAGGCGCGGAGGCCACGCCTGTTACAGCCAGCGCGGTAGCAAGGAGAATGGGACCCTTTTTCATGGCATTGCGTCGAACGGTTCCTGGCGATACGAGGCGTCAGGGTCGATGCAATAATCGCGCCAATCTTCGATCTTCGAAACGGCGCTGCGGGGACCTGGCGCATGACACCCGCACACAGCCGATATGACGTTCGTCCAGCGGGTGACCCAAGTATCCCGCGTTTCGCCGTTCGACGTCTGTACGGGAAACATCAGTCCCTTTTTGCAATGCTCGCCGTGACAGAATTTCAATGCGCTGGGCTCACGCACCACTCGCGTGCATGCGCTGCCCGGACGTGGCAAAGACAGGAATGACGGGAGTGTTTATATTTGACGGCCTGTCCGCCGGAAATGACCGGCACGACTCTCTCTTGCCTCGAAGGATCATCAATGAACGACCTGTCCGCTTTCCTCGTCACGAAGAAATGGCCCGCCGAGCATCCCGACCGGTTGCAGCTCTATTCGCTGCCCACGCCGAACGGCGTCAAGGTCTCGGCGATGCTCGAGGAGACCGGCCTGCCCTACGAACCGCATCTCGTGCGCTTCGACGCGCACGATCAGATGACGCCGGAGTTCTTGTCGGTAAGCCCGAACAACAAGATCCCCGCGATCCTCGATCCGAACGGTCCCGGCGGCAAGCCGCTGGCGCTCTTCGAATCGGGCGCGATCCTGATCTATCTCGCCGACAAGACGGGCCTCTTCATGCCTAGCGACGCCGCCGCGCGCTACGAAACGATCCAGTGGCTGATGTTCCAGATGGGCGGCGTCGGCCCGATGTTCGGGCAGGTCGGCTTTTTCCACAAGTTCGCCGGCAAGGACTATGAAGACAAGCGTCCGCGCGACCGCTATGTCGGGGAATCGAAGCGGCTGCTCAACGTGCTGGAAGAGCGGCTCGCGGGCCGGCCGTGGATCATGGGCGACGAGTACACCATCGCCGACATGGCGGTGTTTCCGTGGGTGCGCAATCTCGTCGGGTTCTATGAAGCGCGCGAGCTCGTGGAAATCGAGCGGTTCCCGAACGTCACGCGCGTGCTCGACGCGTTCCTGGCACGGCCAGCCGTCACGCGCGCGCTGGATATCCCGAAGCGGAATTGAATCGCAAGCAAGGCGGTTTCGTGAGGCACGCCCATGACGATCCAGCGCCGATATCTGCTCGCAGTTTTCGTCAACCTTGCGTTGCCGTGGCTTGCGTACCGGCTTGCGTTCGCACACTTGGGCCACCCGCTCGCGCTGGCTGCATCGACGCTGCCGCTCATCGCGTGGATGGCGTGGGATCTCGCGCGGCTGCGCCATTTCGATGCGCTGAGCGCGCTCGTGCTCACAAGCACGCTGCTGTCGCTCGCCGCGACGACCATCGGCGATGATCCTCACTCGCGTGCACTCGAAGAGCCGACGGTGTCGGGCATCGTCGGCGTGATGTTTCTGTTGTCGCTAATTTTGCGGCGTCCGCTCGTCTTCTATCTTGCACGCTCGACGCTCTCCCGCGAAGGGAACCAGGTCGCGCTCGACTTCGACGCGCATTGTCGCGATCGGCCTGAACTCGCCTGGATGCTTCGGTTGATGACCGCGGTGTGGGGCGTCGGCCTCGTCGCGGAAAACGTGTTGCGCGTGTTCATCGTCTGGCACTGGGCGGGCGATCGTCATGCGCTGGTCGCTTCGCGCGTTCTGCAATACGGCGTCTACGGCGCGCTGACGGTGTGGACCTTCTGGGTTCGCCGACGCATCAGGCAGCAAGAACTCGAACGGGATGCCGCGCCCGGTCGCATCGGAGAGCGATGAGCGCGTGCCGTGATGCGGACTCCAGCGCCGCGGACGCTTGCTGCGTCAATCCCCCTTGAATTTCGCGTGGCTCTTGAGCCACTGGTCGCGCGGCGTCCTGCGCCGTTCGCGGCGCGTGCCGACTTTCGCGCGCATCTGGTACGTCAATGGCGCCTTCTGTGCCGTGATCTGGTTCCAGCCGCTACCCGAGGTCACGTCGAACGCGCCGATGTAGCCGCCGGCCGCGAGCGCCGGAACCGGCTTCTTCAGGTGCTTGCCGTAGTCGAACTGCGTCCCGGCCTTCCGCCCCGGCTCGAACCAGGCGGGAAACACGAAATCGGACACTGTCACGCCGTCGATGTCGTAACCGAGCTCGTCGGCTTCGCACGCGTCGCAGACTTCGTACGCGTAAAGCACGCCCTTCGTCGCGCTCGGCTGGACGAACACCGTCAGGTTGATTTCGGGGTCGGCGAGCATTTCGAGCAGTTCGTGGCTCGCGGTGACCGTCCACTTGTTGCCGTATTGCTGGTCGGTCTTGGCAAACACCTTGCCGAGCGGCAGCCCTTCGTTCGTCACGTCGTGGTAGCCGAGCGCGCCCGCCTGATCCGAGTTGTCGAGAATGCTGAGCCACCACGAACCGGCTGCGGGCTTCTTCTTCTTGGGCACGAACGTGAGCTCCGCATCGATACCCCAGGCCGGCGCGAAGTGCTCGTGCACCTGCTTCTGCAACGCCGGCAGCGCGGCCTGGACCTGAGCGTCGGTCACTACCGTGCTGGAGTTGATCACTGAAATCCTGATGTTCGACATGCTGCCTCCTGTCGACCCGAGCTGGCGCTGTCGACGAGCGTTAGCACAGTCGGTCAGAGTGGGCGCTGGCCCTATGTGCTTACTCTGGCCGACCCCATGCGCTTGCTCTCGTCCAAAGCGTCTTGCTCCGGTCCCATGCAAGATGGTTGCTGTTGATCCGCCGCTTCGGTCTCGCCTGCCGAATTCGTCGGTGGATGGTCGGATGTACGGGCGAGTATTTCCGCGCCCATCGCAGTTATGCCACCAGCGAGACTTTTTTACATCCCCAATAACGAATGCCTACGAATGGCAAACATCCTCGTTGCGACGCAGCGAAACCGACAGCCTCTCTTGCCGCATTTTTTTTGAATCGATACCGTGATTACGATGTCTATCGAGCAGGCCGTCTTCACGGCGCATCACCGTCTCGGGCGCGTTCGCTGCGCCAGCGGGATCGCGTCGTGCGGACATCGACGGCGGCATCGGTGCCACCCGATCGTTCGTGCGTCGAATTTTCTTTTGCGTCAGTGCGTTGCCGAGGTATCAGGCAGGATATCCACAGGCTTAAGCACAGAAGCTGTGGACAATTGCAGCCGATCATTACGAACGCACGCGCATCGTGGATCACGAAGCAAATCGCTCCGGCTTGTGGCGTCCGGGCCAACCGATATCGAGCCTGCACTGCGAGCGGCGCCGTGCCGTCTAGCCGACGGCGCGCGATTGCGTCGACGGGTATGCGGTAGCTCAATTGCGCTGCGGATGATGATCATGAAACTCTTTCTTGCCGTGTCGCGACGCCATGGGTTCTGGCTCGCGGCTTCTCTCGCATTGTTTTTTTCCGCGTTCAGCGGGGCCGAGGCCGCGTGCCCGAACTGGGTCGAAACGACGTCGGGAAGCGTGTTCAATATCGCCGCGCTCATCGCCGATGCAGGCTCGGCGCAGTTCGCGCTGGAACGGGTGAAGCGGGCGTTGTCGAAAGTGGATGCGGGCGGAGGTTGCGCGATTTTCAGCGACCGCCCCGCGTGCGATGAGACGATGACGCTCGCGAAAAAGGCGATTACCGCGCTGGAAGCGTGCACGACGCCAGCCGTATCGAACGACGACGGGCGTAGGCTCGTGCAATAGCTGAAGTGGAAGATCGGGGATGGGTGCTCGTGAGCGCCGAGTCGGCTCACGAGTTTGATGCTGCGGACTTTCGGCGGCCTCGTTGGCCGCATCGATCAAGGGGCGGTTGCGCTTGACGCGCAAC
>NZ_FCON02000148.1 GCF_001544535.1 Caballeronia choica | reverse complement strand
ATGGCGGTCCCCATAGGCGGGAAAACCGCACCAGCATGCGCTACAGATCCCTTGGTACGACATCTGTACTTTGCTCAAATACGACATTACTACTTTGCCCCTACAGGCTAAACAGCGCGATGACGGCGTTATGTCAAGCATTCGACACGCGCGGCCAGGGGCCGGTCGCGCTGCCGTCCGACAAGCAGCCTCGCCCTGCATCCAGGTAGTGCAGCTGCTCGCGCTGTTTCCGCGGGGACACGAGGGACCGTGCAAGTTCATGAATGGCTCTGCCCGACCCAGAGTGGACTACCGGGGGTGACGCGAAGCTACGGCCGCTTCCGAGGGCCTGCAGCCATGCCGCGTACCGATACCGTCGACGGAACGTCGTCCTTCGAAGCAGTTAGCCGGTGATGCGGCAAGCCTCGTGCCGCCGTATTCAGTTGATGTAGCGGTAACCTCTCTGTGACTATTATCTCAAGGTTTTCATCGGTCGACAAAGACTACACTACCCGCACCCTCCAGTTCGAATCCAATTCCTAAGGGGTATAGGTAATGCCAAACATTCTTCAGTCACAGGGGTCCGCTCTGGTGCCTGGTGTCAATGCCTTCGCACCACTCGTTGAAAAGCTGCACGAGGACTTCAAGGCCGGAAGGTTTTCTGACTGGCCGACGGTAATACTGACTCAGACCATGCAGGCTGAATCGACAAGTCAGGCCGCGGAGAGCGCGACACTTTCGCGCCCGAGCATCGCATCGGCACTTTTCTGTTGCTCGCGTGGCTGATGTCGGGCGCTTTTCCTACTTTCGCCCAGGCGTAGCTCGGTCACCGTCTCGAAACTCAACTTCGGCGAAATCTCGCCTGCCATGACGTCTTCGCCGACGGGGACCGGCAGCAAGGGTGAAGTGACCATTTTATTTCGCGTTCGGCAAACCCATGATGAGTAAGGTTCGCCACGCTATCGGGCGCTTCAAGGTCCCGAGTTGACGACTTTCTAGTCGCAACGTTGACATTTTTAATGCGTTCTACGGGAGATGGGATGGAATTGCGACAGTTGCGTTATTTCGTCAGCGTCGTGGAGCATGGGAGCATGGGTAAGGCGGCGCTCGAGCTCGGCGTGGTCACATCCGCGCTGAGCCAGCAGATCAGCCGGCTGGAGAGCGAGCTATCGACCCGCCTGCTGCAGCGCACGTCTGGCGGCGTCGTACCGACCGACGCTGGACTCGCGTTCTGGCGGCAAGCGCAGCTTGCACTGCGCCACGTCGACGATGCGGCGGTCGCCGCCCGACAAGCCCGCCTTTCGGGTCATGTGAGCGTGGGCCTGGCACCGAGCACGACGGGCGTATTGGGGTTGGCCTTCATGCAGGCAATGCGCGACCGCTACCCCGACGTCAGGCTGCGAATGGTCGAAAGTTTGTCGGGATATCTCGGTTCCATGCTTGGTGCGCGGCAGATCGATCTCGCCATCCTATTTCATGAGCAGCCCGCTCAACGCTGGAGCACCATGCCGTTGCTCGATGAGCGGTTGTTCGTGATCGGAGTTGCAACGCTATCTGGCATGCCTGCCGGACCTATGGTGCATATCTCAGAGCTCGGTGAGCTTCCTCTTATTCTGCCGAGCGGATCCCACGGCCTGCGGGCCTTACTCGCCGCTTCGTTCCAGCGTGCAAGGTACGAACCGCGCATCGTGGCAGAAGTCGATGGCCTTGCCATGCTGATGGACGCGGTGCGCGACGGGATCGGGGCAACAATCCAGCCCGGCGCGGCGCTCGCTCGGCCAGAGAATGCGTCCCTTGCAAGCGTCCCCGTAGCGGATGCCGACGCGATAAGACCGAATCTGATCGTCAGCGTATCCGATGACGAGTTGTCGCCCGCGGGGCTTGCCGCGCGCGTCGTGCTTGCCGAGGTCGCGCGGGCGGTGGTGACCGGGGGCCGCTGGCCGGGCGCTACCCTGCGCTAGAGAAGCCCTTCACGAAATCTGAAGCCCGCTTGCCGCCTTGCTGATGGCGGCTGGTGTCATCGCCTTCTACAGTTTGTCTCAAAGGAGACAACTGAGATGATCGACGTTCTCGTAATCGGCGGAGGAAATGCGGCTCTGTGCGCCGCCCTCATGGCCCGCGAAGCTGGCGCTTCCGTCCTGCTACTCGAATCGGCACCCCGCGAATGGCGCGGCGGAAACTCCCAGCACACCCGCAACCTTCGGTGCATGCACGACGGGCCCCAAGATGTGTTGGTTGATGCCTATCCCGAGGAAGAATACTGGCAGGACCTGCTCAAGGTCACCGGCGGCGTCACCGATGAGCACCTCGCGCGGCTCGTCATCCGTGCGTCGTCCAAATGCCGGCCTTGGATGCAGAAGCACGGGGTGCGCTTTCAGCCGCCGCTGTCAGGCGCGCTGCATGTGGCCCGGACCAACGCTTTTTTTATGGGTGGCGGCAAGGCGCTCGTCAATGCGTATTACCGCAGCGCTGAAGCGCGGGGCGTTCAGATTCGCTACGATACCCCAGTGGACGCCATCGAACTCGACAGTGGTCGGTTCGTCGCGGCGAGAAGCGGCGCCCAGCGTTTCGAGGCGCGCGCCTGCGTCCTGGCAGCCGGTGGCTTCGAATCCAATCGTCAATGGTTGCGAGAGGCGTGGGGTCAAAACGAGCGCGGCGAGTGGCCTGCCGACAACTTTCTGATTCGTGGCACCCGCTTCAACGAAGGCGTGTTATTGAGATTCATGATCGACGCGGGTGCGGATGCGATCGGCGACCCTTCGCAATCCCATTGCGTGGCTATCGACGCCCGCGCACCTTTATACGACGGCGGAATCTGCACCCGGATCGATTGCGTGTCGCTCGGTGTGGTTCTCAATCGCGATGCAAAGCGCTTTTATGACGAGGGCGAAGACTTCTGGCCCAAGCGCTACGCGATCTGGGGACGTCTCGTCGCGCAGCAGCCCGGACAGATCGGCTATTCGATCATCGACGCAAACGCAATCGGCCGCTTCATGCCACCTGTGTTTCCGGGCGAGATAGCAGACACCCTGCCGGAACTCGCCCGAAAACTGAAGTTGCCCGAGTCCACGTTCGTCGAGACGATCAGCGCGTACAACGCGGCATGCAGAGTCGGGACGTTCGACCATACCGCGCTTGACGACTGCCGCACCGAAAACCTGCTTCCACCGAAGACTCACTGGGCGCGTCCGATCGACACGCCTCCGTTCTATGGCTATGCATTGCGGCCAGGCATCACCTTCACTTATCTCGGACTCAGGGTCAACGACAAGGCCCAGGTGCACTTCGGCGGACGCCCAAGCGAGAACCTCTTCGTAGCAGGCGAAATGATGGCCGGCAATGTTCTTGGCAAGGGCTATACGGCGGGCGTCGGCATGTCTATCGGGACCGCCTTCGGACGTATCGCCGGCGCCGAGGCGGCAAGAGTCGTCACCCAACAAACTGGAGTTTGCCGTGCAGAAGCTTGAAGCACTTGCCCGCGAGGCGCAGGAACTCGCGTCGTCGCACTCGTCCGGCATGCATCACTCCCTGGATGCGTCGCCTCCGCAGATCATCCGCGTTCTTCCGCTGACGGACAATGAGACTGAAGTTGCCAGACAGATGCAGATATGCAATGCCTGCCGCTATTGCGAAGGGTTCTGCGCGGTCTTTCCGGCCATGACACGCCGACTCGAATTTGGGAAGGCCGACGTCAATTATCTCGCCAACCTTTGCCACAACTGCGGCGCGTGTTACCACGCTTGCCAGTATGCTCCGCCGCATGAATTCGCGGTCAATGTCCCGAGGGCGATGGCTCAAGTCCGCCTGGAGACTTACGCCGAATACGCTTGGCCGCCCTCGATGGGCGCTCTCTACAAGCGCAATGGCATGACCGTCGCTCTCGCACTTGCGTTCGGCCTCTCACTCTTTGCCGTGCTGGGAATATGGCTGAAGGGGTCTCTCTTTACCGAACGCCTCGGTGGAAATTTCTATGCGATCTTTCCGCACAATCTACTGGCCGTAATGTTCGGAGCGGTTTTCGGATTTGCATTTCTTGCGCTTGGAGTGGGCGTGAGGCGATTCTGGCGTGACGTGTCCGCAGGCACCGCCTCTATTCCCGCCGTCGCCGAGGCTACGAAGCATGTCCTTTCCCTCACCTACCTGGACGGCGGGCACGGCGACGGCTGCAACGAGTCGAGCGATGCCTTCACGCTCGCCCGTCGCCGCTTCCACCACTTCACCTTCTACGGCTTCATGCTGTGCTTTGCGGCCACCATCGTCGCGACGTTCTACCACTACGCGCTCCGCCTTCACGCGCCCTACAACTTCTTCAGCCTGCCAGTGCTACTCGGCACGGCGGGAGGCGTCGGCCTGCTCATCGGGCCGGCAGGCCTCTTGTGGCTCAATCTGCGGCGCAACTCGAACCATGGCGATCCGACACAGCGGCCAATGGATAGAGGCTTCATAGCGCTGCTCCTGCTCACTAGTGCGACCGGGCTCGCGCTCCTGGCATGGCGCGACACCGCTGCAATGGCATGGCTCCTCGCAGCACACCTTGGCGTGGTGATGGCGCTCTTCGCTACGCTGCCATACGGCAAATTTGCTCACGGAATATATCGGTCTGCGGCACTGCTGAAATCGTCGATCGAAAAGCGACAAGCCAGCAAACTGCAGCTCGGCTCTGATTGATCAAACGGGGCAACGCGTCCCGCCCGCTCTGCCGCCTTATAAATATATTCAAGGAGACAAACATGAACCCCTCATCTGCAGGCCTGGATCCGGCTGGCGCGGGCACGTCGAAACTTGGCGCAGTCCTGCGCGTCACCAGCGGTAACTTCTTGGAACAGTTCGATTTCTTTCTGTTCGGTTTTTACGCGACTTACATCTCCAAGGTGTTCTTTCCGTCAAGCAATGAATACGCATCACTGATGCTGACGTTTGCAGTCTTTGGGGCAGGGTTCCTGATGCGACCATTCGGCGCTATCGTCCTCGGGGCCTACATCGACGAGGTAGGCCGACGCAAGGGACTGATCGTGACGCTGTCGATCATGGCAAGTGGCACCATATTGATCGCATGTGTCCCGGGGTACGCGACGATCGGCATACTCGCGCCCGCACTTGTGCTGCTCGGGCGGCTGCTGCAAGGCTTTTCCGCTGGCGCCGAACTCGGAGGCGTTTCGGTGTACCTTGCGGAAATGGCAACACTAGGTCGCAAGGGCTTTTATACGAGCTGGCAATCGGCAAGCCAGCAAGTCGCCATCGTGTTCGCAGCGGCGCTTGGCTACCTGCTCAACAGCTTGATGACGGCGCATGACATCGCAGTCTGGGGCTGGCGTATTCCGTTCTTCATCGGGTGTGCGATCGTGCCGTTCATCTTTCTTCTTCGGCGCTCATTACAGGAAACGGCTGAATTCAAGACGCGGCGGCATCATCCGACCGCACGCGAAGTATTTCGAACGATGCTGGAGAACTGGCGCACCGTGTTCGCAGGCATGCTGCTCGTCGCGATGACGACCACCACGTTTTACTTGATCACCGTGTACACCCCGACCTTCGGCAGGGCGGTTCTGAAGCTCACGACTGCGGATAGCTTGATCGTGACCGTTTGCGTTGGCGTATCGAACTTCATCTGGCTGCCAATCGGCGGTGCGCTTTCGGATCGTATTGGGCGCCGTCCGGTCTTGATCGCGATCACTGTTCTTGCTATCTGCACGTCCTACCCGGCTCTTTCTTGGTTGGCCGCTGCGCCAAGCTTTGCCCGAATGCTCATCGTGCTGCTCTGGTTGTCGTTCTTTTTCGGCATGTACAACGGCGCAATGATCCCGGCACTTACCGAAGTCATGCCAGTCAACGTGCGCGTCGCAGGCTTCTCGCTCGCGTTCAGCCTCGCGACCGCGATCTTTGGCGGATTTACTCCCGCCGTTTCGACCTATCTCATTCAGGTAACCGGCGACAAGGCGGCACCGGGTTATTGGTTGAGCTTTGCAGCCGTATGTGGGCTCGTCGCGACGCTCGTCCTTTATCGACGAGGCGGTGCAGTAGAGCGTTCAGCGACCGTCGTTTGACGAGTCGCAAGCGCGACGCTGGTCGCCGTGCCCGATGAGGACGAAGGATGCCTAGGTGTGGTCACTCTGCCCTCACCAACCGATAGTGGCCCGTTCGCTGCCCCACGCAGTCGTCAGGTTGGAACGCTTCGCGCCAAATCGCTATCAAAATCCGCTCGTTACGCTGTCCCTTATCTTCGTGATTGTTATCTATACACCGACGAGCGTTAATGCCGGCGGCAGCGGACCGTTGACAACCCCTGAACGGACGGTCTCCGGCGACTATCGAATGTCCATTCAATCGCCGACAACGGACCGTCAACTGAAGTCGCCGCCGAGCTTGGACCGTTGACACGTCTGCCCCGACAGGCTGCGAAGTGGATCGTGGCGGCGATGCCACATTTCGTCCGACTGCATTGATAACACCCGAACATCAATGCTTCCAAAAAATGCACTTATCGTCTAGATCGTTTTGCGCGAGTATCGGTACTCAAGATTCCAGCGACATTGGAACGAAAGTAAAACGAATCGGAGACACGACTATGCACAACGTACGGCGCAACTTGCGCGGCTAACCCGCTGCAAGACATTCCTACGACCCGCCTTGTTGGGCCGTGCAGTTCCGCGGTCCAGCCGGTTCAGGCATCGGACAACATAAAGCACGCCAGAGCCCCGCCAAGCCGAACTCCAACGGCGTTACGGCCGCGTTTCACACCTACCGCTTACGACCGAAGCGCGTCAGCGTCCAGTCGACAGCGCCGATCGGCCTGATTCTTTTCTATCGCAATGACCTTCAGGAGACATTTCCATGCAAATCACCGGTATGTTACACGGCGCTCGCCTATTGCAATTCGTCGGATTCCCAGCGAGTGAGATTCTCGGCCCGAGCGCCAGCGAGGAAGAAATCAAGACGATGATCGATCGCCATCGTCAGATCTTCATCAAGCCGGTCTTCAAGGGCGGTGTCGGCAAGAAGGGCAAGGCGGGCCTGCTGGGCCGCGCGACCGATCTGAAGACAGCGCTGGCCGAAAAAGAGCGGCTGTACTTCGCCGAGCACACGGTCGGGCACCTGAAAGCGAAGGCGAATGGCGTGACGTTCGAAGCTGGCGTCCCGGCCAAACACGAGGTCTACTTCTCGATCACTGATTCCACCCGCTTTCGCGCGCCGACCATGACGCTTTCGCACATGGGCGGCATGGACATCGAAGAGGTCGATCCGAAGCACGTGGCGATGGTGCCGTTCGATGCACTGACCGGCCTGAAGGCGTTCGTCGTCGCGAATGCGCTTAGCGAGATCGGTGCGCCGAAGGAGATCATCTCGCCGCTGGTTCAGCAGTTGCCGAAACTCTGGGAGCTCTTTCACGACTTCGGCATGACTACGCTGGAACTGAATCCGATCCGCATGCGCGAGGACAAGAACGGACGCCTCACGCCGGTTGCCTGCGACTTCAAGTGCGGCTTCGATCGCGACGATCCGCGCTGGGCGCGTCTCGGATTGCCGCCTCATCTGTTCTCCGCGGATTACTCCGATTTCGAACAGGAGATCAATCAGCTTCGCACCCACCAGGGGCAGAGCGACGTGTACGTGATCAACGACAAGGGGACGATCCTCGCGCCGACCTTCGGAGGCGGCGCCAATTCGCTCGTGACTGAAATGCTCGGCGACGCCGCGATCATCTCGTCGGATTTCGGCGGCAATCCGCCTTACGCGAAGATGAAGGAAGTGGCCCGAATCTGCTTCAGGCACTGGCTCAAGCAGTCGAATGTGCTTTTTATCATCGGCGGCAAGTCGAATAACACCGACATCTTCGAGACGCTGCGAGCGATGGCCGATGCTCTTCGCGAACACTTCAGCGAGCACGGGCCGACGCCGCTTTACGTGGTGCTCGGCCGCGGAGGGCCGAACCTCGTGCGAGGGATGGCCGCGCTAAGGGATACATGCGACTCGCTCGGCCTGCCGTACCGGCTGTTCGGATTCGATTCCGACATCAGTGAGGTCATCCAGTACGCACGGCAGGCGGATGCGTGGATGCGCGCCGGCGGCCGAGCCGAGATCGCAGCACGGATCGGCGCGCCCGCGACCGAAACCGAACCGGCCCAAGCCTGAGGAGAGCGACATGTACAAGCAAACCAGCAGCCAGTTCAAGTATTTCGTTGGCGTCAACTCGCTCGCGCAGATCGCCACGCGCGACGATCGCGTGTGCGTACTTAACATCCTGGGCGGTGAGTCCTCGGACGTGACGCCCGTCAGTCATGCATTCTCAGGCGGCAATATTGTCTTCGGCACGGCGCCGGGCAAGGGCGGCCAAGTGCTCGCTACATCTATCGGCGATATTCCGGTTTACAACAACGTCCGCGAGGGTCTGGAAGCGGGGCACCGGTTCAACTGCGGCGTGGTCTATCTACCGCCATCGGCGGCCCGCGACGGCGTCGCCGAACTGATCCGCGTCAATCCCGATCTGAAGAAGATTTTCATCATCACCGAGAAGATCGCCGTGCACGACGCTCGCGAAATTCGCGCAATGGGGCAGCAAGCGGGCATCGACATTTTCGGGGCGAACGGGCTCGGCGTCGCCGACTCGTGGAATCGCGTGAGAATCGGCGGAGCGCTCGGCGGCGACAATCCGGACGATTCGCTGCGCAAGGGATCGATCGCCATCTTTTCCAACTCCGGCGGCTTCAGCACGACGATCGCGCAGTACCTGCGCATGAGCGGCTGGGGCACGTCGACCGTCATTTCGAGCGGCAAGGACGTCTACATCCACTACGCCGCGCCGGAATTTGCGTTCGCCCTTGCCAACGATGCGCGCAGCAAGGCTGCCGTGCTCTATTGCGAACCGGGCGGCTATTACGAAGCCGATGCGACCTTCACCAAGCCGGTGGTCGCCTGCGTGGTGGGCCGGTGGAAGAGCCTGCTGACGCGTGCGGTTGGCCATGCGGGCGCCATGGCTGGCGGTTCCGACGACGCGCAAGCGAAGGAACGCTGGTTCATGGAGAAGTTCGGCGTCGACCGGCTCTTCACGCTCGACGATCCGTGCTGCTCGGCGAGGGGCGCGGTCGTCACGAACATCGCGCATATCCCGGCTGCGTTGACTGCCGTGATGCGCGCCAACGCGACGATGCCCGACTTCGAGCCCGAAGGCAGTCTCGCCCTCAAGCCGTGGTTCGGCTCGGATCAAGCCATCGAGCTTCCGTCCGGCCTTGCGATCCCCGTAGTGGGTGCGGTCGCCCCGTATGACGAGCAGGTCTTGCAGGTTAATCGGCAAGTCGGGGCGATTGCGCCGCGTCAGGCGCTCAAGGACGCATCGGGCGCATCGCAGATGGATGCGAAAACGCAGGTCAGCAGCCTGCATGGCGCCTCAATGCTCGACGCAGCGACGCATTCGCTTGAAGCGAACGTCAGCCTTGCCCTGCTTCACGAGTTCGGCGGCGAAAATGACGAGAAGCTCATCGATGTCGCGATCGCCGCGTTCGTCAATCTGCACGGGACGCCGGAACTCGCGGCGGCGCAAGCCGCTCGCGAGGCCGGAAACGCGCCCAACGCGATCCTGGCCGCCGCAGCTTCGATCATCGGGCCGAATCGCCAGCGAGCGGCTCGGGATGCCGCAAAATGGATGATCGATCGCTTCTCGGCAGCCGGCCTTACGAGCGCGCTCGATGAGAACTTCGACATCGCCCGGATCGACGCGAGTGGCAGCGAGCCATTCTTCGCCGACTCAAGCGATCCGCGCGCTGAAGCGATGCTCGCGGGACTCGCCGAGCGTGGGGTTAAGTCGGTCCCCGTCCGCTGGCTCGTGTCTCAGCCTGCTCACCCGACGGCCGACGCGGTGCTGGCCGCGATCACCACGACGCTCGCGTGGGGACCGCTGATGCGCAAGCGCATCTCGCGCGTTACGGCCGAGAGCCTGCCCTGGTGGAACATGCTGTTCGGGACGCTGATCGGCGCATCGGCGGACGCCTCGCGACACCGTCCAGACGGCTTCTGCGGCTTTACCACGCAAGCTTTGCTGAACCAACACAGCCTCACGGAAATCTGCTTTGCCGCGCTGCTCAACCTCAAGCCCGGGCCCGACGATCTGTTCGCTTTCAAGACGCTCGTCGGTCTGCTGCTCACCAACGGTCCAGGGGCCATCTCGGCGCAGGGTGCGAAAGGCGCGGTATCGGCCGACGGTCCGGAAAGTCCAGAGCGCGTGCAGCTCAACAAGGCGCTGGTCGGCTTTCTCACGCATACCGGCTATACGCATGGCGGCAACGGCTATGAGGGCATCGCGTTCCTGATCGAAGCGTTCCGGGACAGCGGCCTCGACGATCCGTCCGACCCTGGACATGGCGTGGACCTGCGCGCGCTCGCCGAGCGCTCGGTCGAGCGGTATGCGCACTACAAGGCTCGGCAGAAGCATGCCGGCAGCCTCGACATCGCGAAGCTGCCGGGCGTGAACCATCCCGTCTTCAAGGACAGGCCGGTCAACCACGACCCGCGCGAAGTGTTCATCGCGGACCTGTGCGAGAAGCGCGGGGAATACAACGTTTTCCATGCGTTCTATCGCGAACTTGTGCAGGCCTTGTTCGACGCCGGCGTGTCACGCAACGTGTATTGCGTGAACGTCGATGCGGTGATCGCAGCGCTGCTGCTAAAGATGCTGTGGCAGCCGCTGCGACGTGGTGAATTGACCGAGACCGATCTGGAAACCGCCGCGTTCACGATCTTCCTTTATCCCCGCATGCTCGGCTGCGCGGCGGAAATCGACGATCACCTGAACCGGGGACGCAACATGGACACGCGCACGCCCGCCTCTCAGTGCCGGTTCGTGGCCTGAGCGCTTCGCCGGCTGATAACCAGCGGACATCAATCGTTCCAAAAACAGCACTTAACGTGTCGTGCCGTTCGGGCGAGTATTCGACAAACAACAATCCGCCCGAACATCACAAAGTTCAAAATTTTCAGGAGACACCTCTATGCATTCCTCCTCAGGCACCCCGCCCCCCGGGCAGTCGAAGACGTCCGCCGTATTCCGCGTGACGGCGGGCAACTTCCTGGAGCAGTTCGACTTCTTTTTGTTCGGCTTCTATGCAACGCAGATCGCCGCGGTTTTTTTCCCGGCAGCGAGCGAGTTCGCATCGCTGATGATGACCTTCGCCGTCTTCGGCGCAGGCTTCCTGATGCGGCCGCTCGGTGCGATCATCCTTGGTGCGTACATCGACGATGTCGGCCGCCGCAAGGGCCTGATCGTCACGCTGTCGATCATGGCGAGCGGCACCATCCTGATCGCGTTCGTGCCCGGCTATGCGACGATCGGACTCTTCGCCCCGGCGCTGGTTCTCATCGGTCGTCTGCTGCAGGGCTTCTCGGCGGGCGCTGAACTCGGCGGGGTATCGGTGTATCTCGCCGAAATGGCGACGCCGGGCCGCAAGGGCTTCTTCACGAGTTGGCAGTCGGCAAGCCAGCAAGTGGCTATCGTCATCGCAGCCGGGCTCGGCTTCGCGCTCAATCAGTGGCTCGACACGGCGACGATCGCCGCGTGGGGATGGCGCGTGCCGTTCTTCGTCGGCTGCATGATCGTGCCTTTCATCTTCATCCTGCGGCGCAATCTCCAGGAAACGGAGGAATTTAAACAGCGCCAGCATCGCCCGAGCATGAAAGAGGTCTTCGCTACCCTCGTGCAGAACTGGAATGTCGTGATCGCTGGCGTGCTGCTGGTGGCGATGACCACCACAAGTTTTTATCTGATCACGGTGTATGCACCGACCTTTGGCAAGACTGTCCTGCATCTGAGCACTGCCGACAGCCTGCTCGTCACGCTGTGCGTGGGTGTCTCCAATTTTATCTGGCTGCCGATCGGTGGTGCGCTGTCGGATAGAATCGGACGCCGTCCGCTCCTTCTTGCGATGACGATCCTGGCAATCGCGACCGCCTACCCGGCGCTGTCGCTGCTGGCCCACACACCGAGCTTCGTCAACATGCTGCTTGTGCTGCTCTGGCTCTCGTTCATGTACGGCATTTACAACGGCGCGATGGTCGTCGCGCTCACCGAGGTGATGCCAGTCGAGGTGCGCGTCGCCGGGTTCTCTCTCGCCTACAGCCTCGCGACGGCGGTCTTCGGAGGTTTTACGCCCATCATCTCGACCGCGCTCATTCATATGACGGGTGACAAAGCCGCGCCAGGCTACTGGATGAGCTTCGCCGCGGTGTGCGGGCTCGGTGCAACGCTCGCACTGTACCGGCGCCGTCGCGTTCCGCTGCATGCGGCTCCCTGAAGCACCGCACGCCTCCTCGAACATTAGACTGACATTCTATCGCCCCATGAAATCCTTTCTTCTGAAACTCTGCACCGCGGCGCTGCTCGGCACCTGCGCCGCTGCGGCGAATGTGCAGGCCGCAGATCTGCATGTGATGAGTTCGGGCGGCTTTACCGCCGCCTACAAACTGCTCGGCCCGAAGTTCGCGGCGTCCACCGGCAATACGCTCGATACCGCGCTTGGCCCGTCGATGGGCAAGTCGCCGGAGGCCATTCCGAACCGGCTCCAGCGCGGCGAGCCTGCCGACGTGGTGATCATGGTCGGCTACGCCCTCGACGATCTGATCAAGCAGGGCAAGGTAATTCCCGATTCGCGCGTCGAACTCGCGGATTCACGCATCGGCATGGTCGTGCGCGACGGCGCGCCGAAGCCCGACATCGGATCCGAGGCGGCGCTCAAGGATACCTTGCTGCATGCCCGGTCGATCGCTTACTCGGATAGCGCGAGCGGCGTCTATATCGAGCGCGAGCTGTTCAAGCGGCTCGGCATCGAGGAGCAGGTGAAGAACAAGGCGAAGATGATCCCGAAGATTCCGGTGGCGTCCGTTGTCGCGACAGGCGACTACGAAGTGGGATTTCAGCAGGTGAGCGAGTTGCTTCCGGTGAAGGGCGCGGCGTACGTCGGCAAGATTCCGGAGTCGATGCAGTCCGTCACGCGCTTTGCCGCCGGTATACCGGTCGGCGCACAGCATCCGAAGGAAGCGAAGGCGCTGCTCGACTATCTCGCGTCGCCCGCCGTGCAGCCGGAGGTGACATCGACCGGGCTCGATTCCGTCGCCACGCATTGAAACTAAGGCAACGATTCAGCCCATCAGGTCGGCGGGCTGATCGAAGGCATCCTCAGGCTCATGCGCCAGGCTCAATGCGTTCTTCAGGCGCACCCGGTCGCAGGAGCGCTCCCACATCGATACGAAGATCACCGCGCAGGCATTGCTGATCACGCTCGTCAGGGCGCGCGCCTCGGACATGAAGCGATCGATGCCGACCAGCAGCGCGACGCCTGCAAGCGGCAAGTCGGGAACGACGGCCAGCGTGGCGACGAGCGCAACCAGTCCGCTGCCCGATACCCCGGCCGCGCCCTTCGACGTGAGCAGCATGACCGCGAGCATCGTCGCGATCTGGCCGCCCGAGAGGTGTACGTCGCACGCTTGAGCGATGAACGTCGAGGCGAGCGTCAGGTAGATCGCCGTGCCGTCCAGGTTGAAGGAATAGCCGGCGGGCAGCACGAGTCCCACGATGCCTTTGTCGCAGCCAAGCGCTTCGAGCTTGACGATGAGGCGCGGCAGCACCGGTTCGGTCGACGACGTCGCGAGTACGATGACGAGTTCCTCGCGAATGTAGCGCAGCAGCCGCCAGAGCGAGAAGCCATGCAGGCGTGCAAGTGGAGCGAGCACGCAGACGACGAACAGCAAACACGCCGCATAGAACGACACCATCAGCATGCCGAGCGAGCCAATCGAACGAATGCCGAAGTGGCCCACCGTGAACGCCATCGCACCGAATGCGCCGACGGGCGCAAGCCGCATGATCATCGCGAGGATGCGGAACAGCACGTGCGCGATGCCGTCGATGAATTCCTCTACCCGCCGCCCGGCGCTTCGGCTCGCATTCAATGCGAAGCCGAACAGAAGGGCGAGCAGCAGGACCGGTAGCACCTCGCCTTTCTCGAAAGCGCCGACAAGCGTCTCCGGAACCAGATGAAGCGCAAATTCGACGAATCCGTGCGACAGCGTGCGCGTCGAATACTGCGCGAGGATCGTCGTGTCCAGATGATGCGCGTCGATGTGCAGGCCGGCGCCCGGGTGCAGCGCGAATGCGGTCGCGAGCCCCAGAACGAGCGCAACGATCGTGAGAACGTAGAACAACGCCAGCGCCTTCAGGATGGTCCGCCCGATCTTGGCGCCGCTTGCAAGCGAGGTAATACCGGTGACGATCGTGCAGAAGACGATTGGCGCGATCATCATGCGTACCAGCGCGACGAACGCATCGCTGAGCGGTTTAAGCGATGCGCCGGCCTGTGGCCAGAAGTGGCCGACGGTCATGCCAAGCACCATGCCGAGCAGGACCTGGACGTAAAGCAGCCTGAACGGCCTTGCCAACGTCATTTCGGGGCCTTCTTCGCCGCGGCGCCGGTCATGCCGCTGCGCTTCGTGTCGAGGATGGTCTGATAAAACTGTTGCGCGGCCGGCGTGAGCGGACGCCCCCGGCGCCTGAGGATCCCGACACGTCTCGTCACGACCGGATCGACGAGCGGCACGCTGGTCAGAATCGGATGGTCGCGCATGGGCATTGCCATTGAAGGCACGGCGGCCACACCGAGTCCTGCTTCGATCAGGCCAAGCATGGTGGTGACATGGTGGGTCTCGCAGACGCTAGGCTTCCTCGGCGCCACGGTGGTCAGCGCCTGATCGAGCAGCAGGCGGTTGCCAGAAGTCTTGTCGACGGATACATATTCGTGTTCGTAAAGCTCGTTCCAGGTCACACGCTTTTTCTGAGCAAGGGGATGATCGCGGCGGCACGCGGCGACGAACCGTTCCTGCACCAGGACCTTGAACTCGACCTCGGTTTCTTGGCTGCCCAGGAAGCTAACGCCGAAATCGGCTTCGCCGCTGATGACCGAGCCGAGCACTTCATTGGCGCTCGAGTCGAGCAGCTTGACCCGGATCCGCGGATAGCGGCTGTGATAAGCGGCAATGACGCTCGGCAGGAAATAGTAGGCAACCGACGGCACGCATGCGATGGTCACATGACCCAGGCGGCTCGTGGAGACGTCGCGGATGCCGAGCAACGCGACATCGAGGTCGTCGAGAAGTTGTTCTGCGCTCGGGGCGAACACGCGTCCTACGGTGGTGAGCGTCACGCTGCGCGTGGTTCGCTCGAAAAGCCGCACGCCGAGCGCCGCCTCGAGCTTCTCGATGCGCCGGCTGAGCGCGGGCTGCGAAATGTTGACTGCCTCCGCTGCTTTGCGGAAGCTGCCCAACTCCACGACGGCTCGAAACGCCTGCAAATCGTTCAGGTCGAAGTTGACGCCCACGAGCCATCCTCCGCATTTTATGCGGCTATTTTGCATGATGCGGGCGAAAGCGCCCATCGAGGACAAAACTCGGTCATTCAGCCCACCGAGGATCGCACCGAAGTCGGGAGCGACGGGCCCGTTTCGTAGTGTCAGCGGTCATTCATGGCCGAGAGGCGGGTGTCTCTTCATGGCCGGCCTCTGCCTGATGCTTGCCCTTGCCGGATCGGTTATTTGCCTGCACCGGTGGACGGGATACAAGTCAGCACGAGAATCCCCCCGTTATTTGCGGCAGACCTAACTGCAGCCTGGTGAAACTCTCCCGGCCCGCAAGACCATTCGGCAACGAAATCGGCCTTGCAAGCATTTCGAGTACGAAGGGCCGCCGGCAAGGCAACCGGATAACGGCAGGTATCGGCGGAGTTACAGTGCAGAGCCAGCTCACGCATCGAATTGCCATGATGAGCGCCACAATTCTCACCATAGGTACCTGATTCGATCCGTATGGGGTCAGCCAACGCGTTCACGCTAGCTCCGAAAAGTCCAGCAAGCGACAGGAGTGTGCAGATTGCTCGGATCATGGTTGCCTCCATTGTAGGAGCCACGGTGTCCCACGAAGACGAACCGCTAGCTTAGCGCTCGTCGACAACGAACCGCGTCGTACTTTGACCCACGTACGCCCTTGGTCGAGCATCCCGCGAATGACGGTATACGCATCATGCCCCGATTCGCTTTGCGGCAATCGAGCCATGTGATCGAAGACCACAGGGCATGGCAAGCGTTTCAGCAACTCAGCGTGTTCAACGATCAAGTCCGAGCGCATCTGGAGTTGTACGTGCCAGCCGAGTTCGTTAATCCGCTTCGCGATCGGCTCGATCATGTCGACGCGGGTGACCGCCCTATCCGGCTGAAAAAGCGAAAACCGTACACCGCGAATGCCACCGCGATGAAGCGCGAGAAGCTCCTGCTCGGATATGTCCGTCGAGACGACGCCAATGCCACGTGCTTTGTCGATCCCAAGGCGCGATATCGCATCTAGGGTGACACGGTTATCCGTTCCGTAATTCGCTGGCTGGACAATCACCGTGCGCGTCGTGCCAAGTCGCCCTTGAATCCGCCGGCAATCGTCGACCGTCGCCTGACTCGGGAGCGTCGCGTTCGGATTGGCGACAGGAAATCTATCGTTGTAGATGTGGATATGCGCGTCACACGCTAACGCTGGAACTTTCAAGGAGGCGCTCTCTGATCCCGTCGAGTTCGAAAATGATGCTCTCTGTGCCGCGTGGGCAGTAGAACGCTTCAACAGGACGAAGGCCCCTGCTGCTGCTAAACCCAAACTAAGCGCTCGGCGGCGTGGATCCAATCTGTCAGGAGATGACGAGTCTTTTGATTTCATACGAGTACGGTGAGAACATTGAAAATGCTCAAACGACGAAGTGACGAGGGCACGCCGCTTCGCAGCTTGAGCATCGATGGAACTGTTATTGATTTACGCGCTTTGCGAACGTCGAGATGGCATCGGCCATCGCCTTCGGCTGTTCGGGTGCCATCGCGTGACCCGCATTCGGTAGGACGACGACCGTCACACGATCGCCCAGCATGTTCTTGAGCACTTGCGAGAACCGGCGAGGCGCGACCGCATCGTTCTCACCTTGGAGGTCAAGGATCGGCGCCGTGCCTGCGGCAAAATAATCGTCGACGGGAGTCGTGTTGCGAGCGTGTCCTTCTGCCTCGTGCGTTTCGGGATACCATCCGCCCAGCCACACGCTCGGGTCGTTCCCGGGTGCAAAGAACGCCTGTTTCAAATATTCAAGCCGTTGTGCGTCCGAAAGCTTGAGATCGCCTGCACCATCAATGGCTTTTCGCATTTCGGCATCAATCGGCTTCTCAGTCGAACCCGGGGGAACCTTCCCTGCCGATGCAGCTGCAACGACCACTCCTTTGACGAGGTCCGGCCGATCGGCGGCCAACTGGCGCGCAGCAAAATTGCCCCACGCATGGCCCACGACAACGATGGGGCCGGCGTGCTTTGCTTCGATAACCATCGCCACGTCGGAGGCAAAGTCGTGCACATTCAGGTTATCCATCGGGCCCTTGCTTTTCCCAACTCCACGCGGTTCAGGACGGAGCACACGGAAACCGTCGGACACCAAATACTGGGCCACCTGGTCGTAGTCGCGCCCTGAACGACCCAATGACGGAAGAATGACGATAGTCGGCCCCTTCCCTTGGCTAAGTACTTCAATTTGCACATTTCCGTGTTTAACAACGTCGTCAGTGACTTTGCCGTCACCGGTCGCAGCGAAAGCACTTGCGGAAAGGGAAAGGATGATGGCTGCGCTGGTTGGGACGCGTCGCCAGTCGCTACCAGATCGGCGTCATCCAGATGTGGGAGATCAATCAGTTGGGGACGCTCCCAATCTTAGGCAATGCCGGCTGGATCCTGTTCGCACCAATACCCGAACGTACAATCGTTGCACTATCGGCACTCGCCCGTCTGAACCCGGACCGGCTTGCACGAATCCAGACACCGCCCGGCTGGGTGCGAAACCGTTCCACCCTGCCGTACTGCTTCCGATGTCTGGTGCTCAATCCTTCGGACGTGGCCGCACCTCGCTGGAAACGGATATGGTTCGATCCGGATGTCCAGGTGTGCGACGAGCACGGGACAACGCTCGAGCGGATTCCGACACAGATCACGCGTCGTGCACGCAACATGAACCGGTTGCTCATACTGGTCAGCAAACACAATCGACAACTTCTGCAAAATTCGTCACCTCGGCTGTATTAGCAGAATTAGTGCACCCATTAGCAGAATTAACGGACCTCAACACTTACGGCAAGAAAGTAGGCGACTCCACCCTCTGACTGGGGGTGGCGTTTTCGCACCTAACGCGGCGAGGCATCATCGAGACAACAAAAAGCCGCGTTCGTCCACGTGCTCAATGGAAAAACCCTGGGTGTAGGTGCTTTATGACCGATGCCGCGAGGAGGCGCGGCTCATCGAACATCGTCGCGAGTTCGAAGAAGAAGAGGAAGGCGAGCATGTAACCCACCGCTGGCCGGTGTTCCATGAATCGCAAGAAGAGCGGCGCGAGGCGTGTGCGTATCGGCGGACGGGTGAAGAGCCATGCGCAGAAGGCGCCGATGGCCGCGCCCCCGATGACGTCGGTCGGATAGTGCAGCCCTAGATAGACGCGAGGCAGACACACGAAGACCACGCAATGCACAATCGCAAGCACGCCGATCCATCGCCAGACAAGGAAAATGCCGACGGCTATCGCCATCCAGAGCGCGGCATGATCGCTGGGGAACGAGCTCCACAAGCGCATTTCGTCGCCTGTCTGGTCGGCTAGTGGAAACGACAATTGAACGGAGGGCTCATAAAGCGGGCGAAGGCGGAACGGCAGCGTCAGCGCAAGCAGGCGGCCGAGCACGAATGCCGCGAACGCGGCGCACAGCGTTGCGACGACAGTCTCGCGGCGCAATGGCTGGGAGTCTCCCGGCTGGAACCAGATGGCACAGAGAATCGCGAGCGGAACGAGGCCCTTGGTGAAATAGAACCTGGCGATCGCGCCAACGGAGTGGGCGAGCAAGAATGAAGATGAGCCGATATGAACGAGCCAAAATTGAACATCCCTATCGAAAGCATTCATGCGCCGCGTCTCCATTCGAATATGTCAATTACTGACGAGTGCATCAAATAGTGCCCTCTTCCTCAGGCGGCGTAGCGGACATGCTTTTCCTTGAAGAGATTGCGA
>NZ_FCON02000147.1 GCF_001544535.1 Caballeronia choica | reverse complement strand
GCTGGTATGAAGTAGTTTTGTCGGGCATTGCAACACCTTATACGAGATAGGTGTTGCACCTCGCTTTTGAGGCCGCCATGTGATAAACGCCTACATCGAATTGCAACAGTCGATAGGTTTGCGTTCCAAAACGGCTAAACGGACATTGCGTCAATTTGGGCGTCTAATGGGCGACATTCAAATAGATGAAGTTCAGGCAGAGCAGGTCCTAGCCTTCTTGCAAGGCTCGGGGCCGCCTAGCTCAACTTGGCGGATCAAGTACCGATTGCTGTCCGGCCTGTATCGATTCGCGATCAGCAGAGGCCATGTAAAAGAGTCTCCACTGCCGCAAGGTTTGCCCAGATTTCCGCCCCAGCAAACACCATACATTTATTCCACTGAAGAGCTTCGTCGACTACTTGACGCCACGTCCGGGCTGAACAGTATCTATAGCCGGCAGCAAGCACCATCGTTTCGGACCTTGATACTACTACTGTATGGCAGCGGCATGCGCATCAGTGAGGCACTTGGATTGACCATGTGCGACGTCGATCTTGTGCAGAGGGTCATCACTGTGCGCAACGGCAAATTCTACAAGACTCGGTTGGTCCCGATTGGCCCAAAGCTCGCGCTGGAGTTGACCGGGCATGCTGATCGGCGTCGCAGACTTCCCATGCCCGCAGGCGAAGACTCATCATTTTTTACGTCCCGCACTGGAACTGCCTGGACGTATCAGCGCGTCATCACCCTGTTCCAGCGCGTACGACGCATTGCAAGCATCGAATGCCCGCCAGATGAGTTGCGTCCGCCGCGGTTGCACGACTTGCGACACACCGCGGCAGTTCACCGTGTCCTGTCGTGGTATCGGTCCGGTCAGGATGTTCAACGCCTGTTGCCACGGCTGGCAACCTACCTTGGGCACGTTGAGATTAGTTCGACCCAACGCTATTTGCAGATGACACCAGAGTTACTTCTGGAAGCCAGTCAGCGCTTTGCCCGGTACGCAAATTGTGGAGATAGCCATGAATGATAAAAACCTGTTGGGGCCATGGATCCGCCGCTTCCTTCTTGAGTATCTGGTAGGCGAACGCAATCTGGCTCGAAACACGCAGACCAGCTACCGCGACACGCTGACATTGTTGCTGCCATTCGCGAGCAAACGTACCGGCATCGCGATCGACCGGATGACTGTCGAGGATCTTTCTCCCGCGATCGTGCGGCAGTTCCTTGATCACCTGGAACGAGATCGACAGTGCACCGGAGCCACCCGCAATCAGCGTCTTGGCACTATCCATTCTTTGGCTCGCTTCATCGGGATGCGCTCGCCGGTGCACCTGTCGTGGTGTACGGAGATGCGACTGGTCCCATTCAAAAAAACAGACAGAAGCATGATCGGTTACCTTGAAAAGGTCGAGATGGACGAACTGTTGAGGCAGCCAGACCGTGACACAGCAATTGGACTGCGTGACTACGTCCTACTCTTGTTTCTCTACAATAGCGGCGCCCGAGCCGACGAGGTTGCACGCCTGACCATCGGCGATCTTCATCTCGGCGATCCCCCCTCAGCGCGAATTCTTGGCAAAGGCAACAAGGTTCGGCTGTGTCCTCTTTGGCCTATGATGATACCGTTGCTGAGAAATTTGGTGGCCGGCCGCGGCACCGATCAGGTCGTCTTTCTTGGTCGTGCGAACAAGCCCATGACGCGTTTCGGCATCCACCGTCTCGTCACAAATTACGCCGCGACGGCCAGCGAAACCGTCCCATCCATGGCGTCCAGGCGGATCAGTCCACACAACATCCGGCACACCTCGGCGGTTCATCTGCTGCGCGCTGGCGTTGACATCAACACGATCCGCGCGTGGCTTGGTCACGTATCCCTCGACACGACCAATATCTATGCGGAGGTCGACCTTGAAATGAAGGCCAAGGCGCTGGCCATTGTGGACGTTTCGGGGCTTCCAGTCTCGCCATTGCGCCGACGCGAGTTGCCATCGTTAATGATCTTTCTCCGTGGACTATAGCGGCAACCCAGGCACACTCTTATGTGCGGATCCGAGTCAGGGTTGCCATGCACTCCCTGGCTTTCTGTTCGTCGCGCAACATATTTTTTAGCGCAACATACTAGGCGATATGAGCCAAATCACATATCGCCTATGCCGAGGCGCTGTTCCGCACGGCCAAGTACCGCCCGGAGTTCCCCGCCACGGGCTTCGCCGAGCTCAATGCTGCACGCGACTGGGCGAGCGACTTCGTGCATTGGTACAACTTCGACCACCGTCACAGCAGCATCCGCTACGTCAGCCCGGCGCAGCGCCATGACGGAGACGATCACGCGATCCTCGCCGCTCGTCACGAGGTGTATGTCCAGGCGCGGGAACGTAACCCGGCCCGCTGGTCAGGCTGCACGCGAGACTGGACGCCCATCGGTGCCGTCACGCTCAATCCGGAGCGCGAGTCAGTCGTCACGATGGCCTCGCACGCTAAACTTAGACAGCCTTTGGCTGCATGACTGAGGCGACAAGTACCTTGACACGCGCCGGGTGGTGGTCAGGACAAGCGTATGACAGATGTCCCTTGTGTCGTTGATTTGCGTCAACCATTCGGCTCTCAGCCTGGTCGACGCGGTCGGCGCACTTGCTGCAAGAGACAGATCCTGTCTGGTGATTTCGGATAATTGCGCCGCCGGCCATTTCTTGCAGCGCTTTACGCTGGGTTTCTCGTCCGCGGCGGATCGCACGAACACTTTATCCGCGCTCGCTCCGAACTTTACGACTCGTTTCCGCACTTCTCGTTCGGCGTCCGCTTTTTTTTTATCCGGCGCGCGTGATCAATGAGCGCCCCGGGGATTCGTGTGCGGCTTCTGCCTGGCGCTATCGGTGAGTGGGCGTTTCCCATCAGTGCTGGCTACGCGATCCCTTTGAGCGGCGGGCAGCCTTATCGTCAATTCGAGGGCCGCGTACCCGCTATTCGGTATGCAAGGCGTTGTACTCGTCTCGCACAGCCTTTCGATTCGCGCGCTCGCTAGCCCCACCGCTCTTGTTGTCATCGCCGCCACGTGCAATGCCGACATGCTCATCACCCTGCGCATAGACATAAGCCCGATTGAAGGGATACATGCATTGTGTTCCCCGCAGGTGGCTCCAGGATTGCTCAGGTTGTTCCACGACATGATCCGGGCGCGAAGCCAGAACTTGGAACACGGATGTCCAGCCCCGCTCGAATCCCATCGCCGAGCCGGCAAGGTACAGACGGTAGGCGCGGATGGCCTTGTTAGCATCCTTGCCCAGCACCTGGTAAGCTTCATCAAGATGCGCTTCGAGCGCGTCGGCCCAGCGCCACAAGGTTTGGGCATAATGCGGGCGTAGGCACTCCGCGTCCAAAGGTTCGAGCTTACCTCGCGTCATGGCGTTCAGCATCGCGCTCACGTGAACGAGTTGGCCGCCGGGGAAAATGTACTTTTCAATGAAATCGCTCATACCGCCGTCGGGTTGGGGGTTGTCGGTGCCCCCAGCGGTGACGCTGTGGTTTATCAAAAGACCACCAGGCTTGAGCAGACGATGAATCTTGGCGAAGTACGCAGGAAGGTTCGGCCGGCCGACGTGTTCGCACATGCCCACCGAAGCCACCCGATCAAATGGCAGGGATTCGTCGACGTCACGGTAGTCCTGTAGCAACATACGCACGCGGCCTTGCAAGCCCTTTTGCTCGATAAGGGCATTGACATAGGCGTGCTGTTTCGTGGACAGGGTAATGCCGGTGGCGTCGACGCCATAGTGTTCGGCGGCCCACAGCAGCAGACCACCCCAGCCGGCGCCGATGTCGATGAAGCGCTCTCCAGGACGCAGCATGAGTTTTTTGCAAAGGAGGTCGAGCTTAGCTTCCTGCGCCTCGGACAGGCTCATAGCTGCGTCGGCGAAGTAGGCGCATGAGTACACGCGCCTCGGGTCAAGCCATAGTCCGTAGAAGTCGTCCGAGACGTCGTAGTGATGCCGAATCTGTCGGGAATCGTTGGCGCGGCTGTGATGCGCGCGCTCCCAGAGGAGCCGTTGTGTACGCCGGACGAGCCGAGGCAACCACCCGCCGGACTCCAGGGCTGGGTCGACGCCGAGCAAGGCGGGTGCGATCGCCATGAGGTCACGCATCTCACCTTCAATTTCGAGCCGACCTTCCACGTAATCTTCTGCCAGCCGCCCGATCGCCCCGTGCGCCAGATGCACGAGGGCAATCGTATCGCGGACGACAAAAACAACGTGGGGCTGCGACGACCCGATGCGCGGTCCTCCGGCAAGTCGTACCGCGCAAGGCAGTGGTAAACCAGCGAGTCGCTGCTCGGCAGACCGCAAAAAACGGTTCAAAAAGCCCATGACTTCTACCTCGGTTGGAAGTGCGACGGTCCGACGCACAGCGGCGCAGAACACCAGTTGAGCATTCAAGCCAAAATAAGAGTTCCTCTCCAGGAGGCTATGCTTTCGCCGGTCAGGTCGCTCAAGATTTGAAGAGAACATTAAATCCCTGCCAGCATCAGCGCCCTGTTTCAGCTTTTCCGCTCTCCCTATCAGCCCGACTCAGCGTAGGAGTCGAAGCTTTGTCACGACAGTTGATAGCCTGGACCAGTCCGGGCGCATGCGTTTGACGCGTATCAACCTTTGTTGTTTGGCGGTTCAGGTTCGTGACGCCCTCGATAACGCGGCACAGTAACCCGCGGCACCTGGCCGCCAGGGCGCTGGAAAGGTCGTACCTATATCATGACTGCACGCGCGCCACCTCGGCCGACCACTTCACAGATACACCGTGTAGGAAAAAACTGACATCGACGCACGAAGACCTACGTGAACTTCAGCGACATCCGCTTTGAATTTCCGCTGCGACGGCCGATACTTTGGTCATGGATAGCACCAATGGGACCGGGGGCCGCCCTGCACGCGACCCCTCAGCACAAGCTAGCGGGGGATCGACCATGTTGAACAACAGCTCACTTTCCAGCATCGGCAAAGGCCAGTTAGCGGCCCGCCCGGCACATTCGCTGCACTACGGCGGCGCCGTCGAGGGCGACTTTAATGAGATCCTCGCTTTGGCACGCGAAGCGGGTATGCTGATCATCACCCTCGACGGGCAGATTGGCACCGAGAAATACGAAAGCATAGCGGGCTCGCTTGCATCGTTTCGGCGCTTTGCGAATGCAATGCGGACATTGTTCGCCGAACCGTAGACGGCTCGTCGACTCGCTCCACTTCAAGCCGGCTGGCTGTGCGGTGAGGTCCGGCCAGCAAAGCCGCGCTCGCGGCATCTTGATCGGGCCGCGCCCAGAGTCTTGGTTATCGATCGATCGATTTCCTAGGCGACGCCCGCAGAGCGGCTACTTCGTCAAGCAGATCGAGCGCAAGTGCAATACCGGGGGCATTGATCTCGAAGTCACGCGCCAATCGTTTGGCGGTGAGCACGCGACTTAGCGCCGCGCCACTGAAACGCGACTCTGGTGGCTCGTCACCTGCCGGCTCAAAGGCCGCTTCCGATACCCATAACACGACCTCTTTCCCGACGCACCACTCGCCCGACACAATTCGACGAGCGTGAACTCGACGTCGTTCTCGACAATTTGCCCTTCGAGATAAATCTTCATCGATTCCGTCATCATGAGTCACCTGTAAACATGCGCGCGGGCGTCGAAGTTGAATCCTTGTCGCATCGTCTCATACAGGGCTTTGGCGTGTTCGCTGATGGCGGGTGACAATACGATCTTCAGTGCGACGTACAGGTCGCCGGCAGGATTTGCCGGAATCCCTGTCCTTTAAGGCGCAGCCGCCATCCTCCTGGCGAACTCGGTGGCACCGTCATTTCGACGGAGCCGTCCGGTGTCGGACCGTGACCTGTGCGCCGAGCGCGGCTTCCCAGGGCCCAAGCGGCAGTTCGATCGAGACATCGCGTCGGTCGATGTGAAATCTCGGATGCTCGCGAAATGCAATTTCCAGGTACAGGTCGCCCGCTGATTCCGGCACCAGTGCGGCACCGCCCTGCCCCGGAGCCGAAGGTGCTGCCCGGCATAGACGCCCTTGGGAATCGATACGTCGACCGTGTGTGGCTGGAGCGTGAGATGGCCTTGCGCATCGACGACCCGAGTTTGGAGTGGGCGAGATAGAGCGTCGTGCGCCCCGGTACGCATCCTCGAGATCGATCACCATCGTGGCATGATGATCCTGTCCGGCCGCGTGCATGTGCGAGTGCGCGCCGCGTCCCGCATCGCGAAACATCGCCTCGAAAAAGTCGCTGAAACCGCCGTTCGTGCGGCCGCCCCCAATGGATCCACTGAACTCAAAGCCCTCATCCCAGTTCGGGGGGTTTGAAATTCCTCGCCGTTACGCCATTCGGTACCCATCCGATCATAGGCAGCACGGTTTTCGGGATCCTTGAGCGCTTGATACGCCTCACCAAGTTCCTTGAAACGGGCGTCTGCGTCGGCATGCTGGCATGCTTGCTGAGTCAGGATGATATTTACGAGCCAGCTTACGAGACGCGCGCTTGACGTCATCCTGCGTCGCAGTGCGCTGCAGGCCTAAAATTTCGTAATAGTCCTTGTATTTCATTTTTAGACAGACGTTTGAGGGTTGCAGGAAATTCTTCGCGCCGGCACGGTCAGCGTATTGCGCGCCGTCCGACGCGGTCGAAATCGCCGAACATTTCGTGATGCTGCAGACGTATCCTCCCGCTTTACTGCACGCTAATCTTGCTTCGCCCCCCGGCATTGACGTAGGTCAAGCCTTCAGATGTCGAAGTCGGCACAATGGGCCTCAGCAGTCACGGGCATGAGAGGGTCGCTCGGTTCCGAATAGTCATGCAAACGCGACCTCCACGCATATTTGGCAATTCGCCACGATTAGGACATTACAGTGATACGAGGTGCATCATGCCGTGGAATACGAGACGTTATCCGGTATCGATGCGCAACCTCGAGGCAGCAGTTCGCGAAAAGGCCATCGAGATTGCAAATGCGCTGCTCGCACAGGGTGTGCCGGACGATCATGCGATTCGCATCGCCATCGCCCAAGCCAAGAGGTGGGCTGACCGACACCCTTATCGCCCTGACAGTTATACGGGCAACCTCCCGGTGGAAAATGCGGCACCGACTCGACATCGGCCCCCCACGACTTGGCGCGAACGCGATGTCGCAAGCCTCAGATCCGAATCAGTTAAAACAATCGACCCGACAATCGAGCGTCTTCCTGGAGCAGACAGGGGTGTTGTGAGACCCGCGATTCTACGGGGCGAGCTGCGGGCCCGCGCCGTATCGGGCTTATTGAACGGAGTGCACCAGTTTGAGCTACGTACCCCTTTGAAGACTGACGCAGATCGGGCCCTGCAACGAAGCACCGGCCGGGTGAAAGCTACCAGATTCGCAAAGCGAACCACTCCGGTCCGCCGGTCCCACATGATTCCTTCAGATGAGCGGATCGGTGCCAGACGGAGGCTTCCAAGGAGCCTGGCTCGCGCTTTTGCCATCCAATGCTTCATCGGAAGGAGATGCAATGTGGTACGAGTGGATGGAAGCGCAAGATAGCTTGCTGAAGTCATTCTTCGAGTTCGCCGCGCCCGGATATCGTTGGCCGTATCGACGAAGTGAACCGCCGCCTTTCGGGATTTCGTCGATCGAGGCCGGTGATCGCTATATTCCCATCGTCGAAACCGTCGTGGACCGCACGCCGTTTTGCGAATTGAGACGTTTCGCACGCGAAGGCTCAACGTTAAACAAACTCGACCAGAGTGACGCCGCAGCAGCGAGCATTTTTGTCTGCGCTCCACTCGCCGGGCACCATGCTGTACTGCTCCGCGAAATGGTCGAGACGCTGCTGCACGACGCAGACGTCTACATCACCGATTGGGCCGACGCGCGCGATGTGCCGGTCTCGGCAGGCGCTTTCGGGCTCAGTGACTACATACGTACGCTCGAACGTTTCTTGCGTAGGATCGGCACCGCTCGCCTCCACGTGATTGCCGTGTGCCAGGCGACCGTGCCCGCCCTCGCAGCGTCAGCCCTTGTTTCGAGCTCGGGATTCGCCGAACCGCTGAGCCTCACGCTGATGGGCGGGCCGATTGACACGCGCCTGGGTCCGACTGCGATCGACCGCATAGCACAAGCTCACGGCATCGAATGGTTTCGCAGTACGGTCATCGAAACCGTTCCACCGCCCTATTCCGGGTGCGGCCGCCGGGTATATCCAGGCTTCATACAGCGTGCCGCGATAGTTGCTGCGCACCCACACAGACAACTCGCACTCGAACTGCGTTACTGGGCGAGCCGAATGTCGGGAGATAGACAGGCAACAACGGACACCCTCCGATCGCTCAGCGAGTATTCTGCCTTTCTGGACATGTCAGAAGACTATTTTCTGGACATGATCCGCGTGGTCTTTCAGGAGCAGTGTCTTCCCCGGGGACATTTGCAGGTCGGTGAACGCCGTGTTCGCCCGCAAAACCTCGGGTCGATGGCGCTTTGCACCGTCGAAGGCGATCGCGACGACATCACCGGCGCAGGTCAGACCCATGCCGCTCACAGCCTCTGCAATGCGATTCCCGCATGCCGGCGCAGCCGACTGACTATCGACAACTGCGACCACTACGATTTATTTACGGGCTCAACGTGGCAACGCGCCGTCTACCCTGCGGTGGTGCAGTTTTGGCGCTCAGTCGCTTGAACATCAACGCATTCTCTGCGACTCGTGGCCTTCGAGACGCCGCCTTGCGGGCGACGGAATCCCGCGCATCGTCGCGTCCAAAATTTCCTCGTGCCCGTTCAATTGCGCCCTTTGGTCGCTCCCGATCCAGCTCTCGTTGCGCTTCGTCGTGGAGGGTCTGGAGTGCAGGGTCATTTCCATGATCAGGCGCGACGTGAACGAGCCAGGGCGGCAAGCGCCGCTCGATAACCTTGCCGCCGCAGCCTCGACACGGTGACAGCCGCGAAATCGTACTCGCGTGCGACGGACCCGCTCGCCTCGTCAAGCAATTCAATCCTTGTAATATGTATCGGCGCACGATTGCCCATGAGCCGTATGAAATGCGGCTTTTGGAGAATTTGCCGGGCAGTCTGGGCATCGAGGTGACTCATGATTTCCTTCACGAGTTCGCTGAAATCGTTCGCATACTCCTCCAGGCGCAAATCGTTACGCACACGGTCGGTGTAGACGATCTCGTCCCGCCTGAGCATTACCTCGAGAAGATTCGTCGGCAGGGACTTCGTCCCGGAGAAGAGGTCGATCGTGAACACACGCTTACCGACCGCCCCGCAGCGTTCGATCACGAGTTCCAGCGGAGAATTGCTAACGATGCCACCGTCCCAGTAAGGCCTGCCGTCAACCTTCGTCCACGGCAGTCCGGGCGGTAGGCTTCCACTTGCGAGCAAGTGTGCCGGACCGAGGCGATCAACGTAACTGTCGAAGATTCTAAGTTCTCCCGTCTCGACGTCGACCGCGCTTATCAACAGTCGAACCGGGCTGGTAACGAGCGCGTCAAAATCGACATAGCGATCGATCAACCGCGTGATGGGCTCGGGATCGTAGAGGCTGGTCCACCGGGGCGGCAGGGATTCGAGATTGTTCGGGAATCGCCACCAGCGCGGCCGAAAGAAGTTTGGTACGCCGAGACAAAAGACGTGCCACGATATTATTGCCTGATGCAGGCAAGGACTCAACGCCTCCGGCACCGCAATTGACAGCTCCCGCCAGAACTCGGCAAGCGGCGCCGCCGCGTGCCCCGGATGGCTGGCGATGATAGCGCCGTTGAGCGCTCCGATCGAGACGGCCGCGATGACGTCCGGCACGACACCCTGCTCCTCAAGCGCCTCGATAGCACCGCATTCGAAAGCACCGAGCGCGCCTCCGCCCTGCAGAATCACGACCGTTTGTGAAGGTAAGCTGTCCAACGCAAAATGGAGGTCTGGCAAGCGATTTTTCGAGGCATGCAGATTCGTGTGCTGACGGATCAGTTCCTCGCTAGTCGACGTTTCCTCCGGAGGGCGGCCCACCGAAAATACCGCGCAAAGCACGTCATTCTTCAGATACAGCAGTGAGTACGAGCGCGCTGCTAGCGAGCCCCGCTCCACCATTTCAGTGGCGTCGTCGGGACGACCGAGAAAATTGTACGGCACATCGAATAGATCTCCATAGAACATCGACACGTCGCGATACGGAAGCCGCCTTCCCAGCATGTTCTTCGCGGCCAGGCGTCCCTGCCGTGTCGCGTTGTCCCAATGTTCGATGCGCCGCTGCAGTCCGAATACCGGGTCGTAAAAGTTCGCAACATCTCCCGCAGCGAAGACGTCCGCGTCGCTCGTTTGCAAAAACTGGTCGACCACGATGCCGTTGTTGAGAACAATTCCGCTATCCAGAAGGAATTCGCAATTCGGCGTGACACCGATTGCGACCAGCAGAAAATCGCAGTTGATCAACTCGCCGCGACCCGTGACGACAGCCTCAATTGTGTCTTCCCCGACGAAACGGCGCAGTTCGCAATTGACGAGCAACTCAATGCCTCTTTCCTTGCAGCACGCCGCGAAATAGTCGGATAAGACGGGCGCCTGCAATGACGATAGCACCCGGAGGTCACGCTCGATCACCGTAACGTGCAGGCCGAGCGCATGCAGTGATGTCGCAGCTTCAAGTCCGACAAAGCTCGCACCCAGCACGATTGCCCGCTTTGCAGAACGGACGGCGCTCCGAATCGCGATAGCGTCGCCAATGCTGTGCAGGTAGTAAATCCCCCGCAGCTCCGCGTTCGGCAAATCAGGAATGCGCGGCGATGCGCCCGTGGCGATGAGCAACTTCCGGTAGATAATGGTTTCTTGTGTATCCGTGCGCACTGCGTGGGCTTTGGCATCGACGTGAACTGCGTGCGTCCCAAGAACGACGTTGATTTTCCGTTCCGAATAAAATGCCGCTGGATGAACGGTTATCTGCGATACGTCCAGTGTGCCGCCCAGAAATCCTTTGGTCAGCGGAGGGCGTTGATAAGGCGGGAAGGTCTCGCCACAGATGATCGCGATGCTCGCCCCGACGTCCTCGTTGCGCAGCGTGCGCGCTGCAGTTGCGCTTGCCAAGCCACCGCCGACCAGCAGATAGTCAACACTGTGCGTTGTCATGCAGAAGTTCCGCCTCGAGGTGGCGACCGGCCCGCCTGGTTTTGAAAAAAATCATGCAACCCAACCTGCATGTCCACTGCTTCTCCTGCTTTTGCGCGACGTGCGCCTGGACTGCGGTAGCTCCAGAAAACCGCGACAAGGGGCAGACGCGACGCGTTTGCGGCGAGATAGGCGCGAATCGGCGATGACACGGAGCGAGCCCATACAGGCGTTCCCACGATCACGAGATCGTAGGAAGCAGTGTCATATTTGGTCGGCACGATACTGACCGGCCGCCGGTTGACCAATTCGATGAGCGGGCGTAGGTAGCCGAACGGGCCAGACCGGTCCGCGTACTGGAACATCGCCTCGCCATCGACGTCCAGCATCGCTTCAAGCGTCATTGCGGTAACGCGGGTGGTACCGGTTCGCGAAAAATAGGCAATGAGAACTCTCGGATCCGGCATGTTGGGCCTCCGCGTGGACAAGTTCCAGAATCACCCATGCACGGGCAACACATACCGCGAGCATAGGCTTCGCGAGCCGCGGCTCCATGATCCAGGTCAACCGGTGTGGCCTCGAGCCGACCGCCGCGCCGCTCGGCGCATTCGCGTGGCTTTGACATGTGTCATGGCGCAGGGACGGCACTTGGCGATGATGAAGCGACTGGCATCGACAGCAAGCTGGCCGCTTTTGGCGGAAAGGAAAGAACATGAACAAGCTTCCCGAGCACACGATCGAAGGCTTACGGCTGCGCGGATCCCCCCGCCCGGGGCCAGCACAGTCTTTGCCGCGGGGGCCCATGGCACCCGAAGACGATCCTGAAGCTTCGGAGCGCGTCCAGCGCCTGCTCGACAGTCCCAGCTATCGGCAAGCGGATCAGGATCCAGCGTTCCTGGAACGTCCGCAGATGTGCGGCGTTCGCCTGCAACTGGATTATTGGAAAACCGAGGAGCTATTGCTGCGACATCGCATCGAACATACGGTCGTCGTGTATGGCAGCACGCGGATCCCCGAGCCGTCAGCTGCACGCCGCAAGCTCGACGCCGCGCGCGCCGCACTGCGAGCCCGCTCCGGCGACGCCGAGCTGGCACAGGCCGTGCGCGTTGCAAGAAGCCTCGCGCGCAAGAGCGCTTACTACTCGGTGGCGCGCGAACTGGGCCAGCTAATCGGACGCTCGGAGAAGACACAGAAACTACCGAAGCTGACTGTGGTAACGGGTGGCGGCCCGGGCATTATGGAAGCCGCCAACCGGGGAGCCTTCGAAATCGGCGCGCCGAGCATCGGCCTGAATATCTCCTTGCCGCACGTGCAGTTTCCCAATCCGTACCTGACGCCGGAACTTTGCTTCAGGCTTCACTACTTTGCGATCCGCAAGCTGCATCTGCTGGAGCGCGCAAAGGCAGCTGTGTTTTTCCCCGGCGGCTACGGCACCTGCGATGAACTGTTCGAGGTTTTGACGCTTCTGCAAACGCAAAAAATCCGAGCCCTGCCGGTGGTTCTCGTTGGCGAAAAGTTCTGGCGCAAGGCTTTCAACGTCGATTTTCTGCTTCGAGAGGGCGTGATCTCGTCAGCCGATGTCGCCCTGTTCACGTTTGCGGAGACGGCCCGACAAATCTGGTCGACGATCACCGGCTGGTACGAACAGGAAGCCTGAGCTCGCATCGGTACAGCGACCTGGATTCGCGCAAAGGCCGTGCGTTGCGCCGGTAAGCGGGGCGGTTGATCAAGATCAAATCGGCTTCTCCCGATGCGCATCAAATGATGCCAGCGGACCGACCAGAAAGCGCTCCCTTGCTTGCTTCCGAACCCCCTGCATACCTTCCGGTCAGAAAATCTAACTGTTACGCATCGAACGTCCGATGCAAGCGCGAAGCCCGGACGAGTTCTTGAGCCTCGCTGTTTATTTGGAGCCCGTGCTGTCGCTTCGTTTATATCCTCGTTGAGCATTCTTACCGACATGAACCATGATCAGATGGTCCCGCCCCGCGTCGACGACGTCATCCACCATACCGACATGGAAAGCCGATTGTTGCGCGTGGTCGAGACGCTCGCTGAGGAGGTGCACTCGGGTGAAAACCCGCCCGTAAAGCTCGGCCCGCTGACGCAGTTCGAGAGAGATCTCGGTTTCGACAGCCTCATGCGTGCGGAATTGCTCGGCCGCATCGAGCACACGCTGAATGTGCGTTTGCCGGTGGATGCCTTTGCCTCCTCCGCGACGCCGGCAGACGTGTTAAGAGCGATTGAAACGGACTGCGCGGCGCCACCGCGTCAGCCGACTGACGGGGGCGCGCGGCATATGCCGTTCGATGCGATCGGTGCGCCTCTGCAAGCGCAGACCCTCATTTACGCCCTCCGCTGGCATGTGGATCGGCACCCCGACCGCACGCATATCTTCGTTGTCGAAGACGGCGTAACGTCCTCCCCTCTTACCTACGGCGAGCTATATCGCCGCGCGGCCCGAGCCGCGAGCGGATTGCGTTCGGTCGGGATCGATCCGGGCGACACCGTTGCCCTGATGCTTCCCACCGGCTGCGACTATTTCGTCTCGTTCCTCGGCATCATGTTGTGCGGCGCGATCCCGGTACCAATCTATCCGCCGGCCCGATTGTCGCAGGTTGAGGAGCACGTCCGGCGTCATGCAGCGATACTCGCCAATGCGCAGGTGAAGGCCTTGATCACGGTGCCCCAGGCGGTCGTCGTCGCTCGGCTGCTCCGGGCGCTCGTGCCAAGCGTCGATCAAGTGCTGACGCCAGCGAGCATCGATGGCAGCGAACCAGGCGCGCTATTTGCCCCCCGCGCCGAGGACACCGCCTTCCTGCAGTATACTTCGGGCAGCACTGGCGACCCGAAAGGCGTTGTCCTCAGTCACGGGAATTTACTGGCCAACATCCGTGCCATGGGAGACAGGATGCACGTCGACGCGAGTGACGTCCTGGTCAGCTGGTTGCCGCTCTATCACGACATGGGTTTGATCGGCGCGTGGTTCGCGCCGATGTACTATGGCTTCCCGCTCGTCGTGATGTCCCCGACCACTTTTTTGGCCCGCCCGGAACGCTGGCTGCAACTGTTTCAACGCTATCGCGGCACGATTACTGCCGCACCGAATTTCGCCTACGAAAGATGCGCGCGGCACATCGACGATGCGGACCTCGACGGCCTCGACTTGTCTTCGCTGCGCTTCGCCTTCTGTGGCGCGGAGCCGGTCAGTCGACCGTATCCAGCGTGCATCGCTGAACACGACGCTTGAGGCAGTACCCGCTTTGTTTGACGACGAGCCCGCCATCGAAATTGTCGGATGCGGCCATGTTCTGACGGGCAGCGAAATGAGAATCGTCGATTCCGCCGACCGCGAACTCGCCGAGCGTCGCGTCGGGCGCATCGAGTTTCGAGGCACATCAGCGGCCTGCGGCTACTATCGCAATCCTGCGCAAACCGCCCGTCTGATGCGCGGCGGTTGGCTCGACACAGGCGATCTCGGCTATCTCTGCGATGGCGAACTGTTTATCATCGGCCGCGTCAAGGACATGATCATTCGCGGCGGACGGCACTTCTTTCCTTCTGAACTGGAAGACACGATCGGCCGTTTGCCTGGTATGCGCCCGGGCGGTGTCGCCGTCTGCGGCCGCCCCGAGCCGTCGAGCGGGACCGAGCGCCTCGTGATTCTTGTCGAAGCGGACGACGTTGACGCCGGGGCCCGCAGCCGACTCCTGACTGAAATCAACGCGGCGACCGTCGCGCTGCTTGGCGCACCCGCTGAAGACATTCGCTTCGTCGCACCGCATAGCATCCTGAAGACTGCGAGTGGCAAGATACGCCACGCAGCAACGCTCGACCTGTTATTGAGCAACGACGGCCGCCTGCCTGCGCGTGCGACCTGGCGGCAAATACTCGATATCACAGTTGCGAGCGGCAACCATTCACGAAGCGGTGCGCGGGACGGATTGCGGAGATTGCGTATGGCACGTATTGCTGGAGCGTCTTCGCCTTGATCGCGCCTGCGGCCTGGTGCACGGTCGTCCTCTGCCCCGACGAGGCCCGTGGTTTTATGACAGCGGCACGCGCGTGCCGAATATTCCTCCGCCTGACCGGCGTGCGCCTGGACCGAATCGTCGACGAGCGGGTTGCTTCAGTGCCTCATGCGGTCATGGTTGCCAATCACACAAGTTATCTCGATAGCCTTGTATTGCTCGCAGCCCTACCACGTCCGGTCAACTTTGTTGCAAAACGCGAGCTGTCAAAACAGCCGTTTGTCGGACGGTTTCTGCGCGCGATCGGAACGCGCTTCGTCGAACGGCGAGACTATCTGGCAAGCCTCGAAGACGAAGAACTGCTCGTCGCGCAAGCTGCGGAGTCGGACTCACTTCTGTTTTTTCCCGAGGGGACGTTCACCCGCTCCTCGGGACTTCGGCCTTTTCACCTTGGCGCATTCAGGGCTGCATGTCTGACGCACGAACCGGTCATACCCATCGCGCTCTCTGGCGTGCGGGGCATACTGCGCGATGGAACCTGGCTGCCGCGTCGCGGCAAGGTGGTTGTGACCCTGCTCGAACCGGTTCAACCCACGGGTGTCAACTTCGGCGCGATGCTGCGGCTTCGCGACAACGTGCGGCGCGCGATTGCGAAACACTGCGGGGAGCCGCTGCTGACAGGCGATGCGGTACAGGGAAGCTCATTATTGGGCTAGCGCCAGACGGCTCGGCAGCACGGCGGCTTGCGCGGGCTTCGACCAGGGTCGGCCGGTGCTCGCGACCCCTCGCCCGAGCCGATCCCCGGCTCTTTCGTGACGATGCGGAACTGTGGCTCGCTGCGTGGATCAGTGCGTCGACGTTCCGCTCGGCTTTCTATTTCATGGCGGATTGAATCAGGCCGATGCTGGCGTATCGAAATCGGTTGCACTTATCTCGACCAGCTCGCTGTGACCAAACCCCTGCGCGTAGTCAATGACGCTGACGAAGCGAGGCACGAGTTCGACGAAAACAATCTGCCCCGGATCCGACGGCGGCGACATATCCGATGCGCTCGGAAAGCGTGCGAGCAAGCGATTCATCGCGCGGACGCTGTCAGGGGAGTCATCAGCCAGCACACGGGCGGTCGCGGCCATTGAGAGGCCTCTGATCTGGCTCCAGTCGTCGTAGGGCAAATTGATCGTCAGCGACACCTTGCTGCAGCATTGGATATTTCTTATCTTGCTGCTGGTGCGTGCTGTGCCGAAGTACAGGATCAATCCGTCGTTTGCGTAATTGACGGTGTTCGCCTGCGGGTATCCATCTTCCCGTAGCGTCGCGAGCGACAGGTGACGCCCGCTTTCGACGATCTGGATCGTGGCTTGCTTCAACCGGATGTCCATCGCAATATCCTCTTTGCCGTAGTTCGTAGCGTCGCGTACCCGTCAGATGAGGCTCGGGTCGACCATCCGCGCAAATGCCAGCGACGCCCGTCGACTACATCCTTTCGTTTGCGTCAAAAAAAGGTCCGGGAGCTACCGCCTGCCTAGGCCAACCTCATTGCTGCTGGAGGCGCGCTCTTCGCCGTGACGCTCGACGCATCCGTTTCCGTCTCATCTATCAATTGCTGCAACGTCGCATGATCGAGCACCTCCCGTTCGAGCAGGAGCGAGGCGATCCGGTCCAATAACGCTCGTTTCTCATGCAGCGTACGCTCCACGCGAGCGTGCGCTTCGTCGAGCAGGCGCCGCACTTCCTCATCGATCGTCCGCGCGGTGCTCTCGCTGTAGCGCTCCTGCGGCGCCGCGAAACGCAGGTAGCCGGCGCGCGCAGCGTCGTCGCGGAACGTGGCGAGCCCGAGTTGCGGGCTCATCCCGCATCGCATGATCATGTGTCGAGCCAATGCGCTCGCCTGGTCCAGGTCATTCGCCGCTCCGGTCGATATGTCGTTGAAAACGATTTCCTCTGCAACGCGCCCGCCAAGACACGCATCGAGCCGGTCGAGCAACTCGCTTTCGCGCAGAACGTAGCGGTCTTCGGTCGGTACCTGCTGCGTATAGCCGAGCGCGGCGACGCCGCGCGGAATGATCGACACCTTCTTGACCGGATCGCAATGCGCCCGGCTTTGCGCGACAAGCGCGTGCCCCGCCTCGTGATAGGCGATCGTGATTTTCTCCTGCTCATTCATTACGCGGCTCTTGCGTTCCATACCGGCCATCGCGCGGTCAATCGCCTCGTCGAAGTCCGCCATTTCGACAGCTGCCTTGTTCAGTTCGGCCGCATGCAACGTGGCCTCGTTCACAACATTGGCGAGATCGGCCCCGGCAAAGCCGGGTGTGCGCGAGGCAAGTTCGGTCAAGTCGACATCCGTCGCAAGCTTCACGTGCTTCACGTGGACTTGGAGAATCTGGCGCCTGCCCGTTAAATCCGGGCGATCAATTGCGATGTGACGGTCAAATCGCCCTGGACGCAGCAACGCAGGATCGAGAATTTCGGGGCGATTGGTGGCCGCAAGGATGATCACGCCGGAATTCGGCTCGAATCCGTCCATCTCGACGAGTAACTGATTGAGCGTCTGCTCGCGCTCGTCGTTCGAAACGGTGCCCGTGCCGCGGACCTTCCCGAGCGCATCCAGTTCATCGATGAACACAATGCAGGGCGCTTTCTGCGTGGCCTGTTCGAACAGGTCCCGCACGCGCGCAGCACCCACCCCGACAAACATTTCCACGAAGGCGGAGCCGCTTATCGACAGAAACGGCACCTTGGCCTCGCCCGCCACCGCTTTTGCGAGCAAAGTCTTGCCGGTACCTGGCGCGCCGACGATCAGGACGCCCTTCGGGATCTTGCCGCCCAGCCGGCGATAGCGGTCCGGGTTGCAGAGAAATTCGACAATCTGCTTAAGCTCTGCCTTGGCCTCGTCGATGCCGGCAATGTCGTCGAACGTTACGCTGCTGGCTTGCTGCACATACAACGTCGGCCTGCTTTTGCCGATTCCTGCGTAGTTCTGAAGCCCACCGGCCCGCTTGGAAAGGAAGTTCCATAAGAGGATAAACCCGAGCACAGGCAACAACCACCCGAACAATGAGCCCGCCCATCCTTCGTCGGCCACCCCCGCATAACGAATATCCGAGGTGGCGAGCTCCTCACCAATCCGGTCTCCGTTCACGCGCACGGTGGTGAAGCGATACGGAGCGCCGTTCTTCGCGATCACTGCCGCGTCGGACGCAGGAAGCAGCGCCACGCCTGCAGCCGTGCGCACGGTTCCGGTGACCCGCGTCGGGCTGATTTCGAGATTATCCACCTGCCTCGCGACCAGCAGCTTGTGAAAGTCGCTGTAAGGAATCGGCGCGAACGGCGTCTTGATCAGCAACACCTCGGCAATCAGCAACGCAACGAATCCCATGACGCCGATGATGACCACAATGTTCGAAAAATCGACTTTTTTGTCCATGAACATAGGTATGGGTTGTCCTGCATTGCAGAAGGCCGACCATGGCCTTTTCGTCTCAAGCCCTGTCGAGGAAAAAGAGACGAGTCGGCGACGGTGCCGTCGCGCTAAGCCGAAGCCGACGATCCCTTCAGCGATTGACTGAGAAGCCCCGTCCAACGCATCCATCGGCGCAAAGCTGCCGCACCGCACGACCGGACAGCGTACTGGCAAGGATAGGGCCGCGCGTCCGTGCTTTCCTGATCTAGGTCAACTGCGAGGCATGTGCTCGGGTCAACCCGTGCGACGCACCGCACTTGGCGAACCCCGGGCGCCCCCAATATCCTCTCAAACGAGGTGAGGCGTCCTTGACCTCGATGTGCCCCGCGGTCCAGCTAAGTCGCTTCCTTTTTCCTCGCTCGTCCGCTTGACCCAAGTCAAACGAACACAACGTGTTTGCGTGTCGAATGGACAGGATTTAACGCGAGGGCGGCGCGCCGTTACGGCACCAGTCCGTGAATGCGCAATCATCGAGAGGTGGATTGTGTCAGCCAAATCGCTAACGAGGCTCCGCCTCAGACCGACGAGTGGTATGGGTGACTGCGGAGCGCTGGCGGTGTAAGGTGGCTCCGGCCGAGCCGGCTGGGACGTGCCCAGCGATGTACGAGCT
>NZ_FCON02000146.1 GCF_001544535.1 Caballeronia choica | reverse complement strand
ATTTCCGGATCCGGCGACGATGGGAACCGCTGAATCAGCGAATAGCGCCCAAAGTGGTTATCAAGTGAACAGTATTGCAGTTAAGCCCGGGACTGCCATGCATATCGACTGGTGGACGCTCGGGCTGCAGACAGTCAATGCCCTGGTGCTTGTGTGGCTCCTGGCGCGCTTCCTGTTCAAGCCTGTCGCCATCATGGTCGCCGAGCGTCAACGGGCCGCTGCCTCGCTGATCAACGATGCTGCCGCGGCCAGAGACGCCGCCGTCAGCGCTCAGAAGCAGGCCGCCGCGGCGGTCGCACGGCTTACGCAGCGGCATGCCCATCTGCTCGCCGCGGCGAGCACCGAGGCTGCCGCGCTGAAAGCGTCGCTGGAACAGGCCGCGCACGCCGACGCAGACCGCCTGCGGGGCGCCGCCCAGGCCGAGATCGAGGCGATGCGCCGCGACGCGGCCCAGGCGGACGCCGATCGGGCCTCGTGCTTCGCACTCGATATCGCAGCAAGACTGCTCGACCGCTTGCCACAGGAAGCGCATGTTGCGGGCTTCATCGCGGGGCTGGCTGAGGAACTGGCAAAGCTGCGAGCCGAGACACGGGCGCAACTGGCTGCCGACGGCGGCGCACTGCGGCTGATCGCCCCTCGCTCCTTGCATCCGGATGAACTGGCCGCCTGCCGTATGGCATTGGCTCGCGTGCTGGGCCGCGAACCGCCCTTGTAGGTGACGATAGATGCAACGGTGCTAGCCGGCCTCGAACTGGAAGCGCCGCATGCGATCGTGCGTAACAGCTTCCGTTGCGACCTGGCTCGTCTCAAAGTGGAACTGCTCGCCCACGACACCACCCTTGCCTGATTGCGCCGACGATGCCTGGCTCGCCCGCAGCCGCGCAACGCTGGCCCGCGCCCGGCTGGCTCCGCGCGCGGAGACGGTGGGACGCGTCGACCACATGGCTGACGGCATCGCCCTGATATGCGGTTTGCCGGACGTTCGACTGAACGAACTGCTGCGCTCGAAGGCGACCGGCTCGGTTTCGCGCTCACGCTCGATGCCGACGCGGTCAGCGCCGTGTTGTTCGTAATCGCGCAAGAGCACGGACCGGCCGTGGGCTGGTCCGCGCCGATGGTCGCCCATACCGACGAGGTCGCGGCGCTCGCCGACCGCATCACCGCAGCGATGTACGAACGTCTGGCAGCCGGCGGCGCCACGCGCGTCACGGTGTTGCATGCCTTCCGCGACTCTCTACGGTGATCGAGATTTACAAGCAATCCTTAGTGCCATTTGACTTCGCACGGTTTGCCGTATCGGCGCGGCAGATCGCGCCGCTCGTCACGCTTGCCCCGCAAAGATTGTTGGCACGGCTCGCCGAGGAGTATGTCTTCGCGCAATTGTGCGAAGCGATCATGCTGTCCCTTGCGGCGGAAAACGAAGCACGCATGCGTGCGATGATCGCTGCGCGCGCCAATGTTCACGACAAGCTCGAGCATTTGATCGGCGACTCCCAGCGCCTGCGTCAGGAAGAGATCACCGCTGAAATGGTCGAGCTTTCCTCTGGCAGCCTCGCCTCCGGCAGCATAGGTCGCAAGCAAGACCGGCCGCGGTGAGCGCTTGTGCAAGCACCGCCCGAACGCGCATGAATCGACTCCACAGGAATGCCAGGACCTCGCTGAGGCGACTGCGCAACGCTATGTCATCATCAGGCGCCCGAATACGGCCACCTTGACGAGATCCAGGACAAACGCGAAGACAACAGCCGCGCCTGACACGGCGCCGACCCACAGGAGTGGCAAGGGTGACATCAGTATCCCGCGCGTTGCTAAAGTCGCAATGAGCGCCAGGTCTACCACCGACGACAGAACCAGCCAACGGCCCGGATAAGAACTCCACAGACGCCGGCGCTCGCGGACCACGTACAGGACTGCCTGACCACTGAATGCCAAAATGACGACTGTGAGCGTTTGCAACTGGCCGGTCGCGAGGTCCAGCCAGAACTTGCCGACGGCGAGCAGTGCACTGTAAAAGAGCAAATTGCAGCACGCCAGCACAATGCCCGCGATTGTCACATGGTTGATCTGCCAGGTATTGGGCTTCTGCGATGGCCGCACGTTATCGGTGGTCGACGACATGGCGAGAAAATCGCCCGTGATCATGAGCACAACCATCAGCATCGGCGTCAGGATTGCATGACCGGTCATGATGAGGCCAGCCGTCAGGAATAGCATTTGATCGAGTTTGCGCGTAACTGACCTCAGCATATAAGTGAGGATCCGCTGGAACGTGATCCGCCCCTCGCGTACCGCGGTCACGATGCCGCCAAGGCCTGGCTCGGTCAGCACGATACCGGCCGCCGACTTGGCGACGTCGGTAGCTGTCGAGACGGCAATTCCCATTTGAGCCTGGCGCAGCGCAGGGGCATCGTTTGCGCCGTCACCGCACATGCCGACAATATGACCGCCGCTCTGGAACGCCTTGACAATGCGGAATTTGTCCTCGGGGAAAATACCGCCGAAGACTGCATAATCTTCGGCACGCAATGACTCAGGAGGCGGTCCAGGCGGACAGACTGCACCATCGAGCCCAACCGCGTGGGCGACAACGCCGGCCGTCGCCGTCGCATCGCCCGTCACCATTACAGTATGCACGCCCATCTCGAGCAGATTGGCGATCAGCCGGGCCGAATCGGCTCGAGGCGGGTCGCTCAACGCAATCAGACCGGCGAGTTTCAGGGTATCCGGCGCGCCCACTCCGACCGCCAATACGCGAAATCCCTGCGCCTCTAGCGCTTGCGCCGCGGCGCTCGCTTCGGGTGATGATTGCGTCAACGCATTTACTCGCTCAAACGCTCCTTTGACTATCCGAATAGCGCGATCGCCCGCATCCGACGCGAGCGCCTCGGACATCTTGTTCGCCGGGTCAAATGGAACAAACCTGGTGAGCCTTGGCAGATCCGAGATCGAAGCGCCGCGGGACGCATTGCGGATCGCCGTATCGACCGGATCCTGACCACCTTCCGAACTCGCCAGCGCGGCGAGTCCGAGGACAAACGGCTCATCGAAGCCTGCCATGGCGCGCACCGCAGTGACCGTCAGTTTTTTCGCGTCAATGTGCCCGTCTTGTCGGCACAGAGAACGTCCATCGACGCCGCCTCGTCGATCGCGGACAATCGCGTCGGATGAACGCCTAGCTTCGCGAGCACCCTTGCACCTAACGCGGTTGCCAGTGTGAAGGTCGCCGGCAGTGCGACAGGAATTGCTGCCAGGATGGCGGTGAGCGCGAGAGGCACGATCTCTACCAGCGGCATGCGCAGCGAGGACGCGTAGCCGATCTGGACGAGAACGATCACGCCGTTGAACATGGCAAGGTTTCGCACCACCCGCATTACGGCCTGTTGCTGCGAACTGGTGGCGTGAGCGATACGAACCAACTCGGCGGTTCGCCCGAATTTCGTGCGGCTGCCGGTAGCCGTAACTTCTGCAACGGCTTCGCCGCGCCGCACGAGTGTCCCGGCGTAGGTCTGCAAACCTGGACCGCCTTCGATGGGTGGCGACTCACCCGTGAGGGTCGATTGATCGAGCAGTACCTCCCCTTCGAGCAGGCACACATCGGCGCCCACAATGCAGCCGAGCGAAAGCTTCACGATATCGCCCGGCACCAGTTGGGCGACCGGCACCGTCTTCCACGCACCGTCACGCCGAACCGGGGTGACCAGTGCGAGGCGCGACTTCAGTGCTTCCAGCGTTGCCTGTGCCCGGTTCTCCTGAAAGAAGCCCAAGGCCGCGTTAAATGTCAGCAGCGCCGCGATCACTGCTGCTTCAACATACTCGCCGAGAATCAGTTGCAGCACGATCGCCGCTTCCAGCATCCACGGAAACCGGTGCCCAGCATTTCTCTAGCGCACGACGCCATGGAGGAGTCGTGGTGTCTCGCGTGCCGTTTAGGCCGAAGACTTCCAGCCGACGCTGCGCCTCATCGCTCGTCAAACCACCGGGTGGTCGAACTTCGAGGATGTCCGCTGAGGTTTCAGGTAAGGAACTCATCACAAACTATTGACAAATGGAAGGCTCGTGAGCGTCGGTCTTTCGGATTGCCCGAAGGCGTCCGCCGATCGCCGCACCCTTCGCTGTGAAACTGCTACCGATGTTTATCCGTCCGCCCGGCAGTTTCCTGGCTCACGCGGATTTCGTCGCGTACAGTGTGCACGCCGTCAAGCGAGCGAACCGCATCGGAGGCGAATTTTTTTGCAGCCGCCGATGATACTGTTCCTCGCAGTGTTACCGCCGACTCAGCGACCACGACTTCGATACTATCGGCTTCGATGTCGGCTGCTTGGCGGAGTGCCGCGTGAATACCAGCGATCACCTCCATTCGAATCTGTCGGTCACTTACCCGCAATGCATTCACTATTCCAGTGATGCCCATCAACGGCACGATTGCGCGCTCAGCTAGCCTCCTTTGAAACGACCATGGCACTTCGCCCGATAACGTGACACAGCCGTGCTCGACCAGAACCTGGATCGCATCATCGGGAAGGCACGCCTCCCACTTCAGCGCCGCCCGAGCGTCCGCTGCGACTTTCGCGTCCGTGCTTCGCGTGGCAAATGGCAGTTCCACGACCAGACAGTTGTCGATGGAAGCAACGCCCGGCATGCGCCGCACGGCCTCGCAGACGGCGAGCTTTTCCGAATAGCTTTGGACGGTCCCGCCCAGCGTCACGCGACCGTCATGGACATTCGCAGTAGTCGACTTGGAAACAATTCGCGGGTCCCGCTTGAGCGTATCCTCGATCTCAACAAACAGCGCATTGTCGCTCTGTGGCGAACCCTTGGTAGGGATTCGCTCACGCGCTTGCTCAATTGCACCCGGCGTCTCGACACTCGCGCGCGGTACATTCAGTGTGTTCATTCAGTCATCCGTCACGAAGTCAGCATTGAGTTCGACCACATCGCGTCGATCACCGTCAAAATCACTCCAGTGAGATCGCACTGCCTGAGATGAACGCCACAGCGGCATTCCTCAGCGCTGCCGACCATGCGCATACCAGCGCCCCACCGATCGCTAGCGCGGGAGGAACGGCTACCCAGGTCGATCTGCCATAGTTCGCTAGCCACAAACCTCGCGCCGTCGAAACTGAGCCATCCAAGAACCGAACCAGACTGTTGGCGCGCCCCTCATCCATTACGCTGCCGATTCATTCCTCAGCTACGAGCCAAGAATGTCTAGACATTGATCGTCTTTGCGGCTTTGAGCCGAATCCACGTCATTCCTTCGCGCAATCCGGCCAGAACGGCATCGCGTTCGTTGTCGAACGTGCGCGCGAGTTTGAACCGGTGCATGAAACGCCCACCTTCCACGTTGTGCTGCTCGACGCCGATCGAGCATACGACGCCTTGCGGCGTCTGGTCCGTAGTGCAGGTGACGCTCCATTCTGCGTTGTGCACTTGTCCCTTGAGCGTCATGATTATCCTCCTTCGAGAATGATTGAATTGCGTGCAACGCGCGTGCTAGCGTTCGAGCATACAAGTACCGGGCGCGTTATATCCGGGGGCAGATTCATGGCTCGCTGTATCACGATTACACCGGCGCTTTCGAGAAATACGTTCCCACCAGCGACAGGTCGAACATCAGCGCTTCCTTCGTGTCGACGAAGCCCATAATGGCGTGGCGTGCCGTGTTAGTGTCGAATTGCCCGCTCTTGCCAACCTTGAAGAGCGCGACGGATCTGTCAACGCCGACTGTCCAGCTCTTGCTCTCGCGGAACCGGTCCAGCGAGTCTTTGATCAGGAAGACGAGGATGACACTCTCAGATTCATAGCCGAGGCGCGCGCCGATGGTCGCAGTTCTTGCGTTGTAGTATTGGTTCGGGGCGCCGGGAACGCAGAGTACGCCGCGTCCGTATTCGACACCAAGAACCGCGCCGCCGGCGCGAACGTCCGGGAATATAAGCACCCCGTTGGCGGAAGAGATCAGTTCACGACTGTCAGGCGCCTTTGTGTAGATCCCTTCCAACGCGGCACCAGCGTCGGCGTCGGTCTGCTGCAGCATGGCAGCCAGACTCTGGCCCGCCGAAGCGTCCTGTCCGGCGAAAGCGGCAGGTACCATCGCGACAAGCGCGGCCATTGCCAGGGCTGGATGAGCACATCCGTTGAACATGGCAAACATCTCTCAAGCGAATGAAGGTTGAATACGTTACGCATGTAACGGCATGCCCAGTCTAGGCGTGTCACCTCCCAATTCTCTTTGACTCATGTCAACGGATGGATGATTATGCGCAGAGCGGTTCGTGCGTCGGCTAACCGGCTCGGATCGGCTATGTCGCCGATCGCCGGCCCCTCCACCGTTCCTATTATTCTAGAATCCAATTGTTGGCGTTCCCCATGAATCACGGCGATGTGATCCGGACAAACCGGAGCAGCGCGTTCGATGAAGCGTAACGGCGACAGCGGAACGTAGTTCGCTCTATCCTTGTCAAGTCCAAAATTGTACGGGTCAATGTGCCTCACAATAGTCTCCGTCTGGTTCGCTGTCGAGCCACGGGGTTGTTTTTCGGTAAACACGTGCGACACGAACAACCTTCGTTTGTTGCAGTACGCGTATTTTCTTATCGCTTTTATATCGGTCTTGGCGACGAAGCGAAAAGCGCTTCGTCTCGACCCACGTGGGACGCACGATGAGCCACGTGTCATTGAGAGCGAACGTGACTTTCGTCCCGCGTGGCCGAGCGGAGCTAATCCGACCAAGCTGCTTCGCGAAATTAACGAAGGTGCGCGCAACTATGAGGGAACTCGGTACGATGCCGTACCGTACGTTGCTTGAACGGCGCCCGTCAGCGCTGTAGAGGGGGCAGCATCCTCAGAAGCGCGCCCAGTTCCTGCCTCTCGCTGGCGCGTGGGGTGATAAAGCTGATCCATGTCAAACCGCCGCGCGCGTCCGAACATTAATCTCAAATCATTTGATGACATGCTCGTATTTCGGCACAGCAATCAACACCCGCACTCGGCAAACACAACTGATTGGGAGACCCTCTTTGCACGCATCCGATGTAATGACCTACAACGTTATAGGGTTTGACCGGTATTGCGATCCACCGATCACGAAAAATCCGGGGACGAAGAACCCCTTTCAGCATGTGCCTGAGTGACGCAAGTGCCGTGGCGACAGCAGCCGGGAAAGGTGAAATGGGCCATTGCCGGACCGCTGCGCCGACACCACCGAAACCCGCGAAACGCAAAAGCGCGGCGCTGACTGTCGCGTGTACCGAGTAAGGCCGGTCCTTCTGCGCGAGTCCCATTGCATATACCCGGGCCTGACACATCACTTGAGCCGCATGGCATTCTTGACGGACTTGACGTCGGCCAAGCCGCGCGCGATCTCGACCGCCCGGTTGTTCCACCTCTGAAGCGTCGCGAACACCGCGGCGTGTAGTCTGCCAACCCGGTCCCCAGTTGCGACAGAAAGGCTTCAGAACGGTCAGGTAAGATCGGCCCCCGTCCAGTCTGGCTGGCGCTCGCGCGGGACTGCCGGTCGTTGCTGATATCCGGTGACAAGTTGGTTCAATTGGACCCTTCGCTCGAGCGGTGAATCTGGCGGGCGTGACAGGCGATTCCAATCTGTTGGGTGGACCCGGCCACTGATCGCGCGAACCGGGGCCTGAACTATAAGGGCGGCCGCACTGAACTGCTTGCCGCCTCGGGTATGGCCGGATTCTGAACACTTCACCGAGGCCGGAAGACTGGTGTTTTCGGTGCGGCGGAGGCGTCGTGCGAGCAATGACGCGAGAAGCTCGACGAACGGCATAGCAACTCCCATGAAGGCCGCGACTCACGCTGGCTCCAGCTTCGCGGCGAGTCAGGACTACCGGGCCAGCCCACCTGTTCGACATTCAGCATCATTGAGCAGGATCAAACGTAGCAGCGAAGGTTTGCCGATACTGAAAGAAACGTGATCTTGCCGGCGCAGTGGCGGGCATCGGCGGACGACGCGAACGGCGGTCATATGCGGAATATTGTGCGACCGGTGTGCGTGTGGTCGATTACGGCGAGCCGGCGAACCGCGCTGGCGTCCCGCGATATGAACTCAGGAGGGAATCATGACGACACTCGACCAGACCAATCGGCCTTCGACAAGCGGTACAGGAGCCGCGATTCTGGGCAGCGGGACTGGCGACGGCCCCGGCCCCTGATGGCGGCTGATACGCTGAAGGGCAACAAGCTCTTCACGTCTGACGGCGAGCACATCGGGAAAATTTCCGAAATCACCCTGGACGTGCGCGGCGGCCGGATCGCCTATGCCGTCCTGGCAAGTGGAGGCTTTCTCGGAATGGGCGAAAAGCCTTACGCCATTCCATGGAGTGCGTTGACTGTGGGCACGGACGAAAAGTGCTTCCGGCTCGACGTCACTGCGGACCGCGTGAAGAATGCACCCTGCTCGGACAAGGACCACTGGGCCGCGATGGGGGATGCGCAGTGGTGTTCGTCGCTTGACGAGTACTACAACCAGCAGCCGTACTGGTTAGCCGCGGGACGTTGCCGAGAATCGCCCGTTCGAACGCTGAAACGCACGCCCGCCGGTTGGACCGTGTCGGAACCTAACCGCGGCAGATCACAACATCATCCACGGATCAGTTACGCATTGGAGGTTGACCATGAACAAGGATCAAATCAAGGGTACTACAGAGAAGGTGAAGGGCAAGATCAATGAGACCATTGGTCGGGTCACCGGCGACACCAAACAGGAAGTCAAAGGCGATCTCCAGCAGGCAGCCGGCGAAGTTCGGAAGATTGTCGGCGATGTCAAGGAAGCCGTCAAAGATTCCCTGAAAAAACCCGTCTGAGCATCGCATACCGTGGGCGCGCTTACCTTGCGAATGGAAGCCCGGCCACTTGTGTGTCGCCTGGCGGGAGCTGTGGTGCATTGGCCAAGTGCCACCTGACAGACATGCACCCGCACAAAAATGCGGGTGCGAAGGCGATGGAGCGCCGGGCCCGGCCTAGCCGACCGGCGTTCTTCGCTCGTATCGAGGCGCCGCTGAGCGACGCGTCTGAAGGGGATTTCCACACATGCCATGCTCTGCCGGCGGCAGCGATGCCAGCGGTAGAAAGTCCTCGTTAGAGGCCAGTCCCGTGATCCGAATACCGCTTGAACAACACGCAGCCTGTCAGGCTATGGGCCCAAGTCCATAGACGGCCCACCAATGATCATGTGCCGCGCGTCCGCTCGGACGGCGCGCTCAACGAAACCGGTTATGTTCGGCTAACGAATTCATTTCTGAAGAGTCGGCCTGGGGTCTTGCGGCGTTCGTCCAGCCTCCAACCGTCACATCGGCAGAGCAGGCTCTGGCAATCCGAGAAGCGAGTTCGAAACGAGCTTGACCTGCGTCAATTGCGATCGGCAGCTCCGAAGTAGGCTGAAGGTGTCGGCACGCCCCTCTGAGACCGTTCGCGTGCGCTGGCGGCACGACGTCGTCTCCCGCCAGAGGGCAGAAGAATCACAAAGAATCAGACTAAGGACAGGAACATTCCAATGCGTACAATGTTGACGTGGCTAATGGTGGCCGTCGTGCTGGGAGTCTCCGGCTGCAGCTACAACGCTATCCAGAGTCAGGACGAACAGGTGAAGGCGAGTTGGTCCGAGGTACTGAATCAGTACCAGCGTCGGGCCGACCTCGTCCCAAACCTTGTGAATACAGTCAAAGGCTATGCCAGCCAGGAAAAAGAAGTGCTCACGCGTGTGACGGAAGCCCGCGCCCGAGTAGGTTCGGTCCAGGCAAGCCCGAAGCTCATTAACGACCCACAAGCATTTGCTAAATTTGAAGCGGCGCAGGCCCAGTTGACTAGTTCGCTATCAAGGCTGCTGGTCGTGTCCGAGAATTATCCGCAATTGAAGTCCGACGCGAACTTCCGCGACCTCCAGGCACAACTCGAAGGGACCGAGAACCGGATTACCGTTGCGAGAAACCGTTATATCAAGGCGGTGCAGGACTATAACGTAACAGTGCGCTCGTTTCCGTCCAACCTGACGGCGAGTATCTTCGGCTATAAGGAGAAGCCCAACTTCTCCGTGTCCAACGAAGCCGAGATTGCTCGTCCTCCGCAGGTCAATTTCGACGGGTCACCGACGCCGGCGAGTGGAGCGAACAATTGAATATCCTGAAGGCAGCAAGGCTAATTTTGCTCGCGCTCATTCCGTTCTTGTCGTCTTTCGCGAGCGCGGATGTCGCGATTCCTGCTTTGACTGCACGCGTCACCGACGAAACAGCGACGCTCACCGCCGAACAGCGCGCGTCGCTCGAGCAGACACTGCAGAACTTTGAGGCAAAGAACGGAAGCCAGATTTCCGTCCTTATTGTGCCAACGACACAACCGGAAAGTATCGAGCAATATTCCATGCGGGTTGTCGAGCAGTGGAAACTCGGACGCGTTCGCGTCGATGACGGCGCACTCCTCATCGTCGCAAAAAATGACCGGGCGCTTCGCATCGAGGTTGGCTATGGTCTCGAAGGTGCACTCAACGACGCTATTAGCAGCCGCATCATCAATGAGGTGATTGTTCCAAGATTTAAGCAGGACGACTTCTATGGAGGGCTAACGGCGGGCGTCAGTAGCATGATGAATGTCATTAACGGCGAGCCATTGCCAGCGCCAGATAGAAGGGCTGGCGGAGCCTCCGGGACCGCCCGGGACTATCTGCCCGTACTTTTCGTACTGACTTTGGTTGCAGGGGGTGTGCTACGTTCGGTGCTGGGGCGCCTAGTGGGTTCAGTTGTGACCGGCGGCGCAGTCGCGGTGGTCGCATGGCTGTTGTCCGGGACGGTCTTAATCGCAATCATCGCAGGTGCGATTGCGCTGGCTTTTACCCTATTGGGTAGCGGATTGGGCGCGTTCGTCGGAGGGCGTACCATTGGCGGCGCCGGCGGCGGATCGAGCCGCACAACGTTTCGTGGTGGCGGCGGTGGTTTTGGTGGTGGTGGCGCCTCGGGAAGGTGGTAGCGATGGAAATTAAACGGCTAATAAGGCATCTGCTCATGACGCGATGGAATGTGAATGCCGTCTTTCCTCCGCGCACGTTGCACGCGATTGAGAAAGCGATTCAGGCAAGTCATGGAGCCCATATAGGACAGGTTCGATTTGCGGTAGAGGGAGCGCTTCAAATCGATGCGCTGCTATCCGACACCTCTGCAAGAGAACGGGCGATAGAGGTCTTTTCGCAGCTTCGTGTGTGGGACACCGAACACAACAACGGCGTACTCATCTACCTTCTGCTTGCCGACCGTGACGTGGAGATAGTTGCCGACCGAGGGGTTCATGCTCACGTGCACCCCGCCGAGTGGGAAACCATCTGCGAGAGGATGGAGACGAATTTCAGACTCGGCAGGTATGAGGCTGGCGTACTAAAGGGCGTCGAGCAGGTGAGTGAACTGCTGAAAAGGCACTTCCCTGTCCAGCAGGAGCGGCGAAGTGAGTTGCCGAGCAAGCCCGCGGTGTTGTGAGATATAAGGAAACCGCACTGATGCAGTGCCATAACAAGAGCGCGAAACGAATCCGCTCAGAAAATCACCGCACCCTCACTCCAAATATATAGCAGGTCCACGCCGTCCGACATCTAGGTGTTTAGGCCAAAAGCGGTTGATCTGAATCAATTTTGTCGGGTAGGCCACGACTAGGGTTAAATGACAAAGTTCGTGGCGCGCCGCGATGCGGCCTCGACAGCGGCTTCGGCGTGGATACGGTCATTTGCGTTCCTTAATAAAGGGGGAAACGTAACGGGGCCAATGGGGCGCACATCGATACCCGCTTTCCGGACATACTTCGCCCAGTGATCGGCGGAGCCGCTAGCTTCCACTGCGACGTGCCGCCGAACGCTGCTCCAGCGGTCGAATAAAAGCAAGCCACGGCCGGGTCATTGCTTGCATGCCACTGAACTGAAATCGCCAAAATTATCAACCCGCGTTCGTCGAAGAGGAGGCCGTCCAGGTCGCGACGCATCTTGCCGTTAAGGTGCCGGCCAAGCGGCGCCCACGCCCTCAGCCGAAAGCCACGGCCAGCCTACAGAACCAGGTCGTCAAGCGTCAAAATGGTCGGCGCCGGACTAGCGCGATTCTTTATATTCTCGCGCGGCCACAAACCGAAAATGCTCAGGGTCCGCCCCAAACAAGTCTTCGTGGCGGCGACGATGACAGACAAACCCCCGAGGGTGTGCTCGAACGCACTGGCGTCCTACGCGAAAAGACTTTCGCGCTCTATCAAGCTCGACCACAAATTCAATGTATTCGGCTTCGTACCGAAGCCGAGGGCGAATATCAGTGGCTATCTTTGGCGGTCATGTCTCTCTGCGACTTGGTTAGATATCGATACAATCTTAGCGTCGCGAATACGCTCGCCGTCTACAACAGTCCTCCAGCGTCCCTTTGTGACATAGTATGCCGCTTGCGTGCATGCCCTTATACTCCGGGCATCATCTGGTAGGGCTCGGTATGGTCCTCGACGCGTTTGACTCCCGGGATGCTTTCCGCCGCGACACACATTGCCCGAAGGGAATCAGTTGACCAACTCGAGCCCCACAGGTGTACCACTCCGTCGCGCACGACGATATTGCGACCCGCAAATGCCCATTTATGACCGGCGAGTTCGCCCATGAGCATCGCCCGTATATCCCGGTCGCTAGGCGAAGCGTCGCCTCCTGGCTCGTCGGTGATAGAAGCCAATGCCTGCACGAGATTGGCACGGCTGACGATGCCCACAAGCTGGCCATCACGCAGCACGGGCACACGCTTGACATGTCGCGATTCGAGCACGGTGGCGACGTCGCTTAGTGATGTCGCTTCGCCGATGGAAGTAACTTCCGCGGTCATTACGTCTTGAACCGTACGGCCATGTGCTTTAATGTAATTCGCAGCGTCATGGTCGGCAGAAGTAAGATCGAGCCACCAGGAGCGACGACCTTCCGTCAGCGTACCGAGCTCGGTTCGGTGTAGCAGATCGCCTTCACTAATCATGCCCACCACACGGCCCCGTGCATCGACAACCGGAGCACCACTGATGCGATGCTCGGCCAATACCCTTGCTGCGTCGCGCACGCTCATCTCAGGCTTGACTGATATCACCGTCGCAGTCATAACATCGGAAGCTTGCATCAAAGGTCTCCATATTTTCGCCTTCGTAAGAAACTTATGCTCGAAACCGCCAATTGGGTTAGCAGCCAGCAGTTCTTCCAGGCAATCACCGCCGCCGCGGCCCCAGCCAAGCTGAGACGTTACGGCGGCGGCGCTTAAATCACACGCCGTTGCACCTTCGGTCAAAGCGTCAAGCATAGGTTCAGCCTAGTCGACGAGACTATTATGGGGTTTGACCTGCATCAAGACTTGACAAACGTCCCCAGGATCTCAACCGACAATGTATAGGACGCTCAACGGACCTGACCACGCGAATTACCATGCTATTTAAAATCCGGAATATGAGGGACAACCGAATCGCCTCTTTGCGCGCTGCCTCGGTAGGCTTCATATCGAGGGAAACGCATGGGAACGAAACGCGAAGAACAGCGTTGCTTGTTTGCACGCTTGCTGAACCGCAAAAGTGACCTCGAAGTGGAAGGCTATGACCAATGTCGCGCGGCAATCTCAGGGCTACCCATGTGAGCGTTGAAAAGGGCCGTGAGGATTGGGCATTGACAGTGCCCATCGCAGACGACGACGTTAGGGCGCGCGGCGCTGGATCTTCCTGGATTGGACGTTCTTCGGTTTGTGGGGATGTGCGAGTAGGCCTCGGCAGTTGGATGGCACCGTCTCGATCGGCGCCGCGCTTGGCCGGAAATCTAGAGTTCGGTGTCCCTCCCTCTGAGCGCGATCAAGCCAAACGCATTCGGGTAGATGCACAGACGATCATGCGTTCATCGTCCGTACGTGATCTCGGCCAATTCGCCGGACGCCGGCGACGAAGCAACAGGGCTCGCATAGATCCGGACATTTAACTGCCGCTCTATCGATTCGCATCACTGTAGACCCCTTCTGCCCCTGGTCTTGGAGCCGCATCAACGCCACGCTTACGGGCGATATCTGCAATTGTTTCGAGTGCCAATTTCAAATCGTTGGTCTTGTCAAAGAAATAGTTCGCGCCAGCCGATAGGCATGCTTCACGTGTCGGTTTGCTCGACTGGTTGGTCATTACGACCGAAATGAGCGAATGGTCACTGCATGCGAGGCGTTTAAGAATATCTAAGCCGTTGCCCTTTGCGAGCCGCAGATCCACGATCACAAGGTTTGCATCGCTTGCCGCAATTTCAAGCAGTGCCGTATCTGCATCGGCGGCTTCGCCGACCACCGCGACACCGTCGATAGCGCCGAGGAGTGCTGCCATCCGCCGCCGGACGAGGAACGAGTCCTCGACCAGGAAAACTTTCAGCAAAGCGTGGGATGGGGTCGGGTTCATGTGCAGCAGTATCTCCGTTCCCGCGCCTGAGAAACATCGGCTCCGGCTGAGTTGCAAGTAGGACAATCGGAAGGCTTGTAGGGAATCACCTACGCAGCTGTTGCTTACCGATGCCGTCAGGAGATCCGCATAGCCACGCTGGTGCGAAAAATTTCCAACTATAATCAGTTAAAGCTTCGCTCCCACCACTTTTCGGCCGAAGCTTATTCGCGATTACAAGACGTCGTTATGTCGTCCAATTCTTGCTCGAACTCGTAAATCCCAGGCCGAGCACATCCAGCTTGACGGTGCTTGTGCCACGTTCAGGAAAAGGATCATGATCAACTCATCAACTCCGTGCGCGTGAGCGGCGGCCGAAGCGAATCGAAAACGTGATATATGTCTGCTCGACGCCGCGCGATATCGACGATTCTGGGCAGGCGCGAGCGAAGGCCCTTGAGTTCGATTGCGGTAGTATCGTTGGCGACGACCGTAACAAGTCTTGATCCGGCCGCTCGCCCGAGAGAGCGCCGACCGATTTTGGTCGACGATGATCGTGGCCGCAGGCCGTGGTTGATCCATATCAACGCCTCTGGAAGACCTTGCATTAAGCTTTATCTTCAGCCCTCCCTGGTGCGTGTCGAAGCCTTTCTAAAAACTTTGCTGCGGACGGAGAAAAGCTAATGCGACCATTCGATTCGACTTCACGAGGGGATTAGTGGAAGACCGTCGCACTTATATCGACCGTGAAGAATGAATGCCGCTCAGGTGTTCGCGGACAACCGCGTCAGTGGTGCTCCCGCCATCGGCAAGAGGAATCGGGAGGCTTTGAAACTCAACCAGTACCAGTTGATCAACGCGATACCTCACTACGCTCTGATCGGCGCACGACTTCTTTACGCGGCTGTCGACGAGACGTAGAGCTGGTAGACGGCAGCCAGCGCGGTTCGGGAAAGCGTATTGCGTCAGCCACCCGATGACCCCGCACTGCCGCGTATGAATATATACCAGCGGCCTGATCCACCCGACCCGAAGGAGCGAACATGAGCAAGCCCGCCGTAGCCGAATTAATGGCAGAAGCGTTCACCTCTGGTCGCGATCCTCGGTCCGCCGAGTACATCGCTGGAGTCCGCTCGATATTGGAAAACTGCATCGAGGGCGCCGCCATCGTGCTGCCCTACGCGCTCGGCACCACTCAAGCCGACGCTTTTCTTGCTGGCCAGGAGGAAGGCAGGGTGATCTGGCGCGAACTGAGGCAGGATTGAACGTGTTCTCGCGACGCTGCCGACGGCGTTACAGTTGATCGCCCAGGAGCACGATGTGCTCGTCGTAGTAGCGGCGCAGTGCCGCGAACCAGCGCGTCTGTGGCACCCTCCAGGTTTCGAGCCGGATCGGCGACGATGTCAGAGGCGATACGCGTGCGGATATGTTCCTGAAGATCACTTTGCGAGCTGCTTGCGCATCGCTTGCAATTCCGTCCGTCGCGCGGCGGTTGTTTTAGGAAAGGTCATCCTAAGCCCTTCTAAGGCATCGACGAGAACCTGGGACACGATTAGCCGAGCGTTTTCCTTGTCGTCAGCGGGTACGACGTACCAAGGTGCATCAGTTGTACTCGTCGCCTTCAGGCACTCCTCATATGCGTTCATATATTGCTTCCAGAATTTCCTCTCATTGATGTCCGCAAGGCTTAATTTCCAGTTCTTTTCTGGGACGTCGATACGTTGAAGGAGACGCTGTCGCTGCTCCTCCTTCGACAGATGAAGATAGAATTTGATGATGCGGGTTCCGTTTATCCAGAGGTGCCGCTCGAGATCAATGATGGATTGATACCGGTCGCGCCAGACTCTGTCGCCGTCGAGCCGCACGCCCGGGACGCCTTCGCTGCGAAGAATCTCAGGGTGGACTCGGGCGACGAGGACCTCCTCGTAGTAGGATCGGTTGAAGATACCAATCCGCCCGCGCTCAGGTAGATCGCGAGTGGTCCGCCAGAGAAAGTCGTGCTGTAACTCTTCGGTGCTCGGATGCTTAAAGCTGAATACCTGGCAGCCTTGCGGGTTCACGCCAGACATCACATGTTTGATCGCACCATCTTTTCCTGCCGCATCCATTGCCTGGAAGATCAGCAGGATCGCATATCGATTGGATGCGTACAGAAGCTGTTGCAATAAGCTAAGCCGGGCAACGTGCTCTCGGAGCAGCTTTTGATAGTCTTCTTTTGACGTGTATGCCGGCCCTATCCTCGTCGGCCACTTCCGTAGATTGAGCTCGCATCCTTCCGGAATGAGAAAGTCGCTCGAACTGATTTCCATATAGTTTCCCTCTGTTTCGCCGCTCGCCACGTCAGTCAGATCTTTCCTTTTCGAGCGCCCGTCAAGGATGGCTCGTGGCACCGCGCCAAACGACTCCCCTAGCAAGCACTGCCCTGTAGCGATGCGCACTCGGTGTGCAACTTACAATCTCGCCCTTCGTGGATCCCGAGGGACGCAGATCCCGAAGCCCTTCGTTCAGCGTTAGAGCAACGGCGTCGCGCCCAGTGCCCCGGCGCACGTCGGGGTGCCCAGGGGATCGTCGAAGGGATGCGGTTCGTCGACCCTTATGATCGTTACAACGCGCCATCAACGTCAATGTGGTAACTTCCAACGGCTCACGCAACGCTCGAAGCGGGCGGAGAGGGCAACTGTCTGTCTATATGTGTAACGCCGATCACAGTTCGAATCAAGCGCATTCGCAGGTGGACCACTCGAGCATCTGTCGTCCCTCTGCCGAGAACACCAGCCACGCTTCGCTGCCGGCGCCCGTTGGAAGACGGCTCGTCGCGTCAGCTGATTACAAGACGGTCGACGAGAGCCTTCACGCCAGGCGTCGAGCGCGCCGCTCCCCACACGACAGACCGCTCAGCCAAAGAACTGAGGCGACCGGACAGTGTGACCTTGCCGACGTCGACCTCAATGCCAAGATGCTTCAGTTCGCGATTCGTATGACGCTGAATTGCCCTGCGGATGTTGTACTCGATGTCGACCGGCGAAGCGGAGCCACGGATTCTGATATTGTTCGTCACTCCCGTGACGCCCCGCATATGAACGATATTCTTCTCGGCGATATGGCTGCGGTAACCGTCTTGTACTTCGCCGCTCAAAGTCACCCATCCTTTCTCGACCTTGATCTTGATAGCATGTTCTTGCAGCCCCGTAATCCAGTCGAGGACCGCCCGCACACCCAAGGCGACGTCCTCATCGGTTCGTCGGTCTGGCTCGCGAAGCTTCACGTCAATGCCGATTACGACGGCGACGACATCGGCAATTCTGAGCGCAGACTTCTCCGCGGCGATCTTCTGCGCATAATCCGCAACGTGTCCGCTCAAGGTGACGATGCCTCCAGACACGGCAACGCCTATCCCATTTGCGTCGACGGCCGGATTTTCCATTAGTTCTTCCTCGACTTCCTGCCTCAGTTGGCTGTCCGACTTCATGGCTGTTGCCCTCCTTAATTCAGTTGCAGTCAGTTAACTTCTACCATGTCAAGCCCGGTAATTAGTCCCGGCGCCCTCTCGCCGAACTAGAATGCTTTACCTCAGCCTAGTGCTGCTGCGGCCGATGGAATTGATCAATGTCAATCTTGATGCAAGGCAAGACGCCGGGATACTGGAATAACAGCGGTTCGGCATACGGCGCCGCACCTTAACTATCACCCATCCAGCGTCCCGGCTGCTACGACAGGTCGTTCGAAGCATCCTGCGTGCGTCAGTTACCGCACAGGCATCATGTCGGATCGGCCCGGTACCACCCTGCCCGCGCCAGGTGTCACAGCGCGCCCTGCTCTCGCTCGATGGAGAGCGCAATGTGCCGACGCGGCGAAGCTGAAGTTTTTGTCGTGGCGCAGAACCCGCATCCTCTCTTCCCCTTTTGAGTCCGACAATGCAAGGCCTTTCGCGGCATGGGGAGGATTTCAGCCATGGGCGCGAAACAACAGATGAGTTTCAATCGACGCTTTTTGGACGTTGACGAATGCTTGATCTAACGCTCTGCCTTCACTTCGGGATTTCGTGTTATCGGTACGCCGGCAACCAGACTCCCGCCGGAACAGGTGTTTCCTGACCCGTGCATAACGGTCGCCGCGATCTACCGGCACGCAAGTCTGGCCTCTTATGTGTGTTGGCACCGTCGCAGATGATCAGCAGCGGCTGGCCGATCTGTTGCTTGAGGGCCGACGGGACTCAATGATCTGTTTGCTCCTGACGGCGCCGGCGAAGAAACGGAAATAAAAGCGCCATCATGACTGTCCGGCGATTCCCGACATCTGCTTCCAGGTAAAGCGTTGCTGGATCACTGTACCGGCTCGGATTGTCTGGACACGGGTTTGCAACTCAGGCGGCCTCTTTCATGGTGGCTGCGTGACGGGCTTCATGGGGTGACATAAAGCCCAGTTTTTCGAGACGCCAATGACGGTTGTAACGATCTTTGAACTCGACGGCCGCGGCCCGAACTTCCTCCAGGTTCCTGAAGATGCGACCGTGAATGGCTTGTTCCTTCAGCGTCCGGTTGAAGCGCTCAGCGACGCCATTCGTTTGCGGTTCGGCGACGAAGGCGAAGCTCGGCGTGACGCCCCAGAACCTGACCTGGTTGAGGAAGTCATCGGCCGTGTACTGCGAACCGTGATCCATGCGCAGCGTCAAGCCCCGACCAACCTCGGCACCCGTGCCGCCGAATTCACCCAGCAGTCCCTGTGCGATCGGCTGCAAGGCGGCGAACC
>NZ_FCON02000145.1 GCF_001544535.1 Caballeronia choica | reverse complement strand
GCTACATGATAGCCTAAGAAAAAAGCCGAAACCCAGCGCTGACGCGGATTTCGGCTACTTGAGAAGTCAAAGTTCGGATTAGCCGATGGAATCTGTGTCGGCGAATGTTCATAGCTCTCCAGATTGCCTCCCGGCGGCCGACAATACGATGGCGACTATTTTTGGATGATTAACACCTCGTTATTTGGCATAAAAATTAAATCCAAATAAATACATTGAATTTCAATCAATTCACGAATATTGTTAGTTTTTCTATCATTGTGTCTTCTTGCCGCTTTTACTCAGTGTGGAAACCTGGATGTTGGACACCGAGCGGCGTGGTGCGTCTCCTCGAAAAGGGTTCTCGCCAAGCATTAAAGTTTTGGCTATGCTTCGAGTCTTCTTCGAAATATTCTTTTCCTGTGAATAATAGAAAGCCCCTTTTGATCCTCCGTTGCATCAGATTCGCTTATAAAATTATTACTGCCATAAATAAGGCCATTGGTTATTTCGCGCTTGTGGTCCAATATTCTTGATGGAAATCCGGATACCTTTTTTTCGTCCTTCAGAAATACTGCAACAAAATCGTTCCACACATCCTTTGCTTGCAGGCTTGTGTAGGACTCTAAAAGGGTAGCGTTGATAGAGTTTCTCTTCGCCCAAGAAACCAGAGCCCTTCCGCTGTCCGGATAAAATCTCCAGCAGTCTACCGGGTGTCGATGGAACCATCCGTTTGATGGGACGTTCAAATAAAAAAGACCTTTCGGCTTCAAAACTCGCATTATTTCCAAGAATACGAGCCAGAACATTTCTGAGTGCTCAAAGCAGGAGCTTGACAAGATAATGTCAGCTGACTCGCTTTCAAATGGCAGTTTATATGGATCTTCCAAAATAATGTCAACATTTTTGCCTTCAACAAAATCGACGCCGACGTATTCGAAGCTGGATGGAATTGTGCTTCTCAGGGTACCGTTTAAATCTTGCGAGCCTATCTCAATGACTTTTACTTTCGGTTGGGACGAAAATGAGTTTGCATACGCCTCAAAAAAACTCTTACAATTGCTAATTGCTGTTGGGTGCATTTTAGCTCTCGATCATATGAAATCTGTGACATATCTCGACGCCATGAACCAAAGACGGCGCCTCATTAGTCCCGAAGCCGACCGGCACAAGGGAAAGGACGTCCGGGAACCGTAATTAGGCGGGGGTCCGTTCCCGGATATAATCATAGACTGAGCGCTGTCGGATTGCAAACGCGTGCGCAGCGCAATAATTTGCAAAAACATCGACGACTTGATTACAAGAGGCAATAATCGATGACCCTGCTACGAATCACATCCCACGAATAGTTTTCCTTCACGAACGAGACAAGCATTTCGGCCTCGACTGCACGCTCCGCTTGTGTCAATTGGCTCCTATGTTGCAATTTCAGTGCGAGATCTTCGATCGAATCGAAGACGTAGTCCCCTGCAGGGAGATATTCGTGCACGCCGTGCGCGCTACTGCAAATCACCGGCACGCCAGCGACTAGGCCTTCGAGCAACGCATTGTTCGCTGTGGCGAACTTCAGTGGCAATAGCAAAAACAGCGAGTTTTGGATGACGTCCTGGTACTGCTGGCGATCCAGCCGGTTATGAAAAACGACGTTGGCGGCGTTCCTGCACTCGCCGAGCTTTTCGTAGTTCATGCCCACCAAATCGAAAACCACCCTCGCATCGGCAACGAGAAAGAAGTCGATGATTCGGGCTAGCAGTTCATAGTCGCGGTAGGTGTCGCCCACTACCGTCAAATGCAACTTGTCGTCGCAGATGTCGGGTCGCGAGTCGTTACGTTCCCGACACCAGACTCCATGCGGAATACTCTTCACCTTTCCAGGAAAATGACTATCGAAAATTGATTTTTGCTGCTCGGTCAAGGTGATGAATTTGCTCACAAAGCGTAGATTGAAACGTTTGAGTTTCAAGAACAGAGAGTCGTTCCGCTCAAGCCAGTAATCCTCGCCCAGATGCACCACATAGATGACGTTCTTACCGAGCATACGCAAAATCGGCGCTGACAAATACCCCGTTTGCTCTGGGTAGAATAGAAGCACCGACCGGTACGGCCACGCTCGAACGATCGTCAGCAAGTCGATCAGCAGGAAGTTGATTCGCCGTAAGCGCGATCCTATTACGCTGCGTCCGCCCCATAAATTGCCGCCGTCGACGTAGTCCGCGCTCGACGATACGACGTGATGATATCCCGACGCATCGTCATGATGATCCCAACGGAATCCAGAATAGAGCACCTGCTTTTCGGTCATTGCAACGGTCGCAAGGGTGTTCATGTTTCACCTATTGGAATTTTTTCCGACACAGCAATAGAGACACCCAATCCAGACTCCAATGAACCGGCAATCCCCGAAGGCGGACGCTGCACTTTACGACGCCGTGCCTGTCACCTGTGCCGTACGGCGACAACGCGATCCACAAACACTGCGTCGCTCGCATTCAAACCGACTGCCTGCACGTACACACCCTTCTCGTGATCTGATTCGAAGACGAACGGGCCACCGGGCACGGGGATCGACCGGTAGGTTCCTCCGTTCAACTCGCTCGCGGCAACCTGCTGGAAGCGGTCCATCGGTGGGTACGACCCGACACGCAGGCTGCCCCCGCCCGATCCACCCACAACTCGGACGTCCACAAAAAGGTCCCACTTGCCCTCACAGGGCAGTTTGTCGAATTTGAGTTGGACCGCCCACGACGAAGAATTTCCAGGTACGCGAATCGCCGCCCCGTCCGAAGCGACGGCGTCCGCGACAATACGGGCCGAGCTATAAAGATTCAGTCCGAGGTCTTGGATATCGCTCCAATCCCTGGCCGGCAGACCTGCACTCTGTGCCGGCCGGGTAGCAGGGCGACGCTCGATGGCGACCAGTTGGTTGAGACCGTCGAGGTCACCTTCCTGGCGGTATGCCGACACATGCGCGCGCTGCACCGTCTCCTCGAACCGGGAACGTCGCCGCAGATAGTCAAGCTGCCAGCCGGGAACCGCTTTTGCATCCTGATACTCACGGCGACGCACAAGGATGACGAAATCGAGCGGCATGCGAGCCTGGCGCACCCGTGCCAGCAACAATGGATTGCCCATTACCGCCTGTTCCGCTTTGTCGAACATCCAGTCGGCCCGTGCGACGAATTCGGGGGAGTACATCTTCATGCTCACCGGGGCCTGCTCGGAGAGAAGGTCACCGCTCGCGACCAGCGCTGCATGCATCGAGTCGATATACGCGACGAGTTCCGGAGCAGCCGCGCCGAAATAGCCTCGGCAATACTCGGCCACGAGCGCGTGCACGTCCTGCCGCGGGTCCCACAGCAGCCGCCCTATCATCCACACTCTGAGGCTGGCGAACTCGGCGCCCGGAGTTGTCCAGCTTCCTTCCGCAAAATACCCGGACACATTTCTCAGCGTAGCCAACCACTTGATGCTCTCTCCGATGGGATAGATGTTTGGTGTAGGCTGCAAGAAGCCTGCAAAATTCGTAATGTGGTCCCAAACGAACACGTTCTTCGAGATTGCGTTCCAACCAACCAAACCCTCCCCCAACCGGGCGTTACGCGCCCGATTGAGCGGCGTACTGTAGTCAACCTGGATGGTCATTGGATATACCAGTATGTAATCAGGTAAAGCCATGCCCGCCGGTGGGTAAAAACCCCAGTGGTAGGCATTGAATGCGAATCGTGCGCCGGGCATTACCGCTCGAACTCGCGTCGCTATGTCTTGGATCAGGTCGACCAACGGAGCTGATGCCACTCCGCCGTGCTGGTCCGCGAACTTCTGGCTGTCCGCGTCCAAGTCCCATCCCCAATCCATGTCATGAATTCCGAACCAGACATGCCGATAGTTCGGCAATTCCCTGAGTCTCTTGACCACATTGGCCGCCATAATCCGACGGACATCGGTATTCATCATCGCCACTTGGCCGCCGGCGTACCACTCAGGATGGCTCTTCAGATGCTCGTCCCTAGGCAGCAGATCCCAAAACGATGCATCACCTCCCTTCGCAAGCCAGCTTTTGTCCCAGGTGTCGAGCCCCGGAGCGGACGGCGCGAACGATGGACCGTGAGACTCTCCGTTGAGCAGATTGCGCGCCCGGAAGGCCTTATCTTGGCCTTCCCAACTGAGGACTTCTCGGTACCCAAAGCGCGGAACCTGTCGAGCATCGGGGGCATCAATGTGCAAAGTCCGTTGCGTGGGCACCTCCGTGGCATCAGGAGCGAACCATTTCACACCGAGCACATGATCGAGGAACCAATTCACACCGTACATCGTGCCGCGCGATGTTGCTCCTGCGATTACGAGATTCGTCCCAGACGTGCATAGCACGAATCCATCGGAGCCGAGTTTATCGAAATCGACCGACGGACACAGCGCAAGCGTAAGTCGATTGTCGAGACCGATGACGATCGTCGGACCTCGTCGTGGCGCCTCGTCGGTCGCGATGCGCCCAAAGTCGCCACCGGTAATGCGCTTCAGGTAGTACGCGAGGTCCCTCGCCGCTTGCAACGTAACCGCATCGGCAAGCGCGCCAACGTGTACGTGGTAGCGGGTTACGCCCTGATCCGCGAGAGCTAGTGTCCGTGCGGGTGGACCACCCGTTTTGCGGGTTGCAGCAAGCAACGCATCTCGCTCACTATCGGCAATAGGAAATCGCAAATCACTCGCGCCAGTTGGCGCACCCTTTGCCGCATCCGTCGCTGTGACCGAATCGTGAGTCAGCTCGACTTTGATTCTGCTAAATCTTGCCACGCCCGGCTGACCTTCCGCCTTGCGCAGATAAATGATCATTTGGTCCGCACCTTCTGGCGCGGTCACCACAATACTAGATCGTTCCCATACACCGTCCCCTCGACTGCTCACAGCTACGGCCGGTTCAATGCCCCAAGGTTGCTCGATAGATTCAACACCCCGCCAGCCGGGGTCGACTCCGGCACCTCGAAAGCTAAGCTGCACGAAGGCAGATCGTGCAGGCGCATCGACGGACCAAATGTTCAAGCTAATCCGATAGCGCCGACCGCTCTCCACCCGAATCTTGTCTTGACCTGCAAATCCGGACTCGACCTGAAGTGCACGGCCGTATTTCACATCGGGGACGACATCGATCTGTCTTCCCCACCAGCCAGAAGTACCTTGCGTAAAATCACCGTTCACGATAGACGCCGCAAACGCTCCTCTTCCCAAACATGTCATCGCGACCAGACATACCGTAATGAGCGCGCGCAGAAGACGCTCCCGCCGACCAAGCGCCGTGAACGAGCGCTCAGAAGCCATCCAAAACGACTGACGTGTTGAGACACTCATTCTTCTTCTACCGCTGTAGACCGTCGATGCGAGGTGGCGAAGTCAGCGGAATGCGAAATTTGTGACTGAATGTAAACAAGCTGTGGAGGTGACAACGAGCTGCACTCGACAGCGGCCCACCTGCTGACTGCCGCTGATGATCATGCATCAGCCGAGCGCCGGGCACACATGCGATTCGATATCCCGACCTCCACATGCGCGCGCATAAATCAACGTCTTCCATGTATAGAAAATAGTGTTCGTCCATGCCGCCCAGTGCTTCATACGCCTCGCGCTTGACGATGAATCCCGCGCCCATCACCCAGTCGGCATCGAATGGGATACCGGGAGTCCAGGCTTCTACCATCATGTGGCGGTTGACGCGACGCTCAAGGAACGACAGCCTGCCAAGCGGCGTGCGACGCCCGATGATATCTAACAGGCTGTAGAAGCGCCGTGCCGAGTATTGACGCACACCGTCAGGATAGGTCAGATCCAGTCCGACCATGCCGACCTCCGACGACGCATCAAAAACGGCCAATGCTTTGTCTATGCTGTTATCAACGAAGTACGTGTCTGGATTGAGGACCAGGACCCGCCTTCGCGTCCCCGCCACAATCCCGAAATTTACCCCGGCGGCAAAACCGCGGTTCATCGATGCACGCACGAGCCGCACTCCGTCAGGCAACGTCTCATGCAACTTCCGATAAGAGTCATCTGGAGATGCGTTGTCCACAACGACCATATCTGATGCTAGAGCGATTCTCAAAGCTAGCATTGACGCCACGCACCTTACAGTACGCTCTGGCGTGCGATAATTGACTACAACGACGTTCAGATCGCCGCTTTCTGATCTCATGATTGCCTCGAAACAGATCTCCCCGACCCAATTGCACAATTATTATTGCGTCGCCAGCGACGCTTCGTGGACGATATTCCAAAGCGCACTGGCCGACCGATCCCAACTGAAGCGCGCCGCCCGCTCTCGACCACGCTGAACCAGTTCTTGCCGCAGCACGGAGTCGTTGGCCAACCTATTCATCGAGATAGTGATGTCTGAGATGGAATGGGGGTCCACAATCAGAGCAGCGTTACCTGCGACCTCGGGCATGGCGGACACATTTGAGGTGAGCACCGGCACGCCCGATGCCATCGCTTCCAAAATCGGAAGCCCGAATCCTTCATAGAGGGACACAAAGGCAACAAAAAGTGCGCCGCGATACAAGCGTGGCATCATGACGTCGGACACGTCTCCTGCAAAGCTTATGCGCCAGGAGATGCCGAGTGTATGTGCGAGTTCTTTCAGCGTTGCATCGGGCTGGCCGGTCAACATCAAATGGACACCTTTGGCTGGTAATGACGACCGCGCATATGCAGTAAGCAGCCGGTCGAGATTCTTGTAATTCCGGCGATTTCCCGGATACAACACGTATGGGAAGTTGGATTCGAATACCTCGTCGTTCCTTGCGAACGCCGGATCCACGCCGTTGTGAATGACGTGCACCTGCGTGCGCAGCATTCCAGACCAACGCAGAAACTCGTTGCGCGTGTAGTCGGAAACGCAAACGACCGCAGTGCAGCCTCGGTACATGCGTCGGAAAACGAGGTCGTAGTATGCTCGGTGCAGTCGAGAGTAAAAGTGCAAGTGTGTCAGATCATGCACGGTCACGACGGACGGTCGTTTGTTAGAAGCGGGAGGAATGAAGCCGGGACTCCAAAACACTCCATGGTCGCCTTCATCATTGAGCGCGCGCGAAATCTGGAACGGCGACCATGGACTACCGAGACCGCTATCGATTCTGAGCGGAACAATTGTGGTCTCGTCTGGAGCACGCTCCATGCACGCCTTCATTACGTTGCCTATGCCTGTCTTTGCCGGCCAGCGCAAATCTGCAAATACGGTGCACGGGGGCTGAGCAACTTCGAGGGACGAGTATCTGTTCATTGTTATCTCCGGTCTGCCCACCCAAGCATGCGATTTGTCGCGGCGATCCAGCAATACCGAGCGCGACTCACGTCCCCTTTCAAGAACGAAATCAGGCATGCCGCGACCGGCCTTGCGGTGAGATAGAAGACGAAATGTAGGGGATATCGGTTTAGTGACAACACGCGGCCGAAGCCTCGGTTGTACAGCCTTCCTCGCGTGTAGGCTTTATGATCGAATACCGCGAGCGGCTCTGGGTGACAAACACGAAGCGAGGGTTCATAGTGCACTTGGAATCCCGCATCGATCACGCCGAGAAGGAAGTTCACCTCTTCTCCAGCACCCCACCGCGAGCCTGAACCCACGCCGAGTTGCTCATCAAAGCGACCGACGGCGCGGACCGCATCGGTGCGCAGAAAAATCGTGTACGAGGTCGCACAAGTCCATATGTTGTAGCGATTGACGGTTAGCGGACTCGTTGCCCAACGCCCCTGTGAAGGCTTGTCGTCTCCATCCACGCTGGCGCCAGTCAGCCCGGCAGACGCCGCTTCCGTGGTGGTCAGTTTCAGTGCGACGAATTCGAGGACGTCCGGCCTGTACCAGCAATCGTCGTCCGGGAACGCCACGACGTCGCCGCGCACTGCCTGCAAGCCGACATTCCGGGCGCGTGACAACCCCCTTTCCGAACGAAGATAGACAATCTGGATCAGATATTTGAAGCGCTCGACGAGTGTCTCGACGCGGTCATCGGCATTTTGGTCGACCACAATCAGTTCAAAATCCTGGTGGGTCTGCACCGCAAGGGAATTGAACAAACGCTCCAACTCCGCACTTCGCCCCAGTGTCGCTACGATCAACGAGAATTTCATATGAGATCCCCACGCCTATGTACTGTGGAATCAAAGTGCACGACCTGGTGCGGCCGGCTGGCCGTGACATGAACATTACCCAAACGCGCCCTACGTCCCCAAGATACTAAATAGCCTAGTAGCAAATAGGTCATCTCATTCTGGTGCAGTGGATTCGATAACGACCATGCGGCTAACGGCGCCAGGCAAATCATCGTCGCGCGACCCAGTCCTAGGCCGCAGAAAAACACCAGCCAGGCTAGCATTCCGGGAATACCGGCGATCAGCATCATGTCGATAGGTGCGGCAAAGACCGCGTTGGTGCCTGCTCCCAAACCCTTGACGCTCACGACGGCGTGGGCAAAAAAACTCTCGACAAATCCGAACCCGTGGCCAAGCCAGTCTTGCGCGGCGAGACGCATGCTTATCGCGAATGCCAAACCACGCTCCTCCTCGAGCCGAACGTTCAACATGTCCCCGGAGAGCTCAGTTCCAAAGCGCCAGAAATAGAGCCCACCGGCCGCCGCCAGCAGCAAGACCTTCATACCGCCGTGGCCCTTCAGCTGTGTCATCAGTACGATTCCGCAAGGGATAAGGACCGTCTTTGACTCACTGACAAGCGCATTGGTGACCCCAAACGCAAGCAATGCCACCGCGTCGAATGCCCTCCGCTCCGATTGGAGAAAAAGAAGGTAGCTTGCCCCAAAGAAGAAGAGCGCGAACCAATTTCGCTCCAGAAACGATCCGTGTATCGCCTCGCCCATGAATTCGACCGGTTTATAAACATAAGGAATATTAATCTTCTGAAGGATGATCTCAAAAATGAAGAACCCGAACAAAGTCGCGTATCCATATGGCAGCTGATTCACTATGTAGTGTCGGCCGAACTGCCGGCCGATCAAGTAGAAGGCGGGGTAAACGATCGAAAACTTGATGATCTGCTGAGTCTCTTTCGTGTGCTGATATCCGGCGAACAATGTCATCCATATCGCAACACCGAGAAATAGTAGATAAACAAGAACTTCGCGGCCCATCACGTGGATGCCTCGTCTCGCCAGCAGAAATGCCAGCAGAATCAAAGCCCAGATTTGATTTAGCTGAGCTCCGCCGACCTGCACGCATTCAAGCGAAAGTAGAAAGAGGCCACTTATCAGAGCTGCGTCGAGACCTCCAGCTGGGAAGCCTCCCGACTGTTTCGACCCGTCTGCCGCAATGTCGGGGCAACGGCGAATTTCCGAACTAGGATGAGCATCCGGCTTACCCACGGTAATAGGAGCCATACCCTACGCTCCGTTGGGGCACGTCGTTGACCAGCACACCACTTACTTCGACGTTTGCGTTCTGTAACCGCCGCTCCGCTTCGGCGATCTCGGCCGTTGTGTGGCGTCCGTATCGAACCGCCATAAGTGTCGTACCCGCGTATCGGGCAATCACTGCGGCATCCACTACGGGCAGAAGTGGCGGCGCGTCGATCACGACCATGTCATAGTGGGCAGAAAAATCATCAAGCAAAGTTTTGAATCGGTCGCTCATCAGCAGTTCCGTCGGATTTTCCGGCTTTGAGCCTTTCGGGAGAAAGTCGAGATTACTCCCGCCCGCGCCTCGATGTATCAGGCGCTCAGTTGCTTCACCTCCGATGGCATCGGATAATCCCGGCTCGCTCTTAACACCGAAGTACATGTCGATATCGCCGCCGCGCATGTCTGCGTCGACCAGCAAGACGTGCTTGCCACTCGCAGCGAGTACCTTTGCAAGGTTTGCGGCGAGAAATGACTTCCCGACGTCCGGCCGGGGGCCGGTCAGCAGGATAATATTATTGGATGCTCCGAACGCATCGAAGTGGAGCGCCGCCTGCAGACTGCGAATTGCCTCCACCGCGATGTCGTCGGGTGCCTGCGTGGCCAACAGATGCCGCCCTCTCATGCCGCGCCGCAGCCAACTATCAAGCTTCGCCTGCTTCTCGCTATGAGGCACAACCGAATATACCGGCGCGTGGAGGTAGCGCTCAAAGTGCTCTGAATGCTCGATACCAGGACGAAAACGGCGACGCACAAAGGGCATTCCCAAGCCCAGCGCCAGGCCTAAGATCAGGGACACTCCGATAACTACCGTCTTTCTCGGTTTGACGGGCTTCGACGAGGTCATTGCCCAGTCGACCACCCGGACGTTACCCATCTGCCCAGCCCGTACAATGTCCAACTGCTGCGCGCTATTGAGCATGTTTGTATACAGCCCGGTATTCACGCGTACATCGCGCAACAATCTCAATGCGTTCTGCTCCGTGCTCGGCAAGACCGCGACACGACTCGCAAACTTGCGCTGCTGTGTCTTCAATTCATCGATACTTTGCGTCAGGGAAGCGACAGCCGGAAATTCCTCCGAAAAGCGCTGCGTCAATTCGTTACGCTTTTGCTCAAGCTCCGTCTGCTTGGCTTGGGCATCAACCATTTGCCCAAGTAGAAGTTTCGTTTCCTCGCTCAGATCCACCGTACTGTGTGCATTGCGAAACGAGTTGTAGGCGTTCTCGGAACGCTCAAGCGTTCCTTTTAGGATCGGAAGCTGTTCCTCGAGGAAGGCGAGCGTCGTCTGCGCTTCCTGGCTTTTATGCGCAACATTCTGCTCGACATAGGTGCGCGCAATCGCATTCACGATCTGGGTGATCTTGGCATTGTTCTCGCCGTCAAGCGAGACCGACAAGATTCCAGCTTGTTTTCCTAATTGCTCAACCTTTAGGTCATCCTGCAACCGGTTGATTGCGTCCAACTCGTGCAGGCGTTTAATTGTAAATTTGGTTCCCGGATTGGCGACGAGGCGGCTGACCTTGATCGATACATTGTCCCCACGGTCATTCACCGCGATATCTTGGCCGATTGCGGAGCGTGCGACGATCACGTTATCGTCGTTCTGCAAGACATACGATCCACCCTCGCCGGCAATTAATGTATAAAGGCGGTCTGCTGCGGCGTCGAAAGTATCGATTGTTAGCTCCTCGCCACCCCACGCGTACCCGGTCAGTCCCAGCACTGGCTTTGCCAACTCCCCTTTCCTCTCATTGCTAGCAAGCCATCGCCCAAGGACTGGGAAATACTTTGGCGTCACGTTTATCTCAAGGCGAAGCGCCTTTACCGTAGGCTGAAGCACCGAGCGTGACCGTACGAGCTCAGATTCGGCTGCCGTAGCGGCGGCGGCATCAAACTGAGCTGCCGCATCTTTGCTCTGCCACGGCGTCGGGCTGCTGACACTGCTACCGTTGGGGTCTTCGACCTGGATCATAGCGTCGGCGCGATAGACGGGCGGCGCGAGAAATGCATAGCTGACCCCCAAACTGAAGACGATCGCCGTTACGCACAAGACCATCTGCCAGTGCTCGATGATCACATCCACGTTCTGAGAAAGTGAAGGGTCATCGTTCACTGGCACATCGGCATAGGACTTGAACTGTTTCGTCATAGGACTGAAGATCGCAAATTTTTTGCATTGTTTTAGCGCCCTGGGGCGAGGGAGTACTTCTGTTGCTTTGCACAACCGTTTGATAGTGCAAATTCGTAGTGGAAACGAATCGTGGCGGTTGGGTCCGGGTTCTTGTCTGAAATCAACTACGTTTAGGCTGTAAATAGTGCTACGGGAGTGCGGAGCAGCACAGACTGTGCCGGTGCCATGCACCTTGATGATGCGCGGTCGACCGACTGTCTTAAGAATCCTTAGGCAAGCCTTCAAATTAAATTAGAGGTTGACGAAACCCTTCCTCGTGCTTACCCTTCACTCGACTCCTCTTTGAGCGAGGTCCTTTTGTGAATGCATACAACGGATTAGACCAAGAGGACACCTACGTGATTGAGGTTCGAAAGCTCGGACCAAAATATACGTATTACGTACGTTTCGATGACGGTGCCCGCCCCTACACTCCGTCCACAGGCTTCTTCGACAGTGAGGAAGATGCGATTCAGGCGGCGTTGAAAAAGGCAACGCAACTCCGTCCCAAGCGCGGTTGAGGGGTCTCTCTCCTTCGCTTACATCACCTCACGTCAACGAGAACTTTTCATTCTCCTGAGTTGAGTTGCTTAGCTTAACTGAATTTCGCTTCAACGGATTTGCGAGCGATCGTTAGGACGTTAATCATTTACTGATATGTAGGATAACTATGATTAATGGATCTGAAAGGCTGAAATACCGTTAACCTCGGTTACTGTAGGTCGCCGCCGAGTGGATGGTCGCTCCTAGGTTTGGCGTATCGACTTCTCGACTGATCGCCTCTCTCCAGACCGAGCCAACATGAAAAGGATTCTGAAGTCCATAGCGTTCGCACTTAGCGCCGCACGCCTGACACCTCATTTGATCGCTCTGTTGACTACGGATAGACGTGGCTTGGTCAATGCGGATATCGACCGCTGGAAGGCGATTTATATGAACGAACGCGATATCGCCAGAATTCCGGCTTTCGTGCGGCTGATGACGACTTATCCCGAATATCGGAACCTCTTCTATCATCGCATCGGCTGGATTGGAAAATTGGTCAGCCCGCTCTGCCGACCGATGAACACACTATTCATCTCCACGGAGAGTATCGGCCCTGGCTTATTCATTCAGCACGGGTTCGCGACCATTATTGCGGCGAAATCAATCGGATCGAACTGCTGGATAAATCAACAGGTGACGATTGGATTCTCCAACGCACGTGACTGTCCAACGATCGGAGACAATGTGACAATTTACGCGGGGGCGAAGCTGATCGGGGCTACCTTCATAGGAAACAATTCGAAAGTGGGCGCGAACGCGGTGGTTTTGAAAAATGTGCCTGCCAATTCAACGGTTGTTGGCGTCCCAGCCCGAATCGTAAGGCGCGAAGGCAACCGCGTGGACGAGGAGCTTTGTTGATCGGCGGATCTTGATCACCGATGTCATACGTAGCGGTGTTTTGCCCTCACCTCTTTACACGCAAGAAGTACCATCGCAGTAGCTACGATCTCTGTGGCTACCACCGAGTAAGCTGCACCGATTGGGCCCCAAACATGAATCATCAATGGCGCTTGACAAACATGGAATAACGCGCTTGCCAGATATATTTTCTTTAATACGGATTGGTTTCCGGAAGCGATAAGTTGCAGCTGTACGAGCGTTGCAGCGACACCAATGATAACGGGCACGATAATCATAATCCTTAGTATCTGAAAGGTTTCGTGAAATTTTGGTCCAAAAAATCGATTGACGAACCATTCCCCGCCTAGCTCGAATCCCACCAACATCAAGACCCCAGTGCCAATGAAAGCGATAATAAGTCTCCGGATGATCTTCTGGGCGCTCGGATACTTCCCTTCTGCGTACATCGCGCAGATTTGAGGAAAGAGCGCTTGTATTGGAGGTGTGGAGAGCTGGCGCAGGGGTGTGATAATTTTGTCGGCAGCAACATAATACCCGACCACGATATTTCCACTCATAATTTTCAATAACAGCACGTTTGCATACATGTAGGTCGAAGTTAGCACAGAGCTCAGAAAAAGATGATACGACTCCTTCGCCTCAGCGAGGATGGTCTGGATAGATGTTTGATACCTCCAAGCTACTGCTTTTTGCGAGAACGCTATTCCAGTAAGTACCAGACCCGCGAAAAGATTTGGGCAAAAATATAAGGCCGAAGCGAGTGCTACATCGCGGTTATTCCGGACGAGTAAGAAAAGTGGCAGCAGAAAGACAACTCGCGCAGTGACGATCGCTGCCGCAAGCACGGCCATCCGTTGCAACCCTTGATATAGCCAGGTGGGGGTTAGCACATTTCCCCACAGGATCAGATTCGCCATAAGCAGCGGAATTTGGTCGTTCGACTCGCTGGAAATCGCCAGACTTAGGAAAACGAGTATTCCGGACCCGACCACGGCCAATGTTGCCTTCGCGGTCGTGGTGGTCCAATATATTCCGTTCACTACATTCGGTTCGTGCCTGTGAACGGCAACCTTTCTGGTGCTTGTGAGGTCGAAGCCGAAATCTACGAGAATGAGCGAAATTTGTGCGATCGTTTGCGCATAGCCAATCGTACCGATCCCTGCTGGTCCCAGTACATACGAGAGGTATGGAATCGTAATGAGCGGTAGTGCATAGCCGACAAGCTGCACCACATACAACGAAATGATGCTTTTTCTTGTCAACACAGGAAGCCTCGGTTGTAGGCGTTATAAACGAAACCAGCAGAAATTGCGCGCAGAGCCCGCTAGCTGTCACGGCAGTCGCTTTTGTGTTCCGTCTTAGTAGGTGTAGCCCGCTCGGACCGCGATTTTTTCGACTATGCTCAGGGGAGGGGGCTGAACAAAACGGGTTCCAGCGTCTTCAAGGCGCATACTCAAATAGAGTTCCTGTACTATGCATCTGGCCTTGCTCGCCATCCTCATGTGGTTTGCGCTAGAAAGGGGTTCCGACTTGTACCAGGTTACTGGGCCAGCCGAGAAAAGCCAATCCGAAAGATGTGACCTTAGCGACGCCGCAACGGTGGCTCCAAAAAAAGTGTCTTCGTGCGGACTGTCCTTAATGTACGAATTTAGCTCCGGTGCGTAAATGGCGTGGTTGATGCTAGTGAGCGCGGCATCGTCGATTACGAAGAGGTTGGATCGTATCCAACGGGTCGCGTGCAAGCACCCGACTTCAATCCGCCCTGGTGCCGAGTCAATTCTGCCGGCAATGAACCTCTTCCCCATGTTGCCGCATATCGCCTGCTCGAAGTTTCGCATAAAAAACTTATCGATGGGCTCGTGCGTGCCGATGGTGTCGTTAGCAAATAAGCAAGTGAAAGGTCTAGCACTACTACAGTGCAAATCGTTCAGGCCGCATTGGTACGCGCCAAACTCGAGCCCCTCGTTGTCATGGCGCATAACTATAACTTGAGGCGCGGAATGGCAAAATGTCGCCTCGGCACATGCGCTGCTGATTGCAGGATTATTTACCACGACTCGCAGCGATTGGCATTTCTGACTGACCGCCAAGGCAGCCGCGATTCTAGCTATTTTTTTCACATAGTCGGGGTAGTATAAGACAAGGACCATATGTCTCTCTTGGTTGACGCAACGGTCGCTCTCGCCGTCCATGTCTCCCCCTAAATTCGTGCTTAGACATTGCAATCGGCGCACGGTAGAGCTCTGCTTGCAGGCATTTGCATGCCTTCGTCTACCTAACGGGGCCGTCAGCGGCCCCAGCTTAAGCGCAGGAACTCGACGAATACACCATCTCAGCGCGGCAACTAAATGAAGGTATGAAAGGTGTCGTTTCAATTCTGGAGTTTGTCGGAATTTTGCTAAGGTTCGCTTTCGTCGACGCCCCTGGGATGGCAGCTCACTCGGACGCCGGAGCTTTGGGCGGGTCAAATCCCCCGGCGGTCACCCAACTTCCTCCGGTGAGGGTCACTTCAAATTCTCCCCAGCCACCTGACGATCGTCGGCTAGCAGCCTGACAGCCGGGATCGACGTAACAGGACGCTTATTTTTATCTCCTTCGAACAAGAAGGAGATGGAGAGTTGAACGTCTTGAAGCCATACCTGCAAAGTACCGAATTCACGCTACTCGAGCGCAACAAGAGCCAGCGACAGATCCGGAGACTGACGGGGATCGATCGCAAGACGATCCGTCGCTATCAGGCAATCTTCGAGTCCCAGCAGGCCTCGGTGGCAAACTCCCCCGGGGTGACCACCGGCTCCGAAGCGGCGACTGCGCAAAATCCTCTGCTCTCGCGGCTCGCTCGGACTAGATCGGACGTTCATTTTCTTGCCGGAACTCGATCCACTCTCGCCTACGCTGAGCACCATGACTGCAGTCTGTTCGCGGCTCGATTCGACACCGGGTTCAATTTCGTTGCGCTCAACCAAACTCGATTAAGATAGTGCACTCGCTAGGCGAGTCATCCGCGCCATCCGAGGCCGCCTGTGCCGCTGTGGAACGCGTGATCGCGGACCGTAACCCCGAGCACTTCTTGATCACCGAATGTCCGCACAGACTGCACATCGCATTGCCGTTCTCGTCCCTTGCCTCAATGAAGCCTCAACGATCGCCGCCGTAGTGCGCGATTTCAAAGCTGCTTTGCCCGGATGTGAAGTACACGTATTCGACAACAACTCGACTGATGCAACGATTGAGGTTGCGAAAAATGCTGGCGCTCATGTCCGAACGGTGGCACTGCGCGGCAAAGGAAACGTCATCCGTCGAATGTTCGCCGACGTCGAGGCGGACATCTTTGTGCTCGTGGACGGCGACGACACCTACGATGCGAATGCAACGCCGACGATGATTGACGCGCTCCTCGCGGAAGGGCTCGATATGGTCGTCGGCACTCGGGTTTCCGACGAGCAAGCTGCCTATCGATTCGGCCATCGTTTCGGCAATGTCCTCCTGACACGCTGCGTATCGTCCCTCTTTGGTCGGAGCTTCACCGACATGCTCTCGGGGTTCCGGGTGTTCTCGCGTCGCTATGTGAAGTCGTTTCCTGCTCATGCATCGGGCTTCGAGACCGAAACGGAACTGACCGTACATGCGCTCGAACTGCGCATGCCCGTAGCCGAGACACCTACGGTATACAAGTCTCGCCCCGAAGGCTCAGCCAGCAAGCTCAACACTTATCGCGATGGCTTTCGGATCCTCGTGACGATAGCCAGGCTCTTCAAGACAGAGAAGCCATTGGCGTTCTTCTCGCTCGGATCCGGTTTGTGCGCCCTAGTATCGATCCTGCTCGCCATACCACTCTTCGAAACATTCATCCGTACGGGTCTCGTACCGCGCTTGCCGACAGCACTGCTGTGCGTTGCTCTGATGCTGTTCGGCGCAATCCTTCTGGTATGCGGAATCGTCCTCGACACCGTAACCCACGGGCGAGCGGAATCGAAGCGCCTCGCCTACCTGGCGATTCCTGGCCCCCGTCGGGCATGATGACTTCCCAAGCCATCCGATTCGCCATTGCAGGCGCTGTCGGATTCGCGGCAGATGCTGGCGTCCTGTACATCGCGATTGCGTGCGGATCCGGTCCATTCTTCGGCCGGGTAGTATCGTTTCTCACCGCCGTATGGGTGACCTGGCAGATCAATCGGCAATACACCTTCCGCGATCGGGGTCAGCGCTCCGCGTGGGTGGAATGGTGGCGCTACCTGCTGTCCATGTTGAGCGGCGCAAGCATCAATTACGCGGTGTATTCGCTCATCATCGTAACCGGCCCTCGTAGTTCATGGCTGCCGCTGCTCGGCGTCGCCTGCGGATCGGTCGCAGGAATGTTCGTCAATTTCTTCGCAGCAAAGTTTTGGGCCTTCCGAAAGTAGGCCGCACCTAACGTTCCCCGAATGAACACTACGACTGCACGCAACCGAATGCGCTGGCTTCAAGGCGTCGACATGAACAGCCCTCGTGCGCTGATGCACGCCTGTTGGATCGTCCCGATCATCTTCGGACTCTACTCGCTCGATCAGGGCGCTGATTCGAACTGGGATGTGCGCAACTATCACCTCTACAACGCGTTTGCATTCCTCAACGGGAAGTTGTCGATCGATCTTGCTCCTGCTGGAATGCAGAGTTATTTTAATCCGCTGTTGGACGTTCCGTTTTATCTCATGGCGATGCATCTGCCCGCGATGCTCGTCGGCTTCGTGATGGGAGTCGTTCACGGGCTGAATTTTCCCCTGCTGCTCGGTATCTGCCGCCTGACGCTGAGTGATCTTTCGGAGGCAACACGATATCGAACGCCGTTCTGGCTCGCACTTGCCGGCTGCGTCACTGCCAACTTTTTATCAGCGATCGGTAATACGATGGGCGATAACACGACGTCGCTCTTCAGCCTTGGCGCGTTGCTCATCGTGCTCTACGTCTCGCCGCGACTGGCGCAGTTCCGCATACCGATGATCGCGACGCTGTTTCTCGCCGGCGTCGTGTCCGGGGCGGGTGCCGGACTCAAACTGACAACAGCCGTCTTTTCTGTTGCGCAATGCGGCGGCCTGCTGTTCGCGCCAGTGTCGATACCCGCGCGTCTGCGCGCGGCATTCGTGTTCGGCGTCGGCGTGCTGGCTGGCCTTGCAATGACTGGAGGTTTCTGGTTCGCCGAGCTTTGGCACCGGTACGGCAACCCGTTGTATCCGCAGTTCAGTTCTGTTTTCCCGAGTCCGCTGACCTCTCGGGTGTCAGTCGTGGACACAGGCTGGCTTCCGAAGAGCTTCCTGGAAGCACTCGTCTTTCCCTTCGTTTTCTCGCTGAACCCCTACCGGGTCGGACAAGCGCGCCTGCATCAGGCGATATGGGCCGTAGCATACGCATGTTTCTGGTGTTGGGTTCTGACCGTTGCGGTTCGGAAAGCGAAGGGCGCCGTCGCGCCACAGTTGTCAGGCCGAGGCCGGTACGTGGTCGCGTACGTCGCGATCGGCTATCTGGTATGGATGAAGCTGTTTAGCATTCAACGGTATCTCGTTGGAATCGAACTGTGCCTGCCGCTCGTCATCTACATGTTGGCAGGCCAGATGCTGACCTACCGGAGGGCGCTTAACGGCTCCAGAAGCGTGCTCGTCGTATGTTCGCTCATGGTGCTGATCGGCGGTGCACATTCGTGGGGCCACGACGCATGGAGCAAGAAGACGTTCTCCATCGATCTGCCGCCGCTTCCGGCGCCGGAGAAGACGACAGCGCTCTTGACCTCAGGCGACCCGCCGCTCGGCTGGATGGTCGCGCTCTTTCCCGGGAACGTTGCATTCGCCGCTATCGTGTCTGCGTTTCCGCAGTCAAGGCCGGCTTACGACGAGAAGGTCCACGCTATGGCTCGTGCGCGGGGAGGGCCGCTTTATGCGTTGATTCCCGGCTATTGGACGCACGGCCAGTATGACCAGGCCAGGAACTCGGCTCAGGTCGCTGATTCCCAAGCTGTTCTCGCAATTTATGGCTTCGCGCTCGACGTCGGCTCTTGCGCGTTCTATAAGGCGCACATCGGTGGCGGCACCTATCCCTATCAGTGGTGCCGCGTCACTAGTGTCCCGAGTTAGAAATTCATTGCTTTATTTGCGTTGTGTACTAACCTGGGTTGCAGGGTTCGCAAATAAGCGAGGCGACGATGAGAGGAAGACCGAAGGCGCCACTGGTCTTGAGTGAAGCGGAACGCGACCAACTCACGGCGCTGACAATGCG
>NZ_FCON02000144.1 GCF_001544535.1 Caballeronia choica | reverse complement strand
ACATCGGTTTCCGCCATCGCGTAGATCATCGGGATGATCTGGCGGCCGGCGTCGATCGAGCCGAACGGGCCGGATGCCCCGACTGTCGCGTACTGGTTGAACATCGCGGTCGTACCCGGCGTGTCGGACAGTCCAAACTTGCCGGTCGTGGTGTTGAACGAGCCCTGCAGCTTGAAGTTGATCTTGTAGCCGCCGCCAATGTCTTCGCTTCCCTTCAGGCCCCAGTAGCTGGCATAGATGCCGCCGTCCTTGAGTTGATAGACATGGCCCAGGTTCGCTGCGTGCGGCTGGAACGATGCCGCCGAAGTGCTTTGATACAGCAGTCCAGAGTCGAGTATGCCGTAGAGCGTCACCGACGATTGGGCATGGGCGGCCGTGGCGAACATCGCCAGCGCCGCAATACTGCTCAGTTTCAACTTTGATTTCATTTTGTCTCCTCTGGTTTTGGGGGACGCCGCACGGACCCCGGCGGCTTTCTGGTTGATCGAATTAAACTAAATTGCTGCTGCGTCGGCGTGTCAGGGCGACAGGTAGTCGTCCCCGTACTGCTTTCGCAACGGGTGCTTGAGCACCTTGCCGGTCGCGACGCACACCGTCGCGTCCGGCTTCCTTCTGGCGTGGCACTATCTGTTCTGCGGATCGCCGGTCGAGCGCAACATGGCGTCCACGATTGCGCCCGGCGAATACGCACCAGACAGCGTCAGGGCTGAATCGATCACAAAATGCGGCACACCCCTGACCTCCTCGGCCTGCGGCAAACGCGGGATCGGCATGTTGTCATCGCGCCGCGACGCCGCCAGATGTTCAGCGAGGCCCCCGGCGTCAAGACCGCACGCGAGGCCAATTCGCTCGAGCACGTCCGGGTTGCCGATGTCTTCGCCGTCCATGAAATAGCCGGTGAACAGACGGTCGATCAGCGCCGCCGGCTGGAATCCGGCGCCTGTGGCGACGGCCCAGGACCAGCATGCCGGCGATAGACGGCAGCGCGACGAGCCAACACCATCGCGCTTGGTTTCTCATGCAAGAGCGTTTGGACCTTTGGCCATAAAACGCGGGCGCACATTCGCTGTCGATAAGCGACAAAGGGCACCATCCCATGCGAGATGTGTCACGTGGCAGCCGGCACCGGTCCGACTCAATGCTCGATCAGACTCATCACCTCGGCCGCTGCTCGCCCCTCACTCAACAGCCGGGCCATGATGTTCATGGCAGGCGTAATGTGATGAAAATACCTTTTGTAGCCTGCGCACAGATAGTTGAGTCCCGACTCACCGTCAGAGGTCTTGATAAATCGATTCTTTGGGCATTCACCATTGCAGGCAAAGCGAAATTCACAACGCACGCAATCTGACGGGAGGGTTGTTTCCTTCGCCGCGCCAAAGGCTCGCTGCGCGGGCGACTGAATCATGGTTGCCAGGTCGTCCGCCGGCAGACTGCCCAGGCGATACTGCGGATACATGAAATGGTCGCAAGAGTAGACGCTACCGTCATGCTCCACGATCGCGGCGTTGCCACAACGCACACTGAAAATGCAGGCGCCGGGAGCCAGTTGACACCATGACGCCAAAGCCCACTCGAAATTCATGACGTGAACGGTCCCGACGTCGTTGCGGACCCATTCATCGAATACTGCCGTCAGGAAGTCTCCGTATGCGAGCGCGCTCACCGTGTGCGAAGTCACTGCCGGCTCCAACTGGGATAACGGACTTTCCTTTGCTACTTCACGCGAGCTCAGTGTCGGCGGCATTGCGAAGTGCAGGCCGATGACCGTTTCCTTGGGTTGGGCGGCCCGCTCCACAACAGGATTGAACTGGATGAAATTAGCGCCTAGTCCCTTGAGGTGGTGATAGATCTCCAGAGGATGATCCACATTGGCACTCGACACCGTGACCAGTACGTTGAAGTCCACGCCGTGACGCGATAGCACCGCCAGACCACGCAGCGTATCGTCATAGCTCGACTTGCCCTTCTTGTCAGGCCGCGCGACATCGTTGAGCGCGCGCGGACCGTCCAGACTGACACCCACCAGAAAGCGTTCGCGCTTGAGAAACGCGCCCCACTCGTCGTCGAGCAAGGTTCCGTTCGTCTGCAACGTGTTCCGAATCTGCTTACCCTGGGAATATTGCCTCTGCAACGCCACGGCACGCTCGAAAAACATTAGCCCCATCAACGTAGGCTCACCGCCTTGCCACGTGAACTCAACCTCACCCGCTGGCTGGGCAGCGATGTATCGTTGCACGTACGCTTCGAGCACATCGTCGGACATCCGGAAGCGTTGGCGCGGCGGGAACGCGTTTTCCTTTTCAAGGTAAAAGCAATATCCGCAGTCCAGATTGCAAAGCGGACCAATCGGCTTCGCCATCAGATGAATGCCGGTTAGCGATTCTGAGGTCGTGCTGTTCATGAGTTGGCGAGCCGTTCGACGGGCGGTAACTAATCTTAGGGACGAAGGACGACCTGGAGCTTCCCGATCGCCTCAGGCACGAATTCGCCGTCTTGGGGAATGCGCTTTCTGAAACTCGGTCAGGAACTCCTGGAACGTCGATATGTGCGATCGTCTGCGTCAGTCACCGCGCCATCGAAGGCTGCGCTGTGACGGCTGCTTCACATCGATACGCCATGGTATGAGATGCGAAAGCCCACCACCTGTCATTGGAGTCAAAAGAGTGGTCCTTGTGAAACCGTTCCAATCGCACAGACCCGTTCGGCCCGTCGCTCATCGGGCGCCGAGCGCTCGCCTGGCGATGTCGCCTTCGTAGTAGCGCGACGCAAGCAGGAACATCACCGCCGCAATGATCGACATCAACGGTGCAACGGTTAGCGCTGTCTTCAGATTCGCGACGTCGGATAGCATGCCAACCAGATAGGGACCGGGCGCCATGCCCAGCAAACTGGCAGCCAGGACGGCCGTCGCTGTAACCGTGGCGTGAACCGCCGGATTCGTGACGTCGATCAACATGGCTACGGCAGACCCGCCGTGTGCGGCAGCAAACAACGCCCCGCCAATGAACAAACCCAACCCTGCCAGACCGGGTGGCAGCGCAAAGGCGGCAGCAAGCATCAAGCCGGAAACCAGTGCATACGCAGCAGGTACGATAGCCCGGTATCGCGGCCTTCCTCTGCTCAGCCGATCGGCGATCCCGCCCCCGAAGAGCATGCCGATACCGACCGAGAGCACGACCACGGCCGCCATCAAAGCCGCCTTCTTCGGATCCAGGCCGTAGAACCGGTTGAAGAACGTGGGCACCCATGCAATCAGGATCGCCGGGATTCCCATTTGCAGACCAAAGGCGACGAACGTGAAGTTGCCTGAACGGGTGGCGAATACTTCTTTGACGATTTGCGAAAGCCGGAGCGCGGCCTTCACAGGCGCGTTGGAAGTGGCGCCCTCGTGCAGATTCGGGACCTGGTAGTCGCGTACAAAGAGCGGATAAGCCACCGCGAGCAACAAGCCCGGCGCCCCTACGGCAAAAAAGGCATAGCGCCATCCCAACTGACTCGCGACAGCGCCACCGATGATGACCCCCAAAACCGAGCCGAAAACGCCTCCTGATTGAAACGCACCCAGGACGGCAGAGCGCTTGCCGACCGGGAAGGTATGGGCAAGAAGCGCCGCGCCTGCCGCTGCATAGGCAGCCTCGCCGAACCCGACCAGCGCGCGAGCCACGAGCATTTGGGTGTAATTGCTCGCCAACCCGCACGCTATCGTCGCCAGACACCAGACGAAGGCCATGAGGGTAATGCTCTTGACGCGCCCCCAACGATCGGCGACAAGCGAAAGCGGAATGGTCATGACGCCGACAACGAGCGACACGACACTCACGAGGGCACCCAGTTGCGAGTCCGACACCCCCCAGGTCGACTTCAACAGCGGGAATACGGCGCCCATGACCTGGCGAGAGAGGTAGTCGGAAAGGATCAACCCGAACGTCAGTGCGAATACGATCCATGGATAGGCTTTCGAGCCTTGATACGCTCCGGCGCCGCTCATGCCGCCCGTTGAAAGTACGCCCACGGTTTTCATGTCTGATCTCTCTCTGTCTCAGTGTGGCTGGACCGTATCGGTCAACCGGGTACAAGCGTCGCTCGGCAGGGAGTGGTCCGGATGCCCAAGGAAGATCTTCGCTATCAGCCGTTGAATGCGCGTGCCGTAAGGCGGACGAAACAGATGGACCGGAAACCAGCGATTCATGGTCAGCACCGACTTGCCGTGTGACAGCGCCCGGAAACCCTCCGGTCCACGCCAGCTTCCGATGCCCGAGTTTCCGCTTCCTCCGAACGGCAGATCGCCCTGGAACACATGCCACGCCCAATCGTTGATCGTCATGCCGCCCGAGTGGACGTCGCGCGTCAGCCGCCGAACTTCGCCTGCATCGCTACCGAAGTAATACAGCGCGAGCGGGCGAGGCCTGGCCGTGATGTATCGAATGGCTTCGTCCAGTGAATCGCACGGCACCACGGGAAGTATCGGATTGAAGATCTCTTCCTGCATGACGCGCATCTCTGGCGTCACACCGGTCACGACCTGCATCGTCACAATGCGCTGGCCATCTCCCGGGCCGCAGGAGGTCACCGTGGCTCCCTTTTCAATGGCATCGGCCAGCAATTCACGGACGCGGCTCGCATGACGATCGGAGGCGATACTGGTGTAATTCGGATCGTTGACCGGGTCCGGATACATGCGCTGGAATGCGCCCACGGCGGCCGCAACGAATTCGTCGATGCGCGCGCGAGGGACGAGCGCGTAGTCCGGTGCCACACAAGCCTGACCGCCGTTGAATGCCTTGCCGTGCGCGATCGAGCGCGCGGCTGCCGCTATCGAAGCCGAACCACTCACGATGGCGGGTGACTTTCCGCCCAGTTCCAACGTTACCGGCGTCAGGTTCGCCGACGCAGCGCGCATGATCTCTTTGCCGATGGCCGGCGAACCGGTGAAGACGATGTGATCCAGAGGCAGACTGGCGAACGCCTGCGCCAACTCAACTCCACCGCCGAAAACCGCTACCTGCTCGAGCGGAACGATCTCCGCCAGCATTTCACGCAGGACCACGGTGCTGCGTGGTGAATATTCCGACATCTTGATGATCACCCGATTGCCCGCCGCCAATGCCATGATCATCGGACCCACGGCTTCGACGATTGGAAAATTCCAGGCGGCAATGACGCCTACCACGCCTTTGGGCTGGTAGACGACCTTGGCGCGGTTGGTGGTGAACATCCGGTCGGTACGACGCCCCTGCGGCTTCATCCAGCGCTTCAAACGGGATAACGCATGGTCGATCTGCAACGCTGGAAACATCACGTCAAGCATCTTGCATTCGAACTCGGAGCGGCGACCGAAGTCGTCGCTCATTGCCGTCGCGAGCCGATCCTGATAGCGCCGCAGGGCGACGCGCACCGCTTTGAGATCGCGCTTGCGCTGTTCCAGATCGGGATACGGGTTCTCCAGGCTAGCAGTGCGCTGCCGGGCAAAGATGGCGTTCAGATTCTCAATGGTGTCTTTCATTTCCCGGCTCCTTGCGCCTTTGTCTTTCCACGACATCGATCGACCGCCGATATCCGGGGCCTTCGCATTCAGCCGGTCCGGTTGCCGGGTGAATCGACGCGACCCTGCTCAGACCGCGCGCCACTGATCGCCCCAGTACTTTGCGCGAACGTCCTTCTTGAGCAGCTTGCCAACGGCACTGCGGGGAAGCTCGGCCCAGAATTCGACGCTTTTGGGCGTCTTGGTGCTGCCCAACTGCTCCTTGCACAGGGCCATGATCTCTTCCTCGCTTACGGCTTGACCCGCCTTGCGCTGGATAACCGCTTTGACCGCCTCACCCCATTTGTCATCGGGTACACCAACGACGATGCAGTCGAGAACAGCCGGGTGCCCTTGAATCACCTTTTCGATTTCGACCGGAAACACGTTGAAGCCCCCGGTGACGATCATGTCTTTCATACGATCGAGGATGGTCACGTATCCACGAGAATCCTGTATCCCGACGTCGCTCGTGTGGTGCCAGCCAAAGCCTGAAACCGCGGCGGTGTCTGCAGGTTTCTTGTAGTACCCCTGCATCACCATCGACGACCGCACCACGATTTCACCGCGCTCGCCCGGGGGCAGCAGATTCCCTTCGGGATCCATGATGGCGAGGCGCGCAACGTCAACCGCCTTGCCTGCGGCCCTCACGACCTCTTCATCGAAGCTGCCGTCACTCATGAGATAGTCGGCCGGGCCCTTGACCAGAATCGGAATGAGGGTCTCGGTTTGCCCGAAAGCCTCATACATGATCGGACCGAACACGCGGACGGCTTCCTTGAATTTCTCCGGTGCGATCGGTGCCGCGCCGACGATCAACGCCTGCAGCGATGAGAAGTCGGTCTGCGCGGTCCGGGGGTGCGCCAGCAAACCGTAAATGGCCGTGGGTGGCAGATAGAGATGGGTGACCTTTTCTTCTTCGATCAGCGCAAGCAGCGCTTCCGGGTCGAAGCCCGGCATGATGATGTTCGTGCCGCCCTTGATCGTGAACCCAAGCGCCAGGAGCCCCGCAGCGTGAGTCAAAGGCGCGACACACAAATGGCGGGACTCGGAAGTCACGCTAAAGCCGGCGGTCAGGCCAAACCCCATGAATTCAAGGCTTCGATGCGTGTGCACCGCGCCCTTGGATGGGCCCGTGGTCCCGCCGGTAGGTTGAAGGAAGGCACGCGCGTTGGGGTCTTCCGGGCCATTGCGGAAAGGGCTCCAGCAATCCTTCAGCCATTCGTCCATCGACTGGCCGTGCTCGGACGCGCCGTCGATGCAGACATACAGTTTGGCTTTCGACAGCTTTGCCTTTAGTACCGGGATATTGCTTTCGAAATAGCTGTGAAAGAACACGATATCCGTATCGAAGTACTCCAGCACTTCTGCATTGGTCTCGAACGAATTGCGAATATGCACCGACAACCAGGCGAAGTCCGCCAGGTTGATACCCAGGTGCAGCAAACTCACCCGATAGTCGTTGGGTGCATAGATCGCCACGTGCAGGCCGGAGCCGCCCTGGCGCTCACGGGTCAACCCGTTCGCCACCGCATGCACGTATGTCCGGGCCTCGCCGAACGTGATGCGGGTTGCGCCATCGACAAAGGCGAGGTTGTCTGTACGAAGCGTAGCTGCGGCGTCGAAATAGTCGGCCAATCTCATTCGTTATCTCCAACGGTGCTGGATTTGAAACACACAAGGACCATCCGGACTTACTTCGCCCGCATGCGCGACGCGGCATCGAGGCGTACGGTCTCGCCATTGACGTAGGCGTTTTCGATGATGAAGGTGCAGCAGTGCGCAAACTCGCGCATGTCGCCCAGACGCTTCGGCGCCTCCATCTGCTCTTTCAGCACGCTCAGCACCTTCTCGTCGAGACTCGCGACCATCGCGGTCATGAACAGGCCTGGGGCGATCGCGTTGACACGCACCCCGATCGAACCCAGTTCGCGTGCGGCGGGCATGTTCATGCCGATGATTCCTGCCTTCGTGGCGGCATAGGCGCTCTGTCCGATCTGGCCTTCGTAGGCCGCGCCGGACGACACGTTGATCACCACGCCCCGCTCCTCGCCTGCCTCCGCCTCATTGTTGGCCATCTGCTCGGCACACTTGGACATGACGTTGAATACGCCGTTGAGATTCACGGCAGTGGTTTGCGCGAACCTGGCGAGCGGCGCGGCCTTCCCTTCCTTGCCCAGCACCTTGAAAGCGGTGGGAACGGCGGCACCGTTGATGCAGACGTGGATCGCGCCGAAGCGGGCCACCACGGCATCGACCGCCGTCTGCACTGACTCCTCGTTACTGACATCGGTTTTCACGAACATGGCCCGCTCGGCCCCGATATCGGCTACTGCCTTTTCACCCGCTTCGACGTTCAAATCGAAAATGGCTACGTAAGCACCCTTCTCCTGCACCAGGTAAAGCGCTGTGGCGAGGCCAAGCCCCGATGCACCGCCAGTGATGACGATGACTTTGTCTTGAATATGCATTGACTATCCGAATAGGTAATTGAGGGATACGAGTCGAGTCTTGACGACGTCGTCAACCGGCGTCGCTCAGAACGCGTTGACCCCGGTCAGCGCGCGACCGATGATCAGTTGTTGAATCTGCGTCGTGCCCTCGGGGATCGGCACGACGATGGCTTCGCGAGCGAGTTTCTCCACCAGGAATTCTTTCGTTACTCCGTTGCCACCGTGAATCTGCACGGCCTGGCGCGCGATCTTCACCGCGGATTCGCACGCGAAATACTTCGCCATGGCGGCTTCCATCTCGGCCGGCACGCCCGCTTCGATCATCGATGCGGCGCGTTGCGTGAGCAGACGCGCTGCGTCGACGTGGGTGGCCATTTCTGCAAGCATGGCCGAGATCAGTTGGTGGCCTGCTATGACCTTGCCATGCTGTTTGCGCTCCGAGGCATAGCGGACCGCTTCCTCCAGCGCCCGGCGGGCGATACCCAGCCCCTGCGCGGCGACGAAAACCCGCGAACGCTCGAACATCGACAGCGTGTTCTTGAGTGCCTCGCCCTCGTTGCCGAGCATATTGCTGGCGGGCACGCGCACGTCCGTGAGGAAGATCTGCGCGGTCGACTGGCTGTTCCAGGCGATCTTGTGAATGTCCCGCACCTCGTAAGGGTGCTCCTTGCGGTCGAGCAGGAAGTGCGTCAGGCCTCGGCGCGGATCATCGCCGGTCCGGCAGGTGCAGATCAGGATATCCGAGTAAGCGCCGTTGCTGATCCAGGTCTTCTCGCCGTTGATGATGTAGTGATCCCCGTCCCGCCGGGCGCGCGTCTTGATCTCGAGCACATTGGAACCGACATCCGGCTCCGAGATGGCCGCGCTGCAAAAGAGTTCGCCGTTGAGCAGCCCCGGGAGATAGCGTTTGCGCAAATGCGCCGGGGCCAGCTTGGCGACCATCTGGGCGCAGAAGCTGTTGATCAGTACGGGCACCGACAGGTCGATCGAGGTGGCTGCCACTTCCTCGAACAGCATGATCATGGTGAGCCAGTCCAGCCCCAGGCCGCCATGTTCCTCGCTGACGACCCCGGAGACCAGTCCAAACTGAGTGAGTTCACGAATGACCTCGCCCATTTGCTCGCGCGGTACGAATTTGTCGCGATACACCTTGTTGAAAAGCGGGTCCGCCTTGTCTGCGAGGTAACGCCGCAACCCGTCTATCGCGCCTTGCTGCTCTTCGGTTCTGAATACGTGTCCCATATTGCCCTTCTTGAGTGATTTACTGTCTAGCCAGGATCGTGACCGCAACGACGGCTTCTTCGATACCGTAGAGGCCGCCGCCGTTTTCCTGGATCGCCACGCGGGCGTTGTCGACCTGGCGCTTGCCGGCCTCGCCACGCAGTTGCGTCACCAGTTCGTGGATCTGGCCAAGCCCCGTTGCCCCGATGGGGTGTCCCTTGGATTCGAGACCGCCCGAAGGGTTGATGGGCATGCGTCCGCCAATCGTAAACTCGCCGCGTTCGGCTGCGGGACCGCCTTCGCCGAAAGGCACCAGCATCAGCGACTCGGCATTGAGGATTTCCCCGATGGCCGAGGCGTCATGTACTTCCGCCACGTCGACATCGGCAGGCGCGATGCCGGCCTCGTCGTAGGCTTTCTTCGCAGCGAGGTGGGCGACGATCTTCTGCGGCTCGTCGATGCTGCGTGAACTCCCGGTTTGAACGACGCTGGCCAGCACGCGCACCGCACGACCTGCTGCGCCATTCAGGCGTTTGAGGCCGGCCGCGTTGCACAGCACGACGGCAGCCGCGCCATCGCTGATCGGCGAACACATCAAGGTCGTCAACGGATAGGCGATCGGCGGCGACGCCAATACCTCGTCGATGCTGAAGGCCTGCTGGAACTGCGCCAACGGGTTATGCACCGAGTGCTGGTGGTTCTTGGCGGCAACTGCCGCGATCTGTCGCTGAGTCGTGCCATAGCGCAACATGTGGTTGCGGCAAATGGCGGCATAGACGTCCATGAAGACGCTATAGGGGCGCTTGGACATGGTGCCGGGCGGCGGTACGATGCCGTGGCCCATCGACAGCAACGTGGCCATGTTTTGCTCGACCGTCGACACGTCCCAGCCGCCGTCGAACGCGCTGAACATCTTCGCCTTGTCGGGGATATTCATTTTTTCCGCGCCCACGGCCAACGCTATGTCGCAACTGCCGGCCCGCAGTGCCAGCGTCGCCAGATTGAAGGCGGATGAACCCGTGGCGCAAGCGTTCTCGACGGTAACGACCGGAACGCCTTCGATACCCAGACGACGCATGGCGATCGGTCCGGGGATGGCCGTCTGGCCTTGAAACTGGCCGTTGGTCATGGTGCCGTAGTAAGCGCAACCGATATCCGCCGTCGCGCAGCCGGCATCCTTCAGAGCCAGCCCGACGGCCTCTTCGACCATGTCATACACCGACTTTTCAAGCAGGCGTCCGAACGCGGTCATGCCGATGCCAACTACATAGATGTCGTTCATTTATTGTTCCCGTAACCTGCGTTTTCAGCGACCCTTGAACTGCGGTGCGCGTTTTTCGGAGAAGGCTTGCAGTCCTTCGTGGAAGTCGAAGGTGCGCATGTGCTGACGCAGCATCACCTGCTCGTGCAGCAAGGCGTCGTCGCGCGTCTTGTCGGCGGATGCCCGCGCCACTTCCTTCATGCGGCGCAATGCAACCGGACTCTTCCTGGCGATATGTTTGGCGAGCTTCTGCACGGCATCGGACAGGCCCGCATCGTGATGAACCTCGCAGACGAGGCCATGGGCCTTCATCTCGGTCGACGACAAGGACTTGCCGGTAAGAAGCAGATACATGGCGACGTTCAGCGGAACCAGGCGCGGCAGGACCGCCGCCCCGCCCGCACCCGGATAGACACCGAAGTTGGCGTGGGCGTCGGCGATCGTGGCACTCTCGGCGGCCACTACCAGGTCCGCGCACATCGCCAGCTCCAGGCCGCCCGCCATCGTGACGCCGTTCAACGCCGCAATCACCGGCTTCGCGAAGTTGCGCAACCGACCGAACACGAAGTTCGCCCGGTCGAGAAAATCGGCTTCGCCAGGAGCAGCTGTTCCCCCTGCTAGCACTTCCTTCAAGTCCGCGCCGGCACAGAACGCCGCACCCTTACCGGTGAGCACCACCACTCGAACTTCATCGTCGACTGCGATCTCTGTCAGACGGCGATCCAGTTGGGCGAGCATGGCGAGGTTCAGCGAATTCATCGCGTTGGGACGATTCAGCGTCAGGCACGCTACCGAATCGGTGACCTCATACAGCAAAACGTCTTCGTTCACGACATCTCCACAAATCTGATTTGATTGGTCCACAAGCAACCCGCACTGGGTCACGACTGCGAATACCCCAATCGTAGAGGGAGCCGTGTTCGACCACAGGTCATTGGCGTGAAGCCACAGGTCCCGCCGATATGTCCCGGGGACGCAGTCAGTTGGAGGGCAGTAATTGCCCGATCTCGGCTTCGCTTAAACCGGCGGCCCGGAGAATCTCCGCACCATGCTCGCCGCGCTGCGGAACGGCGCCGACCGGGTCCGCCGGCGTCACCGAAAAGCGCGGCGCCGGCGCTGCCTGCAACACGCCATCCCGCTCGCTATAGATGCCACGGGCGGCCATATGCGGGTGCGTCATTGCCTCGGCCGGGGTCAGCACCGGCGCGAAGCACGCATCGCTTCCTTCGAGCAGGCTGACCCAGTGTTCGCGTGGCTGCGTGGCGAATAGCGACGCCATCCGATCACGCAGCGAGCGCCAGCGGCGCGGGTCGTACGGATTCTTGAAAGCCTGGTCGTCGCCAAGGCCAAGCTTTCTGAACAGCATGGCGTTGAAATGCGGCTCGAGCGCCTGGACGCTGACGAAATGGCCGTCGGCGCAGGCATAAGTACCACTCCAGTGCGGGCCGTCGAGCAGGCCGCGACCCCGCTCCAAGGGCTGCTGGCCCGCGGCGTGCGCAGAGAGCAGCAAGTTCATCAGGTTGGCGCTGCCATCGACGATCGCGGCATCCACCACTTGCCCGATGCCTGTGCGACGCGCGTTCAATATGCCGGCCAGAACGCCCATCGCGAGATACAAAGCGCCACCTCCGAGATCGCCGACGAGCGTCGGAGGCGCCAGCGGGGGTCTTCCCGGCTCGCCAGCAAACCACAGTGCACCGGAAAGCGCGATGTAATTGAGGTCGTGCCCGGCGGCTTGCGCCAATGGCCCTTCCTGCCCCCACCCCGTCATGCGTCCATACACCAGACTCGGATTGCGCGAGAGACACGTCTCCGGTCCGAGGCCAAGTCGCTCCAGGACGCCTGGGCGCATGCCTTCAATCAGCGCGTCAGCACCGTCGATCAGGCGCAGCACCGCGTCGACCGCCTGCGGATCCTTGAGGTTCAGTGCCAGAGAACGCTTGCCGCGATTGATGATGGCGCTTTTGCCAAGATCGAGCATGTCGACGCCCGCGGTGCCCGCGCGCTCGACAAGGATGACCTCGGCTCCCATGTCGGCCAGCAGCATGCCGCAAAACGGCCCCGGCCCGATGCCGGCAATCTCGATGACACGGATTCCGTCCAGAACGCCCATAGCGCTGCTCCTTGATAAGATATGAGTGGTGGGAGCCGAGGGGACTCGGCCCAAGAAGAGATGGATAGAAGGGAAGCTGTCGCTTGTCGATTCGAACCGCTTCATCGAGCGCGGTGCATTTGCGTGCGCTCTCAGCGTTGTCGATGGTCGGGCTGACATGAGCGCAGGAAGCGCGATGAAAACATCGCGCTCGTCGCAGTTCATGTCGAATACTCGTCAATTGGAAGCGAGCGATCTGCTCCGAACTCGGGTGCCCTATTTTTTTAATGCTTTCGCATCGGTCAAAGGCAGCCAGTGCAGCAAGCCGAACAAGATGGTCAAAAGCGCACTCACGGCCAGGGAGCCGCGATACAGCCGCACTTTCCTGGACGTGAATACGAGCTCGATTGCATGGATAACCAGGAATACCGAAGCGGTAACCTGCATCGTGTGAGACAGCTTGTTCGGCAAGAAGCACGCAAGACCGGCAAGCGCCAACCCATAGATTGCCAGGCAAGCTGCCTTCAAGACGACAAGCATTGCCTTTCCTCATCCAGCACGCCAGCCTCTGCGTTGATCATGTCCGCGGCTTTCTCCGCGATCATGATCGTCGGCGCATTGGTATTGCCGGATACGAGGTTCGGCATGATCGACGCATCCACCACGCGCAGTCCTGCTATCCCCTTTACGCGCAACCGGTCGTCCACCACATCGAGCGGGCCATGACCCATGCGACAGGTGCCTGCCGGGTGATAGGCGCTGTCCGCGTGATCGCGAATGAAGTCTTCAATTTGCGCGTCGCTCTGGAGACCGGCCGAGTTTCTGGATTCCTTGCCGCCAAAGCGCGTCAGCGCCGGCTGACGCATGATGTCGCGAGCCAGTTTGAAGCCACGCACCAGCCTGTCCACGTCGTCCTGTTCGGACAGGAAGTTGGTGTCGATCATCGGCGCGGCCAGCGCATCGGCGCTCGCCAGCGAAACACTGCCCCGGGACTTTGGACGCAACAGGCCGACATGGATCGAGTATCCATTGCCAAGCAATAGCTTGCGACCGTGATCGATGAGTTTGGCAACGATGAAAACCAGTTGCACATCCGCAAGCGCGTCATCAGGCCGTGTCTTTGCAAAGCCGGTTCCCTCGGCGAAATTGGACGTCAGCATCCCCTTTCTTGACCTCGACCAGTGGATCATTCCCTTGACGACCGACCAGATGCCCGTCGGCGAAAGGCCGAACAAGCCGCCCGGAACTCCCGCCTCATAGCTGTGAACGATGTCGATATGGTCCTGGAGATTCTTGCCGACACCGGGCAGATCATGAACAACGGTAATGCCATGCTGCTGAAGATGCGCGGCGGGTCCGATACCGGACAAGAGCAATATCTGAGGCGACTGCAACGCACCGGCCGACAACAACACTTCACGCGCGGCCCGGATCTCCTTGATCTCACCACCGCGCCGGTATTCGACCCCAACGGCACGCTTGCCTTCCATCAGGATCCGCGTGGTATGGGCGCCCGTGATGACCTGCAGATTCGGGCGTCCGAGATTGGGCGTCAAAAATGCCTTTGCAGTACTACAGCGCTCACCGTTCTTTTGCGTCACCTGGGTGAGGCCAACACCCAGCAAATGATCGCCGTTGAAGTCGGGGTTCGGCGCATGACCGGCCTGCAACCCTGCCTCGACGAACCCTCTTGCATAGACGCTCGGCTCCATGACATCGGCCACGTTGAGTGGGCCACCCTTGCCGTGGTACTGATTGTCGCCCCAGATTTCGTTGTGCTCCGATTTCCTGAAGTACGGCAGGACATCCGAGTAGCTCCAGCCGGCGTTACCCTCCGCGGCCCATCTGTCGTAGTCGGTCCTGTCCCCGCGTATGTACATCATGCCGTTGATCGAACTGCTTCCCCCAAGCGCCTTGCCGCGCGGCTGATATCCGACGCGGCCGTTAAGCCCCTTGTTCGGCGCTGTCTTGAAGGCCCAGTTATAGATGGGGTACGGAATCAACGCAGCCAGCCCGGACGGACACCGAATCAGTGCGCTGTTGTCCGGCGAGCCTGCTTCAAGCAGGCAGACGCTTACACGAGGGTCTTCGCTCAAGCGAGCGGCCAGCACGCAGCCCGCTGAGCCGCCGCCGATCACAATGTAGTCGGTCATGACAAGTAGACGATATGCACATCGTTGATCTCACCATTGAATTCGAATGGCGCGCGATCACGGTAGTCGAGACTCACAGGGCAACCCAGATCGATCCCGACGTTAAAGGTTTCACTGGCGCTGAAGGCGAGAGGCACGGTGGCAGGCACGCTCGCCCTGGCCGCTTCCACGCCGTCCATACGCATCACCAAGCTCGCGGGAGCCCCGGGTGCGGGACTGCTCACGATGGTTTCGAGATCGAAGCGATGCGCGCCAGGTTCGACGCATTCGAGCGACATCAGCTTGGTCCGCGCGACGCCCAGGAAGTTGTACTCATAGTGGAGGTAGCCGTCGTTCATATACAGCACCAGGCCACCCGCCACCGCCCCCAGCGCATAGAGCACGCCACTGGCTTTGGCCGGCACATTCACGTCCACCGTCACCCTGTTATTGCGCGCTCGCAGATTGGGTGCGCAAAATTCGGGTAGCCGGGTGACATCACGGTTGAAGTGCCACTCCGTCCGTGTCGTCCCGACACGCGCGCGTGGATTGAGCAGAGGCCCCAGACCGGCGCCGATCGGGTAGACATGATTGGCTCGTGCTTCGCTATCGAACTTCTGCTTGAGTTCTGCGAGCTTTGCAGGGTTATCGCTTGAAACATCCATGGACTGCGAATAGTCCTCGTCGAGCTTGTACAGGGCCCAAACGTCTTCGTCGGGGTTCCAGTTCGCATACGCGGCGTAGGCGCCCGGCAACCAGGGAATGCGCGGCCCGAAAACCGACGCCATCCAGCCATCCGCATAAATGCCGCGACTGCCGAACACTTCGAAGTATTGGTGTGTTTTTTGAGTGGCGACCTTGGCATCGGTGAACGTGTAAGCGAGACTCACGCCATCCAGCGGGTCCTGCTCGAAGCCATCGACCGATGCCGGCGGGGTAATCCCGATTACGTCGTAGATGGTTGGCGCAATATCGTTGACGTGGTGAAATTGCCCGCGCACTTCGGTGTCCGGCTCAATGCCCTTCGGCCACGAAACCGCCATGGGCACCCGAGTCCCGCCGAAGTATCCTGCCACCAGTTTGGTCCCCTGAAACGGGCTTTCACCCGCCCATGCCCAGGCCGCGTGGTACATATTGGCCACCTTCGGACCACCCAGAGCCGACAGGCCACCGTACTCCTCTTCGAGTATCTTCATCTGCTGCGCGAAAGGCATTGGAACGCCGTTGAGCGTCAGCATTTCGTTGATGGTTCCGCTCCAGCCCTCGGACGACGCGCCGTTATCGGACAGCACGTAAAAGATCAAGGTGTTATCGCGCAGGCCGAGGCGCTCAAGTTCATCCACGACCTTGCCCGCCTGAGTGTCGGCATGTTCGAGGAAGCCGGCATAGACTTCCATCAGGCGCGCCTGAAAGCGCTTTTCGTCGGCGCTGAGGCTTTCCCAGGCAGGCAGCGTATCGGGACGCGGCGTCAGATTGCTGTCGCCCGGAATCCAGCCCAGCGCCTTCTGGCGCCTGAAGGCCCGCTCGCGATAGACGTCCCAGCCGGTGTCAAACTTGCCTTTGTACTTGTCCGACCATTCGCCAAATACCTGATGCGGTCCGTGGACCGCGCCAGGCGCCCAATACATCAGGAACGGCTTGTCCGGCGCCAACGCATGTTGCTGGCGCAACCAGCCGGTGGCCTGGGTAGCCAGATCTTCACTCAAATGGTAATTCGGGTCGTTCGAGCGCTCGATAGGCGTGGTGTTCCGATACAGGCTCGGCTCGTATTGGGACGACTCCGCGCCCATGAAACCATAGAAGTAGTCGAATCCACAGCCCGTTGGCCAGCGGTCGAACGGTCCGGCGGCCGAGACATCCTGAGCAGGCGTGTTGTGCCACTTCCCGAATGCAGCGGTGCGGTACCCATAATGCTTGAGCACTTCCGGAATGGTCGCCGATGTCTTGGGAATTTCTCCGGTGTAGCCGTCGAAATCGCTCGCCAGTTCGGTGATGGTGCCCGATTCGACGCGATGGTGATTGCGCCCTGTCAGCAGGGACGCACGAGTCGCCGAGCAGATGGCCGTGGTGTGAAATGCGTTGTAGCGCACCCCCGTGTCGGCAATGCGACTGAGCGTGGGCGTATGAATGTCGCCACCGACCGTATCCGCGTGTGCAAAGCCGACATCATCCAGCATGATGATCAGCACGTTCGGAGCATCCGCGCGCAGATGCGTCGCCTTGGTCCGCCACTGATGGGTAGACTCGCCCAAGGTACGCGCGGCGACGCTGGCCGTCGGCTCCTTCGGAAACGGCAAACTCCGGGAGGCGTCTTCGGCAACGACATTGGGCCTTCTCTCTTCGCCGGCATCAGACGTCTCAGACGCCGAGGACGTGGGGCACAATCCGGATGCCGTAGGGCGGGTTTCATTGGTCATGGTTGTTTCCTGTCATTGACTGATACGTGACGCGAGTCGCGTGGGCGGGGGCGCCTTCGCGTATCGACGAATCTGCGATATTCTAGGAATGGCTCTCTTTCACCACCTGTCTTTGAAGGCAATCCAGTTGTCTTGCGCATGGGCCGCCCCGTGTAATCGTCTATTTGCGCGCGATTGCCCGATGCTCATGCCTCGACGATTTATGAGCGGGCGAATACCTTCCGAAACAGGGTGCCGCGGCGGCGGCGGCCGTTCATCCGCGTCCTTGGCGAGCTAGCCGGAAGAACGCCCGGCGAGCGACTTGACGGGGCCTGGAATGACGTCTGAGGGTGTGGTAAACACGGGGCGAGGCGGGAAATCGCGCGTAAGTGATACGATGCGCGCAAGCCGGCGCTGTCAAACGGGCTGACGCAATAGACCTTGATCCGAGCGCGTCGGGGCGCGGGAAGCGGACGGGCATTCATCGGGCAGGACAATCACGATCAACGGGGCATGCATGCAGTGCGAAATCGTCACGACTAATGGCTCAGCGCCCTTGACGGCGTCGACGGAAGATTACCCTCTGCGACTTGCCACCTGATCATGCAGGCAACGGACCACAGCAAATCAGACCACCGCCCGGTTCGAACGACGATCGGTGGCTATGGCCTGGCAATTGCCAAGGCACTCGAGCACAATGGCGTCGATAGCACCCGCATATTCCAGGCTGCGGGCATCCCTCCGTCGATGCTCAAGAATGACCCCCTGTGTCGACTCCCGGTAGACACGTTGACCAGGCTTTACAAGGTCTGTGTGGACGTCACTCACAATCCGTATTTTGGATTGACGGTCTCAAAATTCATCCAGGTTTCGAATCTGCACGCGCTTGGTTATGCCCTAGCCGCGAGTTCAAGCCTGATGGCCTTCTGTCAAAGACTGGAGCGCTTTTTTCGGCTGGCATCTCAGGCCTGCGAGATCGAGATCATCGAATCCGGGCAAGAGGTTTCGTTACGCACCAGAATGTTCGTGTCCGTTTGCGCTGAAACCGAGGACGCCTTTCTGGGTTTCGTCGTGCTCGCCATGCGCCAGCTTTACAAGCCGGAATTCAATCCCGTGCGGGTAGAGCTATCTCATTCGATGCCACGCGACGGCGGCAAACCCTACGAGGCCGTTTTTCGCGCTCCGGTCAAATTCGCACAGCCCGCCCCGCTGCTCGTGCTCTCGAGGAACGATCTGCAACAGCCATTGGCTGGAGCTTGCGCGGAATTGGCACAGCTGAATGACAACCTCGCCACCAACTACATTGCTCGGCTGGACAAAAGTGACGTCGTAAGCGCAGTCCGGCAGAAGATCATCGAATATCTTCCCAATGGCGATTGCACAAGAGATAAGGTGGCGAGCGCCATGTGTATGAGCCCGACTACCTTGCAATTCAAACTGTCTCAATGCGACACCAGCTTTCACGATCTGATGGACAGCACGCGCAGGCAACTTGCGTGCAGCTATGTGCAACAGTCCGCGCTGTCGATTACCGAAATCACGTTTCTATTAGGGTTTAGCGACACGAGCAATTTCACTCGTGCGTTCAAGAGGTGGGAAGGCGCGTCACCAACGGACTACCGCAGGCAGGCGCGCCCCCCCGCCGGTTGAAGGGTTGAAAAGAGGCATTCTCGATGCGCCGGATCAACATCCGCAAGCGAATCGGCGCAGCTTTACTCAACCTTCGCGCCGCGGATCGCCTCGTGCGAAGCGAGATCGCCGACGCGTTGATGGATCGCCACCTCCGGACGGCGCCCGTTTGGTCATCGGCGCCCGAGGCCCGGACCTGCGATGACGGTTCGCTTGATCAACGTTCATAGTGGATTTTCAGCCGTCTAAACGAGTGAAGCCACGCGAACGAGTGTTCCACTGACCAACGCGTCTTACCGAGGTCGTTGCCGTGAGGCGAGCTGTTTTGGCCAGTTCTGGGACGATGCCCCGCTTGTGCAAGCGCTCGCGGTGCTTCTCGGAACTGTAGCCTCGGTCACCTTGGACGATCTCGGGCTTGCGCGCCTCGTCGCAAGAACGAATCACGAAATCACAAGAACAGAAGTCCGAAGGTGTGAATTCGTCGAATCATCGCGTTCTTGCGCTGCCCGACCGCCCAACTTTTTAGAGCAGTCTTGATTGTTCGCTCGCGCATTGGAGCTGATCCTATGTTTATTTTGCGACGCGTAGCGCGGATAATAAAACCTGCGCGCGTGCAGACTCCCACCCTCTCAAGTGCTTCGACGCTTTTCTGCCTTAAAGGCCAGTTCAAAAAGAGCCCGGAGGGGCTGTTTACTTTTCCACGAAACGGTTAACCTTGGATGCCTGAACAACGGATCAAGGAATGCCGGCACCTATCATCGATGACGAACTGTGGGCACTGATCGAACCGCTACTTCCG
>NZ_FCON02000143.1 GCF_001544535.1 Caballeronia choica | reverse complement strand
TGTGTATAAGAGACAGGTAAACAACCCATCCCCAACCCCAACCCCAACCCCAACCCCAACCCCGACCCCGACCCCACCCCCACCCCCACCCCAAGCGCCAGCGCCCATAGCCCCCCGATCAATGCCGCTCAACCTCAAAATCGCGCAGATCCTCGACATGGTCGCGCGCGCCAATCGTCCGCCGTATCACACGCTGACGGCGCAGCAAGCACGCGCCGCCTACGCGATGAGCGCACAGATCCTCGATATCGCGCCGGTTCCGATGTTCGACGTGGAAGACTTCGACGTGCCGACGCGCGACGCTGCCACGATCCGCGCACGTCTCTTCTTTCCGTTCGAGCCGAGCTGGGCGCAGCCAGCACCCGTGCTCATGTATTTTCATGGCGGCGGCTTCACGGTCGGCAGCATCGCCACGCACGACGCGCTGTGCCGCAAGCTTGCGTGCGACGCGGGTTGCGTAGTGGCATCGGTCGATTACCGGCTGGCGCCCGAGCACAAGTTTCCAATCGCAGTGAACGATGCGTTCGATGCGCTCCAGTGGCTGCACGGCAAGGCGGAAACGCTCGGCATCGATCCGGCGCGCATGGCGATTGGCGGCGATAGCGCGGGCGGCACGCTTGCCGCAGTCTGCGCCGTGCTCGCGCGCGACGCGGGACTGGCGCTGCGTCTGCAATTGCTGATCTATCCTGGCGTGAGCGCGCGGCAGCAGACCGGGTCGCACGCGCGGCTGGCCGAGGGCTTCCTGCTGTCGGGCGAAACGATTCAATGGTTCTTCGCGCAGTATCTGAACGACGACTCCGATCGCGACGACTGGCGCTTCGCCCCGCTCGACGCCGCACGCGGCCAGCCGGACTTCGCGGGTGTCGCGCCGGCGTGGATCGCGGCGGCGGACCACGACCCGTTATTCGACGAAGACATTGCGTACGCGGAAAAACTCGAAGCTGCCGGCGTCCCCGTGACGCTGAAGCGCTACGAAGGCATGATCCACGAGTTCTTCAAAATGGGCGGCTTCGTGCCGGAAGTGGCCGGCGCGCACGCGGACGCGGTCCGGGCGCTTCGGCTGGCGCTGGATGCGTGACGACCGCGAGCTTCCAGACGAAGAGCGCATTCGCGCGCAGAACCTTCAGCGCCTCACGTCGAACCCAAAAGCACGCTCGAACGCGCCCGGACGCACGACGCGATGCGAGCCGTCGTCGTCGCTGCGTTCCTTGATCTCGATCGTCAGGCCGTCGTCGAATTCGCGGACGCGCAGCGCCGTCGTGCTGCGCGTGCCATATTCCGGCGTCTCGATGAACGCCGCCGACAACACGCGCTCACGTTCGATCGAAATGCCCGTCGATGGCAGCAGGTCGTCGTTGGCGATGCGCGGATCGCGCAATGTCTCGATCAGCACGTCGAGCGACGGCTGCTCTTCGGAGTAGATCAGATCGCACAACGCGTCGCGCTGGGCGACGAGCTTCGGCCACGGCGTGTTCAGCAGGCTGTTCGACAGTCCATGTACGCCCGCCTCCAGCAGCGACGGTGGCGCATCGGCGCGATTGCCGTACCAGCCGAGTTCGCGCCGCGTCAAATCGCCGACCAGCAGGTTGAAGCCGTTGTAGCGATCGCCATCGCGGGCCACGCGCCGCAGATAATCGAGCGGCGCGACCGGCGCATCAGCGAGGAAGTCGCTGACCAGCGTGCCGCGCGTCGGCGCGTCCGGGCGCACTTCGCTCGGCGCGCGAAAGTTCGTGAGCGCGGCGAAACGGCCGTCGCGCGTCACGCCGAGCCAGGTGCCGCCGCCCGTCAGGTCGCGCCCGGCCAGCACGTTCGGCGCATCGGCCCACCAGTGCAGCGCCTCCGTTTCGCGACGAAAGAACTCGTCGCGATTCGCCGAGAGTGTGAGAAGCGGACGTGTGCCGCCCGACCGATCCGCGTCGGGCTGCCAGTCGAAGACGATCAGGCACATGGTGGGGTGCTCGGTCGAAGGCCGATCAGGCGTCGGCGGGAAAAGCGTAGGGCAGCGCGAGGAAGGTGAGCGCCGGGCCGTCCGCCGAGCCGACGTGCACCGCGCCGTTATCGATTGCGGCCAGCTTGATCTCGACCAGGCAATCGACGCCGCCGCCCGGCGCGGGCGCCACGTTGATCACGAGGCCGCAAGGCTGACCGGGATCGTTGCTGTGAAAGACTTCGTTGCCGGGCGCGGCCGAGTCGGCATGGGCGAGCGCCGTGCGGCGCTTGATCGTGCCGCGATACTGGCTGCGTGCGACGATTTCCTGTCCCGGATAGCAGCCTTTCTTGAAGTTGACGCCGCCGAGCACGTCGAAGTTGACCATCTGCGGGACGAACTGCTCGGACGTCGGCTGCGTGATGCGCGGCTCGCCCGCGTGGATATCGAGCCAGTCCCACAGCGCCGCCGATCCACGCGTGAGCTTCTGTTCGAGTTTCGCGAGACGCGCGTCGATGTCGGCTTTCGGCCCGACCCACAGGAAACGCGGACGGTGCGCCGCGTCCGGCACGCGGATCAGCGCGCCGTGCGGGCCTTCCACCTTCACGTGCACGCCGTCGGGCAGCGCGTCGAAGATGCCGGAGAGGGCGCCGCGCACGTCGCCCGCGAAGCCGACCGCGCCGATTTCCGGCGTCGCATCGACGAGCTTCGCCTTTGCGCGCAGCACGAACATCGACAGGCGCTTTTGCACCGCGGCCTGCACGTCGTGCGAAACCAGCAGGCGCACCGCATCGCCGGTGCGCCACATCAGGAACGACGCCAGCAGGCGCCCCTTCGGCGAGCAATAGCCGGCAAGGCGCGCCGTGGAAGCGTCGAGATGCTGGACGTCGTTGGTCAGTTGCGTGTGGAGGAAGCTGGCGGCGTCGTCGCCCTTGACGTCGATGGCGCCGAACTGCGTGAGCGGCATGAATACGCCCGCGGTCTGCACGGCGGTGAATTCGGAAGGTTCGAGTGATGCGGTCGGGGAATTCATGGAGTCTGCTTGAGGTCAGTCCTGACTTGGGCCGTAGCGAACAAGTATTATATGGGGTCTATCCCAAGCGTGTTTCGCATGACCTTTTTGAAGAAATGCTTCATCGCGATGGCGGTGGCCGTCGTGATCGTCGTCGCGCTCGCCGGCGGCGTGTATCACTGGGCGACGAACCCCGTCACCCTCGCCACGCCGCAGCTCGACGTCACCATCAAGCCTCACAGCAGCCTGCGCAGCGTCAGCCTCCAGTTGAACCGGGGTGGCGTCGCCGTCGAGCCGGAGCTCTTCGTGCTGATGACGCGCGTGCTGGGCCTGCAATCGCAACTGAAGTCGGGTAATTATGAGTTCAAGGCCGGCATCACGCCTTACGACGTGCTGCAGAAGATCGCGCGCGGCGACGTGAACGAATATGTCGCGACCGTCATCGAAGGCTGGACGCTGCAAAAAATGCGCAGCGAACTCGACGGCAATCCGGCCCTCACGCACGACACCGCCGGCATGAGCGACACCGACCTGCTGAGGGCGATCGGCGGGCCGGAAGTGGACAAGGCATCGGCGGAAGGCCTCTTTTTCCCCGACACCTATCTCTTCGACAAGGGCACGAGCGATCTCGCCGTCTACAAGCGCGCGTACCGGCTGATGCAGCAGCGCCTGACGGAAGCGTGGAACACCCGCGCCGCCGACTTGCCTTACAAGACGCCTTACGAGGCGCTGATCATGGCGTCGATCGTCGAGAAGGAAACCGGGCGCGCCGCCGACCGGCCGCTCGTCGCGGCGGTGTTCGCGAACCGGCTGAAGATCGGCATGCCGCTGCAGACCGATCCCACCGTGATCTACGGCCTCGGTTCGGCATACGGTGGCCGTCTGAAGAAAAAGGACCTGCAAACCGACACTCCGTACAATACCTATACGCGCAATGGCCTGCCGCCGACGCCGATCGCGCTGCCCGGCGTCGCCGCGCTCGCCGCGACGATGAACCCCGCGTCGAGCACGGCGCTCTACTTCGTGTCGCGCGGCGACGGCAGCAGCATCTTTTCCGACAATCTCGGCGAGCACAACAAGGCCGTCGACAAGTACATCCGGGGTCAATGATGGCGCGCGGCAAATTCATTACGTTCGAAGGCATCGACGGCGCGGGCAAGACGACCCACCTCGACTGGTTCCGGCAGCAACTCGAAGCGCGCGTGGCGCCGGGCGGGCACGCGGTGGTGATGACGCGCGAGCCGGGCGGCACGGCGCTCGGCGAAACCTTGCGCGGCATCCTGCTGAACCAGCCGATGGACCTCGAAACCGAGGCGCTCCTGATGTTCGCGGCGCGCCGGGAGCATCTGGCGCAGGTGATCGAGCCGGCGCTCGCGCGCGGCGACTGGGTGCTGTCCGACCGTTTTTCCGATGCGACGTTTGCCTATCAGGGCGGCGGCCGCGGCCTGCCGCGCGACAAGCTCGAAGCGCTGGAGCGCTGGGTGCAGGGCGGTTTCCAGCCCGACCTGACGGTGCTGTTCGACGTGCCCACGGCAACCGCCAGCGAACGGCGCGGCGCGGCGCGCGCACCGGACAAGTTCGAGAGCGAGTCGGAGGCGTTTTTCAACCGCACGCGCGATGAATATCTGCGGCGCGCGGAGGAATCGCCGGAACGGTTTGTGGTCGTCGACGCGACGCGCTCGATCGACGAGATTCAGAAAGAACTCGAAGAAGTCGTCACAAGTATTTGATTTATTATAGGTAATCGATGATCTACCCTTGGCAAACCGACGACTGGTCCCGTCTCCAGCAACTGCGTGCGCACTGGCCGCACGCGTTGCTGCTGCATGGCGAGGCCGGCATCGGCAAACTCAAGTTCGCGCAGCATCTCGCGCAAGGGCTGCTGTGCGAAGCGCCGCAAGCGAGCGGCGAGCCGTGCGGCCAGTGCGCCGCGTGCCGGTGGTTCAGCCAGGGCAATCACCCGGACTATCGCGCGGTCGTGCCCGAGGCGCTGGCCGGCCTCGTCGGGGTATCGGACCCGGGCAGCACCGACGAAAAAGCCGACGCCGACGAAGGCAAGAAAACGCGCGTGCCCAGCAAGGAAATCAAGATCGAACAGGTGCGGGCGCTGCTCGATTTTTGCGGCGTGGGTTCGCATCGCGGCGGGTTGCGCGTCGTGTTGCTGTATCCGGCCGAGGCGCTCAACATTGCCGCCGCGAACGCGTTGTTGAAAACGCTCGAAGAACCGCCGTCGGGCGTGGTGTTCCTGATGGTGTCGGCGCGCGTCGACCGGCTGCTGCCGACGATCATCAGCCGCTGCCGTCAATGGCCGATGTCGCTCCCGCAGCCTGCCAGCGCGATTGCGTGGCTGGAAGCGCAAGGCGTCGGCGATCCGGCCGCGCTCCTCGCCGAAGCGGGCGGCGCGCCGCTCAACGCGCTGGCGCTCGCCTCCGACGAAAACCGGCCGCTGCGCGATTTCACGCTGGCGCAACTTGCGGCCGGCCCGAACTGCGACGCCTTCGCGTGCGGCGAGAATCTGCAGAAACTGCCCGTGCCGACGGTGCTCGGCTGGCTGCAGCGCTGGCTTTACGACCTGCTCGCGCAACGCACGGCGGGTCGTCCGCGCTACTTCCCGAACGCCGCGAAGGCGCTGGAACGCTGCGCGCGCCAGGCCGACGCCGCCGCGCTCGCCAGCTATATGAAGACGGTGACGCGCCAGCGCGCGGTGGAGAACCATCCGCTGAACGCGCGCCTCGTCTTCGAAGAACTCTTCATCGGTTATCGCGACGTTTTCGCGACTTGATTCCCAGCCTGTCATTCGATCCATGAGCCTGACTTACCGCGACGCCACCCTCGACGACCTGCCCGCCATCGTCGCCATCTACAACTCGACGGTGCCGTCGCGCCAGGTCACCGCCGACCTCGATCCGGTCCCGGTCGAGAGCCGCGTTGCGTGGTTCCACGCGCACGGGCCGCAAGCGCGGCCGCTGTGGGTCGTCGAAGAGGGCGGCACGGTGATCGCGTGGCTGAGCTTCTCCGATTTCTACGGGCGTCCGGCCTATTCGCGCACGGCCGAAGTCAGCATCTACCTCGACGAAAGCGCGCGCGGCAAGGGGCTCGGCAAGCAACTGCTGCAAGCCGCCATCGACCGGGCGCCGGCGCTCGGGATCGATACCGTGCTCGGCTTCGTCTTCGGACACAACGCGCCGAGCGTCAGGCTCTTCGAAACCTTCGGCTTCGAGCCGTGGGGCACGCTGCCGCGCGTCGCGGTGCTCGACGGCGTCGAGCGCGATCTCGTGATCCTCGGACGACGCCTCGCTGCGCCCCGAAACGCCGCGGCCACGGCCTGAGCCCCACACAGGAACGCCCCATGTTTGTCGATTCGCATTGCCACATCAATTTCGAAGGTCTCGCCGACCGCATGCCCGAAGTCCTGGCGAAGATGCAGGAGCAGCAGGTGACGCATGCGCTTTGCGTATCGGTCGATTTCGAGTCGCTGCCTTCGGTGCTCGAACTCGCGGAAAAGTACGAGAACATCTATGCGTCGGTGGGGGTTCATCCGGATCATGAGGATGCGGAGGAGCCGAGCGTCGAACAACTGGTCGAACTGGCGTCGCATCCGAAAGTCGTCGCGATCGGCGAAACCGGGCTCGATTACTACCGGCTCGAAGGCCGCAGCATCGCCGACATGGAATGGCAGCGCGAGCGATTCCGCACCCACATCCGCGCGGCGCACGTGACGGGCAAGCCTTTGATCGTGCATACGCGGTCCTCGTCGGAAGACACACTGCGGATCATGGAAGAAGAGCGCGCGAGCGTGCCGGGCGGCGTAATGCACTGCTTCACCGAACCGTGGAGCGTCGCGCAGCCGGCGCTGGCCCAGAATTTTTACATCTCGCTCTCCGGCATCGTCACGTTCAAGAGCGCGAAGGAAGTCCATGATGTCGCGCAACGCGTGCCGCTCGACCGCCTGCTGATCGAGACCGACTCCCCGTATCTCGCGCCGGTGCCGTATCGCGGCAAGCCGAATGAACCTGCGTACGTCAGTTATGTCGGACGTTTCATCGCGAAACTGCGCGAGATGCCCGACGAAGCGGTGGCGCAGGCGACCACCGACAACTTTTTCCGGCTCTTCAAGATCGCGCGGCCCGCCGCGCGTTGATTCGCGGCGCGATGCAATGAAACTGGTCCAATGAAACTCCAAGGCTCACATGAATAATTCCCCGATCGTCCCCGCTTCGTCCAACCGCGCCGGCCGTGCGCGCAGCCTGTTCGCAGGCGTCCTGCTCGCGGCCTGCGCGTTTGGCGCGCCGGCGTTCGCCGCACCCGCCGATTCACTCATCAAGGCGGTCAAGTTCGACGACGCGTCGGCCGTGAAGAAGCAGCTAGCGCAGGGCATGGACCCGAATCTCGTCGACAACACGGGCGCGCCGCTCATCGTGATCGCCGCGCGCGAAAAGTCGGACAAGGTCGCGCAGGTCCTCGCCGACAACCCGAAAACCGACCTCGAGAAACTCGACCCGGCCGGCGAAAACGCGATGATGCTCGCGGCGCTCAACGGCGACGCGACGTTCGTCAATATCCTGATCGCGAAGGACGCCGAGGTGAACAAGAAGGGCTGGACGCCGCTGCACTACGCGGCCACCAACGGCCACGACGACATCGTGAAGATCCTGCTCGACCACTCGGCCTATATCGACGCCGGCTCGCCGAACGGCACCACACCGCTGATGATGGCCGCGCGCGGCGGCCACTTGTCGACGGTCAAACTGCTGCTCGACGAAGGCGCCGACTTGCGCGTGAAGAACCAGATCGGCATGACGGCGATCGATTTCGCGACGAAATACAACGAGAAGGACGTCGCGGAAGGCCTCGCGGCCCGTTTGCAATCGATGCCGCAAGGTGGCGCAAGCGCTCCGCAAACCGGCGCAAACGGTGCAAAATAGCGCAGTCGCCGGGCGGGAAGCCACATGCGCCCGGCGTTCGACGGGTTCGGCACCCGGGTGACAGGTAAACATCAGCCCACAACCGCTCAACACAAAAAAAGGAACGTCATGCTGCGGTTTTTCGTGATGGCCAGCATCCTGGCGGCGCCGCTTTCCGCGGCCGCGTTCACCGGCAACGACCTGAACAAGCTTTGCATCAAGACCGACCCGGTGTCGCGCAGCGCGTGCGCGGCCTATATCGAGGGCGCGGCGGACGGCATCTACAACACGATCGAGGCGATCGGCGGAACCTCCGGTCCGCAAGTCGGACAATACTTCTGCCTGCCCGCCGACGTGAAGCCGCAGCAACTCACCGACGCGGTGCGCAAGTACATCGCCGACAACCCCGACAAGGCCGGTTACAACGCGACGACGATGGTGTCGCTCGGGCTGGGCAAGGCGTTTCCCTGCAAGCCCGAACGCTGAAGCGAACGCGCTCGGCGGTCGGCAGCGCCTGATGCGGCCGGTCCGGGTGACCGGCCGTTTGTTTTGAGCGGCTCGTTTTGAATCGCTTGGCTTGAACCGGCCCGCGCCTCGCGCGCCAGCGGTTTCGACGTCGTATCCACCTTCCCGACGAGGCTGATTCCACGACGCTCATGATCTCCTTCGACGACTTCCTTCGCATCGCCGAAGCGCCGTTGCACACATGGCCGGGGGCGCTCGGCGTCGCGGCGCTCGGATTGCTGTTCGCCATCGGCGTGCACCGGATCGGCGCGCGCGTCCTGTTTCGCATCGCGCGGCCGTATCCGTTGATGAGCATGGTGCTGCGCTATATCGACAAACCCGCGCTGATCCTGCTCATCATCCTCGCGATCGGCTTCGTGCTGTTCGAGGCGCCCGACACGCTGCCGCTCGCCGGCGCGCTGCGCGACGTCGCGACGGTCGCGCTGATTGGCGCGCTGACGTTCCTCGCCGTGCGCTCGGCGGGCGCGGTCGGCGAGGCGATCGTGCAGGCGCATCCGCTCGACACCGAGAACAATCTCCAGGCCCGCCGCATTCATACGCAGGCGCGCGTGCTGGCGCGCTCGGTGATGGTGGTGATCGTGATCATCGGCTTCGGCGGGGCGCTGATGACGTTTCCGAGCGTGCGCCAGATCGGCGCGAGCCTGCTGGCGTCGGCGGGCGTGGCCGGGCTGGTCGCCGGGATTGCCGCGCGGCCGGTGCTCGGCAACCTGATCGCCGGTTTGCAGATCGCACTGTCGCAACCGATCCGGCTCGACGATGTCGTCGTCATTCAGGGCGAGTGGGGCCGGGTCGAGGAAATCACCGGCACGTATGTGTCGATCCGCATCTGGGACCAGCGGCGGCTGATCGTTCCGCTGCAATGGTTCATCGAGAACCCTTTCACGAACTGGACGCGCAATAGCTCGCAGATCATCGGGACGGTGTTCTTCTACGTCGATTTCCGGATGCCGCTCGCGCCGCTTCGCGAGGAACTGCAGCGCATCCTGGAGCACGCGCCGGAGTGGGACGGCCGCGTGCAGGTTCTGCAAGTGACCGATGCCACCGAACGCTCGATGCAATTGCGCGTGCTCGTCAGTTCCTTCGATTCCGCGCTGAACTGGGATTTGCGCTGCCGCGTGCGCGAAGGCCTGATCAATTTCGTGGAGGCGGGGTATCCGCAATTCCTGCCGCGCACGCGGGCGGATTTGTCGACGGAAAAGGAGCACGTCGATTTTGCGCCGGCGCTCGAGCGCACTGGCGCGCCGCCAGCGGTGGCGAACACCGCGAACACGGCAGCCGATCCCGTCGCGAGCCGCGGCGAACGCTCGGGCCCTGATCCGGCGGTGCATTCGGTGGCATCGACGGCGCCTGCCGTCAAGGACGCGGCGCGGCGCTGACGGACGGCTGAACCGGCCGCACCGCCGTCCGGCGCGCAAAAAGAAACCCCTCGGCCGTTTGCCAGTCGAAAAAATTCGTGCGGTATTTCGAAAACGGCGTTGCCCGTCCAGAGTGGCGGGTCAACCGATCCAGCAAGGAGAATTTCATGAGTCGCCTGGTTGTCGTATCCAATCGAGTCGCCACGCCCACCGAGACCAAGGGTTCCGCCGGCGGGCTCGCTGTCGGCGTGTTCGGCGCGCTCAAGGACAGCGGTGGCGTCTGGTTCGGCTGGAGCGGCGACGTGGTGAGCGAGAGCGTGGCGAATTCCGGGCCGACGCTCGTCGAGGACGGCGCCGTCACCTTCGCGACCGTCGGCCTGCCGAAGAAGGATTACGACCAGTACTACCGCGGCTTCTCGAACGCGACGCTCTGGCCGGTCTTCCACTATCGCAACGATCTCGCCGTCTACGACCGCGAGGAATATGCCGGCTATCGCCGCGTGAATTCGTGGCTCGCGCACAAGGCGATCAAGCTGCTGCAACCCGACGACATCATCTGGGTCCACGACTATCACCTGATTCCGTTCGCCGAAGCGCTGCGCTCCGAAGACGTGACGAATCGCATGGGATTTTTCCTGCACATCCCGTTTCCGTCGCCGCAGATCCTGCTCAACATTCCGCCGCACGCGGAACTCGTGAAGTCGCTGTGCTGCTATGACGTCGTCGGCTTTCAGACCGAGGGCGACCGCAGCGCGTTTCACGACTACATCGTGCGTCACGCAAACGGCACCGCGACGCCCGACGGCAACGTTCAGGCGTTCGGACGCAAGCTCAAGACGGGCGTCTACCGGATCGGCGTGTTCCCCGACGAGATCGCCGAGCAGGCGAAACGCGGCGAAGCGCGGCAGGACGTGATGGACCTGAAGCAAAGCCTCGAAGGCCGCAAGCTGATCATGAGCGTCGACCGGCTCGATTATTCGAAAGGGCTCGTCGAGCGCTTTCGGGCGTTCGAGCATTTCCTGGAGAAGTCGCCGGAGTGGCGCGGCAACGTCACGCTCGTGCAGATCGCGCCGCCGACGCGCTCGGACGTCGATACTTACCAGCAGATCCGCCAGAACCTCGAATACGAAGCGGGGCGCATCAACGGGCGCTATTCGGGACTCGACTACACGCCGATCCGCTATCTGAACCAGCGTTACGACCGCTGGAAACTGATGTCGCTCTTTCGCGAATCGCAGATCGGTCTCGTCACACCTTTGCGCGACGGCATGAACCTGGTAGCGAAGGAATACGTCGCCGCGCAGAATCCGGACGATCCGGGCGTGTTGGTCCTGTCGCAATTCGCCGGTGCCGCCGACGAGATGACCGGCGCCGTGATGGTGAACCCGCACGACATCGTCGGGATGAGCGAGGCGCTCGGGCGCGCGCTGTCGATGCCGCTCGCCGAGCGCCAGCAACGCTACCAGACGAACATGGCAGCGCTGCGCAAGAACGATCTGGGCGTGTGGCGCGACCACTTTCTCGCCGATTTGCGGGGCGTTCCGGTCAAATAAGCCGCCTGGCGTGAATGTTTCCCGGTTGTAACAGGACCGTGCAAATGAAAGATTGACCGTCGTTCACGGGTGCGCCCCTGATAATGGGACCTTGCGCGCAGGAACAGGCTGAGCCCTCAGGCGTCGTCGCTTAGGGGAAACCTCGTTGCTCCGCGCGCCGCGCGGCTGTCATACTCGTGCGCCCGGCGCCAACTGTATTGGAGCGCCCGGCCGCGGAGTGGCGAGAGAACGAAAAAGCGCGCGCCCCGGCCGCCAGAAAGTCCAAGTGGAGACGTGAACGATGAGAATTGCCCAGATCGCCCCTCTGACCGAGTCGGTGCCCCCCAAGCTGTACGGCGGCACCGAGCGCGTCGTGTCCTATATCACCGAGGCGCTCGTCGAACTCGGCCACGACGTGACGCTCTTCGCAACCGGCGATTCGCAGACGAAAGCGACTCTCGAAGCCGTCTGGCCGCGTGCGTTGCGCCTCGACCCGGCAATCCGCGACCGCATCGCGCCGCACATGTTGCTGATGGAAATGGTCCGCCGCCGCGCCGACGAGTTCGACGTGCTGCATTTCCACATGGACTATTACTCGTTCTCGCTTTTCAAGCGCCAGGACACGCCGTTCGTGACGACGCTGCACGGCCGGCTCGACTTGCCCGAGCAGCAACCTGTCTTCGACACGTTCAACACCGCGCCGGTGATTTCGATTTCCGACTCGCAACGCCATCCGCTGCCGCAGGCGAAGTGGCTGACGACCGTCTATCACGGCCTGCCTGAGCACCTGTACACGCCGCAGCCGGTCGAGCAGAAGTATCTCGCTTTCCTTGGCCGCATCTCGCCGGAAAAGCGCGTCGATACGGCGATCCGGATCGCGGGGCGTTGCGGCATGAACATCAAGATCGCCGCCAAGGTCGATTCCGCCGACCACGAGTATTTCGAGCGCGAGATCGCGCCGCTGCTCAAACTGCCGTACGTGGAGTTCGTCGGCGAGATCAACGATAACCAGAAGGCCGAGTTCCTGTCCGGCGCGCACGCGCTGCTGTTTCCGATCGACTGGCCGGAGCCGTTCGGCCTCGTGATGATCGAGGCGATGGCGTGCGGCACGCCGGTGATCGCGTTCAATCGCGGCTCGGTGCCGGAAGTGCTCGACGAAGGCGTGTCGGGTTTCATCGTCGAGGACGAGATCGGCGCCGTCGCGGCGGTGAACCGCCTGCATACGCTTTCCCGCGAGCGGGTGCGCAAGCGCTTCGAGGAGCGCTTCACGTCGCACCGGATGGCGCAGCAGTATGTCGACGCCTATCAGGCCGTGGTCCGAGCGCAAAAACGCACACGCTTCAAGCTGATCGATCGCGCGGCGACCTGAACGCGCGCAGCCTGAAAAAGACAAAACCGCCGCGCGGTACGACCCAAAAGTCGTGCCGCGCGGCGGTTTTGCTTTGCTGCCGCGCTTTCAGCCTGCCCCGCGTCAGATCGTCAGATGGTCAGATCTTCAGGCGCGAGACCTTGGTGCCTGCCAGCGACACATCGGCCATCAGGCCAGCGTTGGTCAGGATGAACGCTTCGACCGGCGCCGTGGCGGTGGTGGTGTCGACCGTACCGTTCGCGCCCATCTTCACGAGTGCGACCGACGCGTCGGCGCCCGCCGACCAGCCGTCGGAATTGCGGAATTTGTCGAGCGAGTCCTGCGTCATGAACAGGAAGATGAGCGCCTTCGATTGCGCGCCAGCCTGCAGGCCGAACGATGCCGACGACGTGCTGTAGTAGCCGACCGTGCCCCCGCCGACCCGCAGCGCGCCCTTGCCGTACTGGGCGCCGACCACGAAGCCAGCCTGGATCACCGACGGGAACACGAGCACGCCACGCGACTTCCCGACCAGCTCGCGCGAACCCTTGACGGTCGCGTAGAGGCGCTGGATCGTAGCGTCGACATCGGCGTCGATGGAGCGGCGTTCATCCGAGTCACCAGCCGTTTTTTGCGCGCCCGAGTTCGACGTCGTCGTGCAACCGGCAAGCGCGAGGCCCCCCAGAGCGAGGGCAGCGGTCGACTTGAGCATGAAGTTTCGTCTTTGCATCATTTTTCTCCATCGTGGACTTGGGAAACCCCATATAAGCGGGAGGGTGCAGCAATGCGAATTTATAGCACAGCAACCGGGCACAACGATGCTTCGGACGTCGTGCCAAGCCTTGTCCCACTTGGCGTCGCTGAAATCTTACAAAGTTGTACGGTAATTTTGACCTTCAAGCTTACTCCGTTTCACAGCCTTTCGAGCGCTTTTGAGATGCCACCGTACGCGATGTTCTGCGATCGATCAGATCGACGTTGCGGTCAGATTTACCTGGCGATTTCGTATGAAAATTCCTCGTGCAAACTGAAGAATTCCCGTCACCGTGTTGCGCAGAGGCCGCACAGACTCGACAGCAACGAACGTACCAGCCCCCGAGGAATCATGGCTGGGTCGTCGTCTTGACGTCGGCGCGTGCGGGCCGTCGCAGTGCGCGCCGGATTCCGCCGATCACCACGCCGACGCCAAACAGGAACGCCGCCGGCACCACCCAATAGCCGACAAACGCATGCCACAGGTAATCGGCGAGCGTGCTGCGCCGGTGAGCGTATTCGTCGAGGGCTTCCTGATGCCTGGCCGCATTTGCGGCAAGAACGTCGGCGGGGCATCCCGAGGCGCGTGCCTGGTCGGGCGAGCCGTGGCAGAGCGCGGGTGCGCCGTGCGCGCGTTGCGCGTCGGTGAACTGCCAGGTGGACAACGCGCGTTCCAGGTCCACGTTGTTATAGGCCATTTCCTCGCGCATCTCGTTGACGGCGACGATCATCACCGGTACCGCCCAGAAGACGATCACCAGCAGCCACCGCCGGAACCAGCGGTTCTTGTGTTTCCATGCCATCCACTATCTCCGTCCGATGCAAGGCTGCAAGCCGGAAAAGCTGTGGCGGCCGATGGCGCATTTCTTGTATTGGTCTTGGGCCGCCTTCGCGCCATCTTATGAGAAAAAGCGCACGGCGCGTATCACCATTGTAGTTGCAGTGCAATATGACCGAGGCAAAATGCCGCGGTCGAGGCCCGCGGCCCGTTGCGGCGTGGCCAGCGGGAGCGCGGTGAGGAACATCGAAGCGTCGCGTGCAGCGCGGCGCGCCCCGGCGCATGATGGCAAACCGAAGATCGCGGATGTGCGGCGCTCGTACGGCTCGCTCGATACGAAGCACCGACCGCCCAGCGGCTGTAAGCTTGCACGGCGTGCAAACTGACGCGAGAGGCGAGCGCCTGACAGGCCCGGCGGCATCGGCGGGAACGTCGCTTGCGCCCGGGACGCATCGTCAGCCGCCCCGGGATGCGCTCGAAAAAACCAGTCGAAGGAGTCGCTCATGTCTACCCCGCTGTCCGATCACTACAAGGGCTTCGAAATCAAGGTGCAGGCATTGCGGCGCGCGAAGGAACGCGACGAACCCGACGACGGCCCGCGCCACTTCGACATCGTCGTTACCATCGCGCGCAGTTCGAGCGGCGAGAGCGGCAGGGCGGAAATGTTCGGCGTGCCGGAACAGGAGCCGTTCGACAGCCCGATCGATGCAACCCGCGCCGGGATCGACTACGCCCGCGACATCATCGACAACAAGGTTGAAGGACAATCGGTCGATGAGCTCTGAAGCGGCGTTCGCCTGACGCCGGAGCATGCCGGATTGACCGGACGCGCCCGGCGAACGAGAATCGACGCCGGGCGAATCGCGCAAGCGGGCGAAGAGACATCCGCCGCGAACTAAGCGGGGCGTGCGCGGTGGGCTTGCGGCGCGCACTCGCACTCGCACGCGCAACCGCGCAACCGCGCGACGCCGCAAGCAGCAGGCAACAAGCAGCAAACAGCAAACAGCAAGCCCCCAGCACCCAGACAACTCGAAAACGATATAACTGGAGACAAGCATGAATCGAAATATCCGCCGGCGCGTTCTGTCGGCCGCCGTCGCGCTCGCCGTCTGCGCCATCCTCCCGGCGCCGTTCTCCCTCGTCCAGGCACAGACGCCTTCGAAGCCGAAAGTCGCGCTCGTGATGAAGTCGCTCGCCAACGAGTTCTTCCTCACGATGGAAACCGGCGCGAAGGACTACCAGAAACATAACCCCGGCCAGTTCGACCTGATCACGAACGGCATCAAGGATGAAACGGATACCGCCGCCCAGATCCGCATCGTCGAGCAGATGATCGTCTCGAAGGTCGATGCGATGGTCATCGCGCCGGCCGATTCGAAGGCGCTCGTACCGGTCATCAAGAAGGCGGTGGACGCGGGCATCATCGTCGTCAACATCGACAACCGGCTCGACCCGGACGTGCTCAAGTCGAAGGACCTGAACGTGCCGTTCGTCGGCCCGGACAACCGCAAGGGCGCGAAGAAGGTCGGCGACTATCTCGCGAAGTACCTGAAAACGGGCGATGAAGTCGGCATCATCGAAGGCGTGTCGACGACGACCAACGCCCAGCAGCGCACGGCGGGCTTCAAGGACGCGATGCAGTCGGGCGGCATGAAGGTCGTCGCGCTCCAGTCGGGCGACTGGGAAATCGACAAGGGCAACGCGGTGGCGGGTCAGATCCTGAACGCCCATCCCAACGTGAAGGCGCTCCTTTGCGGCAACGACAACATGGCGATCGGCGCGGTCTCGGCGGTGCGCGCGGCCGGCAAGGCGGGCAAGGTGCAGGTGGTCGGCTACGACAACATCGACGCGATCAAGCCGATGCTGAAGGACGGCCGCGTGCTCGCCACCGCCGACCAGTACGCGGCGAAGCAGGCCGTGTTCGGCATCGATACGGCGTTGAAGGCGATTGCCGGCCACAAGAAGCAGTCGGAGCTGTCGGGCGTGGTCGAAACGCCGGTCGATCTGGTGACGAAGAAGTAAGTTGCGGTGCGTGCGTGGCTTGGCCGCGGAAAAATGCGAAGAACGCTAAAGTTTCCGGAAGCCGTGCCGATAACCCGGTGAAGAGCGTGAATCCCCGACGCCCGGACGACGGGCCGCAAGCATCGCCCGGCGCCGGTTTCACGCGCAGAGCAGGGAGCCGCGCCGCCGATGCGCGGCTCTGAAACGCCAGGAACAGGATGCCGAAACCAGCCCAACCTGCCGTCGCGAATGGCGAATCCAGTGGTCCGAACGTGCCGAGCGTGCTGACCGTCTCCGGCATCGGCAAGACGTATGTCGAGCCGGTGCTCGCGGACGTCACGCTCGACCTGCGCGCGGGCGAAGTGCTCGCGTTGACGGGCGAGAACGGCGCGGGCAAGAGCACGCTGTCGAAGATCGTCGGCGGGCTCGTCACGCCGACCACCGGCACGATGACGCTCGCCGGCGCGCCATACTCGCCCGTGAGCCGCAGTGACGCCGAAGCGCTCGGCGTGCGCATGGTGATGCAGGAGCTGAACCTGCTCCCGACGTTGTCGGTGGCGGAAAACCTCTTCCTGAACCGCCTGCCGCAGAAGGGCGGGAGATTCGGCTGGATCGACCGGCGCACGCTGCGCGAGAACGCCCGTCACGCGATGGCGCAAGTCGGGCTGGACGCGATCGATCCCGATATGCCCGTCGGCGCGCTCGGGATCGGGCATCAGCAGATGGTCGAGATCGCGCGCAACCTGATCGACGATTGCCGCGTGCTGATCCTCGACGAACCGACCGCGATGCTCACCGCCCGCGAAGTCGACCTGCTGTTCGAGCAGGTCGGACGGCTGAAGGCGCGCGGCGTGGCGCTCGTCTATATCTCGCACCGGCTGGAGGAGCTCAAGCGCATCGCGGAGCGCGCGGCGGTGCTGCGCGACGGGCGGCTGGTCCACGTCGGCGAGATGGGCGAACTGACGAGCGACCGGCTCGTCACGCTGATGGTCGGGCGCGACATCGGCGAGCGGATCGAACTCGGCGAGCGCCGCATTGGCGAGGTGGCGCTGAAGGTGGAAGGGATGACGCGCGGCAACGTCGTGCGGGAGGTGTCGTTCGAGGTGCGCGCGGGCGAGATTTTCGGCGTGAGCGGGCTGATCGGCGCGGGGCGCACCGAACTGATGCGGCTCATCTACGGCGCGGACGAGGCCGATGCGGGCGTCGTCAGCGTCGCGCGCAAAGGCGGCGCGCTGGCGGCCGTGAAGATCGGCTCGCCGTCGGACGCGGTGAAGCACGGCATCGCGCTGATCACGGAGGATCGCAAGGGCGAAGGCCTGTTGCTGCCGCTGCCGATCGCGGCGAACATTTCGCTCGGCAACATCGGCGAGGTGGCGCGGCACGGCATCGTCGACGTGAAAAAGGAAGCGGCGCTCGCGCAGACGCAGATCGACGCGATGCGCATCCGCACTTCGGGCCCGGCGCAGCCGGTGTCGGAGCTGTCGGGCGGCAACCAGCAGAAGGTCGTGATCGGCCGTTGGCTCGCGCGCGACTGCACGGTGCTGCTGTTCGACGAACCGACGCGCGGCATCGACGTGGGCGCGAAGTTCGACATCTACGGGCTGATGGGCGCGCTGGCACGCGAAGGCCGCGCGCTGGTCGTGGTGTCGAGCGACCTGCGCGAGCTGATGCTGATCTGCGACCGGATCGGCGTGATGTCGGCGGGGCGCATGACCGGCGTGTTCGCCCGTGAAAACTGGACGCAGGACGCGCTGCTTGCCGCCGCGTTTGCCGGCTACGCGAACCGCGAGGCGATCCTGCACGAACCGCTGGAACCGGACGCGAAGGCGCCCGGCACTCAACCCCTGGAGCATTGAATGTCAGGTCAGCCGAGCGGGACCGATTTGCAGGCTGAGCCGCCGAAGGCAGCGAAAGCAGTCGGGACGCGGCTCGGCTTTTCGAACTACCTTGGCCTCGCGGGCGCGCTGATCGCGATGATCGCGCTCTTTTCGGTGCTGAGCACGCACTTCCTGACCTACGACACCTTCAGCACGATCGCGAACCAGATTCCCGATCTCGTGGTGATGTCGGTGGGCATGACCTTCGTGCTGATCATCGCGGGGATCGATTTGTCGGTGGGCTCGGTGCTGGCGCTGGGCGCGTCGGTGGTGAGCGTCGCGGCGCTCCAGTGGCACTGGCCGGCGCTGCCCGCAGCGCTGCTCGGGCTCGCGGCGGCGGCTTTGACGGGCACGGTGACCGGCGCGGTGACGGTGGTATGGCGGATTCCGTCGTTCATCGTATCGCTCGGCGTGCTGGAAGCGGCGCGCGGGCTGGCGTACCAGATGACGAATTCGCGCACGGCGTACATCGGCGATGCGTTCGATTTCCTTTCGAATCCGATTGCTTTTGGAATTTCCCCTGCATTTTTGATCGCAGTTGCCGTAATGATAGTGGCGCACCTCGTGTTGACCCGCACGGTGTTCGGGCGCTACCTGGTCGGGATCGGGACGAACGAGGAAGCGGTGCGGCTGGCGGGCGTGAATCCGCGGCCTTACAAGGTGATTGTGTTCGCGCTGATGGGGGCGCTCTCCGGGCTCGCGGCGCTGTTTCAGATTTCGCGGCTCGAAGCCGCCGACCCGAATGCGGGCGCGGGGGTCGAGCTGCAGGTGATCGCGGCGGTCGTGATCGGCGGGACGAGCTTGATGGGCGGGCGCGGCTCGGTGATCAGCACGTTTTTTGGCGTATTGATCATCTCGGTGCTGGCGGCGGGGCTGGCGCAGATCGGCGCGAACGAGCCGACCAAGCGCATCATCACGGGAGCGGTGATCGTCGTCGCGGTGGTGCTGGATACTTATCGGAGCAGGCGGCGGCGGAGTTGATCGCTGGCGCTTGGGCTTGGGGTTGGGGTCGGGGTTGGGGTTGGGTTGGGTGCTGTTACACCGTTTGATGCGCTTGTGCTTCTATGGAACTTGTATTGGTTTTGGTTTATTTGCTCTGCCCCTGTCCGGGGCGGGACTCACTTTCTTTGCTGCTGCAAAGAAAGTAAGCAAAGAAAGCAGCTTTCCACCGCCAATCCTTGCCATGCCCCGCTAGCCCGTTCCATCGGAGTGGTCCAACCGGGGGAGTGTCGTTAGCGGGGTTTCATCGTTGTTGGCATGTAGAAGAGGCACGCACGTCGCACCGCGACAGGGAGTGGAACAGCAGTCATTCATCCGTCCTGGCACTGCGTGCCCGACGACAGGTCTACCGGGCGGTGGTGCATTGAAGGATGCAGCAAGCACGAACGTAGAACGTAGAACGTAGGATGTAGAACGTAGGATGTAGATAGAGCGATGGGTGTTGGTTTTTGCCTGACGGGTGAGCGCGTAGCGCGAGGCTGGATGAATGACTGCTGGTCCACTTCGTATGGCGGTGCGACGTGCGCGCCTCTCCTACATGCCAACAACGGGGAAATCCCGCTAACGACACTCCCCCGGTTGGACCACTCCGATGGAACGGGCTAGCGGGGCATGGCAAGGATTGGCGGTGGAAAGCTGCTTTCTTTGCTTACTTTCTTTGCAGCAGCAAAGAAAGTGAGTCCCGCC
>NZ_FCON02000142.1 GCF_001544535.1 Caballeronia choica | reverse complement strand
AGGTTGCGCAGGAAGAGGTGATCGAAGCGGCGGGCGTGCCGTACACGATCGTGCGCGCGACTCAGTTCATGGAGTTCATCGGCGATATCGCGGATTTCGGCACGGACGGCGGCACGGTGCACATCGGCGACGGCCTGTTTCAGCCGATCGCCGCGGACGACGTCGCAGCGATCCTCGCGCAGGTCGCGCTCGCCGCGCCGCTGAACGGGACGGTCGACATCGCAGGCCCGGACCGCGCGCCTTTCGCGGAGATCGTCACGCGTTATCTGAAGTCGGTAGGCGACACGCGCCCGGTGGTGACGGATCGAGATGCGCGGTATTACGGTGGCCGTGTGGAGGAACAGTCGCTCGTGCCGCTCGGCGACGCGCGGATCGGCCGCGTCAGTCTGGACCAGTGGCTGGCACAGGCTAAAAAGGGTTGATTGCAGGTCTATGCGAGACCGGAATCAACGCGTCTACTTTCGCGTTGCAAGGGCTGCTTTGGCCGGCGCCCAAAGTCAGCCGCCGGCCAGTTGCAGCCTTTCATGCTTTCGCTTCGACGGACACTCAACACTCGGCGAAAATCAATGAGGCTTGTAAGAGAACTTCTGTCCGCCAACGCTTGCCTCGTACATCAGCCCACCCTTGGCCACTGTAAACACAGCCACACCTTTTCGATAGGCGCCTTTCGTTTTGGCATCTTTCTGGCCGCCACTTACGTTAGTAGACGTGCCTGTCGTGCCTGCCTGTGCGCCAGCCGCCGCAGTGATCGCGATCGCGTTGGCATCTGCGCCGAATTCAAAGTTACCATTGGTGAATTCCTTGAGGGCTCGTTCATCCTCGAACACGATGAGTTCACTGTACACTTGGCCGCCAAGTTGCAAGCCCACGGTGAGCTGAGTCATCGAGGTATCGCCGATACGTTTCCCTTTCTCATAGACGCGACCCTTCCCATGGGCACCGCCTATACCGACCCCTCCCTTGCCAATCTTCGGAAACACAGCGTAACCATAGGCACTATGCAGAAGACTGCCGCTTTGTCCCGCGTTCTTGAACAGGTTGAGGGTGTCCGTGTATTCGTCGGCCCGAGCAGCAGAAATCGGCAACATCAGCAGGACCGTGAGCATCAATATCAGACGTTTGAGCATGATGTGTTCTCCATGGATTATTGATCGCGTTCAAGCACTGACATACTGCCACCCATTATTGTCGATCATGCCAGCGGCAGCAAAAAATACTTTGCAGCATCGCTCCGGCGTGTACCAATTGACCGAGCGCAGGATCATCGTGCGCATCGGTGATAGACCGCGCTCCGTCATCATCAAACGCTAGAATCGGCTTTACACAGGTTGCGGCGCAGCATAAGCGCGGTTCTCGTGCGCCGTTCTTCTATTGCGCCGTTTGTTGGCGCTGGTACTCGTTCTTCTTCATCTGCAGATACTCTTGCCGGTCCAGCTCATGCAACTGGCGCGAGTACTGTTCTGTCGCATCGAACCATGTCGCAAAGCGTTGATCGACGCGTTTGTCGGCAGGAATGGCAAGCGAACCCAGATAGGCATCGATGGCGAGGTAATAGCGCATCGTATTGCGCTCGACGAGGCCGCGCACGCCGCCGATGTAATCGCCGTTCGACGCCTTCGTAAAGCCCACTTTCGCGCTGCCGATGGTCCCGAGATAGGTCTTCATCGCGACGCGTCCTGCCATGCCGAATCCGTACGAATACGTGAGATGCAAGAAGGTGTGCCCTTTGCCGATATCGACGGCTTCGAGCACGATGCGATAGTCCTTCGTGCTGAGCGGTCCCTTCGCTGCGCTCAGAACGACCTGGAAGTAGTCGGGCGTTTTCGCTACCGAACGGTAGCTGAACTGCACGCGGAACGTGTCATCGAGTTCCTGTTCGGTCTTCTTGCCGACGTTCATGCTGATGGTCGCGCCGTTGCTGCCTGAAGTGGCATGACAGTACTTCGTGTTCAGATGCAGGATCAGCACTTCGCACCAGTTTGCAGGGCCTTGCTGCGGGTCGTTGAATGCGCTGTCGACGGTTGCGAACGGATAATCGACGACGGCGTAGATATCGCCCTTCAACGTGTCCGACGTTTCTTCCGAGTCCAGATGGATCGGGCGATGGAACACATTCGACTTGAGCTGCGGCGCAAGCGTATCGTACTTGTCCCTGAGCGCGGCGGCATTGTCGTCGGCCCATGTCAACGCGCCGAACAAGAGGCCCAGCACCGCGAACGCCACAAGTGCGAGCTGTCTGGTGATACGCATGATCCGCTGGGTGCTCATGACAGCGCGCTCCCGCTGGGTTAGGCAAATCTCACATGAATATAACAGAGCCGCCATCAATTGCGGACAGCCGTTCGAGCATAAAGGGCAGCGGCAATGATGCCCACGGTACGTGTCGCCAGGCTCACGCGGCGCATCAAACACCCCCGACTCCCGCTACGCGTTATCACTCAAGCAGATATGCGATTCGCATCTTCATCGTTGTGGCACGGGGAACCAGCTTGTACATTTAACACTTTTCCCGCTGGTTAGCGCTGTCGTGACAAACCTTGCCGAATCGTCTGATCAGACCATTGAAATCCATCCGTTCGATGCGCCGCTCGGCGCCGAAGTGATCGGCCTCGATCTCTCGAAGCCGCTTTCACCCAACGATTTCGCACGCATCCATCGCGCGCACCTGGATCACCATGTGCTCGTGTTCCGTGACCAGCGGATCCCCCCCGAACAGCACATCGCGTTCAGCAAGCGCTTTGGTCCGCTGCAGATTCACGTGTTGCATCAGTTCGCGCTCGCCGGCCATCCCGAGGTGCTCGTGGTATCGAACATCGTCGAGAACGGCAAGCCGATCGGCCTCGGCGACGCGGGCCACTTCTGGCACTCGGACCTCTCGTACAAGGAGAAGCCGAGCCTCGGTTCGCTGCTGCATGCGCAGGAACTGCCGCGCGTGGGCGGCGATACGCTCTTCGCGAACATGCATCTCGCATGGGACGAACTGCCCGCGCATTTGCGCAGCGCCGTTGAAGGGCGCCGCGCCGAGCACACGTATCTCGCGCGATATGCCGAGTTGCAAAAGCGCAGTCCGTGGCGGCCGAACCTGTCGGCGGAGCAAGTTGCGGAGGTAAAGCCCGTGGTGCACCCGATCGTGCGCACGCACCCGGAGACGGGACGCAAGGCGCTCTTCGTGAGCGAGCACTTCACGACGCGCATCGTCGATCTGCCCGAGGACGAAAGCCGCGCACTGCTCGCGGAGCTCTTCGCTCACAGCGTGCAGCCACAGTTCATCTACCGGCATCGATGGCGCGAGCACGACCTCGTGTTCTGGGACAACCGCTCGCTGATGCACCTCGCCGCCGGCACGCCCGACGACGAGCGCCGCCGGCTGAATCGCACGACCATCGAAGGCGACGCGCCTTTCTAGGCAGCACTTTCCCGCACAAGCCAAGCGTGATTCGTCACGAGCCGAGGTCGTGGCGCGACTGTTTTTTCAACGATGATCCGGTGCTCAGGCGCAATGGATTTTAAGGAGACCCACAGTGAACGCAGCCGTCCTATCCAACGAAGAAGCGATTCAAGTCAGCCCACTCTCCGCGCATATCGGCGCCGAGATCGGCGGAGTCGATCTCACGCGGCCGTTGAGCGCGCAACAAGTCGGCGCGATTCGCGCGGCGCTGCTCAAGTGGCGCGTCATTTTCTTTCGCGAGCAGTTTCTGAGTCACGAACAACACGTCGCGTTCTCGGCGCAGTTCGGGGAATTGACCGTCGGCCATCCGGTGTTCGGGCACGTCGAGGGACACCCACAGATCTATTCGATCTCCAAGTTCCGCAAGGCGACCCGCTTCGACGGACAGGCGCTGCTGCGTCCCTGGACCGGCTGGCATACCGATGTCACCGCCGCCGTGAATCCGCCGTTCGCATCGATCCTGCGCGGCGTGACCATCCCGCCCTATGGCGGCGACACGCAGTGGACCAACCTCGTGATCGCGTATGAAAAACTGTCGGCGCCGCTGCGGCGCTTCGTCGATGGCTTGCGCGGCGTGCACCGGTTCGCGCCGCCGGCCGGCGCGCGCGGCACGGACGCGTTCGCGCAGGCCGTCGAGGAACGCGCGCTCGTTGCCGAGCATCCGCTCGTGCGCGTGCACCCCGAGACCGGCGAGCGTGCGTTGTATGTCAGCCCCGGCTTCCTCAAGACCATCGCCGACGTGACGCCGCGCGAGAGCCAGGCGCTGCTCGAATTGCTGTGGGAGCACGTGACGCGGCCGGAATTCACCGTGCGGTTCAAATGGGAGGCGGGCAGCGTCGCGTTCTGGGATAACCGCTCGACCGCGCATCTGGCACCGTCCGATATCTTCGATCTCGACTTCGACCGGCAGCTTTATCGCACGACGCTCGTCGGGGATGTGCCAGTCGGGCCGGACGGACGCGCTTCGGTCGCGATCGAAGGCTCACCCGTCGGTGCGGCTGCGGCGACTGCATTGAATTGAATGTCGATCGCCACGGGGTTGGGAGCGAGCTTCTCGTGCTTTCCAATCCGCACTTGCCACATACGGCCCGGCTGCACCGATCACCCATCAGGCAAAGTGCTTCTTTAGAAATGAGTTTTTCTTCGTTCCGCTTTGCCCCCGTCTCTCGCATAGTGGGTCCTGGTGGCTATAGACGGTAGCGTTTCGCTAGACGACTGTCGACGTCACCGATTTTGCGATCAAACAAAACGGAGACGATATGACAGACGAAGTACAGGAACGGATCGTTCATCCAGTGCTGGAATCCGCGCGCGCGTCGGCCCTTGCAGCTCAGTTGCCCTACGCCGGGGGCGTAACGCCCGCCGACGCCTGGGCACTCGTGCGCTCAGGCGACGCTGTCCTGGTCGACGTGCGTTCGATCGAGGAGCGCAAGTTCGTGGGTCATGTGCCCGAAAGCATTCACGTTGCATGGGCGACCGGCACCAGCCTCACGCGCAATCCGCGCTTCGTGCGCGAACTGGAAGCGAAGACGGGCAAGGACGCCGTGGTGCTGCTGCTATGCCGCAGCGGCAATCGCTCGGCGCACGCGGCCGAGGCTGCGACGAAAGCAGGCTTCGCCAATGCGTTCAATGTCCTCGAAGGTTTCGAGGGTGAACTGGACGTCGAGCAACGGCGCGGCACTCACAACGGATGGCGCTTCCACGGACTGCCCTGGGTTCAGGACTAGCGCCGCGATACTAGCCGCGACACCTTCTCTAGAGGACTCCGACTGTGGCTGTATTCGACATCGACGACATCGTCCAATCGCTTCAGACGGTCCGCCAGCAATGGCGCGAAGTACAGAAACGCTCGCTCGAACCGGGCGGGCGCGAGCTTCCCGCGCGCGAGGCGCTTGCCGGGATACTCGGCACCCTCAAGGGCGTGCTTTTTCCGATGCGGCTCGGGCCGCCCGACCTGCGACAGGAAAGCGAGAACTACTACGTCGGCCACGCACTCGATTCCGCGCTTCACGGCTTGCTCGCGCAGGCGCGGCTCGAACTTCAATACAAGGCGCGGCATCTGCCTCGCGACGACGAGGCGATCGAGCGACAGGCGAGCGCCGCCGTGCGAGCGTTCGCCGAGACCTTGCCGCGGATTCGCCGGCTGCTCGACAGCGATGTCCTGGCGGCTTTTCACGGCGACCCGGCGGCCGGCAGTGTCGATGAAGTGCTGCTTTGCTATCCCGGCGTTCTCGTCATGATTCACCATCGCCTCGCGCACGAGTTGTATCGGCTGAAACTGCCGCTGCTCGCGCGGATCGCGGCTGAACTCGCTCACGCGAAAACCGGGATCGACATCCATCCGGGCGCGCAGATCGGGGCGGGCTTCTTCATCGATCACGGCACGGGCGTGGTGATCGGCGAGACCACGATCATCGGCGACAGGGTGCGGCTCTATCAGGCGGTGACGCTAGGGGCAAAGCGCTTTCCGCAGGACGCGGAAGGACATCTCGAGAAGGGGCTTGCCCGTCATCCGATCGTCGAGGACGACGTCGTCATCTATGCCGGGGCCACGATCCTCGGGCGCGTCACGCTCGGCCGGGGCGCCGTGATCGGCGGCAACGTCTGGCTGACCCACGATGTCGCGCCCGGCAGCTACGTCACGCAGGCGGTGTCGCAAAGCGGGGATGTCGCAACTCGCGCATCCGCACCGCAGCCCGAGAACGTCGCGTCATGAGCGCGCTCGTGCGGCACTTTGGTGCGACTGTCAGGCAGTTGCGGGAAGCGCGCGGCTGGTCGCAGGAGCAACTCGCCGAGCGCGCCGGACTGAATCGCTCATACATCGGCGAGATCGAGCGCGGCACGTCCATCGCGTCGATCGTGACGGTCGACAAGCTGGCTCGCGCGCTGGACGTTTCGATGGAAAGCCTTCTGAAATCGCCACGCAACGGTACGGCGCCGCCGACCGTCGACTCGGCGCTGAAAATCGAGGGGTGACGCCTATAGCATGTTGAAGTGCAAAAATGTCGTCTCGATAATCCCAGCCTGTCATAAGCATTCCCGTTTTTCATCTATAGACCCCGGAGCTTCAAATGACGGCAACAGTCGGCGGACAGACCGCGCTCGGCGATAACGCAGCGCGGCAACTAGCCAATGCAACCAAGACGGTCCCCCAACTCTCGACGATCACGCCGCGCTGGCTCACCCATCTGCTTCAGTGGGTGCCGGTCGAGGCGGGTATCTATCGGCTGAACCAGGTCAAGAATCCTGAAGCGGTGCACGCGGCGTGTACGCAGCGCGAAGATGAGAGCATGCTTCCGCGGACTTTCGTCCCTTACGACGAGCAGCCGCGCGAGTATTTCCTGAATGCGGTGAGCACGGTGCTGGATGTTCAGACGCGCGTCTCGGACCTCTACAGCAGTCCGCACGACCAGATCAAGGAACAGTTGCGCCTGACGATCGAGACGATCAAGGAGCTTCAGGAAAGCCAGCTCATCAACAATCCCGATTACGGTCTGCTTGCCAACGTCGCGGATGAACAGCGCGTCTTTCCCCTGACCGGCGCGCCCACGCCCGACGACCTCGACGAGTTGCTTACGCGGGTCTGGAAAGAGCCGGCATTCTTCCTGACTCATCCGCTTGCGATCGCCGCGTTCGGTCGCGAGTGCACGCGGCGCGGCGTGCCGCCGCCGACGGTCAGCCTGTTCGGCTCGCAGTTCATCACGTGGCGCGGCATTCCGCTGATCCCGTCGGATAAGGTGCCCGTCGCGGACGGCAAGACCAAGATCCTGCTTTTGCGCGTCGGCGACAAGCGTCAGGGCGTGGTCGGCCTGTTTCAGCCGGGCGTAGCCGGCGAACAGGGGCCGGGGTTGTCGGTGCGCTTCATGGGCATCAACAATCACGCGATCGCTTCGTATCTGATCTCGCTGTACTGCTCGCTCGCTGTGCATTCGCCCGACGCACTGGCGGTTCTGGATGACGTGGAGATCGCGAAGTACCATGACTATTCCGACACCTACAAGTAACCCGTTGAGCCACACGCCGCCGCCCGTATTGCCGCAGGCTGATGCGCCCACGGGCTTGCCGGACGTCGCGACGCTCGCGCGTCTTGCCACCGAGTTCTTCTCCGCGTTGCCGGGAAGCGCGACGCCCGCCGCCGCGAGTATCGGTAGCGGGGCAGGCGAGTCCTTGTCGGCGGGGCTTCCGATCGCAGCGCCCGTGCTGGGTTCTCTGAGCAATCCCGCGCCGCCCGGCTCGCCGCTCGCCGGCCCCGGAGGCACCGGCACTGGCGTGCCGGGTCTCGCGCTTCCGCAAGGCAAGGCGCCCGGCGCCAACTTGCTGCCGTCCTCGCCGACCCACGTCCTCTCGCTTGGCAATCGCGTGCCTGCGCTCGCGCCGCATGCGGTCGCCCACGACGGCGTGCCCGATACGGTATCGACCATCGCGCCTGCCATGGAGCCGCGTTTCGGCGGCGCCGCGCTCGGCGTGCCCGAGAGCCCGCATGCTGCGCGGCCCGCGGCGAGTTCGCCTTATTACTTTCTGCGTGACGCTGAAGCCGGGCCCGATGCACGTCGCGAAAGTCCGCTGTCGGGACAAGATCGGGTCACCGCGGAATCGTTCGGCCTTCCCGGGGACGACGAACTGCGCGCGCTGGCATCGAGCGAACGCGTTGCACCGGGCTTGACCGGGGTTGACCGTGCAGGCTCGTTCTACTTCGTCGACGAGGAACGAGCGTCTCGTCATGGCGGGCAGACACCCCAGGCAAACCCGGCAAGTCATGCAAGCTCGGCTCATCCGCCGTTCGACGTCAACGCCGTCCGTCGCGACTTCCCGATTCTTCAGGAGCGGGTGAACGGCCGACAACTCGTCTGGTTCGACAATGCCGCCACGACACAAAAGCCGCAATCGGTCATCGACCGGCTCGCGTATTTCTACGCGCACGAAAATTCCAACATCCACCGTGCGGCGCATGCGATCGCAGGCCGGGCAACGGACGCCTACGAGGGCGCCAGGGATACTGTCCGCCGCTTCATCGGCGCCGGGTCGACCGACGAGATCATCTTCGTGCGCGGCACGACCGAAGGCATCAACCTGGTCGCCAAGTCCTGGGGGGTGCAAAACGTCGGCGAGGGCGACGAGATCATCGTGTCGCACCTCGAGCATCACGCGAACATCGTGCCGTGGCAGCAACTCGCGTCGCAAACGGGTGCGAAGCTGCGCGTCATTCCGGTCGACGATTCGGGTCAGGTGCGGCTCGACGAATATCAGAAGCTGCTCAGCAGCCGCACGAAAATCGTCGCGGTGACGCAGGTCTCGAATGCCTTGGGCACGGTCGTGCCGGTGCAGGAGATCGTCGCGATGGCGCATCGGGCCGGGGCGCGTGCATTGGTGGACGGCGCGCAGTCGGTGTCGCACATGCGGGTGGACGTGCAGCAGATTGACGCCGACTTCTTCGTGTTCTCGGGTCACAAGCTGTTCGGGCCGACCGGCATCGGCGCGGTGTACGGCAAGCGTGAGGTGCTCGAGGACATGCCGCCGTGGGAGGGTGGCGGCAACATGATCAGCGACGTGACGTTCGAGCGCACCGTGTTCCAGCCGCCGCCAGGCCGCTTCGAAGCGGGGACGGGCAATATAGCCGATGCGGTCGGGCTTGGCGCGGCGATCGATTACGTGACGCGACTGGGCATCGAGAACATCGGGCGGTATGAGCACGAATTGCTCGCCTATGCGACGAGCGTCTTGCAACCAGTGCCGGGCGTGCGGCTGATCGGCACGGCCAAGGACAAGGCGAGCGTCCTGTCGTTCGTGCTGAAGGGTTACGAGACGGAAGAGGTCGGGCGGGCGTTGAACGAGGAGGGCATCGCCGTGCGTTCGGGCCATCATTGTGCGCAACCGATTCTGCGCCGCTTTGGTGTCGAGTCTACGGTGCGTCCTTCGCTCGCGTTCTATAACACTCGCGATGAGGTGGATCGGATGGTGTCGGTCGTGCGGCGTCTTTCTTCACGTCGGTGATGGGGGCGGGCTGGCGCTGGCGCTTGGGGGTGTGGTGTTTACGCCGTTTGATGTTTTTGTGCTTCTATGGAACTTGTTTTGTTTTTGGTTTATTTGCTCTGCCCCTGTCCGGGGCGGGACTCACTTTCTTTGCTGCTGCAAAGAAAGTAAGCAAAGAAAGCAGCTTCCCACCGCCAATCCTTGCCATGCGCCGCTAGACCGTTCGTTCGGAGTGGTCCAACCGGGGGAGTGTCGTTAGCGGGGTTTCTTCGTTGTTGGCATGTAGAAAAGGCGCGCGCGTCATACCACTACCGGGAGTGGATCAGCAGTCATACATCCGTCCTGGCACTTCGTGCCCGACGACAGGTCTGCTAGCGGTGAATTGAAGCATGCAGCAAGCACGCACGTAGGATGGTGATATAGCGATGGGTTTCGGGTTTCGGGTTTCGGGTTTCGGTTTTGCCTGACGGGTGAGCGCGAAGCGCGAGGCCGGATGAATGACTGCTGATCCACTCCGTGTCGCGGTGCGACGTGCGCGCCTTTTCTACATGCCAACAACGCTAAAACCCCGCTAACGACACTCCCCCGGTTGGACCACTCAGACATAACGGTCTGGCGGCGCATGGCAAGGATTGGCGTTGGAAAGCTGCTTTCTTTGCTTACTTTCTTTGCAGCAGCAAAGAAAGTGAGTCCCGCCCCGGACAGGGGCAGAGCAAATAAACCGAAATGAATAGAAGTTCCACAGAAGCCTCAGCGCATCAAACGGTGTAAACAAAACCAACCCCAACCCAACCCCAACCCCACCCCCACCCCAAGCGCCAGCGGGCCTCACTCGCGCTTGAGCGGCCGTCTCTCAAGCATGCTGAAGATCCCCATGCCGATCAGCATCGACGCGACAAACAGCCACGCGTCCGGCTGACCGCTCCCCGCAACGACAAGTGCCGGTCCGGGACAAAAGCCCGCCAACCCCCAGCCGGTGCCGAACACAAGGCTTCCCGCGATCAATCGCCGATCGACATGCTTCGATTCTGGCAGTTGGATCGGAGCGCCAAGCATACTGCGCTGGCGCCGGCGAGCGAGCGCGAACGCCATGGTTCCGACCAGAATCGCCCCGACCATCACAAATGCGAGCGAGGGGTCCCAATTGCCGGAAAGGTCGAGAAATCCCAACACCTTGGCGGGGTTCGCCATGTCGGAGATGATCAGCCCGATACCGAATATCAGGCCTGCGAGGAGCGCATTGGCGATCAACACGTCATATTCCCAGGATGTGCCGGGTGACGAGAACGGTCACGAAGCCAGCCGTCATGAAAGCAAACGTGGCCACGACCGAGCGCACCGACCCGCGCGAGATGCCGCAGACGCCGTGACCGCTGGTACAACCCGATGCATAGCGTGTCCCCACGCCGACCAGCAGCCCCGCGATCACGATGGCAAGAGCGGAAGCATCGATCGAGACGCCGGGTAACGGAGCGAGCAGCCTATAGACCCACGGCGCCGCCATCAGGCCGGCGATGAACGCGATGCGCCACGCCCTGTCATTCGCAGGTGCGGTCAACAGGCCACCGGTGATGCCGCTGATGCCGGCGATGCGCCCGTTCCCCAGCACAAGGATCGCCGCAGCAAGCCCGATCAACAGTCCGCCGCAAAAGGCATGGCCCGGCGAAAAATGGATGAGGTCGACGCTCACTTCCTGCACGCCCTCGATGTGCCGCAATGGACTGCGTATGGCATCTGCATGATCTGGATCACCTCATGGATGGACGGGCTGTAGCAACCTCACCGACATTATCACGTACCTTCGGATAGCTGACACAGAACCCTACGCGCGCATGTCCCCGCAAAGCCGCTCTTACGCGACCGCGCAGGCAAAAGCCAGCGAGACCGGCGATGCGATTGTCGAGACGACCCTCTCGGATGATGAGATCTGGTCCGGGCAAAGAACGGACAACGAGCAAGTCAGCGAGCGCATGGACGATGCCCAGACCCGCAATGGCCGTTGCCGCATTACGCTCACAACACACCAGGTTCGTGCCCAGCCGGATTCACACCTGCGGCCACCAGGGCCTCGTGCAGCGTTCCGAAAATGTTCGACGCGCCGATGATCAGCGTGACACCGTGCCGGTCCATATCCGAGCGCAGATAGCCGTTCACTCGTCCAAAAATCACCGCGATTTTGCGCTCATGCAGGTTCTGAATCAGATCGCTCAAGGTGCGGGCGGCGGAATAGTCCAGATCGGTGATCGCTCCCGCATCGACAATGAACCAACGCAACGGATCGGAGGCGGAGTCGATGAGTTGGGTGACTTCCAACGTGAAGAAGTGGTCGTTGGCGAAGAACAGATCCGAGCCAAAACGGTACACGATGAGACCCGGCGCCGTCATGGTTCCGGGTCTTGCGGGCACGGCCTGCCATCTTCCCGCGGGAGCGACGGGCTCCAGCACCATGGTATGCGGATGGTAGCTATGCCGCACGTGTCGCATCAGCGACAATGCCACCGCGAGCAAGATGCCGTGCTCGACACCCACCATGACGACGGCAGCGGCCGTTACGAGAGCCAGCGTGAATTCACCGGGGCTTTCGCTGCGAATCGCTTTCAGGCTTTGCACGTTGATCAGCCCGAGTGCGATCGTAAACACGATGCCCGCCAGCACGCAATGCGGCAGGTACTGCAGCAGGGGGCTCAGAAACAGCAGCACCACGACGACTACCGCAGCGAACGAGAGCTGGCCGACCTGGCTGCGCGTGCCGGCGCGTTCGGCCATGGCGGTCTGCGTCGGGCTGCCGTTCACCACGAATGTACCGGTGAACGCCGCAGCCGCGTTCGCGGCGGCCAGTCCGAGGATGTCGGCATTGGTGTCGACTTCTTCGTGATACTTCTGCGCGTACACCCGCGCCGCCGCGGCGCTTTGCGCGATGATCATCACGAAACACGATGCCGCCACGGGCACGAGATCGAGAAACTGTTGCCAGGTGGCGGCCGGGAAGCGCAGCGGCGGCAAGCCCCCGCTGATTGGCCCAAGCACTGAAATGCCGTGAGAGGCGAAGTCGAACGCCTTGCTCGCGACAATGCTGCCCACGACGGCCACCAGTGCCATCGGCACACGCGGTAGAAGCCGCTTGAGGCCGAGGATGGCACCCACCACCAGCACCGTAAGCGCCAGCGTCGGCGGGTTCACGTGCGCAAGATGCCCGGCGACGTACGCCAGTTGCGCGAGACTCCGCGACGAAGGGAAGGGCACCGACATGCCGAACATGTCGCCGAGCATGGCAATCGATACCTGCACGCCCACGCCTGCCAGGAAACCGACCAGCACTGTACGCGAGAGAAAGTCGGCGAGAAAACCAAGCCTGAAGATGCGCGCAAGCAGCAGAAGCGCCGCGGTCAGGAGCGCGACCATGCCCGCCAGCGCGACATATTCGGCGCTGCCCATCAGCGCCATCGTCGAAAGCCGGCTGGCGAAGATGGTGGCGGTTGCCGAGTCCGCCGCCACCACCAGATGACGCGAGGCGCCGAACAGCGCAAACCCGACCAGCGGCAGGACGGCGGTGTACAGCCCCGTCACGGTGGGCATGCCGGCGATGCGTGCATAACCGAGCACCTGAGGAATGTCCATCGATGCGAGCGACAGGCCGGCGAGCGCATCGCGCAATAGCGCTGCCCGGCTGACCGGGAGAATGCCTTTGAGAAGGCTCAGGCGCGCCGGCAGGCTTTTATTGGAATCGGACATGCTCGATATCAGCTCTGTGTGGATTCTCGCGCTTTCCGTTCTCGATGCGCGCGCGGGCGTTGAATGCACAGCTTGCCGAAAGGTCGTTCATCACGCCCCAGTCTGCCAACGAGGTGATGAGCGTCACGGCCTCACGCAACGCGATTGCGCGCGAGCCCGATCCCAGTCGTGGCCGGATCGCAATCGCCCGGTCGTCGCTTCGGATCGCGTCCGGCGCCTGCCCCATCAACCAGTTCAGACAACTTTGCTCGTGCGGCTACGCTGTCGCGAGGCGGCGGCCTTCGCGATAAGCGCGGGCAGGCGCGGCAACGTCTTCGACCACTGCGCAGCCTCGCGGCCCAGCCGGGCCGACAGACCCCGGCAACTGGTCTCGTCGGCCGCCACGCGCAAGATCACCTCGTGCGCGACTTTCCATAAGTCGACTTCAGGCGCGATGCGCTGCGCGGCGTCCTCGATGGCTTCCGCTGATCGCGACAGAAGCATGGCACGCGATGCGAGTCGCCCATGCGTCGGCGTGACCATGTGCACGGCGGGCGCCTTGCCGATGGCGGCGAAAAAATCCGCGATGCCCGCCTGGCGTCGTCCGTCCGCCGACGAGAACCGCTCCGCTTCGCGCCGATACGTCGCTTCCACGTCGTTTTCGTCATGCGGCGCGTGGTTGCTCGGCACGCCATGCCTGACGTGCTCGCGCGTCGCCGCCTTATGGTCGGCGCGGAGCAGCGCGGACGACACGTTCACGAGAAACTCGCGCTCGTGCTCGGCGAACAGCATCGCCGGCGTGTCGGCTTCGAGCACGATCTTGCCGAATGTCGCGCGCTCTACGCTGACTCGCGCGCCGGCCGCGTCGAGGCCCGCGTGGTACAAGCCGAGCCTCAACGCCATCTCGAGGAACGCTTCGATCAGCGTTGCCACGAGGTCGGTTCTGTTCAGTCCGTGAGCGACCAGCGCGTCCCGATCCGATAGCGCGACGGTCTGCACCGCGCCGGTGGTCAGCACGGAGTCGCTGCAATAGTCCCAGAGAACTTCCGGAACGACGATGCGCTTGTCGCCGGACAAGCGGAACCGCAAATAGCTCTGGTCCGCTGCGCGCTGACGTAAATCGAGCATTGCGTTCACGCCCTCCGACGCGCGCTCCAGCCAGTCGGCGAGGTGCAAATCCCGCGCCTTGGCCGAGCGCTTTTCCGCGAAGCGCGCTGCACCGAGGGCGATGTCGAGGTCTTCCGCCAACTCCGACCGCGTATCTGGGCGCAGCAGCGTGATGCGAACCCGTCGGTCACCTATGCGCGCCTCGTGGGTTTGCTCGGCGAGGCCCAGGCGGACTGGCTCGCGGCTCAATTCGGTGACTGCGTTCTTTGCCATGCCCGGAAGCGCGGTGTTCAACGCCGCGGCGAACGCGGTCGAATCGTGGGGTATGAAGAGCGCGTCCGTTTCCGCGAGCGCGACACGCACAGCGGTCTCCGCCAGCACGGGATGCTTGTCGAGCACGCCGGCCGCCGCGCTCATCGCGTGCGGCAGCAGCGACAACGCGGGAACGCCTCCGGCAAGCTTCGAAGTGTGCGCGCCGTGCGTTGCAAGGAAGCGCGCGACCCGCGACATGGAGGCGCTCTCATCGGTGAAGTGACTCTCGCGGATGAACGCCTTGCCGAGACGCCAGAGCGCCGCAAGTCGGTTGAGGCTGGACCTGCGGGACCGTCGTGCGGGAGGCCGGGCTATCGCGCCGTACATGAGTGGGCCTTGATCTTGACGGGCGGCGCACCGCGCCGCCGCGTGGCCTCCGCCTTCTCGTCCGTTGGCATCGTCTGTTTCCTGCGGCTCATCGTTTAATTCCGCTCGCACGTGTGTCGGTCTTTCATCGCTTGTCTCGCCATAATGCTTGAACTGGATCGTGACAGGCAAGAAATGTGTCGGGTGCGCGCTCTGTCGGTGCAGCGTATTAGGTCGCGCTGCACGCTGGGGCGTGGTCCTCAACCGGAATTTTGGCGCGTCAGGGGGAAGTGAGGTGGCATCGAACAATTCCGGCTGGCTCGCCAACTGCTCGAACCAACGCCGAAGCGTGCGCGTTGCAACTGGGCATTCCGGTGCGGCAGGTTCTCGAGTTGGTCCCACGGCACCCGGGCTTACCGGCACGAAGCGCACGATGCGCTCGGCATGTGGGCCGGTCAGTTCGATGCGGACACCGGCAAGCGACACGATCACTCGATCACAGTCTGACGCCACGGGCATCGAGTCAACCGTAGACCTCGCACTAAAAGCCGTGCCGAACTGAAACCGTCGCGCCTGTATCATGCGAATGGAGAACCGGGACACGCGCCGTGGCAGAAAAGACCCAGTGATCGACTGTAAGCGACAGCCTTCGTTGCGGCTGCGCACCGAGCGCTAAAGTTGTGTTCGGCAACTGGACGATCGAGACTTGCGGGGCCGTCGACAGACCAGGCGCCAGGAAATCCGAAGCATGCTGCAGCACTGGCTCAGGCGATGGCGCGGCTTTCCCGGCGCCGAAGCGAATGTCTCGTGTTACCTGTGCACTATAGAACGCCTCGATTTGAGCGTAAAACGGCTTCCCCTGATTCGGCTGAGATTCCATTTCATAACGCTGCGCATAGCGTTGTGGTTCTGGAATGGGTGGCAAGACTTCCATGGGCAGAGGCGCGATGTTCGCAACCGTCATCGCTTCGGGCGACTCGATGACGAGGCCTTCCGCGAACGCATATCCGCTCAGCATGAAAAATATTGCGCCGACAATCCTTTCGCTCAGGCACGTCATGCGCATGCCTCCAATGAAGGAATCGAAACGTCACAGTACTGAACAAAACTGAATAGACCGCCCTTGCAGGTTTTCCTGCACTCCCATTGTAGTCAGTCTTTCGCGTCTGGCCAGCCCAATGTGTGATGGCCTGGCGCGATGCACAGATGAATGATCGACGGTCCCCGCGCTCAGCCATCCGTTGTCCGAATTCGCAGGCTCAATGGGTGGACCCCATACCAGCGCACGCACATCAGGATCACATCGAGCGGGTAAGGCAAGCAGCCACCGAATCAAGCGTTTTCAACAGGCGTTCAGCCGTGCATGTTGTGCCGCATATCGTTACGCACCGTCTCATGCAATCGAATCCGTGAAGACCAACCGAAGCGCTTACGGCCAAATTTCTACTTGCACCGGAGCCCTAATATCCGGGCGGCGCAGGAACCGGCGTGTACACCACGCCGCTGCTCGCGTAACCGGCCGCATACCATGTCGATCCGCACCGATAGTAAGCGACCTCGCCAACCGCGACCGGAGCTACGTTGCACGGCGGTGCGACCGGTGCGGGCGCTGCGACGGGCACCGCGTGCGGCGCTGTTGCCGCAGCCGCTGCACCCATCACAACCGCGCCCGCCACGAATCCGGCCGCCGCAGACCCGCCGTCCCAGTCCGAGTTGGAACAGTTGTGACAGTCGTCGTAGTTGTTCTGCACGTTGGAAACTGTCGAAGCACGCGTGTTCTGCATTTCCTTTGCGCTGGATTGACGGTTACTCTGGTTCTGAGTCGACGTGGTCTGACGCTGGGCCTGGTTCTGGGTCGAGGTCGACTGGCGGTTGGCCTGATTCTCAGCCGTGCTCTGCTGGCGGTTGGCCTGATTCTGACTGGAGTTCGCTTGCGTCGCACTCCTGGAACTCTGGCGTGCGCTTTGATTTGCGCTTGAAGTTGCACCCGTACGTGCACCGCTTTGCGCTGCCGTACCGCCGCTGGACGAAAGTCCTCCAGCCGACGCAGCACCGCCGCGAGAATAGCCACCCTCGGCACCGCCCCCTCGTGCGCCACCACCCCCGCCGGCCCTTTCGCCTCTTGCATTCGCCTGGCCCGTCAGCCCACACGCGAGCATGACGGCGACCAGTGCCGTGATTGCACGATCTCGCGATACTGCGTTCATCATTTTGCTCCCTTACGCGCGGACGCCGGCGCTGTTGGCTTGTGCGGAAGCTGCGCGGCGAACGCGATTTTTTGCAGGCCGTCAGGCACGCGTCCGGAGAAGGTCGCGTCGTCGATCTTGGGCTCGAGATTCCAGTCCATGAACTGTGCCCAGTATTGGGGTTGGCCGACTGCCTTCTTGTATGTCAGGACGATCCGCTGCGGCAGAGGTTTGTCGCCATCAGCGACCCACACCTGGTAATCCACCGTGTCACCCCGCGCCGCGAGATGATGAGAAGGAACACCGGAGATGGTCGTCTTTTCGACGTAGTCGACTGACCGGACCCGGTCTTGCAGCTCCGAAGGTAGCCGGCTCAAGAACAGCGCTGCGAGCGGGAGGCGCATGCCGAGATCCCTGACGAAATACACGACGCTGTCGTCGATCGGGCCTGGTTGTGGCGTCGTTGCATACACCTTGCTGGTGAGGTCGACCAGGACGATTTCCTTGCCGGTGAGGATAACGAGCGTTTTTGCTCCATCGCTACGTTCGCCTTCCACGCGCAGGCGATCAGGCCGACTCACGGTAATCGTACGGGATTCGCCAAACTCGATTTTCTGTCCGGATGCTTGCACGGTATCGTAGCCGCCGCGCAGGCTGACACTGAATTTCTGCGCGCTGGCGAGGAAATTCGCCATTTTCATGAGAATCGCACGGGCCTCGGCTTGCGAGGGCGTTTCGGCCGCGACATTTGCGGTCGCCGTCGCTGCTTTCTGTCCGGTGGCGGAATGGGCAAGAGGCGCGGCCGTCAGCAGCACCGCTGTTATCCACATCGCCCTGGTCGCGCGACCATACGTTTTAATGGTCAAGGTCATGAACTTCTCCTGCTGTCCGTATGTGCCTCTTCCGGTCCGCGGCTACCCTGCTAAATAGCATAGTGGATCGCGCGACATGTGGAAGCGATTTCGCCCACTATTGCCTTTCTGGATTCGTTGGCCGCGTGTGGTTCGCTTTCCTGCACATCGGCTTTGTCGAATTGAGCTCTGCTTGCAAGAGTTCATTGACATGGCCAGATTCGGGACGATATTGAACAGTCCACCAGCATCACAAAATCCACAGGTCGTGGCCGTCGCATAGGATTGCGGTACCGCACCTGAGTTAAAGGCCAGAAGCCCGCCTCGACCTTCCATGGAATCCGCCCGTGCTTGCCCGGCGGCATAGAACCGTAAAAAGCGCTCATGACGGCGAGTTCCAGATCGGCGAGCCGCGTAAGCAGGCGCTGGACGGTTTTGCTGGCTTCAGGCCGCCTGAAGCAGCCGATGCCAAGGTCTGCAAAGACAGCGCCGTCGGAGACGATGTGCCAGCACCGGATGAACGTGGACTTGCCGACAACACTCGCGACCTTGCCTTTCCAGCTAGCAAGAAACCTGGAACCTTCGGGAAGTCGTCGGGCAAGCGCCTTTCGGTCGTTAGGCGGTCACCTTTCATTGCTGATTCGATGGAAACCACCTTCGCAGGACGCTGCGAAGAGCGTACGGGCGTGAAATCGTCTTTCACATCTTGGAATGCCACCATCACGGTCCAGTCGGTCGGTTGCGTGCGTTCGGTCATAGGCGGTGGGAGTCGCTTCGGTTTGAGTGCGGCGCAAGGCTGCGCCGTGGTCTCGAACGCAGGAGCGTGGCCCAATCGCCGTTTGACCTTCATGCGGCGATCGCCAATTTGATCGATGATGTCGGCGCAATGCAACATACCGGGTAAGTCACGGCGGGCTGTCCCCTTTTGGCGCTAGACTATCGACGGGTGACTTCAGGCAGTTCGGCATCCCATGGGAAGACGCCGCCATGAATCGGCCACCAGTTCGATTTTTCCCTCGTGCGATCAATCTGACGTCCCTTCGGCGATGGGGTTGGGGTTTGTTTGCTGCGTTTTTCGTGCTCGTGTGCGCGGTCGCGGCCCGCATGGTGCAGAACGAAATCGAGACGTCGCAGCGACAGGCGCGCTACCTGTCCGAACTCGGCCGCGACGTTGCCTTCACCCTCGGCGACGGCCCGAGCAACAGCATCCGGTATCCCGCGAACGGCCCTTATGATCTGCGGCTTGGCTACGCGCAACTGCCTTCTTTCGAGCAACGCCTGATCGCACGCGGTTTCGCCGTCACCGCGCAGGCGCGCAATTCCGCCGTGATGGCGTCGCTCGCGGACCGCGGCCTCTTCCTGCCGTATGAGGAAAAGGACCAGGCGGGTCTCGTTCTCCTCGACGCCCGGGGCGCACCGCTTTTCAGCGCACGCTATCCAGGCCTTGTCTACACGAGCTTCGAAGCGATTCCGCCGCTCGTCGTGAACGCGTTGCTTTTCATCGAGGACCGCAACCTGCTGGACCCGACCCAATCGAACCGCAATCCGGCCATCGACTGGGGCCGCTTCAGCCGTGCACTATTCGATCAGGGTTTGCGCGCGATCGACAGGCATCAGCCTAGCCCCGGCGGCAGCACGCTCGCCACCCAGATCGAGAAATTCCGCCACTCGTCGGACGGCCGCACCGCGACGCCGCCCGAAAAGCTGCGTCAGATCGCGTCGGCGTCAGTGCGGGCCTACCTCGACGGACCGCAGACGATGCCCGCGCGCAGGCAGATCGTGGTGCGCTATCTGAATTCGGTGCCGCTCGCCGCGAAGCCGGGCATCGGCGAGATCAACGGCATCGGCG
>NZ_FCON02000141.1 GCF_001544535.1 Caballeronia choica | reverse complement strand
CGACCGCCGCGATGCGGCTACATTCGCCCATCGATTGCAAACGATTCTACATTCGACGTGCTGAAACTACCGCTTACCAAGCAGCGGGGCATCCAGGATGCGCCGGGCCATGCGCCTAGCCGCCCCATCCCGAAGGGCGATGCGCTGCTAGCCGCCGGAACGGCCAACCAGACCAAGCTGGTGGGCGCGCCTGTCAAGGGTCCGCTGTTCGATTTCGCCCCGGCCATCAACGAATACCTCAAGACGCATCTGTTCGGCGACATCTTCGAGCGCGACAACCTCGATTGGCAAAGCCGTGAGTTGGCCACGGTGGGCATGCTGTCGGCACTGCCGGGCGCCGAGTCCCAGTTGCAGTCACACATGGGCATCAGCATGAACGTAGGCCTCACCGCCAATCAGTTGCGCCAACTCGCCCAGGTGCTGGCCGAGCGTGTGGATGCGGATGCGGCAAAACGAACACGCGAGGCTCTGGCTCGGCATCTCGCAACCCGTCCTGCCGGGAAGTAGCAACCCACTTCTTGATGTGGCCGAGCTTTGCCGTCCCGGCATGACTCGGTTGACGCCGCTTTGAGCCTAGCGAGGGTGCCACACGCGCGATCGGCAACGCGATCATGCCCTTGTCGATGGTGTCGCCCAGAGGCACGCCTGCGTCGAAGCGGTCGGCCACGATGTCCCGAATCCGTAGTTGATGTCGAACTCGACCTTAATGTCGGGGTATTCGAGCAGCAACGGAGTGAGCTTGGGTAGCAAAGTAGTCTGAAGGACATGTTCGCCGCAGGTGATCCGCCCATGATGCAGCCTCCCATGGATTACTGATTAGCTAGTCTTATAGCCCTTTTAAGCATTCGTTAACTAGTCAAGTTGACTTCCGTGCGCCAACACTCATGGCATGAAAAGTCAATGCCGATGACCATTGCGACCGCTGCCCCGCCAAGCTTTAGTGACGAATTCTCCAACTTGAAAGGTATCGAACATGAGCACGCAGAACATCAACGATCGTGAAAACCGTGGGAGAGTCTAGGCTGGCTGCCCACCGGCGCACTTTTCTGAAGGCCGCCGGCATCGCCGCAGCTGGCGCAGCACTGCCAATCGGTGCAGCCTCTTTGGCTACTTCCGCTGTGGCGCAAACCACGCAACGCGGCGGCAACAGCGGTCAGGCCTACATGATGAGGACCCGCAAGCTGGGGGCTCTCACCGTTTCTGAACTCGGCTTCGGCTGCATGAGCAACCGCCTCGGCCACTTCGGCCCAGGGCATGGACCGTGCGACGAGCATCCGCGTGGTCCGCGACGCCTATGAGCGCGCATCACCTTCTTCGACACCGCCGAGGTCTATGGACCTACGTGAACGAGGAACTCGTCGGCGAGGCCCTGGTCCGCAACCACATCGCCATCGCCACCAAGCTCGGCTTCAAGATCGACGGCACGAATGGCCTGGACAGCCGCCCTGAGCGCATCCGCCGCGTGGTCGCGGAGTCGCTCAAGCGCCTGAAGAGCGACCGCATCGACCTGTACTACCAGCAGCGCGTTGACCTGACCATGCCGATCGAGGACGCGGCCGGCACCTTCAAGGATCTCATCCAGCAGAGCAAGGTGCTGCACTTCGGCCGCTCGGAGCCCAGCGCGCGCACCATCCGCCTTCCCCACGCCGGATCGTGGAGTGCAGCGTGGAGCGCAACGGCGTGCTGCAGGCCCTGCGAAGAACTGGGAATCGGCTTCGTGCCGTGGCCTGATGGCGGTCATCGCCGTGGCATTGATCCCATTCGGGGCTGGGTTGCCGCGGTCGTGGTCCCGGTGGGCTTGTGGGGCCTGATGGCGACTGCCGCGCCAGTCGGCTGGTGGAGCTGGTTCGCCGAAGTCATGCCGCACAACGCCGAGGCCGGCGGCGGCCTGATGGTAGCGGTGATCCAGTTGGCCATCGCACTGGGCTCGGCCATGGGTGGCCTACTGTTCGATTCGACAGGCTACAAAGCACCTTCATGGCAAGTGCTGCGGTGCTGCTGTTTGCGGCTTTTCTCGCCTTCCTCACCTCCCGTTCGCAAGTCCGGCAGGCGGCCTGAGCCGCGTACCACACTAAGAGGAACCCATGACCACGAGCCTCAGCGTCTTTCGCAATATCCAACGCCTCCCGGCCTTTAAGAACCGCCATGCACGCGGCCTGCGGGCTTTGCGCGGGCTTGGCCTACTTTGCGGCCTGCTCGTACTCGGAGCATGTGACGCGGCCCAGCCTGGCGCGTCAGGCTCGCCCACCACCGCCATCGCCGCCAGTTCGGCGGCCACTGTCCAACCAGAGGAATCTCGCATGTGGATGACCATCGGCGAACGTCGCTTCGCCATCACCCTGGCCGATACCGAAGCCGCCCGCGCGTTCGCCGCGATGCTGCCGCTCTCGATCGACATGGCCGACCTCAACAGCAACGAGAAGCACGCCGAGCTGCCAAAATCTCTGCCCACGAACGCCAACCGGCCCGGCACGATACGCAGTGGCGATCTCATGCTGTACGGGTCGAGGACCCTGGTCGTCTTCTACCTGACTTACAACTCGTCCTACTCGTACACCCGCCTCGGCCGCGTGGACGACCCCGCTGGCCTGGCCCAGGCGCTCGGCAGCGGCAGCGGCAGCGTGCGAATCGAATTCTCCAAGAACTAGATGCAGGTGACTCCCTTGAAAAGATCCTACGTCATCATCCATACGCTGACGTCGCTGGACGGAAGAATCCACAACATGAAGCTCCCGAGTTCGATTCGGCGGAGCTTCAGTACGAACAATTGGCGCTGCATGCCGATCAGCAAGTCCTGAACATCCGGGGCTACCTGAATGGCCGTGTCTCGACCGACGACAACTTTACGTAATACCGCAAGCCAGGTCTAAACGGGTCGGCGGACGCGGTTCCCGAGGGCGACTTCGTGGCCGAGCCGCATGCGCCGATGTACTTCGTCGCACTCGACCCCGCCGGGCGCTTGGGCTGGCACGGCGGTCTTCGGCCGCACGTGGTGTCGGTGCTGACCGAGAGGGCGAGCAACGCCTACAAGGCCCTGCTCAGGCGCCTGGGCATCTCCTACGTGATCGCCGGGAAGGACGAGCCGGACGGAGCCGTCCTCCATCAGCAGCACGCGCTCAGCACTGCGCCTGCGCCCACGACGCGATTCAATGCATCAGTGCATTAGTGGATCCTGAATTAGTTGTAACCTAGGATTGCGGCGGAGCTCGCATCTGAGCGCTCCGGAACATTGCTCGCGATGTTGCTAATCGGTCCTGTTAGCAACTTCGAGTACGACGAATTTTCAAATTTGCCGCCAATGTGGAGCGAAGCTGGCAAGTTCTTCTCGAGCACCTCACCAAATGAAGCTGGGGCATTGTCAAAAGCGTGGTTCATGTTTCGCTCAAACGTTGAGTTAGGGATGGGGTTCGCTTCGCTCAAATGGTGGGAACCACTTTCGCGTCTCCGGCTGCGCAGATCAAAACGGCGTGTCGCGAAGTAAGCGTCGCCGCACGAGATCGACCTGTCGGCAGCTTCCTAGACGACCACCTACTGCGCTTGCGAGGATATGGCGAGGGTGAGTACTCCGAAGCAGGCAGCGTCGCGTACACTGCGAAGCTGCTATTTGAGGACTGACTGGAATGAACCATCATATGGACGGGATGCACGCCGTCTGACCGCCATCGACGGAGACAATCGCGCCCGTCATAAAACTTGCGTCATCGGACAACAGAAACGCGGCAACCGCTGCAATTTCCTCGGGCTGACCTTCGCGACCTATCGCGTGAGCGGCCCGGATACGCTTGGCCTTCTCCGGATCGTCGAACATGTAGGCCGTAAAAGGCGTGCGGATCATGCCAGGGGCGATGGCGTTTACTCGAATACCGTAAGGCCCAAGCTCTGCGCCCATCGTGCGCGTGATACCTGAGACAGCGAACTTCGAAGCCACGTAGGGCAGCCGGTTCGGCACACCCATGATTCCCGCCCCGGACGAAATGTTCACGATGGCGCGTGACGTCTCGTCATGTTGAACCGCGCGTGCAAATGCCTGGCACATGAGGAAAGTGCCGTCGAGGTTCACCGACATCACATTCTTCCAGTTCTCGGACTCGCAATCCAGCACGTTGCCAACACCCTTGATGCCAGCGCAATTGATCAGACCGTGCAACTTCCCGAGGTTCTGCTGCGCCTCGGCGATGAACCGCTGGACCTGTTCCGCGTCCGACACATCGAGCTTTCCGCCAAAGATGCGAACGTCGTCGTGCAACTCGGTGACGAGCTTGTCGATTCCGCTCTGATCTTGATCCGCCAGCGCCACCGACGCGCCCTCTTCCCACAACCGGCGAACGCACGCCGCTCCAATGCCGCTGGCAGCGCCCGTCACGACCACCGCCTTACGTTCAAATCGCTTCATGCCGCTGTCTCCCTGTTGATGTATGAGCCTGCGATTAGATGACTGCGTTGAACAGCATCGTCGAATCCTCTAGCGACTCAAGGTTGCGCACGAGGTTGATTGCTTCCTCGATTCGCTCCACCGCAAGCGGCCTCGCCGCAACCGAAGCGCAATCGCGAAATTTAGTGGCGAGCGCGTCCCATGACATCGGTGCTTTGGGGCTTCCCGGCACGTTGTCGCCGACGCGCACCAACTGACGCCCATCGCGGGTCACGATCTCCATGCGACCGTCCGGGATCTTCACTTTCCAGTCGAGGCTGCTGTCTTCTACCGGAACGACCTTCTGAGCGATTGCAAGCACCTCGGGGTCGCGCAACGCTGCCGCGCTGAAATCAGCGATATGGATCTGTCCGCGCGCCGCTGCAAGCGCGACGCAGAATGGAAGGCTGAACTTCGCGTCCACGAGCGTCGCGGGCGCGCGTCGCAGCTCCAGCGGATAACACATGCGCTGATGGAAGTCTCCGACGAAGACCTTAATTTGCTCGATGTCGCTCGCCTTCAGTTGATGCTCTTTCATTAACTCGATGGTGGCGTGAATGTATGTGTGCACGTTCCCGACGGCCGGCCACGCCTTGTACAACATCGAGGCCCCGAGATACTCCTTGCCCAAACCGTCGACCATCTTTTCCCGGTCGTACTTTCCGCCGAAGTAGACGTTGAAGATGCCCGCCTTTCCCTCGAATAGCTCCGCGATTCCCGTAATGCTCTTCTGTGCCAGCAGCACCGACATCACAGCGCCCTGTGCCGTGAACCCGGCGTACATTCCGCGAAGATCGCTGCCGATGCCAAAGATGACCTGCATCGTCCCGCTCGACTGCATGCTCGCAATGCCGAGCGTATGCGCAATTTGCTCGCGGCTCATCCCCTGGACGTAGGCCGCCGCCGCAGCGGCCGAGAATGCGCCGACGACAGACGAGAGGTTCCAGTCCTGTCGCCATTGAACGTTGCAGCGCAGACGCACGAACAGGTCTTGTCCCAGCGCGACGCTTGTGATCAGATCACGCCCCGAGACCCGTCCTTTGCGTTCGGCGAGTGCAAGCACAGCCGGAACGACGGAGCTGTCGGGGTGCGCGCCCCAGGGCGTCTGATCGTCGAAATCGAGGCAGTGCGCCATGACGCCGTTAGCAAACGCGGCCGACTGCGCCGGCGCTTTACCGCCGAACCCGAGAACGGAAGCTTCCGGTCGCCCGCCTGCATCCAAGATAACGTCGGCCACGCCGCGTACCGCGGGCTCCATGCCACTGCCGGCGAGCGTTACACCGATGATGTCGAGAATGGATTTCTTGGCCGCTTCGACGGCTTCTTGCGACAGGTCTTCGAACCGGGTATCTGCAACGTGGTTGGAGAAGACATGGCAAAGGTCGCCGGCAGGCGTGATGGATTGCGAATCAGCGTGTTCAGAAGGGTTATGCGCGTTCATGTGATGGCTCTCTCGATTCCGCAAATTGACTGAGCATCAGTTTGCTAGGAGATACACCGATGAACAAGCGATGAATCGTGAGGTATTCTTAAGAAACACTTAATAATGCGATGCATCGCGCGGTCCATGTCACTTCCTCGATTCACGCCACGACAACTCTCTGCGTTCGTAACGGTTGCCGATGTCAAGAGCTTCGCCAAAGCCGGAGAGCGTCTTAATCTGTCGGCATCCGCCGTTAGTCAGCTCGTCGGCGAACTGGAGTCCTCGATTGGCTTCCGGCTTTTCGATCGCACAACCCGCAGCGTTGCCTTGTCTCCCGCTGGCCGCGAGTTTCATCGCTCGGCTCGATGCGTGCTCGCGCATATGGAACTCGCACAGGCAGCGGCGGACGACATTCGTAATCGTGCGGCCGGCATTGTTCGTGTGGCCGCGCCGCTTATTCTGGCGAGCACGATTTTGCCAGCAGCGGTCAAGGCTTACGCAGGATCCCAACCTAAGGTGCTCGTGCGTATACGGGACACCTCGGTGGAGAATCTTGTCGATAGCGTCAGCAGCGCCGCAGTGGACCTGGCCGTCGGCCCGGACCAGACGGTAAGCGATGGTGTCGCGCGGCTCGACCTCTTCAAAAGCGCGTGGGTCTTGTGGTTTGCCGCCGGGCATCCGTTGGTCGAACGCAAGGAGATTTCATGGGCCGAATTGAGGCACTATCCGCTAGTCGTCGCCGGGCGAGACTATGAGCGCACGATCTCGCTCACGCATGGCGAGTACCATGCGAATGACCGGATTACGCCGGTCGAGATCGTCGAGAACATCAGCACGGCTTTCGGCATGGCGGCCGAGGGACTCGGGCTCGTGATCGCGCCCGCTTACGTCGGGCTGCTCGGGCGGCGCTTCGGCCTCGTGATGCGCCCGATCATCCAACCTGAAGTCATGCGCCAAGTCTGCCTTTACCACTCCTCGACTCGCGAGGTGTCTCCTGCGGCCGAGGGCTTCCGTGAACATCTGATTGCGTGGCTCTCGGGAAAGGATCACCTCGGCTTGTGAGGGCGCGTCCACGTTCGTGCACTATTCAAGGGACTATTTACAATGATCGACTTCCCGATCATCGATTCGCATATCCATCTGCTCGACCGAAAACGCTTCGGCTATTCGTGGTCGGGCGGCTCGTCGTGGGCGACCGGCGCCACAAAGCTCGACCGCGACTGGACTGCCGACGACCTCGCAAGCGCTTCGAAGCCCTATCAAGTCCAAGGCTTCGTCTTCGTCGAAGCCGATGTAGACATGCTGCAATATCTCGATGAAGCGGAATGGATCGCCTCGGCGGCCATCGATGACCGACGCATCATGGCGTGTATCGCTTGCCTGCCGATGGAAGAAGGCTTGTCCATCGAGCCCGAGATGGCGCGTCTCTCGCGCCTGCGCGCGGTTCGGGGGATACGACGTCTCATCCAGAACATGCCCGACTCGGCCGTCGTCTTGCAGCGCGACTTTCTGGAAGCCGTCAATCTATTGCCGAAATACAACCTTTCCTTCGATATCTGCATCGATCCACGTCAGTTCGAACATACGATCGAGATGGTGAGACGATGCCCTTCGGTGTCGTTTGTGCTGGACCATATGGGCAAGCCCGAGGTGAAGGAGAATCGCCTCGATTCATGGCGCGAGTCTCTGCGGGAGCTATCGTTGCTGCCTAACGTCGTCTGCAAGATCTCCGGCTTGTTGACGCAGGCGGATCATGCGACATGGACCGGGGATCAGGTGCTACCGCTCATCAGTCACACGATCGACTGCTTCGGCGTGGATCGCGTGCTTTTCGGCGGGGACTGGCCAGTGCTCGAACTCGCGGCAAGCTACGGGCAATGGGTCGATATCGTCGACCGCGCCACGCTGCACCTGTCGCACGCTGACCGGCGCAAGATCTTTCGCGAGAATGCCATCGAGACATATCGTCTGGATGAACCGGCCTGACCTTATCTCAGTTCATGTGCGACGCGCGAAGCGCCCTCGCTTGGCGTCGCGCTGGCCGCGGTGCGCAAACTCACGCCTCTCGTCTCCGGCACGAACTGAACGAGGATGAGACAAGCGACAGCGATCAACGCCACGTAATAAGCGGGCGCGAGCGGCGAGCCGAACGCCTGAACGAGCAGTGTTCCAATGAACGGCGTCGTTCCGCCGAAAACCGCCACCGCGGCTTGATAGGAGATCGCGTGGCCGGTGGCTCGAAAGGCAGTCGGGAAGAATTCGGGCGCAGCAACGAAGCAGGCGCCTCCATACAGCCCGACTCCCACTGCCAGCAGCAGCTGACCGACAAGCGCGCCGGTAATCGTGCCGGTCGCGGCAAGATACACGCCGGGGTAAGCCGCGAAAGCGACCCACGCCGCGCCGAAGGACAGGACGGGCTTGCGCCCGAGCCGGTCGCTTAATACGCCGCCGAGCGGAATCATGAACGACAGTACGACGATGGCCGCCGCGTTCGTGATGAGCGCCGATGTCGGGTCGAGCTTCGCCACCCGAACCAGGAACGTGTACATGAATCCCAGCAGCAAGTAGGATCCGACGGTCTGTATGGGCTGAATCATCGCCACATTCAGCATACCCCTGAGGCCGCCTGTGCGGATCGCGGTGCGAAGAGGATTCTTCGAATCGGTTCTGCGAGTCGCCTGTTTGTATTCGTCCGGTTCGTCGAGATTGCGCCGCAGCCAGAAGCCGACAATGCCGATAAGCCCGCCTGCCAGGAACGGAACGCGCCAGACCCAATCGGCATACGCGCTCGCGCCGGCGGCGAACTGAAGGCCGATCAAGAGTCCCGCCACCAACGCGTTCGGCAGATGCGAGAAGATCAAGGTCAGGCCAATCCAGCCGCCTCTGTGGTAATCCGGCGCCGATTCGAGGATGAAGCTGGTCGTGCCCGTCGTCTCGCCACCGAGCGCGAGACCTTGAGCGATGCGGCAAAAGACGAGCAGCGCGGGCGCTGCAATGCCGATGCTCGCATACGTCGGCAAAAGCCCAATCACGGCGGTGCCGAGCGCCATCAACCAGACAGTCATTGCCATGACTTTCACGCGGCCTACTTTGTCCGCCATGACGCCGAACAACAGTCCGCCTAGCGGCCGTGCGAAGAATGCAACGGCATAGACGGCGAACGTACTGAGTAGCGCGGCGGTGCGATCGCTGCCGGGGAAGAAATGAGCCGACAGAATCGGAACGGAGAACCCGAACACGGCGAAGTCGTAGATTTCGCCGAAGTTGCCGATTGAACCGGCCGAGAGCGTCCGGATCGAGCTTTGTTTTGTCATGTTTCTCCTCCACCTGCGCTTGTGTCAGCAAACGCGCTCAACAATGGTTTTGTTAAATCGTCCGACTAAGACGGAGTATGTCGGGCAGGCCGAAATCGCGCACGTCAGGCCGGTCGAGCCCGCGAGAAATCGCGATTTGTACCGCGATCTCGTAGGCTATCGACCGTTCCCGCAAGAGCGCGGTCAGCCCCTGCGAAATGATTTCCCGGTCGCCCGCCGTTAGCGCAGCGGGGCCGATAAAGCGATTGGTCAGCATCAACGGCTCCTGACCCGACGTGCAATCCGCAACGTGTGCAGACACGGCTTACCGCTTGCGACGCCGCGTACCGCCGACCGTATAGATGGCCGCTGCCGTCACGACCACCGTTCCCTCAATGACGCCCTGATAGTTCGCGCCCAAATTCAGTATGTTGAATCCGTTTGTCAGGGTGAAGAGCAGCAGCGCGCCCGCAAGCGTTTTGATGACGGAGCCTGCGCCGCCAAACAGTGATGTGCCGCCAAGAATCGCCGAAGCGATGACAGTCAATTCCGCTCCTTGCATCGCAGTCGGATTGACTGCGCCCAGACGGCTACCGAATAGGATTCCGCCGAAGCCGGCCGCCGCGCTACAGAGAATGAATCCTGCCATCTTGTACCGCTTCACGTTGATGCCCGATAAGCGGGCCGCCTCGGGATTGCCGCCTACTGCGTAGACCCGCCGGCCAACGTTCGTCATGCTCAGAACGAACCAGACGATCAACGTGAAAACAGCCATGTACACGACGGGCTTCGGCATGGCGAGCGACATCCCGCCGGCCCCGACGAGAGCGAGGCAGCAGACTCCGGCTGCCAGCATGCCGAACGACGTCACCGGGACATTGCGCGATTCGCGGCGCGCGCGAACCAGGAAATAGCATCCCGCCAACAGCAGCGTCGCGCCGATGACGATAAGCGGAACGGCTATCGGCAGACGGCCCGATTCAAAGAGCCGCATGGCCTGCAACGCGTCGGGCGTGTCCACGGATAACGAGCGGCCATCGGTATAGATCTGGACCACTCCGCGAATCGCGGTCAATGTGCCCAGCGTCACGATGAACGCGTTAATGCCGAGATACTGGACGATCGCGCCATTCAACAGGCCGGCCAAAACCGACACAAGCATCGCGATGAGCGCAGCCGGCCAGAACCCGACGGTATCCGCGAGCCCGACGACCACTGCGGCCGAAAGCGCGGCCACCGAAGCGACCGAAAGATCGAAGTTGCCGGTGATCAGAATCACCGTCATTGCAACCGCGATGATCGCAACCAGCGACGCCTGATAAAGAACGTTGGAGATATTCGCCACGCTGAGGTAGCTGGGCCTGCCGGTATAAACCGTGACGGCAGAGATGACCAACACCAGCAAGATGAGGGCATAGTAGACGCCCATCTCGCGCAGACCGAGTAAGCGCCGCCAGTCCGTCGCCTGTGTCTGCGTCGTCGCGGTCACGCCCTCGGTTGGGCCGCCCGAAGAACCGTTGCCGCCGTGAGACGGGCCGGAATGGGTGGAAGTCGTCAGGTTCATCATTACTCACTCTTTGAAGATTGCGCGGCTGCATGTGGCGTGCTCGCCGAGTTTGCACTCGTGCCGCCTGACAGCAGAATCAGTTCGTGCTCGGACGTTTCGTGGCCTAGGCGCTCGGCGATGCAGCGGCCATCACGCATGACCAGGACTCGACTGCTCACCGCCAGAATTTCCTCGAACTCCGACGATACGACGATCACTGCCTTTCCCGCGGCCGCCAGTTCTCGCACGAGCAACAGGATGTCGGTCTTCGCACCGATGTCGATCCCGGCGGTCGGCTCGTCCAGCAGGAATACCTTCACATCGCTGAACAGCCACTTCGCGATGGTCACTTTCTGCGCGTTCCCACCGCTCAGTTCGGTCACGAGAATGTCCGGCGAATTCGCCTTGATCGACAAACGCCGGATGGCCTCTGCGCCTCGCTGCTGCTCTCGCGTTCGGTCCGGCAACCAGCCTCCGCGCGATACGCCATCGAGCGCGGGAAGCGTCGTGTTGCGCCAAATTTCGAAGCCGGGCACGAGACCCTGCGCCATACGGTCCTCAGGCACGAGAGCCAGACCCGCCTTCACTGCGGCCGCCGTCGACTGGCCGAGCAGCCGGCCTTCAACGCGCACTTCTCCCGTGGCGTCCGGGTCCGCGCCGAAGATCGCATGCAGCAGCTCGCTACGACCCGAGCCGAGGAGCCCGGCAATGCCCACGACTTCGCCCGCCCTGACGCTCAAGGAGAGCGGTTCGAGCTTGCCGCGAGACGCGAGGCCCTTCAGTTCCAGCAGCACAGGGGCCGCCGCGTCGACGGGCCGCGGCGTCGCCTGTTCGAGCGCGACGATCTGCCGGCCGACGATGGCTTCAGCGATACGCGATTCGTCGAGATCACACGTCTGCGCGTCCACCACCGCCTGCCCATCTCTCAGAATCGTCACGCGGTCCGTGAGCGCTATCACTTCATCGAGAAAATGCGAGACGAACACGATCGCCTTCTTCTCGACTCTGGAAAGGTGCCGCACGATGCGGTAAACCACCTCGCGTTCGCTCGCGGCAAGGGACGCCGTCGGCTCGTCCATCACGATCATTTCGGCGCCCGTGCCAAGCGCTTGCAAAATCGCGACCATCTGGCGCTGCCCGATGGACAAATCGCTTACCAGACCGTCCGGTTCAAGCCAGTATCCGACGCGCTCGCACAATTCCGAGAACCGCTGCCGTATCTTCGTGTTTCGTCGCCACCGGCCCTCTTCGCCCAGGAACACGTTCTCGAGCACCGAGAGCGTCGGCACGAGCGGAATGTGCTGGTGGATAGTCGCAATACCCATGTCGTTCGCGCCTTTCGGACTCGAATATTCGACCGCGGCGCCCTTCCAGACGATTCGTCCGCCGGTGGCTGCAAGCGAGCCGGAGAGAATCTTGATGAGCGTCGATTTGCCGGCGCCGTTTGCGCCCAGCAACCCGTGCACCGTGCCGCGCGACACTTCCAGATTGACTCCGCGAAGCGCGGTCAACCCGTTCGGGAATGTCTTCGTCACACCCTCAAGCTGCAACAGCGGGACTTCGTTTGCCATTTGTCTCTCTCCTGCCACGTCGGTGTCGTCGCTCGTGCTTACCACTCGGGCACGCATTGCGCGAGGCTCGCCTTGGTGACCTGAGGCGTGTCGACATCGACGAACTGTGCCTTCGGCGCACCGGGGTTCGTCACCGCTGCGTACAGCGCTTTGAACGCGAGTTGCCCCATTTTTCCGGGCTGGATGCAGACGGTCCCATCGACGTCGCCGACCTTGATCGCATTGATGCCAAGACGCGATCCACCGCGCCCGATGAGCTTGGCGTGCGAGCCTGCGGAATGGACCGCGCGAGCGCAGCCGATTACCATGTCGTCGGCCTGATTGAAGAACAAATCGATGTCCGGGTGCGCCGTCAGCATGTTCTGGCAGACCGACTCGCCTTTCTCGGGCGTCCAGTCGGTAGGCTGCGAGGCGACGATGCGATACTTGATCCCCGCCTTGTCGAGCGCTTCCTTGAAACCCTGAGTGGTCTGCCATACGGTCGGATAACCGGGCGCACCCTCGACGATTGCGATATTCGCGGTGCGCCCCTTCGGGAGCAGCGTCACGGCGATTTGCCCGGCGTTGTATCCGGCATGCACTTCGTCGCTCGCGACCAGCGCGGTCAGCTTCGGATAAACATCCTTCACAGGATGCTTCTGCGGATCACCGACCTGCGTCGCCACGGCCACGATCGGTATGTTGTGGGACGCGGCCCGATCGACCCACGCCTGCGCGACCACGGCGTCGATCGGCAGGACGGCGATGCCATCGACCTTTTGCGCGATGAGGTCATCGATCGAATTCCCCTGGCGCTCGACACTGGTTTTCGCATCCAGGACGATCGTCTTGACGCCGGCCGCCTTCGCCGCCGCTTCGAAGCCTTTTGCCGCCGCAACGTTGAACGGGTACTGCATGCCCGCAGCAACGTAGCCAAACGTGATGTCCTTCGCCAGAGCGACGTCCGCCATGAACGCCAACGCGCTCGCCAGACAAATCACGCCCACTTTTCTGAATTGATTCTTCATGTGTGTCTCCGTCGGTTTGTTATGTAGTCTTGCTGCTTTCGTTACTTGGATCGCGTTGTGGGCGGGGCTTACCACTGAGGCACGCAACTGGACACGTTCTCTTTAGTGACGCCGGGCGTAGGGATTTCGATGAACTTGCCTTTCGGCGCGCCGGGATTCGTCACGGCGGCGTAAAGCGCCTTGAACGCCTGCTGGCCCATCTGCTCCGGCTGGACGCAGACGGTGCCATCCACCGCACCCGCCTTGATCGCCGCAATGCCCAAGCGAGAGCCGCCCCAGCCGACGAGCTTTGCATTGGAACCGGCCGCGTGTACAGCGCGTGCACAGCCAACGACCATGTCATCGGCCTGGTTGTAAAAGAGATCGACATCGGGGTGAGCGGTCAGGATGTTCTGACAGACGGCTTCGCCCTTTTCGGCGGTCCAGTCGGTCGGCTGGGACGCGACAATGCGGTACTTGGCTCCTGCCTTGTCCAACGCATCCTTGAAGCCTTTCGTGCGCTGCCAAACCTGCGGATAACCCGGCGCGCCTTCCACGATCGCGATGTTCGCGACGCGTCCCTTCGGCAGCAGCTTTGCCGCAATCTCCCCCGCGTTATAGCCCGTATGCACCTCGTCGCTCGCCACCAGCGCGGCGAGCTTCGGATAGACGTCGTGGATGGAGCGCTTCTGCGGATCGCCCAGTTCGGTCGCCACCGAGACGAGCGGAATGTCGTGCGCCGCTACGCGGTCCGCCCAGCTTTGCGCGACGACGCCATCCAGCGGCAGAAAAGCGATGCCGTCGACCTTCTGCGAGATCAGGTCGTCGATCGCGTTGCCTTGTTTTTCGACGCTGGTCTTCGGGTCGAGGATAATGGCCTTGGCGCCCGCTGCCTTGGCCGCCTCTTCGAAACCCTTCGCGACAGCCACATTGAACGGATACTGCAATCCCGCAGCGACATACCCAACCGTGACTTGCTTCGCGCCTGCAACACCAGCGGCTAGCAACAGGCTCGCCGCGCCTGCGCTCAAAAGACGCCTCTGAAACGTGCCCATCGTTTGTCTCCAATATGTTTTATTTGGTCCAACGTTTGCGCTCGTTTCTGAACGGGTCTTCTTGTATGGAGCTTTTTCTTACATGCGCTCTGTCTTTTGCAGCACTGTCTTCGTGACCATATAGGCGTCGAGCGTCGATGGGCCGCCTTCACGCCCGATGCCGCTGTCCTTGACACCGCCAAAAGGCGTATCGGCGTCCGGCGTGCCGAAATGGTTGATGGAGAGGACCCCGCACTCCAGTTCGCGACCGATACGCTCCGCGTCCTCCAATGAGTTGGTAAAGGCATACGCGGCCAGTCCGACCGAGAGGCTGTTGGCAAGCGCAACGGCCTCGCTGAGATCGTCGACGCGCACGCAAGCAGCGAGCGGGCCGAAGGGCTCTATCGTCATCGCGTCCGCGTCGTTCGGGACGTCGGCAAGAACGGTCGGCGCGAAAAAGTAGCCGCGATCGCCAATACGCTCGCCTCCGGCAGCCACGCGCGCACCGCGTTGCCGGGCGTCCGCCACGAGAGATTGCATGGCCGCCAGCCGCCGTGCGCTTGCCACCGGCCCCATCTGCGCGGTCTTGCTGAAGCCGTCGCCGACGCGGACATCCTTCACCGCATCGGCGAAAGCGGCGACGAAGTCGTCATACACGCTGCTGTGAACGATGAACCGTGATGGCGACGCGCAGATCTGTCCGCTCGCGTTTGTCTTGCCGCGCGCCGCGAGCCGTCCGACTGCCGCGCCATTCACACCCTCGCAGACCAGTACCGGAGCGTGACCGCCGAGTTCCATCAAGACGGGCTTCATAGCCGCCGCGGCGAGTTGCGTGAGGTGCTTGCCGACCTGCACCGACCCCGTAAACGTGACGAGCCGAATGACAGGCGAAGCAATGAGGGCCGACGATATTTCCGCCGGATTGCCGAACACGAGATTCAGCACGCCAGGCGGCAACCCCGCCTCTTCGAAGGCCTTCACCACGAGACATGCGGTAGCGGGCGTTTCTTCGGCCGCCTTCAGAATGACTGAGCACCCCGCCGACAAAGCGGCACTGACTTTGCGGGCGGCCGAACTGATCGGTACGTTCCACGGCGTGAATGCGGCCACCGGTCCGATCGGCTGCCGCAAGATGAACTTCTGCATCTGCGGTTCGCCGGGCACGATCAACCCGTAGTCGCGTAGTGACTGCGCCGCATTCCATTCGAAGAAGTTCATCGAACGGTCGGCTTCCGCGTAGGCATCGGAGTAGAGCTTGCCGTTTTCCAGCGTGATCGTCGTGGCGATGAGCTCGAGCCGCCCGCGCATCAAAGCCGCTGCTTTCTGGATGATCTTGACGCGCTGCTGGGGCGGTGTGTCGCGCCAGATTGAGAATCCGCGTGCGGCTGCGTCCAGGGCACGAGAGAGATCGTCGCCTGTCGCCTTCGGCACCTGTCCCAGTACTTCTTCCGTAGCCGGGTTTCTTACTTCGACCGCTGTTTCGCGGTCGTAGATCCACTCGCCATCGATGAACAGGCCGACGCGCGGATACTGAGTTTGCACCTTGCTTTGATCGCTTTGAAGACTTGCGGTTGACATTGAAGAAATTCCTTTTGCTTAGCTGGTTCAGACCGCGGACACTCTCTCGATCTCGCGAATGTCTCGACGAGATGAAGCGTCCTTCGCAATCATGTCGGCCGCCTTCACGCCGATCATGATGGACGGCGCGTTGGTGTTACCCGATGTGAGATGCGGCATGATCGATGCATCCGCCACCCGCAAGCGCTCGACCCCTCTCACGCGCAGGCGCTCATCCACGACAGCGAGGCGGTCGCGGCCCATCTTGCAGGTGCCCGCCTGATGGTGTGCGGAGTTGCCGGTCATCGCCATCCATTGAAGAATCTGCTCGTCCGTCTCGACCATCGGACCGGGAATCTCTTCTTCGATGACGCGCGATGCGATCGGCGCCGTCGACATGATTCGACGAATCATCTTCACGCCCGCGATCATCGCCCTGTTGTCGTCGTCGTTGCTCAGGAAGTTGGGCTTGAACACGGCGGGATCGTCAGGCTTCGAAGAGCGCAATGTCACGGTCCCAGTGGCGCGCGGACGCAGCAGGTACACCGATACGCCCATGCCTGGCTGACGATCCACTTCGCACTGGCCGCCAGGATGGTAGGTAAAGGTCATCGGCCGGAAGCTGATCTGCAAGTCCGCATACGCTTCTTCGGGACGGCTCTTCACGAAGGCGCCGACTTGCGAGGAGCCGAGCGCCAGATAGCCTTTGCGCGTCAGCAGATAGCGTGCGCCTTCGAGATACTTCCGGAAGCCGCCCAATTCGAGGTTGTAGGAACTATCCGGCGTCGAGCGATAGCTTCCATGCACATAAAAGTGGTCTTGCAGATTGAGCCCCACGCCCGGTAGGTTCACGAGCATTTTGATGCCGTGTCTTTGCAACTCTTCGTCCGGCCCGATGCCCGATAGCATGAGTATCTGCGGCGAGTTGAGCGATCCGGCCGACAGAATCACTTCCTTCGCTGCATCGAACGTTCTACGCTCTCCCTTAACAACAACTTCGACACCCGTCGCCACATTTCCCTTCAGCACGATACGTTGCACAGCGGCCTCGGTCAGCACCGTCAGGTTGCGCCGGTGACGCACGGGTTCCACGAACGCCGTATAGGCGGAGTAGCGTCGTCCTCCGCGAATGGTGTGCTGCATGAAGCCGACGCCGTCGTGCACTGCACCGTTGAAGTCCTCCGTGGGAGGAACGCCCAAACGCGCCGTGGCCTCGATAAAATCATGTGAGCTGCGGACCTTCATTACGGGATCGCTGACCCACAGCGGTCCGCCTGCGCCGCGATAGTCGTTCGCGCCGCGCTCGTTGTGCTCCATCTGTTTGAAGTACGTCAGGAGATCGTCGTAGCCCCACCCCGGATTTCCCAGGTCGCGCCAACTGTCGAAGTCGTTACGATGTCCACGAATAAAGATCATTCCGTTGATGGAACTCGAGCCCCCCAGTGTCTTACCGCGCGGCCAATACATCTTTCGGTTGTAAAGCGCCGGCATCGAATCGGTGTGGTAATTCCAGTTGAGCTCTTTATGGAAGTACAGCTTCGCCATGCCGGCCGGTGTGTTCACCCAGAACCTGTCGGCGGGAGGCCCGGCTTCGAGAAGCAAGACCTTGTTCTCCGGGTTATCGCTCAGGCCACGTGCAAGCGCGCAGCCCGCCGAGCCCGCTCCGATGATGATGTAGTCGTAGATTTCCATGCCGTCCAAACTGCTGGTTCAGAAGTGGGTGCTGCTGTTTGATGAAGGTTATTTCCCGTCCACGGTTAGGTCTAGTCGGTTTTTCTGGCGTTGAGGGTAAGCATTGCTGAACTGACTTTCGGGAAGCATGCAGACCGTCCGCAGACGCCCTTCACAGCGCCTTTCGCCGGTCGGCATTAGGGCGGCGGATGATTCAAAGCCCGCGCTTCTTAAGGGAAACACCTAGTCCGCGGCCTCGTCTGATTGCCTGCGGCATGTCGCGATTCGCCCTGACCTATGGCGAGTGCGCTTTTGTTCGGCGAAGCTCGCGTATATCCTCGCATTTCCTTTTTCCATGTCGACAGGAGAACACCATGTCCGAGGTATCCGCGATTGCCATCTCTTTTGCAAAGCCGGGCTGCGAGGAGAAGTTGGCCGACGCGCTCGAAGGCTTGCTCGCGCCCGTTCACGAAGAAGACGGTGTGCTTCAGTACGAGATGTACCGCGACATGCAGGAGCCGCGCTGCTTCGTCTTTATCGAACGATGGGAAAGCTTGGAGACTTTCAACGCGCATTGCATTTCGCCGCACGTCAAGGCTTACCTAACGAAGGCTGAAGGCTGGGTCGAGAGCAACAAGATTCATGTGCTGAAGAAAGGGAAATAACCGGTTCTACGGTGGGCGTTCAGCCTTGCTTACCGTCGAGCGAACAAAAACGAACTGGACCTGGCAGGCGACGAAGCAATAACCTGATTCGGAAGGAGACACCCCACTGCCTCATTCCTATTACAAGAGCATATCCATGAAAGAGCATCAGGCGACGCTCGTGGCCGACGGCTTCGTCTTCCTGGAGGCGCCACGCTGGTTTGACAATCGCCTTTGGGTCTCGGATGTTTTCGATTCCAGGCTTTATGTCGTCGCTGAAGACGGTACGCGCAGCGTCGTCTGTGATGTACCGGGACGCCCGGCCGGAATCGGCTTTCTGCCGGACAAGACGCCCATCGTCGTGTCGTGCGCGCAAAGGAAACTGATGAGGGTGTCGAACGGCGCCCTTTCGGTTTACGCGGACCTGAGCGATATAGCGAGTGGTGACCTCAATGATCTCGTCGTCGATGATACCGGCCGCGTTTATGTCGGGAATTTCGGCTATGACCTTTTCGGCAGAGCGCCGATACGACTGACCGATATGCACGCCGTCGAGCCTGACGGCTCCATTCGCATCGCAGCGGAGGGACTGGAATTTCCCAACGGAGTCGTGATCATGAACGGCGGACGCACGCTTGTGGTCGCCGAGACGTGGTGCGGCAAGCTGACCGCGTATGACAGAGCGAATGACGGCAACTTATTTAATAGGCGTCTCTTCGCGGACCTCAAGGGCAGGCAGCCCGATGGAATCTGTGCGGACAAGCACGGCGCCATCTGGGCGGGCTGCTATAACACCGGCGAGTTCGTTCGTGTACTCGAAGGCGGCGAAATCACGGACCGCATACGGTTCAAGGGCAACGCCGTGTCGTGCACGCTAGGCGGCAGAGGGGGCAATACGCTCTATTGCTGCGTGTACCTTGGAACGGATGAACAACTGCAAGCGCGACAGCCGCGCAGCGCCATATTCAAAACGGAGATATGAAGCAATGACGACTCATCGCAAGTGGAACTATGAAGGGAAAGTGGCTTTTGTGACCGGCGCGGCGAACGGCATCGGGCAGGCAACGGCGCTCGCTTTCGCGCAGGAAGGCGCGGATGTCGTCGTGGTCGATCTCTCGGAAGAAGGCGCACAGGCGACTGTGCGGATGGTCGAAGCGGAAGGCGGCCGCGCGCTCGCGGTGAAATGCGATGTCTCGAAGCCCGACGACGTGCAGGCCGCGCTTGCGGCGACCATCGATAAATTCGGCCGGCTCGACTTCGCGTTCAATAACGCAGGCATTGAGCAAGCGCTCGCCTACACGACCGAGATTCCCGACGAAGCGTTCGAACGCATCCTGCGCGTGAATCTCGGCGGCGTCTTTTACTGCATGAAGTACCAGATCCCGATCATGCTCAAAAACGGCGGCGGTTCGATTGTAAATACATCGTCTGGCGCGGGCGTGGTTGGCATCCGTGGTCAAGGCGCTTACTGTGCGTCCAAGCATGGCGTCATCGGTCTCACGAAGTCGGCAGCGCTCGAGTACGGGAAAGATGGCGTGCGCATCAACGCCGTGTGTCCGGGCATCATCGATACGCCGATGATTGGCCGCTTCACGCAAGGCACCGAAGAGAACCGCAAGCGGATGATCGCGCAAGAGCCGATTGGCCGCCTAGTACTACTGTGTTATCAACCATTCAGTTTTCCTCCCGCAGCACGGACACCGATCAAGACGGGCAAGCAATGCG
>NZ_FCON02000140.1 GCF_001544535.1 Caballeronia choica | reverse complement strand
TCCACCTCCGAATAGGTGGACACCTATGCTCCTCGCTCAGAGCGTCAGTTGGTAGACGTCGAAAATGGATCGCTTACCGTTTACCGACTCCTTGCCTAGCGAACAGAAGTCACCAGCAGATCGCTTCGTGCCATCGACGTCCCGCATGCACTCTCGAGAGCGCGGGTTCGCTTCCTTCATCGCGTTCGCCGCGTACTTTAGATAGTCAGGCAATCGACCGGGTAATCCGTCCGTCTCACGCAGCACCGCTGAGAATGCGAATCCTGCCGCAATGGTAGCGACCGCGAGAGCTGCTAGCGTCCTGCCGCGCGCGACTCTTCTCGTTGGTTGTTCCACAAACAGATACGACAACCAAGCCGCCCCAATTGATGCTGCTATCAAAAGGGCCATCTGTAGAGGCGAAGGGTCAGTGCCTACTCGCTCTCGAAACGCCAACAGGATGGGCCAATGCCACAGATAGACCGAGTAAGAAATATCGCCAACGAATTGAAGCGGCCGGGTCGACAACAGCGTGGCGACGAAACCTTCTCGCGCGTATATCAACAGAGCCGCACCAAGAACAGGAGCCACGGCTCGCCACCCGGGATAAGGCTCACTCGCATCGTATGCAAAAATGCCAAATAGCAAGAACGCGCTGCCCACTACAGCCAGCGCGTCGCACGTCATCTTGCTAGGTCGCGCCAACCCGATCGCGACGACCGACCCGACCATGAACTCCCACGCACGGCTCCAGAGGAGATAAAACGCCGAGGGTTGATTTACCGGCGTATGGAACAGGCTCCAAGTGATCGATGCGACGCCAAACAGCGCGAAGAGCGCCCACCCCTTCTTCGTCGCCCGCCCCGATGGCGGCCAGAAGAATCGGCACAGGAGCGCGAAGCCGACATAAAACTGCGACTCCACCGCCAACGACCATGTATGAAGCAGGATATTTGGCCGGGAGTCAGGGGCAAAGTATCCACCGGCGTCGTCTAAGAAAGAATAGTTTGACCGAAACAGCAGCGCGGCCGTCGCATTGCGCACCAGGCGGCTGTAGTCCTCGGGTAGATAGAAGAAGCTTGCCCACATGACGCACGCGATGGCGAGTATGGCGAGCGCCGGGAATATGCGACGAAGACGGTTCACAAGAAACTGCGCCGCCGAAAAACTGTCCTCTTGCAGGCGCCGATGAGCAATTGACGTAAGTAGAAACCCCGAAATAACGAAGAACACATCAACGCCAACGAATCCGCCCGCGAAGTATGGTACCCCGTAGTGGTAAAGCACGACTGCAATTACAGCGATCGCCCGCAGTCCATTGATGTCTTTTCTAAACTCCATTCGTTCCAATCGACCGTGTTGGCGATAACCGTAACGATCACTTCCTTGTTATGTGTCAGCCCACTCGTAAACCTTAGACTCAAGCGCCGCATATGAATCCCGCCCCCACTATTCTGCCAGATTCTCTTCCAGGGATACCGGAAGTCATCTTGTTGCCCAAATCGACGACCGGCGTGACGGTATGCACAGCATACATACCGCCGCCCCTGCATGACCGAGCCTTTTTGAAAGCTCATTGAGGGCTGGACATTGTTCCGTCTCCCATCGATTGCCTTTGGCCGTAATAATGCGCACCAGCGAATCATGCGGAGTTTGCATCCTACGGCTCGTCACGAGCGCCCGTGCGACGCGCCTTGCAGGGATCTGCGGCTTGCAGCAAACTGCACATAAAAAAGATGGTTTCCTGTTTGGGTTGTAACCCCTTCAGGAGAATCATCATGATTGGCCTGGTTCATCTTCGACCGCAGCCTCAGGCGTGGTTGCGGCGCAGCGTCCTTTCTCCTTTTGCAGAGCGCTACTGCGAATATCTCGTTGATACCGGCTATGCGGCCGGCACCGTCAATCGCTACGTGAGGTGCGTCGCGCACTTTGCGTATTGGCTTACAACGCACCGTATAGCCGTAGCAAGGGTCGACGATCGACTTGTCGGCAGCTTCGTGAACGACCATTTACGGCGATGTACCTGCCCCGATCCGACTCCGAGGTGTCGGGCAGACGTGAATGCAGCACTTCGGCATTTGCTGGTCGTGTTGGGCAGGTGCGGTGTCCCTCGGTTTCTGCGGGCGGAATCGGACTCGGTGCAACAGGAGGTGTGTCGCTTTACTGACCATCTCAAGGACGTTTGCGGCTTAGCCGAATGCACACGATATCAGCGCGGTCGAATCATTCGCGATTTCTTGCATCAGAGCTTTGGTCGCAAACACATAGACATGGAGCTGCTAACGATTCGGAATATCCGTCGTTTCGTTACGCACTACCCTGACGGGTGCAATGCTGGAGCCGCTCACGTAGCGGGCGTGACGTTGCGCAGTTATCTGCGATTCAGGACCGTGCAATATAACGACCAGGTCGAAGAGCTGATCTCGGCAGTGCCGAGCGTGGCTGGATGGAGGTTGACGGCGCTGCCTGAAACGCTTTCGGACGCCGCGATCGAGCAGTTCCTTAAATCCTTCGATCGCGAGACTGCGGCCAACTTGCGTGATTACGCAATGGTGCGCTGTCTGTCTGATCTTGGGTTGCGGGCTGCGGAAGTTGTGCAAATCCAACTCGACGATTTAAACTGGCGCGAAGGCACGCTGCAAATCCGTCGCACCAAATCGCGGCGGGGCTACATCATTCCGCTGCCGGAGCCGACAGGTCATGCGATCGCCGACTATCTCAAGTTAGGGCGACGAGCAACGACGACCTCCCGCGCCGTCTTTGTACGGCATTACGCACCTGCTGATCTTCCGTTAGGAACGGGCTGCCTCCACAAGGCTGTGCATGAGGCATATATTCGTTGCGGTTGGACTGACCGATCTGGAACCCATCTTCTGAGGCACAGCGTTGCCCGACGGCTGCTTCGTTCCGGTTCGTCGTTGAAGGAAGTGGCTGACGTATTACGCCATCAGAGCATCGACACCACCGCGATCTACACGAAGATCGACCTGCGAAGCCTTGAGGCTGTCGCGCTCCCCTGGCCGGGGAGTAAATCATGAAACGCTCCGTCAACGTCAACTCGGCTGACACCATGGTATCGCTGGCGAAGACATATCTCGCAGAGCGACGCTGCCTGGGCTTTGACCTTAAGATCTCCGGGCAAGTATTGATGAACTTCGCCCGCTTCGCGGACGCGATGGAGCATCGTGGTCCGATCACGGAAGATCTAGCACTCACCTGGGCACACGCGACAACAAGCGAAAGGGCCATTACCTGGGCGCGTCGAATCGAGATAATCCGTCCCTTCGCGAAGTATCTCAAGCAGATCTATCCTGACACCGTTGTTCCGCGATGCGATCTGTGCGGGCGGGCTCATCGTCGTCTGGCGCCACATATCTACACGGAGCAGGAACTCAATGAACTACTCGCCGCGTCTGCGGCGATGCTGCCCGTCGGTTCGATCAGACCGCTCACCTATGAGACGTTGTTTGGTTTGATTGCGGCAACCGGCTTGCGTATCTCGGAGGCCATCAATCTGCGCAGAGACGACGTGAAACTTGCGGAGGGGACTTTGATTGTGCGCGAGACGAAGTTCCACAGCTCGCGTCTAATTCCGTTGCATCCTACTGCAATTCGGGCCATGAAGCGTTACGCTACCCGCCGTGCACTGATCGCCGCTCCAGAGCCTTGCAGTTCGTTCTTTGTGAATCTTGATGGCGGAAAGTTGCAGGCCCGAACAGTGCACTGGGCGTTTGACCGCCTGCGCAAACAACTCGCGTGGACCTCCCGGGGTGACCACGCGTTACCTCGAATTCATGATCTTCGCCACACATTCGTGTGCCGGCGAATCCTGAAGTGGTATCAGGACGGCGAGAACGTCGACAACCGGATGATGGCGCTGTCAACATATCTGGGACATGTGAAGCCGAGCGATACCTACTGGTATCTGACTGCGGTTCCCGATCTCATGGAAATCGTAAGCCGGAAATTTGCGTGCTTTGCCGAAGGAGTTCGCCATGAGTAAAGCCCGCCTGGTTCCTTCCTTCGCGACGCTTCTGCAGGATTTCTTCCTCGAACGGCTGATGCAGCAGCGCGCGGTAAGCCCGGAGACGATTTCGAGCTATCGCGATACGTTTCGTCTGTTTCTTCAGTTTGCATCGGATCGACTTGGCAGATGTCCAACTGATCTGACTCTGTCGGACATGGATGCGCCGCTGATACTGGCCTTTCTGCGGCATCTCGAGGTTGAGCGGCACAATAGCACGCGGACCCGCAACGTTCGACTCGCAGCGTTGCGCTCGTTCCTGAAGTACGCGGCACATCGTGACATTGCGTCGTTGGCCGTTATACAGCGCGCACTCTCGGTGCCGATGAAGCGTTGCGATAAACCTATGGTTGGATTCCTGTCTCGCGATGAGATTCAGCACCTGTTGACAGCGCCCGACCCAGACACCTGGGCGGGGCAACGCGACAGGGTCCTCCTGGCAACCATGTATAACACCGGAGCACGGGTCTCGGAAATCCTTGCACTGCGCGTCGGCGATGTAATCCTGGGTACGTCGCCCTGTGTCCATATTCTCGGTAAAGGACGAAAGGAGCGGACGGTGCCTTTATGGCGATCTACGGCCAGGCTCATCAAGGGGTGGTTGCCTCAGATCCAGGATGCATCAAGTCAGAGGCTCTTTCCAAATCGGTCGGGAAATGCGATGACTCGCTCCAATGTCGCCGACCGGCTGAGAATCGCCGTAACGCGCGCGAAGGACCAATGTCCGCAGCTCGCCAAACGACGTGTTTCTCCTCATCTGGTTCGCCACGCGACTGCCATGCACCTACTTCAATCAGGCGTCGACCTGTCGGTCATCGCCTTGTGGCTGGGACACGAAAGCCCGTCGACAACACATGGCTACATGGAAGCTGATCTGACAATGAAGGAACGAGCACTGAACAGGATTCAACCGCCACAGGTAAAGAATCGTCGATATCGACCACCGAACCGCATCCTGCAGTTCCTGGAGTCGTTGTAATTATGCGTAGTTCGCCGATCCGCGAATCCTTGCGGATCGCTTCGGCGACTCGCATGGCACTCTTCGAGAGTGACGGACTCCACATAATTTCCAGATCCACATTATTTCTCCAATGTACATAATGACATTGGAGAAAGACCGCATCGTTCGCGTAAAAGCCGCCATCCCGTATGAGAAATTCCAAGTGTACTCGGTGGTCGGTGGCTCAACCCTCACGAGCGCGCTCTCTCGCGGATCCAGGAGTTCGACATCGAAGTTTTCGAGAAGCCATCGTATGTATGCCGGAACGAGATGAAGGATTTTCAGGAGTGCAGCAAACGAACTGAAGTGCTCCACGTTGCCGAGCCCGTTCAACACAAGTACCTCGCCGCCTTCAACGTCGATCTTCACAAGGACTTTGCAGTTGCCAGGCGTATGCGCCGCTGCACGGTGAAGAGAAGATTGCATTTGCCGATGCGGGCTACCAAGACATCGAGAAGCCAGGCGAAACGGGCGCAATCGAGTGGCACGTCGCGATCCGGCCGAGCAAGCGCCGAAAGCTAGACAAGACGAAGCGGCTTTATAAGATCTACTATGACAAGATCGAACGTCTGAAGGCGAGGGTGAGAGCGAAGGTGGACCATCCATTCCGGGTGCTAAAACGGCAGTGTGGATATATGAAGGCGCGGTACCGCGGCTTGGCGAATAAACGGCTCAGATCGAAACGCAGTTCGCGTTAGCCAATCTGTGGACGGCGCGCAGAAACTGTGACGAGCCATGGAGGGCGAAGACGTACCGCAAAAAGCGGTACGCTGGTTGCCAAGGCGCAACCGAATGCAGTTCAGCGCGACGCAAACAACGATGCAATCTTCATTCTGAGTGTGCCAGTTAGATATCCACAGCAGAAAGCGGGTTGTTCAGACCTTTTCAAACGACCGTGGCGCCGCCAAGCATTTCGATGTGTTGTCCGCGTGGTAGCTCATGTAGGCCGTATGCCGACGGCTAACCTATCGCCATCAACTGCATTCCGATACCGTCGATGTCCACGAAGTGTCGACGCTGATTGATGAAGCGATTCAATTTCACCCGAAAAAAATGGTGCAGCTCATCGGGCTTGAGTAGAGAGGGCGGTACCGATGGATTGACGATGCAATCATCCCGGTGGAAAACAGCGACACCTTCGACTGGACAATGAAAATCTTCAAGCAAAGCTCGCAGAAACACAACGGCCGGTTCTAGCCGTCGTATAGGGCACGAGCGATTGCTGACTACACCGCCTTCTTCTGTGATGCTCAACGTGTCATCGTTGAAGGTCGGTGAGATTATTCCTATCCAATCGACGCTGTCAACAACAAAAACGCCGAATTGAGTCACGGCTACGCAGTCAACACGCGTGACGGGTTCTCTCTTTCCCATCGCCGGTTGGACCGTCAACGCTTGTTGGATGAAATAGGCCTCTCGACAGATCGGCGAGAGAACTGATCGAAGCTCTTGGCTTAGTGCATTTACTCGATGGCATTCGGCTGTTCGGGAAAAGTCAAGACGATCATCAACGTCACCAAAACGCCCACGACTCAATGGCGGTTTCTCTGTCTCGAGTGTGGTTGCTGCAGATGTGCTGCCTTTCATGAGATGCTCCTTGTGATAGAACTGCCGATGCATTCGGAGGATGCCCCAGATGAGGGGCGTACCATTGAGCGCCTACGCATGATGGTAAGCAACTGCGGGGCTCGCGACAGACGGAAAGCTCCCGAAAACACCACGCCTTTCTCAACCGGCTGATATATTGCGCCTTGATCGAGGCTCAATGGCATGTCCGAGCCAGCCGGACGGCTGTGCGCACACTCATCACGCGCGGACGGTAGACATGATCTTTGAATTATCGAGCGCGTATCCATTCAGAATCGGTCTTTAGATCGCATGCGTGGTGACGAATGTCTCGTCTCGTTACTTCTCTTAATTGGCAACCTTGGAACAGGGGCACGAGAGTGGCCTGCGGAACGCATCCGAATTGGCAGCGGGCGCAGTTCAAGAAAGGCTGCATGAGCGGCGCGGCGCAGCACAACTATGTGCCGACCGGCTTGGAGCGGCTTAGCAAGGACGGCTATCTCGAACGGAAAGTGACCGACGATCACCCGGTGCCGGCGCGCCGTTGGGTCGGCGTTCACCGCCCGGTGGGAAGCCGCTAACGGTCCAGTCCCGCGTGGCCATGTCGTCTGCTTCCTCCCAGCCCGCCGGTCAGACGGCGCAGCGAAGATCACGCTCGACGCCCTTGAGCTCGTCAGCCGGGCGGAACTGGCGCGGCGCAACCATCCTCGGTCGAAAGATCCCGAGTTGCGAAGCTGGTTCAGCTCAAGGGAGCTATCACTCGTCAGGCCAACCGCATCGCCCGCGAGGCGAAGGAAAAACAGTCATGAACAACAACATCACGACGGTCCGACAGCATCTTCTCGACACGTTGGCAGATCTCCGCAACCGAGACAACCCGATGGAGATAAAGCGCGCCCGCGCCTGTCGGAACGAGATGAAGGATCTCCAGGAGTGCACAAAAGAACTGAAGCGCTCCACGTTGCCAAGCCCGTTCAACACACGTACCTCGCCGCCCTCAACGTCGATCTTTAAAGGAGTTTGCAGTCGCCAGGCGCCCTTTCGTCCTCGGACAGGACTGCAGCAAGCGCTGTCGTCGAGACCGGGCGCTGCTGCGTATTCGCGTCACCGTCCTCGCCGGCTTGCAGCAGGCGCGTGAGTCCCGACCTGTGCCGGTCGATTCTTAATCGCGAGATGCCTTCTTGATCGGAATCAGCATCTAGGCGGCATTCGCACTCGCCATCGGCCTTCGGCAGATTCTTGACCAACAACGGGAAGATCGGATTCGGCTCGAACGCGAATACCTTCGCGCTATCCAGCAGCGGTGCGTCTAGAAGTAGCAGCACGTTCGTGTGGGTTGATTGAGTCGCTTGAGGGCGGTCTATACCGTCTCCGACTTCTCGCCATGACCGCGACAGCCCGACGATGTCCTCGGGTTTTTCGGCGAAGTGCATGTCGTTCGATACCTTGAATCTCTCCAACCGGTGCGGCTTGAGGCCGTTCGCTTGCCCGATGCGACGCACGCTCGCCGCACTTACACTGGCCACCGCTGCCATGCGGCGTGTGCTGCAATGCGTGGCGGTATCCGGACGCTGCTGCATCGTCAGTGCCACGACAGTCTTGACCTTGCGCGCGGAGATCTTCGGCTTGCGCCCCGGTCGAGTCTCATCCCGTTCGATCCTCGTCACCCCGTCAGCGATGAATCGACCGCGCTAGCGTGCCACCGTGCCTCGCCAGAGAGCAAGGTTTGCACCAGTCTCATTGTCTGTCTTGCCGTGTGCTGCGAGCAAAATCATCTTGGCGCGCTCGGCCAGTCAAACTGAGATCGTCCGGCCAGTAGCCCACGTCTATAACCGTTTCCGTTTTGGATCGACAACTACGGTACGCACAAGACCTCCTCGATCAATACCTGGCTGACTCGCCATCCGCGCTTCCATGCGCATTTCACTTCGACCTCTGCTTCGTGGATTAACCAGGTCGAACGATGGTTTGCCGCGCTCAGCGAGACATACATCCGCCGTGGCACTCATCGCTCCACCCGGCAACTCGAGCAGGCTATTCGCCAATACATCCAGATCAACAACACTGATCCGAGACCTTTTAACTGGACCAAATCGGCCGACGACATCCTCGCCAGCATCAAGCGATTTTGTCTACGAATTTCTAACTCGGGACACGAGGAGCGCGATATTTTTCCAGTACGCCGTCTCATACTCTCGAAATCTGCGACTTCATGTGAAGCCAAATTGACATCCGCCGCTCCAGATACTTCCGAAAAGTTGCATCGCCGCGCTTGGCTAGACAAGTATGAGTGTGCGCTGAGGCGTGCCGCCAATGGCCGAAGACGAGCACTTCGTCGTTTTCGTTGAACGATTGCACCCACTCGAGCTGACTAGTCCATACCGCAGCCTGGGTGAGCTCTCCTACAGTCTCGTCACGGGCATACGGCTTGGCTGCTGACACCTTAAGCTTCAAAACGTACAACAACCGCCCTCGAACTTGAATCGTTTCGATGGTAGAAACGCGCCCCACAAGCGCAATGGGGAAAGGACGCGTTGCGCGACCAAGCCAATGATAAGCTGCAATGAATCGCTCTTCCTCGTAATAGAAGTGGTGCCAGCTCACGGACATCCCATTGAATACGAGCTCAAGCCGGTCTTTCAAAATGAAATCGTTCCCACACAAGGCGCGCAGCAGAATTACTCGTTTAGCCGTGTTGAGGTATGCTGACAGCGAACGACAGGGGTCACGTGAGAAGAGCGGCCCGCTGGCACCTGATGAGTTGGTCGCCCGGCCGATCGTTGACTGCGCTCGGTAGACCGTCAAATCGCGCATCTCACCGATTGCAAGCAGACGAAAGCGATATTGTCCGCGTTCTAGCGCCTGCACCAGACCGAGCGACCGGCGAGCAATCACTTCGAGCTGCTCCCGGACGTTGAACACGCAGCTCTGCTTCAATTTAAGTGCACAAATGTGCGCACCGAGCACACCTTCACAGGTGAACAGTTCCTGCCCCGAGTTCCTTACAGGCTCAGACTCGTGATCCCGGCTGATTGCCGGTGCTGACAGGCGTTACTTTCGCGAAAGCCTCGCGTAGTTTTGAATCGGTTGCCCAAAGCTCAAGGTTCGTAGCCGCGTTGTCGTCGCGGTCGTGGACTGCGCCACACGTCGCGCACTGCCACGTTCGAACCTTGAGCGTGAGGTCTTTGTTGATGCGGCCACAGCAACTGCACCGCTTGCTACTCGGAAAGAAGCGATCCGCTATGTAGATTTCACGGTCGAAGCGCTGGAGCTTGTATTCGAGCTGCCTTCGAATCTCATAGAACCCGACGTCCAGGATCACACGATTCAGCCCGGCCTTCTGCCGAACGCGTTTCCCCGGCTTTTCAGCCGTCCCGCGCGCGGCGGCAGTCATGCCTTTCACAGAAAGATTTTCGACCACCGCCGCGTGGGTCTTGCGTGCGATGTCGGTCGTCGTCTTGTGTTGAAAGTCACGACGAATGCACCCGACGCGGAAATGCGTGCTCGAGAGCATTTGCGATGCCTTCCGTTGATTATTCGATTGCGGCAGTCGCGTTCCCTTCGGAATAGCTTGGCCGCTGAGGCCCATAGCAGCCTTCGCCGCTTCTGTTTTGCGTGACACGCTGCGGTTACGGAGCTTGACTCGGCGCGTCATGACTTTGAGCGGCCGCGGCGTCTTATATCGCGTGCCATCGGAGCACACGATCTGCGCAACGTTCAGGTCGACGCCGATGACGTCTCGTTCGGGTTTCGCAGCGAGCAGGGTCACCGACACGTCAAACTGAACGCTCAGGAACCAGCGGGTGCCTTCACGGATGACCGTTGCGCCGAGAAGCCGGTCGGCAAACCGCGGCGACTCTTTTAGCTTGACCTTGCCGACCAGCGGAAGCCTGACACTACGCTCTTCGAGAGTGAGCTTGTCGTTGGCAACGTAGAATGAATCGATACAGCGGCCCTTGCGCTTGAATACCGGTGTGTGAGCTTCTTCACCTCTCTTGAGCTCGGTAAAGAACTTGGTCCATGCCTTGCCGATTCGCGCGAACGCATCCGCATGGGCATCGCGGTGGATCTCCTTGAGCCACGGATACTGGGCGTACTTCAGCGCGTTGAATTGCTTCTTGAGCCTCATCGCGTTGGGCTTCATGCCCGAAGCATACTGCCGGTTCCACTCGGCAAGCGCCCAGTTCCAAGTGAAGCGATCCGTACCGCACGCGCGTCGGAAATAGTCGAGCTGCTCGGCCGTTGGCGCAAGCTCAATCTTGTGCGCGGTCAGCATCAAGCGCCTCTTTCAACTTTTTTTTGTAATTTCTCAACCCGTAGAGCCTGGCGCTAAAGCAATGGGTGATGGTCATCAAGTCTTGAACCATCTCTTGTTCCGGCGAAAGCCGCTCTTGGTTTAGGACGAGAATGTCGCACCCATGCATTGTCGCGTGATGTTCGAACCATTCGTAACCGAAACGTGTCAGCCTGTCGCGATGTGCGAGTACCAGAGTTTTGACCTGCCGGTTGCTGATATCGTCCATTAGAGCCAAGAACTTCTTTCTTTTAAAATTAAGCCCGCCACCTACCTCTTCGATGAACTCAGCTCCTGCCAGTCCCCTTGCCGCGACAAACTCTTCAAGTACGCGTCGTTGATTGACTAGGTCAGGCTTTTGTGCAGAAGAGGAAACACGACAATACACCACGACGCGCGACGATTCCTCTTTCGACACAAGACCCGCGAATCGGGCAATCTGAGATTCGGAATACAGCCGGCGATTTGTGGCCGAGCGCGAATCGGGCACCAGTTTGCCCTCGCGATCCCAGCGCTGCAACGTCTTGGATGTCACTCCGAGTCGCTTCGCAGCTTCGGTAATTGTTAATCTACGCTCCATGAATCACAATAATACACTATTGCGTAGATTTGGGAATCCAGAACTAGCTCCTCGTGGGAAGACTTTGGAAGCAAACGGAAATAGCCCCTGACCCAATAGGTGTTGCCTCTATTCTCGCGCACGTGCGGCGGAACGTAACAAACGCCTGCGCCGCAATACTTACATATCAATGACGAGCCTTCAGCGACCTCGTCAGCGAAGATCTCTCGCCCGTCCGTTGTTGCAGCAGACCACATCTTTGCGGCCATGGCCATCGCTCCTCACGCCGCTCATGCGGCTCCTTTTGTCTCAGAACTTAATAAATGCTCGAACCTTCTGTTTTTTCCGTTGTTGCGTTGGGTCTGCGCAAGAGGCGCAGCGGTTGGGGTCGCACTATCGCGACTTCCTACATACCTGATTGCTTGTTACTGTGATTCCAGCGACGCCATCGCAACGATCGTTATGCTTCGACGCCTTTTCGCTTGGGTATCCCGCTTAGGGAATACAGAGTGGCGACCGCGTTTCATTCCGGCGACTCCGTAAGACGCGGCCCGATCGGAGTGACCGACCGTGAGCGGCCTCTTCAGACTCATGCGACGCTTTGTTCAAAATCAGGTCAAACTCCGCTGCTGACCAAGCAGATATGCCTCTCCGATTGACACATAAGACATTGCGACGTCTCGTTGAACGCGCTTTTGCGGCAACGCGGCTCGCAACTAGTGCGCAGGCAATTTGTCGTTGAGAGCCGGCGGTAGGCTCGAGCGTCTATGCTCCCCGTCGTTCCAGAACGAGCGAAAGACCTCGAGTTGCCGAGGCACCATTTTATGCAAACGACCGGCTGACGTCGGTCATCGGGGATACTCATCCGCGAGGACTCCCAGGTCGCAAGTGGTCGAAACCGGCGAACTTCGCTCCACGGAGGCGCATCTATCGTGACAGCATGGACGCCCCGCGGCCAGAGCGCTACTGAGGGACTTGGATTGCGCTTTGGTGCCACGCTAAAAGACCCTTTCGTTAGGCATGGAGGCAAACCGCGCCGTGAGGCGCGATTTGCCTATCCGAAATTGGGTTGCGGCGACGCTCGCAGTGCCTCCGACTCCGAGCGGAAAGTTACCCATGCAACAAAGGCACAACGAGGATGACCATGAGATCGCCAGCCCTATTTTGATCCATCATCAGAAAAGCAGAGGTGCCCGATGACAAACAGCGACACCGAAACCAATAAAAGCGCCGCAGTTTCGAGCAGCGCCTGCGCGCCCCAAGTCCTGGTCGACTGGATCACATAACCTGCGCCGATGAGCGAACCTGCGCTAAGCATATGCGTGAAGCGGCCATTGAGCCGCCGCCGAGCGATGTTAGGCGAAGCAATCATCCGTAGTTCACTTATCCATCGCTCGCCAACGCTAGCTTTGGGGCCAACGACATATGTGCCTGCCGGTTTGCATTCAACTCGATAGGAGGCGCCTTCGTACTTCACTCTGATCGACGTGCGACGACCGCTCTTCTCGAGAACATCAAGAAGTTCGCTTAGCCGCGGAGTCATGATAATGCTAGACGAATCTGCGATCGAAACACGATCGGTCAGCACCAATCCGCCTTCGTAGTGGACTTCCAATACTGCAATTTGCATAAGAGCTCCATTTGGTGAGAAATGAGCCTTCGGCTGTGCATCAGCAACGATCTCCGGCGATTAAAAAAAACGGGCACAATCTGCGCACCACTTACATGGCGTCCAAGCCAAGACGGCATGGCGAGCGGTTTTGTTAAGTGCAGGCGTAGTTCAACGGAGTACAGCAACCAACGAGGGCCGTTGCGAAACGCGTTGGCAAATTGCGAGAGAAATATGTTCAAGCGCGGACGGAAGGGTCGGCTTGTGGAGTCGATGCGTCGAGACGCGGTGTGTTTGACCAATATAGTCCGCCTGCGGGTACGTTCGCCGTGAAATGCTGCGAAAAAACGCGGTCTTTCGTGCGCAGCGCAGCGCCGCGAGCACTCGCGTCCAGCCGCCGCCGTCAATTGATGCGCTTAGGCGAGCGCGAATCAACCGGACTTACGGTGCTCGACAAAGCTGACGAGCCATTCGTGTGGCGTCGGGCGGGCGACACCTACGGCCGCCCGATCGTTGATGCTTGCTCGCTCGTCGCGGGATATGCGGGCGCGAGATCACGTTTCGCTTGCATCGCCGACGCCCCGAAGTGTCCGACTTTCTCAGCCACAGCGATCACTTGCACGGGTTCGTGCGCCTATCGGGCAAGCATGAGGCGATCTGTGCAGCGATGGCCTCTCGGTCCAAGTATCGTGAATGGTTCGCGCGGAATCGATGCAACCTCCCGCGCAGGAAGTGATAGAGCTCGGACAACTGGAGGACGGTGTCAGGCACAGTCGGATGTATGGAGCACCCCGATTGAGCATATATTGCGATGCTTTCGACCGGAGCGCCGTATTGAGAAAGCAGCGCGCGCAGGTAACGCACGACCGGCTTGGCCCTTCGCATCGGCGACGTTTGAACGGTTGTTACCCCGAAATCGTCAACGATAAGGAGCTCATCCGCGTTGTTGGTCGGTTTGATCGCACCGCGCCAATCGTAGTAATCGATGACAAAGACGCCAAAGCCCGTGATGACGAGACAGTGGACCCACGTTGTTGGGTTAGCCGTTCCGGAAGCATGTGCGAGTAGAACCTCCGGGCATACATGGACTTTGCCGTCGCACAGTGCCATCAGGATTGGAGCGATCCTCTTTGCCAACGAATGAGCGATAAGTCGGCGGTGGCCCGCGCGCGCGGATGTTCCGTCATCGGGGGTCGTATTGGCCAAAAAATCTTCGTCAATGGGTTCGCGGTCATTGAGCAGTTCCTCAGGACCGAGGCTTGATTCGAAATGTTCGTCTTTCATAGAGACTCGCAAGGTTGCGTGCGATAGATGGGCTCTGCGCGAAGGTCCATACGACATCACTGGCTGAACACATCGTCCTGGATATTCGCGTTGAGGCTGGCAATAGGTACGGCAATAAGAACGGCGATGGATCGTTGCAAATAGCAATCGTTTGATGGATCGACATAGGCACTCATTTCGGATCTCGTGGCCGGCGCCGCTTCCGGCTCATCATGCAGATCGTTGCTCGTCGTGCTTGACCCGCTCGATGAGCAGTTCACGTAACACGGCAAGGCGTCGCTGCTGGACCGGGATGAGGCAGGTCTCGCGTTCGATGCGATCGAGCCGCTTAAGCCAGTACCACTCGTTCAGGTAAGGCTTCGTGAAGAATTCCTCCTTCTTTTGTATGCAGTGGCGTATCACCATTTCAAGATGTCTAAGCTCTGAGTCTGCCCATCGCGATGGCAGTTTCGATGAGAGGGACCGTTGGCTCTCTGTAGAGCGATGCTTTACCCCGCGCATGTCGTAGCCCTACAAACAAGTCGCAGCCACAGGCGTCCCTGTTCACGCAGGAAGTCGCGCTCCCGCAGCGCCCCTTTAGGGCGTCGTCGAGTGCGCCGTTGTTCGATTGGGCTAACTGATCGTTGATCGATCGCCGGCCGGGAGAACTGCTTTTTTATAGTCATGGCGATGAAGATTTGCTTGTGACAAATCCATCATGCCGGCTAGAAATCGAAGTCAAGGCGGCGCCACGACGTGGCGACGATCATTGAAGCCGAGCGCGCCGAGTCGGCGCGAGCGCGGTCGTGTCTATGGATGCGGCGGCAACCGGCCGCGTTGTGGAGATCGAGTCAAGCTTGTGGCCAAGGAGCTAACGCGTCGAAGATCGAACGCGGGGCTCCGACAGCAGGCAGGCGCCAGGGTATGGCGGTGTATCGGGGACGAAAGCCCTTGTTTCGGCCGGGCTTAAGGCATACCGCCGGCTCTCGTTAGCCACGCATATCCGGCGTCAAGAATTCACGCACGGGTTACGACGTGGCGATTTGGCGATTCGGGACAGTTAGGATGCGTGCCTGCGTCGACGCGGGTAAGCGCATTTGATTACACACAACTCGTGTCGGGCGCGGTCGCTGCGCGGGAAAATCGTTTACGTTCAATGACATACCGGATGGGGTTGTAAACTTTCGCGGGCTGTCGTTTACTCTCGCATTTTGGTCGGCACATGAAGCGAGCGTCAACGAGCTGGGCTGCGGCGGAATTCAAGGACATCGACTTGGGCGACAAGCGCCTGAACAAGCGTGCCGTGCTACTTGCGGAGCGACTGGCGGAGAAGCCGACGGCAAGCCTACCCGGTGCCTGCGCGGGTTGGGCCGAAACGGCGGCGGCTTATCGGTTCCTGGCGCAGGATGAGCTGGACTGGCGCGATATCCTGGCGCCGCACTGGCAGAGTTCGGCAGAGCGGATGCGGGCTTGCGAGGTGGTGCTATGCATCCAGGACACGACGGAGCTGGACTTTAACGGGCAGACGATCACGGGTCTGGGGCCGCTGTCGTATGAGGCGCAACGCGGCATGTATCTGGGCGGCGACAATGGTTTTGTCCGGCGTAGCGACATTCATCTTGGCCGGTAGTGAGGAGTCGGAGGCGGCGTAGCCGCCGCAGACGACGAACTGCCGGCGGCGCCGGGTCGGCGAGGCCTAGGATGGCTGACTGAATCTAAAAAGAGGCGGTCAGCCCATGTCTGGAACCCGCATTACCGACCGACAGGTCCGCCTCTACATGAACCATCGCAAACTTCATCCACAGAAGCTCGCTGCAGCGAAGTCGGGCATGAGCGAGCGCACGGCGCGACGCGTCGAACGTGAAGCCGGACTCCCGTCGCAGCAGCCCCGGCGCTATTGGCGTTCGCGCCCAGATCCGTTCGCTGACGTGTGGGAGATCGAAGTCGTCCCATTGCTGCGCGGTGCGCCAAAGCTAAAGGCAATCACGCTGCTGCGCAAACTGCAGGAGGACCATCCCGAACGCTTTCCGGACAGCATGCGTCGAACGTTTGAGCGGCATGTCAGCCAGTGGCGCGCGCTCGAAGGGCCGAACCAGGAAGTGTTCTTCCCTCAAACGTATCAGCCGGGCGCGCGAGGCCTGTCGGACTTTACGCACATGGACAAGCTGGGCGTGACCATCGGCGGCGTCCCGTTTCATCACCTGCTTTATCACTTCGTGCTGGCGTTCTCGCGTTGGGAGTACGCCAGCGTGGTCGATGGCGGGGAGAGCTTCCTGGCGCTCGCGAGCGGCTTGCAGAACGCGCTGTGGCAGGCGGGCGGTTGCCCACGAGAACATCGCTCCGACAGCCTGTCCGCGGCCTTCCGAAACCTGCAGGACGAGGAAGACTTTACGGCTCGCTATGCAGCGCTGCTCGAACATTACGGGATGCAAGGCACGCGCAACAATCGCGGCATGGGTCATGAGTATGGTGTGGTAAAAAATATGTGCTGCTCGATAACCAACGAGGCCAAGGCAGCCTCTTTGTGGAAATCGAACAGCACATATTATTCGGTTACAAGGTGCGGAGGAAGGTCATCAGGTCGGGCTGATCGCGCCATTGCTTTTGTCCTTCGGCACCGCCTTCCACTTCGCATGTCGCCAGCGCCCGCGCCTTTGTTTCCAGATTGATCTCGGCATAGATATTGGTCGTCTCCAACGAAACGTGCCCAAGCCAGCCGCGTATCGTATTGATGTCGACACCGGCTTGGAGTAGTAGCGAGGCGGTTGTATGCCGAATCACATGTGGGTGCACATTCTTGCCGGCAAGCGAGGGCGCGTTGGCTGCAGCACGGATAGCGCAGCGCTTGACCAATGCATGAATGCCGGAACGTGTCATCGTCTGGTGGAATCGATTGAGGAACACCGGCGCGACTGCGGCCCTCCCCTCGGACTGTGAGCGCAACGCATCGAGCGTGGATTTCCAGAGCGGGCAGCGGCGTTGTTTGTTTCCCTTGCCTATGATGCTGACCGAGCGGGTGTGCCAGTCAACGTCGCCAATCTTGAGCTGCGCAGCTTCGCTTGCACGCGCTCCAGAGTTAAACATGAACAGCAATAACGCATGTTCGCGCTGCCCCTGCGTCGTATTCACGTCGGTGGCAGCAAGCAGGGCGTCCATTTCCTGCTTGCTAAGATAGCTGATCTCCGGCCGACTGGTTTTCTTGACGGGGATCAGGTGAATCTGCGCCCACCAGTCGACGTATTCGGGGGCATGTTCGCCGATGAAACGGGCCAGCGCATGAATGCCGCCGAGTCGCTGATTTCGTGTGCTGACCGTGCAGTGGCGCTGTTCTTCCATGGACGTTAGAAACAGGCGCACCATTTGGGGGGAGAGATCATCAACGGTCAGGCGGTCGATCCGCTTGTCGACCTTGGCAGCCAGATAAGGAAGCAACAGCATGAGCATGTCGCGGTAACTTTTTTGGGTGTTGACAGCAAGGTTACGTTCGCCCACCAGATGCTCGATCAGGAAACGCCGGATCCACGGACCCAGCAGGGATGAGTTATTCATGATGCGCCTCCAAGACGTAAGCTTCAAAGCGCGTGCTCGCTTCATTCAACAACTCGGGCGTCAGGGTAAGGTAGCGTTGGGTGCCCACGAGATCAATGTGGCCGAGATAGGTGGCGAGCTGCGGCAACAACAATTGCAAATCCGCGCCGCAGCGATACCAGGAAATTAGCCGGTGCACTGCGCCTGAATGCCGCAAATCATGCAACCTCGGCTGGCACGACGCACCGCCTTCGCGTTGGACATTTGCCAGGATGCGCTGTCGCTGAAAGGCCCTGCGCACAGCCTTCTGGGTCAGGGGGCGACCATCGCGGAAACAGAAGAACGGCGCATCTGGTGCCTGACCAAACTTCTGATTGCGTTGCCGGGCGTAGCTTTGCATCGCGCCGTTCAGATCTGCGCCGAGCGGAACCAGCCTCGATTTGTAAAATTTGCTCTCGCGGACGTGCAGGACTGCCTCGTCAAGATTGACGTCTTGCATGGTCAACCGCAAGGCTTCGCCGTGGCGGAGGCAAGCGCCGTACAGAATCAGAATGACTGCACGCAAAACATAGGCATCCAGCGGAACGTGTGGACTGCATACCATCGATGTCACGTCGAGCAGGCGCTTTAGTTCCTCCTGCGAATAAATATAGGGTGTTAGCGGTGGCGGCAATTTCGGACTGTGGCGAGGAAGCGGAGAAGCCGTGACATACCCACGCGAGAGGGCAAAGCGAAACAGGCAGTCAAGTACTGACCTTCTCTTCCGCCAATGGTTAGTCAGCGGCCTGTTGCCACTCAGGAAGTCCTGTACCTGTTCGACCGTAACCGACTCCACATCAATGTTGCCATCAACCCGGTGGCAGAATGAGGCAAGCGTGGCCACCTCGGAGTCGAAGCGCATGCCCAACGCCCGTTTGTGGCTCACGTATTGGGCGACAAGTTCGGAGAGCTTCATAGCAGACTCCCCAGATCGATTTCGGCCACACACCTCAGTCCGGTCAGGTCAACCTTCGCATAGGTTCTCGTCGACGAAGCGCTGCGATGGCCGAGATGATCGCCGATCTCCTTCAGGGCAAAACCAGCGTCGAGTAAATGCCGAGCATTGGCATGCCTCAGGCAATGTGCGCCACGCCGCGGGATATCGATACCAAGCGTCGCGAGACGCGAGCGGACAATGCCGCTTACGCATCCGGGCGATAGCGGCCGGATCGGCGCCTCGACCGACAGAAACAGCTCGCGATGGGCGCTTCGCGGACGCGCTTCCTTCAGGTAGCGCAGAATGGCGTTTCCAACGGTTGCCACCAGCGGGTATTGCTGTGTGCAACGTTGCTTGGGACGATTGACATGAAGGATCTCGCCGCACCAGTCTATATCCTCTAGCCGGAGTCGCACCACCTCGCCGCGCCTCAGTCCGTAGACAACCAGCAGCATTATCATCGCACGGTTGCGTAGATCGATCGTGCTGTCGCCGACAAAACTGGCGACGAATCTTTGCACATCTTCCCAATTCGGCCCGAGCGGCAAACCCTCCTCTCTATACACCACTGGTGCTTCAATGCCCGACGCAACGTTGGTAGCCCACCCTTGTCCTTCTACGTACCGGAAGAAATTGCGCAGCGTGCTCGCTAGTGCGTGTAACGAAGCTCTGGCCCAGCCATGGTTGCTTTGGTATGCAAGATAGGCGTCGACATCGTGGATAGTGAGCGCATCGAGTTCCTTGTCAGGGCGACAGACCGTTGCCAAAAAATGACCGATCTCATCGCGACAGTTTGAAATCGTAGCAGGGGAAAGTCCTCGCTGGTCGCGCATGAAATCGACATAGTGCTCGACAGAGCGAACAAATGGTTCGTTCGTGGGATGCCGTTCCTCCAGAAGCCCCAGAAAGCGCAGCCAGGCCGTGGCGGTATGGATGAACAGAAGCCGCGAGCTGCGGGACTCGTTCGTGCGCTCACTTCGAATGAGACGAATCCGATGGTCAACCGCAAAAGCGATTTCCTCGTGCGTTATTTGCCTCGGGCGGGATAGATCCGCGCTCTGTGAAAAAACCAGCAGGATCCAGGCGATCTTCCGGATCGACTTGGGCGGATAACCCTGTTCCTGACAATGTACGAGGAAGCGCTTCCTCGGTTCCAGACAGGGCGCCAGATTGTGGGCAGCAAGAACATGCGGACGCGTAAAGAGAGTCTCAAACATGATATTCCCGCATTGATGATCAGTGGAATATCAGTATCAGCCTGAAATTATGTCGTCGTGGAAACGTCAACTCGATAGGCAATGCAGGGGCATTGAGAGCCACCGCGACATATTTTTTACCACACCATACTCATTCTTATGGGCTCGAGCCCATAAGAATGAGAATGGCAGCGTCGAATCCTCGCATCGCTATCTGAAGGATCAGATCGATCAGGCCCTGGAGTTGCGCGGTCACCGCTGGGTATTCCGGGGCATCGTGACCGACGATTCCGGACGAACGTGACCGGCCATTCCGGTTCATCGTGACCGCCCTTT
>NZ_FCON02000139.1 GCF_001544535.1 Caballeronia choica | reverse complement strand
CCCAGCATCATCTCGAAACTTCGTGAACTTGATGCTGAGCGTGTTCTCTTCGGCGCCATGCGCGGTAACACATTCCCCGTTTTGCGCACGAGGTGGGTGACACCCTTCGACAAAACAGTGTCCTGGCAGCGCTTAATCATTCACCAAGCGACATACCAGAGAAAGCGGTCTTTCGCCTGTCCAAAACCAGAAGCCGGTGAGCTCCGCTTCGACATCACGCGGCAGTCGATAGACAACTCAACGTCGGGATCGGCTGCTCCACCACGCCTCAAATCCGGGGATCGAACGTATGCGGCGTGATCTCGACGCCGCACCGCCGACCAAGCCATGTGCGCTGAGCGCCGATCAGGTCACGGGGATATTTGACATCTGGAGCGACCTGCAGCGTGAACCACTGGATCTGCGCGAACGATACATAGAACTCCACCATCGCTGCGCGGGCCGCTACACCCTTGCGACGCTTTTTGCTGCGCTGAACCTGGGCGAAGTGCGCTCCCGAGCGAACAACGCGTGCGACCGAAGTCGGCCGCTTCACGATGATGCAAAACAGGTTTCTGACTAAGCTTTTTGAATCAAGGGGAGGGCGGGGATATGAACGTTCTCGACAAAGCGCGGGAGGCCGGCATGGCCGTACTTCTCGACGCATGCATCGGACGGCAGCGGTTTCACAGTGTGACGGGCTCCTGCGCGGCGCTGGAACGATTTGCCGACGCGTGCCGGAATGCGTCGCTCGATCGCGAAACGCTTCAGCGATGGGAAGAGCTTTGCGAGCGAGGCCATGGTCATGACGTCGCAACCGCGATTCGCGGCCTGATCGAGGAACAGCCTGACGATACCGTAGGGAGACTGCCATGACCTGGGATATGCGCCTCGATCCATTTGGCAACCTGCTGCCTGGAGCACCCTACGACGATCCGCCAGGCATGGATCCCGCCGAGCAGGAATTCCTGCTGTCGATGTTCGACACACCGATCACGATCCATCGTTCGTTCGTTGAAGTGCGGGAATCTCGGCGCATCTGCGCTTCTGACCGATCTGGCAACGCTTGAGCATGAATCAAACCGCGAATAGTGTGGACTTCATTGAATCGGGTTCACCGTTTGGAGCGCCGGCAACCAGGGAACGCCTTCTGCGTTATACCGACAGTGCCATGGTCGTTGGCGCCGCTGATGAACGTTTTGATAGTCGCCAGCCTGTACCAGCCGGATTGTGGCGCCCGGGCGCCGCGGTGAGTGCTTCGCTGCCGCATCTGGTTATCGCGAGCCAGCGCGTCGCATTTTCGATCTGCTATGAGGATTTCCTATGGTGGCCGCATTGGCGGCTACTGACTGATCGACCCGATGTGCTGGTCGGCATGTCGAACGGGTGGTTCAGTGCCGAGCTCGACCTTGCACATATTCAACAGCAGAGCGTGCAATCGATCGCCCAACTCGCCGGCGTGCCGCTGCTGCGAGCCGTCAATCGATGAAACTTACTCCCCGGGCCAACGAACTGCTGAGCGAAGTGCTGTGGGCGAAGGTAGGTATGCTAATTGTTTGTTTCGGATAAGGCATTCAACTTCTCAAGCCTGATAATCGCTATCATCGGGGTACCGTTTGCGGATGGAATTGGCCCATTCCATTTTCCAGAGAGGGAAGGGGCCCGCGACACACGACATTGCAGCCAATGACGACGAGTCGGGCTCGTTCTCCGACGCCGAGGTCGCGCGGGTCACCCTTGAGCTCGACCGACAGATCACACGCTACCGTCGCGCGGGCGCAATGCACCACCTCGTGGAAGATCGACCTTTGTCGCTGCCAGTCAAACCGACCCGCATGAACTCGCCGTGCTGACCGCGCTGGCCCATACCTATGGGCCAGCGGTGGTTACCCACCGCGATTTCGCCCCGGTGCTCGACTGCATCAGCGAATGCGGTGCCGTGGTCCTGGTGCAGCGCGCGCTGTGGGGCGAGCGGCCGGATGACGTACCACTCGCGGCGCCTGCTCGACGCGCGTATCCCGTTCGAGATCCTGTGCGGGACCTGGTCCGAGATCTTGATGATGCAGGCGCAGGCTGCACTGCGGGAGTTCATGCCGCGTCCGCCCGAGTCGCCGATGGCATCGGACGACGAGGAGCGCCGCGATGACTGAACGCACCCTCGCCCCGGAAACGCTCACCGTCGAGCGTGGCTACGCGATCAAGGATTTCACGGCACTGCGTGCGTGCGTACGTGCAGCGGATTCCGCCGGCGGTGATCGCGCGTGCTTGCTACGATCCCCCATGAGGATCTGCACGCCGCGACCCCCGGGCGCGATGGAGCGGCATCTGGCCCGAATGCTCGACACGCTGGTGCAGCTCGCGATCGCGCACGGCTCAACCGTGCTTGCTGACCATTTACGCGCGTCGATCCGCCAGCACGGCCAACCGAAGTTGACGACGGTGATCTTCCGGATGGTGACCCAAGCGGGGCAGCTGGCGGCGGCCCCACCGCATCTGGACCATGCGATCGGTGCCTGGTTGCGGCCACGTGTCGCCCGGCGTCTGAAAGGCAAGGGCATCGATCTTGCTGATGGGCGACTCGGGCCTGCGGCGAGAGGAAGCCGCCTCAGCCCGCCATGAAAATCAGAAGGCGGTCGGTCTACGGAACACTCGAGAGGCCGGTGTGGGAACTGACGATCGTCGGCAAAGGCCGACGCGAGCGCGCGGTGCCGGTGAGCGCCGCAACGCTCGCGGCGTTGCACGCGCACTGGGCCGATCGCGACAAGGATTTCGAGGGCGCCAAAGTGGGGAGCAGGAGCACTAGCCGGGCCGCTGCTTGGCCCAGTCATCATTCCGTGGACCGAGGCGTCACGCCGGCACATCGGCGGGAAGGCGGCAACGGCGGCATGGACGAAACGGATCCTGGCGTTTCAACCGAGGTGGGTGGATCGGGTTACACCGCCGACGGTCTGAACCGGCTAATCGGCCGGATGCTGAAGGTGCTGGTCGAAACAATGGACGCGTTGAGCCTCGATGAACGCACGCTGCTCGGTCAGGCGAACGCCGATGCGTTCCGGCATTCGTTTGGCACCCAGTCGGTCGCCGATGAGGTACCAGTCGATGTCGTACAGAAGGTGCTGGGTCACGCCTCGTTCGCGACCACCACGATCTATGTGCAGGCCGAGAAAAAGCGCGTACTCGAAGTGGTTGCCGGCTATTATGCGGGGCGCACAGAACGCGGTTCGGCAAAGGGGTAGAGTGCCGATAAAGGCGCCTTTCTGAGGCCCGAATCGACCGCAACGAAGACGCCTCGAGGCGTGGCGAATGCGTGAATGTGGTACATGGCGTGTGATCCTTCAGGAGATTTATCGGTTCGGCTTGAGACGAACTTTGCGCGGCTTTCGACCTCCGGAGAAGTCCGGCCGGAATGATAAGCGCTATTCCCGCGAGGAATGAGCAATGACACTCGACGTCTCGCCCTGCTGACTATTCCGCGCAGGAATGACAGCTATCGCCCGGTGCTGTCTTCTGCACATTCGCGCTTGCCCTGAAGATCCAGAGGTCTTCTCACTTTTTTCAGGTACGCGCAATGAACACACTCTTTACCCAGACTCAAGTCGGCCCCTATCCGGTCAGTCATCGCGTCGTCTTGGCGCCGCTCACACGGATGCGCACCGACGCCGACAACGTTCCCGGCGATCTGATGGTCGATTACTATGCGCAGCGCGCTTCGTCGGGCGGTTTGCTGATTTCCGATGCAACCTCAGTGTCTCCGCTCGGCTTCGCCTATGTGGGCGCACCGGGGATCTACACCGAAGCACATACACACGGCTGGAGACGCGTCACAGACGCTGTCCACGCGAAAGGTGGACGCATCTTCCTTCAACTGTGGCATGCGGGACGACAGGCGCATCCCGCCAACATCGGCGGAGACCTGCCGGTCGCGCCTTCTGCCATCCGTGCCTATGAACACTCGGCAATCCACGACGAAAACGGCCAGATTGTCGAAGTCGAACAGGTCGTCCCGCGTGCACTCGCAATAGAAGAGATTCCCGGCGTGATCGAAGCATTCCGTCACGCTGCGGCGCTTGCGAGACGGGCCGGTTTCGATGGTGTCGAACTGCATGCCGCGAATGGTTATCTGCCCGACCAGTTTCTGCAGGACGGTTCGAATCACCGTACGGATGCGTACGGCGGCTCGCTGGAGAACCGCGCACGCTTTCTGTTCGAGGCGCTCGATGCAATCGCTTCGGTGTGGGACGCAGGCCAGATCGCAGTCCGTCTTTCGCCGGGAAGCTCGTACGGCACGATGTCCGATAGCGATCCGCATGCCACGTTCGGCTATGTCGCGCGTCGACTGGACGGCTATGGGCTCGCGTATCTGCATGTAATCGAGCCGCGTGTGCGCGGTAACGATGACATTGACGCAGCGTCGTCGGCGGTTTCGGCAAAAGACTTGCGGCAGGTGTTCAAAGGTACGCTGATCGCGGCGGGCGGCTTCACCGCGGACAGCGCGCATCGCATCATCGAAGCAGGCGACGCCGATCTCGTCGCGTTTGGTCGTCTGTTCATCTCCAATCCGGATTTGCCCGAGCGACTGCGCGTCGGGGCGCCGCTGAACCATTACGACCGCTCGATGTTCTACGGCGGCGATGCACGCGGTTACACCGATTATTCCTTCCACAGTGCGGCACCGGTTGTCTGAACCGGACTGCACGCATAGCAAACCGGCCCCGCCGCAGGCGATCCTGCGGCGGGGCCGTTTGGTTTTTGCGGATCGAAATTGCAAGGACGACTCGACGCCATCAATTTCATAGTCAGTGTTCTGACGCGCTAGACTTCCGCATGAACACATCTCAGCTACGACACGGACTTCACGGTCCTTCAAGGAGAAGCAGCGGCATGGACCGGATGGCAGCAATGGAAACGTACGTCAGTGTCGTGGAGGCGGGCTCGTTCTCAGCAGCCGCAAAGCGGCTCAAACTCGGGCAACCGGCCGTCTCGAAGTCGATCGCGCAACTCGAGGAGCGACTCGGCGTGCGGCTCCTGTTGCGCTCGACACGCGGCCTGACACCCACCGATGCGGGACAGCGCTTCTATGAACACGCGAGGCGCGCAATCGAAGAAGTGGACCTTGCAGAGCATGTCGCCCGCGACGCGTCGACCGGGCTATCCGGCGTGCTTCGCATCAGTGCCGCCGTGACCTTCGCGCGCCTGCATATCCTGCCCGCGCTCAAGACGTTTCTGGACCGGCACCCGAACCTGCAGATCGATATCGTGCTGGACGATCGCACAATCGACCTGCTCGAAAAAGGCGTAGACGTTGCACTGCGGATGGGATCGCTCGACGATTCGACGATGACAGCACGCCGCATTGCGCAAAGCCGTCGACTGGTTGTCGGCGCGCCTGCGTATCTCGCCGAAGCGGGCGTACCGAAAACGCCTGCGGACCTGAGTCAGCATCAGGTAATCGTGTATTCGTTGCGAGGCGGCGGCGAGTCGTGGGCGTTCAGCCAGAACGGCAAGGAAGTGGCGGTAGTCGTGTCCGGGCGCGTCAGTGTCAGCGCCGCCGAAGGGATGCGTACGACGGTGCTCGGTGGGCTGGGCCTTGCGATTGCGTCGGAATGGATGTTCTCGCCGGAACTTGCCGGTGGCGCGGTTCAAGCGGTACTGACCGACTGGGAATTGCCCTCGATCGACCTGTGGGCAGTCTTCCCGGCCGGACGCCTGGTGAGTGCGAAGGCGCGAGCGTTCGTCGCCTTCGTCGAGGAAATACTCGGTGCCGCCGGCACCGGCAACGCAGCGCGCCCTCAGAAAGCGAGCCTGCCGATTGACGCGCCGCCATCGACGTAAAGCGTCTGACCGGTCATGAAGGCGGCGGCGTCGGAAAGCAGAAACTCGATCGTCGCGGCGATTTCATGGGGCTGACCGAAGCGGCCCATCGGCACTGCGGACAGATAGCGCTGCTCGCCCTCGCTCCCCGGCGGATTGTTCGCGCGAAACAGCACGGTCTCTGTGGGACCCGGCGCGACGGCGTTCACCGTAATGCCTGTGCCAGCCAGTTCCAGCGCCCACGAACGCGCAAAACTCACCAGCGCCGCTTTGGCTGCTGCATAGGCCGTGCGCTGCGTCATGCCGAGAATCGTCAGGCTCGAAATGTTGACGACGCGTCCCCAGCCGCGCTCGCGCATTCCGGGAAGCAGCGCCTGCACAGTCTGCACCGCAGGATGAAGATTCAGCGCGAGAACGTCGTCGAGATCGTTCAGCGCGACTTCACCCAGACGCTGCGGTTTGACCAGTGCGACATTGTTCACCACGCCATCAAATGCATAACGGCGCACCAAGTCATCGAGCACCGCGCCCGTTGCGACACGGTCGGCCAGATCGACGCCGACCAGTTCACCCGGAAAATCGCTTGCTTCGCGGGCAAGGCCCGTCACGTGGTGGCCGTCGGCAATCAGCCGCTCTGTCAGCGCGAGGCCAATGCCTTTGGTCGCGCCCGTTATGAGAAATGTACGCTGTGTCATCAAATGTCCTTTGAGAACCGGAAGGAATCGAAAAGCCGCGACGGGGTCTCCAGCGCGGCGTGGAAAGCGTCAAGCATCGGGGAGTCAGGCTCAGGCGTTGGCCGTCGCCTTTTCCAGAACCGGGAACATGTCAGACGGGTCCGGACGACGCGTGTAATCCGGGTTGACCTCCGAATACAGCACGATCCCGTCTTGTCCGATGACGTAGCGGGCGGGCATCGGCAAGGTCCAGCTCGGGTCGTTATTGAAGGCCGGCAGATCGTTCTTCAGGTTCTTGTACAGATCGACCAGATAGTCGGGCAATGCGAAACGCAATCCGAAGTCGGCGCCCGTCTGACCGTTCACGTCGCTCAGCACCGGAAAGCCCAGTTCGTTGGTGCGCACGGACTTGCGGCTATTGACCGGCGTTTGCGGCGAGATCGCCACGACGTTGGCTCCATATGCCTGAATCTCCGGCAGCACTTCGTTGATCGCCTGCAATTCGATATTGCAGTACGGGCACCAGACGCCGCGATAGAACGTCACCACCAGCGGGCCCTTCACCAGCAACGCAGCGGAAGACACGTCGTTGCCATCCTGATCTTTCAGGTTGAAATGCGGCGCGCGGTCGCCGGCCTTGATCGCGCGGCCTGCTTGCCCGCTCGCAATCAGTTCTGCCGCTGCGCGTTCCATGACCGGATGAATCTCCGCTGGTGCGTTGAACGGCGGTTTGCCTGCCTTGAAGTCGGCCCGGAATGCGTCGAGTTTGTCTTGCAGTGACATGAGTGTTCTCCGTCGAGAGGAATAGGGGAATTGATGTATCAGTGGAGTCAGGCCGCGTTTTGCGCTGCGGCCATACGGGCCACTTTGGCTGCAGTGATACCTTCGAGCGCGAGGCCATAGCCGATGCCTTCGTCGATCACACGACGCAACCGCTGGGTCAGTCCGATGCGGGTGTATTTGGTGGTGAGCAGCTGCTGCTTTGCGATCGTCGCGGCGTTGGCGTATGCGTCCTTATAGCGGTCGAACGTGGACATTTCGATTCCTTCTGTGAGCTTCGGTATGGGGTTGGACGGGAGCCGTGAGGGCTCCCGGAGACGGCTTAGGCAGCAACAGCGACCGGTTTGGTCCACTCGTTACCGGCCATGAAGCCGTCGAGTTCGGTGTGAACGATATGGTTGGTGTAGTTGCTCATCACCTTGGTTGCCACGCCCAGAATCACTTCGAGGACGTTCTGACGGGTGTAGCCAGCGGCGAGAAACGCGTCGACATCGGCTTCCGGGACGAAGCCACGCTCACGCACCACGAGCGTCGTGAAACGATGCAGCGCTTCGAGCTTTGCATCCGGCAGCGGCGTGCCGGCGCGCAGCGCGGCAATCACGCCGGCGTCCATCTTGATCATCTTCGCCAGCGTGCTGTGACCGGCCATGCAGTAGTGGCAGTTGTTCTCGAAGTTCGAGGTCAGGTAGACCACCTGCTGTTCGTGCGGCGTCAGCGTGCTCTTCGAGAACAGGTCCCATAGCGCCGAGTAACCGGCCAGCAGCGCGGGCGACTCCGCCATATGCGCCTGCAGGTTGGGGACGAAGCCAAAGGCGCGCTTCGTGTCTTCGAGGCTGGCCTTCGAAGCGGCCGGTGCGTTATCGATCGTGTAGGTTTGGAAGTTGCTCATCGTTTTGCTCCTGTTGGTTGACGGTGAGCAAATGATGAAGGTCAGCGCTTTTTCGAAGAAGGCAGGCACCGTCGATAACAGTCATTCCTGGCAGGCATAAAGCGGCGGCACTGGAGTGGAAGGACCGGAGGACGTTGAGGGTACCCGCACCGAGATGGATTGTTTGAAGCGTGGTCGACTGCTTTCGATCAGTCAACTTCTGGGCGGGACCGACTGCTCCAACTTCGAAAGCGGCCACGCAGCTCGCGGGGGAGCCATTGGCTGATCAGGGTCGTGAGCGCGCATTCGCTGACGGTGAGAGCTGAGATCCGCGATTACCTGTGGGCGAATGGGCGAATGGCAGCAAAAGTGATTCGTAGCTGCCTCACAAAGACCGATGCCTGGATGTCGGCAAGATGGAAAGGCGCCACCGAGTTGCAAATCATTTGGCCGCCGCAACGTGAGACCGGCCGTTGAGTGCGGCCTTTACCAATTCAGTTTGAGCTCAGTTTCGGTTGCGCGATGGCGATCATCGTCGTCCGCGTGCAGGTATTGACTGGTGGTGGAGATCGATGCGTGACCGAGGTTGTCGCGTACGTAACGCAGGTCAACCTGGCCATCCCTCCAGCTGCTCGACGCGCTCTTGTAGGCCATTGGCCAAGTCCGCCAGTTTCTCGACGAACGCCAGCAATTCAAGCTCCTGCGGCGTCAGCTCTTCTCGCGCGATGTCGGATAGGGGAGCGTGCGGGCCAGCCATTGAACCGAGACAGTATTGACATCCCGGGTGCCGACGCGGTTCAGAACGCGGAAGGCCATACGGAAAGGTGCGTGAGCGCGAGACGCCCTGACGACCCGACGTGGTCGAAGACCCTGGCACGTACGGACGCTCGGTGTGCGGGAACCGGGAGATCTCCCGTCTAGCCGGTCGCAGCATGGACTGGTCCGCGTCGGGAAGGCGAGGAGCCGTACCGGCGCTGCTATGTCCGCTAACGCTAACGAATGAAAATCGGACAACGTCCGGCGTCCCGGCGAGGGCAGGATACGTATTCGCCAGGCACGAGGGCACTACGTCGGCCTTTTCCCCATGAGGATCGTGTAGTGAACGGTGTCGAGAGTTCTTCTGCTCTCGAAAGAAAGAGCTTCAGGACTGGAGAGGTGTTCGACCTGCTGTAGCCAATGACGAGATCAACCGTCGGTGCATCGCCTTCAAGGGGCCGACTGACGACCGACCATGGCAGCAGATTGTTCGCATACTCCGGCATCAACGCCAGCCCACGCGTGGACGCCACGAGCGACATCGCCATCGCGAGATTGTCGACGCCGTGGTCGGGCGTGAAATCGACCCCGCACTGTTGCAGATACCGCTCGATCACGTCGTGCATCAACCCTGGCCTTGTTCGACGCCATGATGAACGTCTCGCCCACGAGATCCTCCGGGCGGATCGCTGTTCGTGCGGTCAGCCGGTGGTCGCTCGGCATCAGCACAATGAGCTCCTCCCTGCTGACAACGCTATAGTCGAGATCGAATCCCGGTTCGGCCCGCAGCAACGCGAGGTCTAGTCGGCCACGCGCTAGTGCATCGGCGAGGTCCGGCGATTAGCTGCTCGATACGGTGACGTCGATATCCGGCAATTCATCGCGCAGAATCTGCATGGCGCGCGGCAGCCAGGTTATTTCCTCGCCGGTCTGAAAGCCGAGCGCGAAGGCCTGTTTCGCCGGCTGCGCGGCGCGGCGCGCTGCCTCGGTCGCGGCGTCGACCTGCGCGAGCGCCAGCCGCGCATGGTCGAGGAAAGCCTTGCCCGATGCAGTCAGTTCCACGCCGCGCGCACTGCGGCTGAACAGTTCAGCACGGACCTCGTCTTCCAGATCGCGAATCTGTCGACTAAGAGATGGCTGCGACGTGTGCAGACGCTGTTCGGCCGCAATCGTGAGGCTGCCTGTCTCTGCGACCGCAACGAAATACCGCAGATGTCGAAGTTCCATATGCTCCTCGCCCGCATCCTATGCCTCATAGGCATGCCCACCAGCCTACAAAGTCTTTTTGCTTTTCGCGATCGACCACTAGATTAGCGAACAAGGGGCGTCGCAGGGCACACGAGAAAACCACTACGAACTGGCACCCGCCCTCGCCCCAATACCTCTTATCTATATCGCAGGAGGGCCTGAAATGGACAGCCCCGTCGTTGTAATCAGCGGTGCGCTTACAGGTGCCGCCGCGAAGCCGAAGGCAAAGCGCTCGAAGCCGAACTTCCCGAACTCTGATTTCTCGGCGGCGGACATCACGGCGCTCGTGACGGCCGACTTCGTCGCCAACGCGATGAAGCTGCCGATTCCAGTCGAACACACCGCGTTTCAGCGATGGTACGACGAGGTATCTGCCCGGCCGAGCGCCGCCGCATAACGCATTGCACCGGCGCTGACTGGCTGGAGAACGAACGCCCCTGAAGCGCCAACTCAAGGAGAAACTTATGGTCAGCAACACCACTCCAGCCGCCCGGCCAGTGAAGATTCCGGGCAAGGACCATCCGATCACCATCGAACGCAATCCGTCGCGGGTGGTGGTCACGGTGGCCGGAAAGGTCATCGTCGATACGCAGGATGCTTTGACGCTGTGCGAGGCCCATTACCCGGCAGTCGTCTACGTCCCGCGAAAGGATATCGACATGACGTTGCTCGAGCGCACCGACCACGCGACCTACTGCCCATATAAGGGCGATTGCGCGTACTTCTCGATTCCGGCTGGCGGCGAGCGCGCGGTCAACGCCGTTTGGACCTACGAGAACCCGTACGAGGCCGTCGCACAGATCCGCAATCACCTCGCGTTCTATCCGGACCGCGTGGATGCGATCGACGAGCGGCCGGCCGCTTCGACCGACAACTGAGCACCCGCAGTCGCTCACCATCGCACGCACGACGCTCGACCTTTCACGGAGATTGACATAACCGTCACCAAGCCCGAACAGCACAAGACCCTCAGCCAGAGGGCATCAACTGTTGCTCCTACGCGCCAAGAGCTCCTTGGGAAATGGTCCGGACAGCAACAACAGTCAATCATTAACTCGATTAGTGACGCGGTGAACCGCTCACGGAAACCTTCGGAAATCACATGTCTAAGTTAGCTCAAAAAGTCGCACTCGTTACCGGTGGTTCACGCGGCATCGGTGCTGCAATCGCGAAACGTCTGGCAGCGGATGGAGCGAGCGTGGCCTTTACCTACGCGAAGGACGCCAGCGCGGCCTCGGCCGTGGTCAAAGAGATCGAACTCAATGGCGGAAAGGCGATTGCGATCCAGGCGGACGCTACTGACGTCGAAGCTGTCGAGGCTGCTGTCGAGAAAGCTTTTGCGACCTTCGGCCGGCTGGATGTGCTGGTGAACAATGCCGGCACGGCCATTCCGAAACCGTTTGAAGACACGACGCTGGAGGAGATGGATAGAGTGATCGACATCAACATCCGGGGCGTATTCGCTACGACCAAGGCTGCGCTGAAGCATCTGAGTGATGGTGGCCGCATCATCATGATCGGTTCGGCGGTGGGCGAGCGTGCCATTGCACCCGGACTGGTGCCCTACGCAGCCACCAAAGCAGCGGTCCGGATGTTCACACAGGCGCTTTCCAGAGAGGTGGGAGGCCGGGGCATCACGGTCAACAACGTCCAACCGGGGCCGATCGATACAGACCTGAATCCCGCCTCAGGCGATTGGGCGGTGCCGCAGAAGGCCGCCACAGCACTCGGTCGCTACGGGCGCGTCGAGGAGATCGCCGCAATGGTAGCGTTCGTCGCCGGCCCGGAGGCCTCATACATTACCGGCGCGAATCTTACGGTGGATGGCGGAATGAATGCCTGAGTCTCGGCAAATATTCGGCCTACGGATTTGAAGAAGGGCGATGTCCGTGCGGATGCGATGGGGAGTCGATCTGCTAACGGAGCCGGCTGTCCATTAACCACCCCGTACGGTCATCAAGCCGCGCCGGTACAGTTCGCAGGCGCGGCCCGCGTCTGGCTCGCTTATCGCGAGACATGATTGCCACCGCGCTGGAATATCAATTTGGTGTGCCGCCTTGCGCGCCTACGTTCATCAAGCGAACCCACAAAGACAGTTTGTCTGCATTGAATAAGGAAATATCAAGCAGAGCGCGCATTTGGAGCACGCATCCCATGTGCTATAAGGAGCCGGTATAAGGTCACGCGAGAGATGCCGAGGTCACTCGCGGCTTCGCCCAGACGTCCGCGATTTCGAAGCAGGGCGAGGTCGATGGCTTGCCGCTCCGCTGTGTGCCGGGCCTGCGCTAGCGAAACCGGTGCGGCTTCGTCGTATTCACCGAGTTCAAGGTCGGGCGCGTGTATTCCGCGCCCGTCCGACATAACGATTGCGCGTCGAACGCGGTTGATCAACTCGCGCACGTTGCCCGGCCAGTTGTAATCGTACATCGCGGCTATCGCGTCAGGCGCGAACCCGCGCAGCCGCGGGCTCGCATCCTTCCTGAAGCGCTCGAGCATATGCTTAGCAAGCAACTCGATGTCGTTGCCGCGCGCGCGCAACGGCGGTTCGTCGATCTGGAGGACGCGCAAGCGATGGTACAGGTCGGCGCGAAAGCGCCCTCCGATCATCGCAGCCGACAGATCGACGTGAGTGGCCGAAACAATGCGCACGTCGACCGGCGTCGAGCCAGTAGCGCCCAGCCGGTCGACCTTTCGGTCCTGCACGAAGCGCAGCAGGGCCGCCTGGCTTTCGAGCGGCAGATCACCGATCTCATCGAGGAACAGCGTGCCGCCGTTTGCGATCTCCACCCGGCCGATCCTGCGCTGATTCGCACCGGTAAAAGCGCCGCGCTCGTAGCCGAATAGCTCCGATTGCAAAAGATGCGCCGGAATCGCGCCGCAGTTGATTGCGACAAAAGGCTGGCCCCGCCGGTTCGAGCGTTGGTGAATTGCGATGGCTGTGAGTTCCTTGCCAGTGCCTGATTCACCGGAGATTAAAACCGGCGCGTCGGTCATCGCGACCTTGCGGATCGAACGGTACAGCGCGCGCATTGCGTCGCACGAGCCGACCATCTTGCCGTCCGCGAGCGGTTCGCGCGAATCGGTTGCCGCCTGCTCACGCAATGCAGCCATGCCGTAAGCGTGCCCGAGGACATCGACAACACGGTCGTCCGGCGCAGGAAGCGTAACGTAGTCGAAACAATAGTCGCGGATTAGCCCGCGTAACGATGCGTCTTCGAGCTGGCCACCAACGGCTGATGCAACCCAGCCGACATCCGTCCTTGCAAGGGCCGGCATCAACGCAACAAGCTCGCGGGCGTCGAAGCGGCTCGAAAGATCCAGCAACGCCCCTATCGGCAGACCATCACCTCGGAACTGACTTGCTTCTTTCGCGCTCGATGCGACGGTGACCTTCCATCCCCGCGACTCGAGCTGCTTGCGAAGCGGCTTGCTGGGCGCGCGGGTCACATACAACAGTTGCCGTGCCACATCATGCATATGCGCATCCTTTGACCGTTAGAAAGCAGACCCATGGGCGAAGGGTCATGATCAACCGTGCACCCGCACAAAGTCGGCGCGCCCATGAACCGCGGACTGATTCTCAGCCGGGCATCTCCGCAACCGACATTCATCTATGCAACCGCAGTAAGCCGTTCCCACTTGAAACCAGCGGCGGATCCCAGCGGCGGCGCGGCACGTTGCCTTTATGTCAAGGGCAGGCCGCCGTTGCTCATCAGGCGGCCGCTGCGAAGATGCCGACTTCATGACCGGTCCTGAGCAAGCGCTACATCAAACTAAAACAGGCCGCAGCATTTTTCGGGCCTCCTATTCGACGACCTGTCGGCGGACCAGCCGGGCAACGCATCGTGGCGAGGCTGGCAACCGGTCAAAGGCTTCCGCCAACTGGGCTAGCAACACGTCGCGCCCTTCGCGATCTTGCCGGCTCACTGTCCTTAAGCTGTTGACGAACCTTCCATGACTTTCTTCTGGCACGTCGTGAGCATGCGCAGCGCTTTCGCGTTAAGCCGATTGGCCCACGCAGGACGGTGCGGTAGATGTTGCTCGTGACGACGAAGATCGTCTTGCTTCCCGCCACACCGGCCCGTCGTTAGACGCAGGCGGTGAAGTTGCTCCGGAAGCGTTGGCTCCTACGGCCACCATGCCCGGCTCGGACCTTCTTGCCTTCGTGGTGTAGGCAGCCGCGACTGCGAGTGCGCAGATCACTGCCGCCGCCATGAAGAGACGCCAGCCTAGTTTGCGCCGTCTGTGTTGAGACTTTGACTTGAGCCCCAGGTCATCCTGCACAAGGCGATATCGAACACGAACGCGTGTTCGGCGCCGCGGTTGAAGGTGGCGTAGAGCCCGCACATAGTCCCAGACTGAATAGCCGTCGCTTCGTTGCCAAGCTGGCCGTTGCGCTCCGCAACGCATACAGGCATCGGTGTCAACTTCGAACTCATTGCCGCAACACTCGCATATTGCGGAGCTAACCTTATTTGTTAGGACCATGAGGGCTCGTACCTGTTGGCAGATTCCTGATGCGGAGGCTGTGATTTAGATAAGACCTCTCTCGCGGGCGAGCGGCCAGAGCTGGTCTCGGTAGGGAACTGCGACGGCGACGTGTCGCCACCGTGCACAGACGGAGGCATCAGCGCCATGCTTCCGGGGTCGAATACGGTCGTCGTAGCGAATCGGAGCGAACCTCCTCTATGAGCGCGCACGCGCAGCCGAAGCTGCTAGGTTAGACTTGATTGCTTAGCAGAGGCTTAAGTCGCGACACGGAACAAATGATTTATGGAAATTCTGTTAAATACGGGTGGAGAAGCTCCGAACAGGGGTGGATGCGCACTTGCCGCAAGTGTCTGTCAAATAACACCCTGTGATAGCTGAAATTAATCGGCTTACCCGCGTCGCGACTCCATCGACGTCGTCGCCAATCCCGCTTGCCGCGGTCGCGACCGAGCTTGATACAGGTCTGGAGATTTCGCTGCAGGAAGGGCCCGTGATCGACGCCGTATGCGCTTCTATCGCCATTCCCTGCGCCTTTACTCGTGAATGCCGCCACGCGGTTCGTGACAGGTTCCCCGCAGCGCGGTGCAGCGAACCGTCCCGCACTGCACGGTTCGCAAGGTCAAGCGACGCGGTTAGGTGCCACTCATTTGCAGAGGTCTGGCAAATGGACTGTTGAAATCGGCGTGTCCAGGCGCATGCTGCGTTCGCAGCAGCTTCGTAGGTCGGGTTCGCCTGACAAGCGTACGCTAGAGCTGCCGCCCCAACCGGCGATCCCCAGCGGGTACCGATCCTCATTGAACGGGAGCTTCGCATGAAATGCCCCGGGTTCCTGCGACAGAGCACGTGGTCCGCCCGCCATGCATGGCAAGGGAGTCGAGATGTCTCACGAACTCTACATCCAGGCACTTAGCGCGATGTTCCTGTTCTGGAACGGGGCGCGCATCCTGACGTACCTTCCGACCATAGGCAAACTCCTCGCGAGGGAAGCAGACGTGCGTAGCCACAGTCTGCTGAGCTGGGGAAGCTGGGCTCTCAGCAACGGCACGTTCGCACTCATGCTCCTCGAAATGAGCCGGGGAATTCCGAATGGGATGTTCTGGATGAATCTGGCCAACACGCTGATGTGCGCGATCGTGTCGGTCATCATTCTCTTCAAGAGGTTCCCTCGGCTGCACACAAGTGTGAGCAAGGTCTATCGAAAGATCGGACGAAATAAATCGAGGGCTGGCGCCGTGACCGGACAGCGGGAGTTGCTGCATCTGGGTGCAGGCAATGTGGCTATCGGCACCAATCTTGTCCTTGATCCAGTACCGGCTGCTCCGCGTACGCTTTTCGGCCGCCCCGAGCTTTGGGTTGCGTTCGCGAGCGCATTGGCTGTGGGGGTCGTAGGTGCCGTCACGTATGATGCCTGGCCCAACCATCATCAAAGCGCCTACGTCGAATCGAAGGCGAGCACACAGCAGATTACCGCGATGACCGCACCGGCGTCGCCGACGCAACAACTGTATTCGTCTGGTCCAGTCACGCCATCAACCGCACCTCCTGCTCCCGCAACCGCAATCGCCCATACCGAACTCTCCCCGCCTACGCCTTCCACTTCGTTCGAACGGCGCGTGGCATCTGCCCGGGGTTCTGCTGCACCGCGGCCAGCGACAAGGCGTTCTGGCAAAGCGGGTAACGGCGCGCCCCAGAATCGGGGAAATTGGGCGTCGCACTTTATGGCGAAAGTGCGGCAGGCGCTCGGCATCACCCAGTCGACACCGCCAAAGCGACAGACGGTTTCGCCCAGTCGTGGCACGCGAGCATCGTCGACTTCTTCCCGCGGAAATGCGGTTTCCCGCACTGAGATCGCCCGGCACGCACCTTCCACTCCGTTTGATCACGGCGTTGTGCCTTCCCGGGATTTCGCCGCACCGCAGGTCGCCGCGGGGCGGCCTGGTCCTGCGGACGAATTCGCCACGCAAGATCGCCTTCGTTCGGCGCGGCATGTTGCCGTGCATGAAGCGCCGAGAACCGTCGTCTCTGAATCAGCTCACCCCGTATACGAGGGCCCCCCAGTCGTGTATCAGGAGCCTCCCGTTGCGTACGCACAAGCGCCCCTTGCCTACGCCCACGGATACGAGAGCGAGTACAGGGACCCCCGGCAATGGCACGACAATGGCTGGCATAAAGGCTGGAAGCATCATCACCATGAGGAGGACGATTAATGCCTGCGGCCCCATAAACTGCCTGTGCATCTTGAAGCATGCCGTCGTGCAACGCCGCGCCTGGAACCGCACTGCTATATTGAGACAATCTGCGCCGCTCGGTGCCACAGCCCACGGAGTCCCTCATGGTACGACTGGTCATGATCCTTCTAGGCGTCGACTATCTGCGCACGCGATGGAAGGCGCTGATGCTGGCGGGATGGCTCAGCGTCGCGCTGGGCGTCGAAGTGTTTATCGACATGATGGACGGCTCGCTCTACTTTCCGCTCAAACCGTTCGCTTTCCTGCTGCTGCTGGAAGGCCTCTCGACGCTTGCCGTCGCATGGACTGGCATGGGCGGCCAGCGCAAGCTGCGCTACGTGAAGGGCTCGGCCTTCACGCTGGCAGCCACATTGATCCTGATCGGCACGCTGCACGCCAACTTTATCCTCGCGATGATCTTCGGCACGCTTTTCTTCGCCGACGGTGTCCTGCAGATCATTTCCGCCAGAATAGTGCGGTTCCGGCGCTGGCGTCTGGCCATCGCGGGCGGCGTATTCGAGATGATGGTGGCATTCATCTTCTACTTGCCCTATCCCGTGCAGTACGCGGGGACGATTCCATACTGCGTGTCGCTCGGCCTGCTGTTCGGCGGCTGGAACATGATTCTGCTCGCCATGCGCGTGCGCCGGATGGAGCACAACCCCGCGGTGGCGGATTCCGTGCCGACGCCTGCCGCTGCGCCCGAAACGGCATTGGCCAGTTCAAGCGTAACGGAATGGGACGGCCCGCCATCGGACGACGAACGCGCCCTCACCATTCACGTCTGGATGCCGGCCGCCACCGCCAAGGCCGAGGCGCAGCCACGTGTGATCGTGAACCGCTATATCGCGGCCGTCGACCGGAACGGCGCGATATCCACCGGCCACGCGGCGCTGGAGTCGCCTGAAGGCATCTATATCAGCCTGTATCCGGGCACGGAAATCGATCGTTCGCCCGAGGAATTCGGGCGCATCCTGCGCGCGACGCGGGAGAATGACGTTCCGGGTGTCTTCCAGCCAGACTACCGGACCGAGGCGAATGCGTGGTGCGAGTCGACCGTCAAGGTGCGTATTCGCAACTACGATCCGGAGCGCTTGCAACGGTTTTGGGACGCGTATCGGCAGGACACGACCTATAACCTGACGTATCGCAATTGCTCAAGCACAGTGGCGCGCGGGCTCGAAGCGGCGATCGAAGGTGCGTCGGCGCGGGTGTGGGCAAAGTCCGGCGGCTGGAGACCGCTGGTGCGGGTGATGTCGACGCCCGAATTGTGGGTCGCCGCTCAGGTGCGCAAACGCGCGGCAACGATGGCATGGACGCCCGGCCTGACCCTCGACTACGCCCGCGCGCTCAGCATGCTCGCCGATCCGAGGCCGCTCGGCTGGATCAAGATGGCGCGGCTCGCACTCAAGACGATGTATCGCTCGCGTCGCCGCTGGCAGCCCGCCGAAGCCGAACAGGCGAGCGCGTCTGACCTCGGCGAGACGTCGGCGCAAGGCGCCACGCGTACAGAAGCGTGAAGAAAACAGTCTCGGATGGTGGCGCGGGTTGTGGTGCAAACAGGGTAGGCGAATAGGTTAGAGTTGTCGGAGCAAAACGAACTGATGACCCGCGATGAGCAAGCTGAAGAGCCTGGAAGAGTTGTTCGGTGGACGCCATTTTGATCGGGAGATCATCATTCTGTGTGTTCGCTGGTACCTGCGCTACAAGCTCAGCCTCCGCGATCTGGTCGAGATGATGGCCGAACGGGGATTGTCGCTTGCTCACACGACGATCCTGCGCTGGGTGAAGCGTTATACGCCTGAGTTCGTCAAACGCTGGAACCGCTTTGCTACGCCCGCGGGTCGCTCGTGGCGGGTCGACGAGACCTACCTGAAGATTCGCGGCAACTGGGTCTACCTGTACCGTGCGGTGGATCGGGCTGGCCAGACGGTGGACTTTATACTCAGGGCGTGGCGCGACGTGTCCGCGGCCAAAGCCTTTCTCAGTAAGGCCATAAGACAACAGGGCCAACCGCCGGAGACGATCACGCTTGATGGCTATGCCGCTTTGCACCGCGCGGCGCGCGAGATGAAAACCGATGGTCTGCTGCCTGAAGACACGAAGGTGCGGTCCTCGAAATATCTAAACAACCTGATCGAGCAGGACCATCGGCACATCAAATCCAGAACGAATGTGATGCTCGGCTTCAAACGGTTCAGGAGCGCCGCGACCACGATTTCAGGCATCGAGTTGACGCATCGCATTCGCAAGGGCCAGTTCGATCTCGCGAAGCTCGACCTCAAGGATTCCGCTGCGCCCGCCGTATGGAATGCTGTCCTGTCCGCTCGATAAGGTATCCTTTCTATAGTATTTTTTTCATCCCGCTTACCTATTTGCACCACAACCACTCACCTCATGTCGGACACCGGATGTAGGGGTTTATAGTTCAACCGCATGCCTCAAATAGCGGTCGATTTGCACATCAGAGCCGCGGCGGGCTGGTTGCCACTGGCGTGATCGTCGGGTCGCTTACGGCCCCACCATATCCAACATATTGGTTGCGCCAGATCGCTGGGGATTGCGGCCTATAATCGTGGCACCATCGCCAACAACGTCTTCTGGGATATAGAGGTAATGTGCGAAGCGGCAGGCATTCGCTCCGGAACACCGGTCCCGACCACAAATGGTTTGCCAAAGAGTCAAGAGTCAAATGAGCATGCCGCAAAGCCTTTGATCGACCAGGAACCTCGTCACCAACGACACATGGGTAATGCCACCGAACGCATCGCAGCCGATACTTGCGTGGCAAAGCGAGCAGTAGTGTTTCGTGTAGGGCCAGAAGCGGTGTGGAGCAGGTCGTTCCTTTGATCAGCGTCAACCAAGGAGAAGTCAATGGAAGACGCGTATATTGGCGAAATCCGCATGTTGAGCTTTGACTGGGCGCCCAAGGGCTGGTTGCTGTGCCAAGGCCAAACGCTGCAGATTGCGCAATTCCAGCCGCTGTATGCATTGATTGGAAATAACTACGGTGGCGACGGGACCAGGACGTTCCAGTTGCCCAATTTAACGCCAATGCCGGTGGCCGGCGGCGGGGCAAACGAAAAGCCCGGCCCGGCGATGAATTTTGCGATCTGCATAAATGGCATGTTCCCAAGCAGGGACTGAGCAATTCCGGCGCTGGCGATTCATGTGCCCAGTCGCCGCACCGAGCCTGAGCCCGGCAGTGGTTCCGGTGTTACCGTGGGTCAAAATCTCCGCACAAATCATTAAGGATTCCATATGAGGCGGGCCGCGACGTCCGTCGCGATCCCATGCGTGCAACTGATTGTGTCCATTGAGGACATCCCTCCGTGCGAAGGCGTGCAGCGCCCGAGCCCCCACCTTGAAAGGACCAACCCATGAAGAACCTGCTGCAGATGCTCGTGAACCTACTCGCCCGGGAGCGCACCCCCAGCATCGAAGATGCGATGCCTCGCGCAGGCAGTCGACGCCCAGGACTTGCAGGTTCGGCTTCTCGCTCTCGAGCGCGCACGGCCCTGATGTTCACGACCCAGGCGTCACGCCGGTGGGCGGCCCCAGCTTGCAACTTACATCGGCCGGAAGAGGTGGCCGAACGCGCGGCTGACCTTCAGCGGCCGCTGCAGGCCGCGCACGGCCAGACTGTA
>NZ_FCON02000138.1 GCF_001544535.1 Caballeronia choica | reverse complement strand
CCGCTGATCCGCGTTCCTACCACACGTCACGCGCTCCGCCACCTGAATTGAGGGGCGTCGCTGATGGACCGCATACGATTAATCACCGATTTCTGGGCCGCCGCGTCCGCGCGTTGCCGCGCGCTCACGCGGTGGCTTATCTCGATCGACTGGTTGGCCAGCCGCTTTACGAAGCTGGACCTTGAACTCGTTGCGCCGAACCTGGCGTTCTTCTGGCGTCAGGTCGGCGAAACGCCGGGATGCGGTGGCTGGCGAGGTCGGTTGTCGGTGTTCGGCGCCCGCCGCGTCGATGCCGGCGCGCTGCGCCCTAGCCTGTGCCACCTCGTTGACAAGCGCCGCGGCCCGCGCAGGGCCGCTCAGCTCGACGAGCGCACGCCAGGCACGATCATCCCGCTCAACGACATACCGGATCTCGCGACGCAGCGCCGGATCGAGTCTGTCCAGTCCGACGCCCGCCCGCTTCAGCGCCGCACGATCCTTAGCCGGCACCGGCTTGCCTGCGCGCTTTGCGGCCGCCGCGGCGCAGAGGGCATCGGCATACTGCTCGACTGAGCGATCGAGGGTCTTTTCTGCCCGCCGCGGCCGCGGTGCATTCGAGAATTCGACGCGGCGCTGGTTCAACGTGTGCCGGTAGCCTAACTCCGGCCGGCGATCGCGCTCGAGCCGCAGCTCATGCTGCGCACTGAACGATTTTTCGTCGGCACGCGACAGGCTGCGCATCAGGGCCGCGCCGTCCGCAAACTCGTCGCGTCCGGCCGCCACAATCAGATTTTCCTTATGCCGGGTCATCGCGACGTAGGCGAGCTCGGCGTGCATGTTCTTCGTGGCCAGCACGTACGCGCGGTCGACCGTCACCCCCTGACTCTTGTGGACTGTGAGTGCGTACCCGTGATCGAAATGACCGTACTGCGCCGTATCGACCGCGAGTCGCCGGCCGTCGTCGAGCCGCACATGCAGCACGGCGCCCGCCGCTTTCGTGTCCGTCGGCGCGTCGATCTGTTCAATCGTGCCCAACGTTCCGTTCTTCACCTGCATCACATATTCGTTCTGCAGGAACATGATCCGCTCGCCGGCGGCGATCGCGATAGGCCGGTCTTCGGCCCGCACGGTCTGTTCGCCGCCCAGCTCGCCGGCGGCCCGCAGCAATTCGCGCACGCGCGCATTCAGCGCGCAACGCTCCTCGTTGGTATGCGTCAGCAGCAGCTGGGTCTTGCCGGGACGGGTCCGGCGATCATCCTGCCATTGCGCAATCAGCTGCTCGCGCGCGTCGACGACGGTCGCATACAGCTGTACGCCACCGTGGTCCGCATACGCGGAAACCGCCGTTTGCACATCGTGCCGGGCCAGCGCCGACGTGGCTTCGCGCTGCCAGGCCTCGTTCTGCCGTTTGATTTCGGTCAGGCTTTCGAGCCGATTCGCGGCGGCCGCTTCGCGCGACACTGCGCGGAAAGCATCGCCCGCGTCGACCGCATGCAGCTGCCATGCATCGCCCACCAAGCGTACGCGTGCCCAGGCCGCCTGCGCGTGGCCGAGCAGTTTTTCCATTTGCCGGGAGCCGACCATACCGGCCTCGTCAATCACCAGAATCGTTTTCGCGTCGAGCGCAACCGTACCGCGCTCGATGCCCGACAGCAGACTGTGCAGCGTCCGGCTGGTGATGCCAGCGTCGCGTTGCATGTCGTCGGCCGTCTTGCCTTGCAGCGCTGCGCCGATTACGCGCAGTCCGTCTGACTCGAGCGCTTCGCGTGCTGCGGCGAGCACATAGCTTTTGCCGGTACCCGCCGCACCATTCACCACCGCGAGCTGGGCACCGCCGGCGAGCGCGACAAAAGCCGCATCCTGTCCCGCATTGAACTGTCGGGTTGCGCGTAGCATTTCGCGCACCGCGGCGTCGCCCGTTGCAGCGTCGCCGGCGCGACTCATTGCGCGCGCACGCTCGACCAGCCGGACCTCGATCGCGCGCAGATCCGTTGACGTGAACCACTCGCCGTTGCGACCGAAATCCTTGAGCGCGAGCAGTTCCTTCGAATTCATCAGCCGCGCGTAAACCTGCCGGAACTGCTCCGCACCATCGGTGTTGCGAAACACGAACTGCTCGACGTCGCGCCGCGAGAAGATGGACTGATTGATCGTCAGCGCGGCGATGCCGATCGCCGGATTGATGAGCAGGCGCTGACCATTGCGGTACGCGCGCTGGCGATTCTCCTCCAGCACACTGGCCATCACACCACGCTCGCCCGCGTAGCGCGCGACGCCCACTTTAACGGACGGCTCCAACTCGATACCCAGCGTCCGGTAACTGCGGTGGTCGATGCGGGCCTCGATGCCCGCCCGTGCCATGAAGTGATTGGCCGTGACGGCCCATTCTTCACGCACGTCGCGAACAAACTGTCGGCTGCTCAGGAAGCGGTCCTTTCCAGCACCGCCTTTTTCAGGGTCCTGCGCATTCCAGCGCCTGAAGTAGTGCGCCGGATCACGGGCGATGCCGTCGTTCACGCGTTCGGTGAACATGATGTGCGCATGCGGCTGTTCCAGTCCGTCGCTTGCCGCCGGATTGTGGATCGCCCACGTGTACGCGTGGCGCTCGCCGAGGGTGTGTTCGACGAACTCGCGCACGAGTGCGACGCGCTGTTCATCGTCCAGTTCGCGCGGAATCGAAACCTCGATCTCCGTGTACGGGCGACCGTTTGCCCGCTCGTAGGTGTCCGCTGCCTGCCAGAAAATGCTGGCATCGTGCGCGGCCCACGCCGGCATGTTGCCGCTCTCGGTCATCTTCAGGTCGCCACGCTCCTCGAACTTCCCACCGCGAGATATGTAGGCGTAGTGATCCTCCCGCGCAATGTACTTGGCGTGTTCCCCGGCGGCGGCCTTCCTGCCTGCTTTTACGCTCAAGTGGTACGTTGGCATTGGCGGATGAGCTTTCGTCTTATCATAAGCTGTTTCTATGCTAGCATAGAAACGCGGAAGCGCGCTTTGACTCGTTTTGCTCGCCAGATATTGCTGGGTGGCTCCGCCTTGTTAACTCGCTTTTGCAATTTTCATAATCCGGAATAGCTTGGCAGGAAGGGGCCGATGGTCGGCCTGCGCTGTCGCTCGATGCAACTGAAATTGATCCAGGAGAAAAATGATGGTAAAACCTGAATGGCTTTCGGAACACGTCCAATACATCAAGGGTTTGAAGTCGCCAACCGCCACGCAAGCGCTGCTGGTCGAACTGGCGGCGATTCCGAATCCCACCGCGCAGGAGTCCCGACAGCTCGATAAGCTGATCCGCCTGGAAAAGATTAACCAGAAGGCCGAAGCGATGAAAGCCGAAGCGGCCCGCATGCTCAGTGCGCGGCGCGAGGATCAGCGCAAGGCCCACACGCGCGAATTGATTGAACTCGGTGGCATCGTCGCGATGGTCGATTTTCCGGTGGATCGCGGCACGCTGACCGGCACGCTGCTGTGGGCGCTCGATCAGTTCAGGACGGACGACGATCTGCAGCACACGCTCAAGAGACGCGGTGATACCTTCATCGCTGAGCGAGAAAATGAGAAGAAGGTCGAAACGCAGGCCAGCGCGGAGGTCGCGGCTAATGCGGCTGCGGCGGAGAAAGTCCCCGCGTAACCCAACGTGCCCAGCCGGATCGTCGCTGCGCTGCAGGTCGGCGCTCTCCTCGACACCTGCGGAGCGGGTTCCGTGCGCCTCGATCCGGGCGCATGCGCGCGCGATATCGCAGCGATCTGCGCGGCTTCGAGCTTGCAGAAAAAGAAAAAGCGCGTCGCGGGGAACGACGCGCCAGAGGCATAAAAAGGGATTCTGGAAAATGAGCCGGGTATCGATCAACGCTCCGTACAGCTTCGTCGGGCGCGGCGCTCGGCTCGCTTAAGCGTCTTCTTCCTCCTCGTCTTCGTAGTCATCCCATACGACTGGCGTTTCTCGGCTCACCAGCACCTCGGGCAACCAGCGTGTCTCGGTCAGCAACCGTTCCGCCGTCTCTGCCGCTGCGTCTTTCTTCAATTTCTCCAGCGCCGCCGCCGCTTCCGGGGAGAGTGCTTGTGCTACCACGTCAACGATACGTGCTTTCGACACGTGGTTCAAATAGCTCGTTCGCGTCGGCGTCCAGTACTGTGCCATATCGACATTCAGCAGATTGATCAGCGCGTTCACCGGGTGTGCGCCATCCGATTCGCTCACGCCGTTGACGGTAGCGGCCACGCAGAAGGCGAACAGGTTGCTCAGCACGCCTTCGCTCTGCGCCATCAGCCAGGGCAGCACATCACTGAAACGCTTCGGCAGCAGTGCGGCCCACTTTTCGCGCTCGGCTGAAATCTCTTTCCATGCCGCGCTGGCTTCCATGTCGTCCGCTGCCTGCAACAGGCGTTTGAGTGAGCATGTGGCCCGCACGTCGGCGGCATGCTGGTCGCAGGCGCAGACATAGCGGTCATCGAACACAACCTGGATCAGGCGGTGCATCAGTACCGCGAGTGCGGCCACCGGGTTCCGTGCAAGTTCGATCTGGAGGGCGGCGGTGCGGTGTGCCGTCAATCGCCTGCTGAGGTCTTTGCCGTGCAGTGGCTTTTCTGGTGGCGCTGGCAGTTCGTCAGCACCCGTTACACCTTCGCGATTCATGCTGGCCCGATCCTCGGGTTTGACCAGTCCGCGCTCGATCACGGCCTTGCCGTCATGGTCGAGCGTCACGAATGCACCGGCACGCGCCTTTTGGTCGTCGCTCCAGATTTCGAGGCGTTCAGCAAAGTCGTGCAGCGCTTGGGAAGCGGCGTCCGCTGCAGTTTCGAGTGTATCGCGGCGGGCGTCGTCCTCGGCTTCATCTTCGGCGTCGTAGTACGCGTTCAGTTCCGCTGCGGCCTGTTCGCTCGCCTTCTTAAGCGCGCGAAGCTCGGTCTTTTCCTTCTTCGTGTATTCGCGCGACGCCGACGGCAGCCGACCGAAGCGGGCGATTTCGGAAAAATCACGGCGCACACGTGTTTCGACCCAACTCCAGCCCTCGTTTCTCAAGGTCTGCGCGACAGAAACCAGCTTTTCTGCGACCAGGCGGTGCAACAGTTCTGCGTCGGTCACATACCCGGCGTTTTGCTCGTCGCTAAAGAGGTCCCGGCGAATGTGACCGCCTGCTGCCTCATACGCGTCGAGCGTGACGAACGCAACCAGGTTGCTGTCGGACACATCGATCTCGCTGTTCGTGATCGCGTCGCGCAGCTGCGCCGGGTTGCGTTGCCACGCCTGAGCGGCGTCAAACCACAGGCGTTCCTGCAGTTCGTGATCGTCCGTCAGTGCAAGCGTGCGGATCTGTTCCAGCGTCATGCCGTCTTCGCGAAAGACGTCGATCAGGCGCGGCGACACGTTCGCAAGTTTCAGGGCCTTTGCACCTGGATTTCAGATAGCGAGAAAAGAGGCGCAATGTAGTCCACCGTACGGCCTTCATTGACCAGGAGGTGGAATGCTTCGCAGGCGTCCGCCGGATGCATGGCTCGCGCTGCTGGTTCTCGATCAGCGAGACGGCGACGGCATCGGCTTCACTCACCACCTTGACCGGTACGGGGTAGCTGTCATCGATCCGGCCAGTCGTGCGCAGCAGTTCCAGTGCGAGCAGGCGGCGCTGGCCCGCGCACACGCCCAACTTGCGCTGCTTGCCGCGCGCCTTCATCTCGTGGGCGACGAGGTTTTGCATGACGCCTGCCGTAGCAATATTCTCGGCCAGTGTCTCGATGCCGGTAGGCGCTTTGCGGCGCACGTTGTGCGGTGACTTGCACAGCAGTGCGAGCGGCACGTATTCGATCTGGGTGTCGTTGCCGAAACTTCTTTCGAGAACAGTTTCGGTTGTACGGTTTTCAACCTGATCCACGGTTATCTCCGGTTATGGCCATCGCACCACGCGGGGCACATAACCATTATGTGGACAAAATGCCCTAAGTAAAGAATATGTCGATAGAAGTTATTTGAATTTCCTAATCGGATAACATAAACGATCTAAAATACAAATGAAAATATTCCATAATTAGGACAAAATGTCACTATAATTAAGTTGTGCCTCGCGTGGTGCGATGGCCATAACCGGAGATAACCGTGATTTATAATCAAACCAAAATCTCGTCAAACGTTGTTGCTGATGAGTTGCGTCTGAATTTCCTTCCTCACTACCTGGGTGCGCAATATCTCCAGGGCGAGGCGTTGGTTTACGACTGGGCCGCGCGTCTTTCGAGTGCCTACAACGGCGGTTCGTGGGATTTCTTCCAGTTGTCGAATGGTGGCTTTTATATGGCCCCCTCGGACTGCGGACGGGTGCACGTGCGGTGGCATATGAACGGCTACAGCGACATGATGGGCGGGGACGCGTTCGGGATCGTCGTCACGCTGTTCGCCCTGTGCCACCTGGCGGAAAAGTGTAGCGACGACAGGATCATTGACCAATACCACTCCCTGCGTGCCTTTGCGACGCAGCACGTAGAGGCCGCGAACATTCTCCGCGCTATTGACTAACGAACCAGCCCCGGCCTGCGGGCCGGGTCTTTCGCCCTACCTGAAAATCAGTGAGGAAGAAATGGACATGACGCAAATTCGCCCAACCTGGCTGACCGCACTTCTGCCTTTGCTGGCCGTCTACCAGTACGGGGACCGTGAAATTGTGCGTGCTGAACTGTTCCGTATGGCGCTGTCGGCGGATGCGGCGGCGAAGACCGCTGACGCATTGCACCGCATCGCCAATATGCTCGACGGGGACGGTCATGCGATCGACATGCACCGCGACGAGCTTCGGGCGATCGCGCGTGCCGCGCTTTCGGAGTTTGACCGCGTACCACCCCGCGCGCCTCTGGTAGCGTTTCACGAAGCGGTCCACAACACTCGAGAGCGTACCGCATGACGACAGAACCGAAACGAGGTTGCGAGCTGAAGCGCGGTGACGTGCTGCGCACATGGTTCGGCAATCAGACGATTCTTGAAATGCTGCCGTACAGCGGCCCGTTCGACTTCATCTGCGGTGTGGCGAAGTTGCCGGATGCCGAAATGTCGATCGACCGGGGCGGACTCTACGAAGTGTTGTTCGCCCAATGACCTGAACCGCCCGCGTGTACTCGCGTGGGCTTCGGAGCCTGACATGCCAACCTTTACAATTGCCGAGATTGAACAGGCGATCAACGTGTGGCGAAGCCGCCAGGCGTCAGGAGAAGACGCGGCGCTGTGCCCGAAAGCGCGTCACCTTGCCGATATCTATGGCGAGATGATCTACACGCACGTAACGGCCATCGACGTGTCTTCGCTGTCTGCCGAGCAGGTGAAAGCGGTGACCACTGCCCTTTATCAACAGGAATTGCCGCTATGATCGACGAATCGAAGTTTCGCTGAAGTGCTCGACCAGTTTCGCCGCGAGCAGGAGGAAAGCGACGCCGATTTTACTGCCGCGCCTGCGCGTTTTCTCGAGTATGGAAACAGGCTGTCATGCTGTCCGGTCCAGTCTATTTCGGCGATGGCACCAGGGAGGCCGTTGAGAAGGTGAAAGACAGCGGGCGCTCGCGCCCAATGGAGCGGTCATTCTCGACGCCTTCGGTGTTCTCAGCAGCGGCGAGCGCACCTTCCGTGCCGCTGTATTCATTCTACAACAAGGACGATAGCGTTCTTCTGTGGGAGAAAGCAGGCATCAGGGGCTTCGCCGACCTGTCAGGGCTGGACCTTGTTCGTCGCAAGCTGATAGCGGAGCTTTTGCTGAACTATGCTGGCTGGTGATGGCCAAGTGTCCCAGCCTGACAAGCTCCGGCTCGTCAGCCCGATCGCAGAGATCTGTGCCGGGCAAACCTTCCCTGCTAGACCAGGGCTTGTGTCGGCCGGGAGCGGATCGCGCGCGCCTGCGCGCCCAGATCGAGGCGCACGAATTGATAAGGACCTCCCTCACGCGAGCGCTGGGATATGCCACGATGGTGGAGCAGGTCCGATCAATCGAGCAAGGAGAACGTCGTGAACAGGATTGTCCGTGTAGGCGTTGATCTGGCGAAGAACGTGATGCAGCTTCATGGAGTCGATGTAGCGGAGCGCGTGGTGATCAGGAAGGCAGTCACGCGAGAGAAGTTTCTGGAGTGGTTCGCGAATCTGGCACCTTGCGTGGTCGCGATGGAGGCCTGTACAGCTTCGCATTTCTGGGCGCGCCGGCTTCGCGAATACGGACATGATGTCAGGCTTATTCCGCCGCAGTTTGCGGCGCCCTATCGCAAGGGTGGCAGCTCGGTCAAGAACGATGCGGTGGACGCTGAGGCGATCTGCGAAGCTGCGAGCCGACCGCATATGCGTTACGTTCCGGTCAAGACGCCGGCTCAGCAAGGCGCGCTCGTGTTGCATCGCATGCGCCAGGGTCTGATTGAGGAGGTACTGCACTGGTCAACCGGCTTCGCGGCCTGGTTGCTGAATTCGGGATATTTCTTCCGCAGGGCATTCACCGGTTCAGAGAGAGGTTCGCCGAATCAGTGGAGGACGGGGGGAACGAATTGCCCGGACTCACGCGGGTGGCATTGTTGCGAGGGTGGACGCGAATTGTCGAGCTTGACGCAGAGATCGACTGGTTCGACAAACAGGTCGCCCAGCATGCAAAGAATGATCCCGACGCGAGACGCGTCACGGAAATGTTCGGTGTCGGGTTGATCACCGCTTCCGCCGCGAGTGCCACGGTAGGGGATGCCCGACAGTTCCGCAACGGCCGACAGTTCGCTTCATGGCTCGGGCTTGTCCCAAAGCAGAACAGTAGCGGCGGCAAGGAGCGGCTCGGTCGCATCACCAAGCAGGGCGATGCGTATCTGCGCACGCTGCTGTTCCAGTGCGCGCGGGTCACGCTGACGGCATCCCGACGCAGGCAGGACCGACTCGCGCGATGGGTTACCCAGCTAGTTGAACGCGTCGGCTACGGCAAGGCGCTGATTGCGATCGCCAACAAGCACACGCGTGTGCTCTGGGCGATCCTGGCGAAAGGTCAGCGATTTGATCCGTCCTACGACGGGCAGCCCCATGGGGTTGCAGCACAATGAAGGACCGATAGCATTGTAAGTTGAAGCAGCCCATGTTGTACTTCATCGCAGACACCCGGTAAGGATAAGCGACAGGTCAGACCGGCAGCGGGAGAACTCGACGGGTCCCCAGGCAATGCGATCTCGCATGTGCCGACGCACGAATGGAGTCCCGCTGCGCGGTTATTATCCGGGCCACGGTCAGCAATGCTGACGTCGAGAGGCCGATTGTAGGTGTGCAGTCTACCAGCCGCTTCGTACCGCGTCGCGATGATTGAAAGATGACTATGGAATGGAATTAAAAGATACAAACCTTGGTTTTAACGGGAGGTCCTTATAGGGGACCCGCGCCGCGAGGCGTGGGGAGAGCGCCGACCCGCAGCGGCAGCGGAGGGACGATCCGGTGAGAGGCGTCGTGCAACTGTGATCGGGGTCGTCAAGCAGCCGCAGGCTGCGTGATTCCCCCGCGGCGAAGCCGCGGGGGCTGGATCGGGGTTCGGCGCAGCAATGAATCGTTCAGGATCAGGAGAACATCATGTATCGAGTTCAGGTCTGGGATGACGATGCGAACCGCTACGTCGATGTGGTGCTCAGTTTTGACCGGTGGGGCGCGGTCGGATTTAGGCACGCGCAGTTTGGCGATACGCCAGCGGAATACGACGATCCAGAGGAGGCATGGCGAGATGCGGTGGACCTGCAGGAACGATTCGGCAACGCGATCGTTACGCTGCTCGACATGTCGACCGGGGAGCGACACTTTGACGAGTGCAACCTGCCGGAGATTGGCGCAAACATCAGCGAAGCTTCGGCGGCGCCTGAAATCTGGACGGACGACTGGATCATCCAGCGTGCCGTGCGTAAACGGCCGATGAGTGCCGGCGGCGACGTGTACGAACCATGGTCGGGATATACGCACCCGATGACACGCGATCAGGCAGTGAAGGCACTCGAGGAGTGCGAAGAGCGGTGGCCGGAACATGAGTTCCGCGCGCATCGATTACGGCTGGAGGAAAAGGTCGCTGCGGACGCGATCGACCGGGCGCGAAGATTCGTCCGCTCCAGGAAGCACGACTAAGAGAAAAGGCGATAAAAGAATGACGTTTGATATTCATACACCCATTCGGTCCGAGTGTTTGCTTCCGGCGGATGAGGGATGGGAGCGACCCCGGGGCGCTGAAGTTCAGGAGGTCGTGCGACGCATTGGTCTGTCGGGTCGGGCTCTAGCCAGGGTGCTCGGGCTGAGTGAGCATGGCGGCCGCCAAGTCAGACGCTGGATAAGCGGGGAAACGCCCGTCCCTTATATAGCGTGGGCAATTCTCTGTGATATGGCGGGCCTGGGCACAATCTGGCGTGGCAAAACCCTTAAATTGGGGTTGAGTGGTATGGTTGAATCAGCGTCCGATGACGAATGACCAGGCGCTACGTTTTGCTGTCTGCATGTTGCGCGATAAAAAGAAAAGCCGGCGCACCAAGGCGCGTCGGCTGAATGTCATGGGTACATTCGAGGCCGGCCAGAACCTGAGAGGCTTTCAGGAAGCATGTCGCGACGGCGTGCCTTTAGCGCTCAGGGAGATCTCCAGGCGAGCTCGAGGGCACCCTTCTTCCGGATGGTCAAAACGCTCCGGCTGGAATCTCTGCGAAACCCTCGAACGAATATCTCCGGGACCGTCGAAGATATCCGGGTACGTCACATCAAGGAGCTGTTGCATGTAAGCGATGTGTTCGAGAGACATCGGGCGCCAGCGCCGATACTGTCGGTCTCGCCCGGCAATGATGGTCTTCGCTTCGAGCCCCGGGATAAAGCCAATGACTCATGTACGCTTCGCCGGGCCACAGTGACACCCATCGACCGACAGCGTAGCGGCTGCGCATCGGAGCAGCTCCATGTTTTGAAACGGTGAGACAGTCACGGCGAGGCGCCGGCCGACCAGCTCACTACCGAAGTGCGTCAGCCGGATTCGTGACGATCGTGCGCGTCTCCTGGTTGACTACTGGATAAATGACGTCGTTGAACCCGGTGCTATAGCGCAACCGTTGCTCGCAAACCGGCTGAACCCGGAGTCAAGGCGACGATTCAGCCTAGAGATCAAGCGTTTGACGCAGCCGCGCTGCCGTGCGGTGGCTCGAAAGACCGAGTAGATTGCTGGCCTGTTCGTTGGTCTTGCCTAAGCGAGATGCACGAAGTGTTATAGCACAGCAGTGTGAAGACGATCGACTCAACTGAGGTCGCTTGTTTGGAAACCCGTCGCGAACGCGCCAGCGAAAAAAAACCCGCCGAAGCGGGTGAACCACCGTGGAGATCTAAACCCCGCTCAATTCCTGCGGGGCAGAGGTAGGTTAGCGCGAAACCGGAAAAACACAAGGCGAAGATCCAATCGCGGGCATTCGGACGCCGGTTCCGAATAAAAGGATGCCGAATGAAATCCGCGTTGCTTGCCTCGCAGCACGGTCGTCTCATGCGGCATATCTGCGGACGTTGCTATCCAGCGACAAACTCGACGACTCGATAGATTCGGTCACGAGATTTCCGTTATCGTCTTACAGCGACAGCAACTTCTCCGCAGAGAGGATAGTCGCGGTACGGGGTACGTGAGCGTTTAATGAAAACAGACATCGAACCCTGGAGTAACGAATGAAGAAAACTCTGATAGCCGGTACCGCGCTGGCCTCCTTGGCCGGTGTGGCGCAGGCGCAAAGCAGCGTGACGCTTTACGGCCTGATCGACGCAGGCCTGACTTACACGAACAGCCAAATCACCGGCACGGGAGCAGGTGGTCACAGCAACTGGCAGATGACCAGTGGAGGCGTGCAGTACAGTCGTTGGGGGCTGCGCGGAGCGGAAGATCTAGGCGGCGGGTTGCAGGCGATCTTCACTCTGGAAAACGGCTTTAACCTGAACAACGGGCAGTTGTCGTCGGCCAATCGCATCTTCAACCGTTTGGCCTACGTCGGAGTTTCCAGTCGTGACTTCGGCTCGTTGACTTTGGGACGTCAAACCGACGGCATGGTTGACTTCCTCGGGCCGCTCTCGTTGACCGGAACACAGTATGGCGGGACGCACTTCGCGCACCCGTTCGATGTCGACAATCTGAACGACTCGTTCCAGATCAACAATTCGGTCAAGTATCAGAGCCCGAATTTTGCCGGCTTCAGGCTTGGCGCCCTGTATGGCTTCTCGAACCAGGCCGGTGGGTTCGCGAACAATCGTGCGTACAGCGTCGGCATGTCGTACGCGTGGGGGCCGTTGAACTTCGGCGCGGGCTATCTACACTTGAACAACGCCGCCGGCACCCCAGCACAACTCAACACGAACGGAGCAGTCACCGATACGCTTGGAACGTCGCTATCAGGCCTTCTGACTCCGACCGCGGTGCCGCTCGGGGCACTCGCTAGCCGCCAGCAGACGTGGGGCGGAGGCGTCAACTACGCGTTCGGTCCGTTGGTCGCAGGCTTCGTATATACACAAACGAACCTGACCGAACTATTCCTTACTGGCTTCAACACTCACTTTCAGAACTATGAAGGAAACATCCGGTTCGCTTTGACACCAGCCGTTATGCTGGCGGCGGCCTACACCTACTCGCGCGCCGGGGGCAACGCCGGTAGCGGGGCTCCGCACTGGAACCAGGTGAGCGCGCTTGCAAACTACGCCTTCTCAAAACGCACGGACGTCTATATCCAAAGCACCTACCAAAGTGTGAGCGCGAGGGCCGGCAACCCGCTGGGGGTCGCTTGGATCAACGGTGTGAGTTCACCCGCATCGACATCGAATCAGATTGAGGCAACCGTCGGCGTGCGTCACCGTTTCTGATGGGAAGCTCCCTAGCGGCCAAGTCGCGCTAGGAGTCGATTCCAGCGCGATAGAAGCCGTTGTTCAGGCGGGCGGTAAGCTACGGAGGAGAAGGGCGCAGCGTGGCTCGAGCCCGGGCGGAAGTTGCGCTCGTGGCCCCGCGCGGGGGAAACGGTTCGCAGGGTGAGTGGGCGCGACAGCGCGCATAATGTGGCGGAGGTGAGCGAAGTTTTCCGTTACATTGCGAGGCTGGAGACGCCAACCATGAACGTGCCGCGAGTGAAAAGGAAATCCGAGGGCATCCGCCGACGCGTTTTCGAGGCCGCGAAGCAACAGTTCGCGCCCCAGGGACTCTACGGGCCGCGAGTTGCCCGCTCGATGTCGGGCGACCCATACGACGGTCACACCCTGCCTGAGGCGTTGAAGCAAGCGGCGATCTTGAGCGACGTGAAGCCGGAAGTCGTCCTCGTCGATCGCGGCTACAAGGGTGTTGCCACTGAGGGTGCGAAGATCTACCTTGCCTTCGACCAACGTCGCCGAAGACTGATCTGCTGTTCGGAGACACGGGTTGAATGACCGGACTGCTTCCGACACCTGCCTTTGGACTGCTGACAACGCCACCGTCGACAATGGGTCGTCAACGAACATTTGATTTCTCCGGCAGCGGCCATTCATGATCGACAAATTCAACCAGTCACTAATGACGGCAATTGGGTCCTCACCTGCCGCTCTCATGTCGTTGAACCAACGGCAGCAATGGCCGAAGGATCAAGAGGCCTTCGCCGGGTGCTTACGTAGAGACCAATCCCGACGGCACCTTGAAGCCGCAACCCATTGCGCAATCGACGCTGCATTCCGAATTCGCGCTCTGCCGATGCGGGGTGCTACGCGGCTGCGATCGGGTCGTCACGTCCACGCCGACGAAGCGCTCGGCCGGTCGTAGGTCGTCGCGACGCCGACGATCAGACCGACACCCGCGCGGAAACCGGGAGCAGCAGGGAGCGTCTTTGTTGCGCGACCATCCAGCCCAGGCTGCGCCCTTCTTGGTGGTGATCGCCGCGCTTCTTGCGCTGGCGGTTGGGTAGATCAGGAATTCAAAGGCGTTGCTTTCGACTTGTTCGCTCCGGGTGACAATGCGGCTTACCGATGGGCGTAAAGATCTCGCTGGCTTCCGCTGCTATGTTGCCAATAGCTTACGGTATGGAAAAAAGAATCCTTCCGGGCGGATGGGTTGCCATTTGGCTTAATGCGCGACGCCGGATAGCGGCGATCGTGCGCGGCGAAACGGCTCACTCGATTAAGACGGCCTATAGCTAGCGGCGGGACGGCAGAATCCGGAGAAGGTGCTGCGCGGTGATCGACCCGGGCAGAAGACGCGGGCACGGCAAGATCAGTTTTGGCAACTGTGGTGTCGCGATCAGGAGGTGACGAGGATAGGCCTAAACGAGCGGACCGAGACGTTTGAGCTGACGATGTGGATCCGACGAGCCAGAGTGCCTGTCGTGCGCTTGCCATTGCTTCTGCATAGGCATACTGATCATGATTAGCCCAGACGCCATACGCGACTGTCCCCAAGACTCCGACGGCAAATGCACTTGCCGACATAGCCCAAAGCACAAGAGGTCCGAAGCGCGCAGGTCGTACCGCAGGCAACGCATCAGTGTCAGGATTGGCGTCCACATCAGATGATTTCGGCCGCCCGGCACGTTTGGACATTTGTAGCACTTTCCAAATCCTTTAGTCCTGCATTTCGACAACTTGGTTCGCGCGATTACACAACCATTTCGGGGACGGGGACGGCATTGGCATAATGTATCTCGTATTGAACGACCAACGGAATCCATTTCAGAAAATGCTTGGGCGTCGCCTCGCGCCCCCGGGCAGCCGGGCTGCCGTCGGTGGAATGTTGTAGAGCACCCAGGTCATTTTCGGCGCGGCCGGTTCCGGCGCGCCAATGCGGCCGCGCAGTGCCGGTTATGTCGCGGAAAGGGTGATTGTGTATTTGCATGTTTCTAGCCGCGCTGCCGACACATTGCGGTAAAAAGACGTCCGATGTTTTTCTGCCTACGGCGCTTCATGCGCAGGCACGCATCCGGCCGCGTTCCCGCGACGCGCGTTTCATCGACAACCTTCCCCACGACGAACTTCGCAAAAGGGTATCCCACATATTGCTTTTCAAAATTAGATCGCATTATTATGGCGCGCCGGGTCCTCTCAGATGAGCGCGCAACGACCGGCGTGGAGAGAACAGGAAGTTGTGCCAGCCACGCGTAACGAATCCGTACCGGTGACAGATCGAAGACGGAGGAGATTAGGATGCTTAGTCCGCACGAATTCGCGACTTTAATGCTGATCAAGGACGCGCCCGAACAGGTAGAGCTGGGTCGCGCCGAACTCGACGCGTTGTTGACGCGCCAGCTGATCACATTGGAAACCCTCGCTTCGGGACGACCCCATCCACACGTCACAAGCGACGGCGATTTTATTTTGAGAGCCGTCGCCCGGAAACACTAGCCGACAGGCACTCCGGCTGGCGCATGCCTGCCGCGATCGATGTAGGAACCCGCGCGCGTCAATTATCAACCACAGCCAATTTTGCTCGGGGGACGTATTGGGCTAGGTTCGCAACAATCGGCCGCCGTCACGGACAGAGTACAGAGCGCGAGGATGAGCAACTTCAACATGCCGGACACATGCCTCAAACGCTTTGAAAAGGCGGCCTGGGCACGGGGCGCGCGCGGCCTGTTGACACCCTTGCTCATTGTGTTGATCATCCCACCGGGACCGCCATCCATCGTTGCCGCCGAGGAGCGCGTCATGACTCTCACGCTAACGTCGCAAGCCTTCCGACAGAACAGCGCGATTCCCGCGAAGCATACCTGCCAGGGCGCCGATGTTTCCCCGCCCCTCGCGTGGGCCGGCGTGCCCGCGAATGCAAAAAGCCTGGTGCTGATCGTCGACGACCCTGACGCACCGGATCCGGCCGCGCCGAAAATGACCTGGGTACATTGGGTGCTCTACAACATCCCGCCGACGGCAGCCGGATTGCCCGAGGGCGCTGCTACAGAGGCTTTGCCGAGCGGCACGCTCGAAGGCACCAATGACTTCCAGCGTGCCGCTTACGGCGGTCCGTGCCCGCCCGTGGGACGCCACCGCTATTTTCACAAGCTGTATGCGCTCGACACCGTCCTTCCCGATTTGAAAAGCCCAACTAAGGTGGCGCTCGAAAAGGCCATGCTGGGGCACGTACTGACGCACGCCGAACTGATCGGCACCTATCAAAAGCGATAAGCGGCGAATGCGGCTTCGCTGAACGCGCGGACCATGATCGTTGTCCATTCCGATTGTGCGCCCGCGATGACGACGGCTTTACGGCCGAGCGGGGATCAGACTATTGTTCGTACTGACGCTGACGGGAGCGCATTTGCGCTTGGCTGCCATATCAATACCAGTGTTCATCGACGACACCGCGCCGACGGGCAGTTATCCACCGTTTCTGTTGAAAGTTCGCTAATGCCTCGCTCGGACGACCGCACGTGTCATTGCGCCTCCGTCAGCAGAAATTCCGGCTCACTGTCGACAACACGCCCAGCAGGCGCGACATGTCGACCAGGCGCTGCGCCACCAGCTGCCGAACATCGCCTTCGCATTGCCACATGCCGTACACCGCCAGCAACGAAGCGCCGAGCGCTTCACGCCGCTGCTTCTTCAGCAGACTCGGCCAGACGACCACGTTGACGTTGCCCGTCTGATCCTCGATGGCCACGAACATCACGCCCATCGCGGTGCTCGGGCGCTGGTTGACCGTCACGAGCCCGCAGCCTGGCGCGAGCCGCCCGTTCCGATAGCCTCGCAGCGTCGCGGTCGGTATCAAGCGTTGTTCGAGCAGCACCGGTCGTAGTAGTAATTTGAGCGGGTGACGCCCGAGCGTGAGTTCGGTCGTTTTGTCGTCGCCGACGATGTCTTCAGCTTCGGACGGCGCGCCGAGCATCGGCGTGTCATCGTCGATGGGCGTCGCCGCGGGCAGGGCCTTCTCCGGCACCGCGGCGACTGACGTCCATAGCGCTTAGCGACGATTGCCCGCAAGTGAGGCGAGGGCGTTCGCGGCGGCGAGCACCTGCAGATCGTGCCCATCGAGTTGGGCGCGACGCGCGAGGTCGCTAATGCTCGCGAACCGACGCACTGCATGGGCCGAATCGATCCGCTCGGCCGCACCGTCGCGCATGCCCTTGAGCTTCGACAGCCCGAGCCGGACCGCAGGGCGCGGGTGGGTTGGACTTCGATTCATTGGGCGTTCGAGCGCCGAATCCCACCCACTATCGCTTCGCGCTGCTCGTCTACGCGAACAGCTCGCTCAACTGCCACGAGCCGGAAACGTTTCTGGCGGCGATGTTGAACTCCGAGCAGATGGGGTTTACTCGCCGTCGCAGCATGTGCAGGCTGGAAGCGCTTCGTCGTGACTGTCGGTGAACGAATCGGCAAGGAACACCTGACTTACGGGCAAGGGGCGTCCGCCGAACTGGTCGCGATGGTGACGATCGGCGCGGCGGATGCCTACGGCTTGCCAGCATCGACCACGCATGTGTTGTCCTTGGGCATGGCCGGCACGATCGCCGCCAATGGATCCGGCTTCGAGTGGGGCACGGGGAGGAGTGTGGTGCTGACGTGGGTCCTCACGCTACCCGCATCCATCGCGCTTGCCGGATCGCCTTATTGGGTCTTCAGATTGCTGTTCTGAAGACTGGATCGCGACAGCCTCGATGCGCCGTTTGAACAAGCGTCATCTGCAGGTAATGCGTAGCGTCGCTGGCACATCAGAATCGAAACGAACGCGCGAGCCCGGAGCACTCGTATGCCCGACTTCTGTGGATTCCCGTGCTCACAGAAACGCGGCCCGTACCAACTCTTCGCGAGGCGCTTCCGACCACAGAGATGCCTTGCGCGCTCACGTGCGCAAAATCTCGCCGTCAGAGCGCAGCAAGGGCGGAATATCCACGGACCTAATGACTGGGACAGCGTCCCGGGTGTCGATGCGAGGAGATTGGTAGGGAGCGACTCGATTCTTGGCAAGAATTGGGGCTCGTCCTGCAGGGGCCTTGCGGCCAGGGGTTTTTAGTGCTGCAAGCTTGTGGGAAGTTTTCTTCTGTGTACCGGCGACGTGCCTGCGCGGAAGGAATTTCAGTTGTGCTTCCTGCGGGTTCCACACTTCCACATATTTCGCTTGAGCGACGATTGGCGTGAGTGTTACCAACAGGCTACAGGCGGCTATCCAGGCGATTCGCATATGCGGTTCCGTGGTCGAAGTCGTCTGGGCGCCGATTATAGGTTGGCGCAGGCTCGTTCAATAACTGCAACTTACCCTTGTTGCGCGAGCGGCACGAGTTGCTTGACAGCAAGGGCGTGAACCACTTTGCCTTAGCAATTCGGAAACGACAATAGCTCGGGCTAGACGCGACCCGCAGTCGTCGTTCCGGCAACCTTGTCACGTTGTCCGAGGAGGTTTAAGGCGGCGGTGGTTTGCCTTTCCTGACGCGTGAAGGCGCTTCGGTCTTATCGCAGCCGGACAGCGAATGTAGTGGCGTGATTCGCTCCGCGTCCTGCTCATTGACACTTTGCTTTGCCCGTACCGAGCGGCCGCAAGCGTCTCGGGACTTTGCTGAGTGTTCGTGACCGACTCGTCTGTTTAGGCGGATTTTCATGTCCGGTCGCTCGCATGAGCCCTTTATGTACAAGGTTTCGTCGCCAATCTACTTGACATACTTGACGCAAAATCCTAATCTTGGTCCAACCAAGTTCGGGGAGAAAGGTCATGCACGCCGCTTCACATCATGAGCTAGACCTGGGCGCCATCGCCGAAAAGCTTGATTCGTCCGCCATGCCGGCGGTTCGCACGGCGATTGGAGAGCTGTCTCGTGTTCCAGAAAAAGGGGTTCAATCACTTTTGAATCTCACCGACTCGGAACTGGGCCAGCTATTCAAAGACGGGATGCTGAGCAGTATTGCCGGCGACGTTGCAGGGTCGCGGTCCGGCTCTCGCGGTACGCCCCGAGGCGCTGTCAGCGGGGCAGAGCTGGACGCGTTTCTGGGCCCATTATCGGAAGACTTGCTGCGCGAGAGGCAAAGTCTCGTCGAGAAACAGCTGTTAGTTCCGTCCGCCAAGATGTGCCAATTACTCGGTATCTCCAGGCAGGCGCTCAACCAAAACCTAGCTGCAGAAAAAATCTTCGCAGTCGAGATTGGTGGGAATCAGTACTATCCCGTCTTCTATGCGGACCCGACGCTCAATCGTCGTCAGCTGGAGCATGTGAGCAAGCTGCTCGGAGGCCTTAATGGCTGGACCAAGTGGCTCTTTTTCACTCGCCCGAAGAGGTCGCTCGGCAAGGGGGTCACTCCAGTGGCCGCGTTCCGCGCGGGGCAGGCGGCTGACGTCAAAGCTGCCGCTCGTGCGTTCATCGAATCGTAGGAGAGTGTCGCTTGCCGTTAAAAATACCAAACGTTGCGGCATTCTCTAAGCTGGAACTCTGCATTGAGCCCGTTTTAGCCCAGTCACTCGTACGCGTCTCGTGGTTTGACTCCGGAGAGCCTCATTTTGGCAAGACAGGCGGTAATCGATTTGACGATCCCCGGAGGTCTCTGCCGGAAGAGGCTCGCTACGGCACGTGTTACGCTGGCCAATCGCTTGAATGTGCTTTTGCAGAAACGGTGCTACACAACGAGGAACTCAAGCGTGAGAGCGGCCAATACGAACTCTCGGCGCAAAGCATCAATCGGTTTGTTCTGTCATTCGAGGCCGATGGGCCTCTCAGGCTGGCCAACATGACAGGAGCGGCGCTTAAACGACTCGGCGGTGATGGTACCCTTTCCACCTGTTCCACGCATCGGGTGCCGCAGGGCTGGTCCAAAGCCTTATTCCTCCATCGCGAAATGCTCGACGGCTTTATATATATGTCGCGGCACGTGAACGACTCGCGAGCTATAGTCCTGTTCTGTCGAGCGCAGAAGAAGCTGCGGCTTGTATCGGCCGTGCCGTTCGTCCGCCATCCTGAGGCGCGGGCTGTTCTTGATGCGTTCGGCGTCCGGATCAGCGACCGACTTGACGGCGCCGGATGAACTGCAGGTCGCACTCAAACTAGGCCCGGTATGATTCGTCAGTGGGAAGCACCGCGGTAGCCGCGGGCCGGACATGTGGAAGGCCGAGAACAGCAGCTAGGCCAAACCAAATACGCACCGTTCAGCTTGGTTGGTTGAGGGGAGCGTCGCCTCAAAGACCTCGAACGACGAATGGAATGGGTGAGTCGCGCCAGGCCGGATGTCACCTGGGAAAGCCGTCGGATCCTCACGACGGCGAAAATTCAAAATGTAACTACCACGTGGTAACTCGGTTGCTCCTGGCGACTATCGGGACGGACGGGAATTTACCATATAGGATAGATTTATCCTTGATAAATGATGTCAAAGCCATTTTGAAATGTCGTAGCGCCGGCTAAATACAGATGTCGTGTTTTTGATGTGTGATTTACTCTGTCTTCAACGGTTTGAATCCACGTAGTGTCGAAGGACGGCCTTGATCAGACAGGGGCGTGTCAGACCGTTCAGCGAGTGCGAGCAGACCGCTGGCCAGGTGTTGAAGGCGTCTTCGACTGCTGCGCGACCTGCGCGATTGCCTGATCCAGATCGGCTCGCGTGAATGCGCGCGGATTCTTAGTGCCGGGCAAGGGTTTGGGTTTGCGTACCGCCGCACCACGATTCGTACGTGACGGCGAACCCGAGGTCCGGCGGTTGTCGCGCTGTG
>NZ_FCON02000137.1 GCF_001544535.1 Caballeronia choica | reverse complement strand
TCGCGCTTGACCTTTAATACAGTTGCTTTCTTTGCAGCAGCAAAGAAAGTGAGTCCCGCCCCGGACAGGGGCAGAGCAAATAAACCAAAAACAAAGCAAGTTCCATAGAAGCACAAGCGCATCAAACGGTGTAAACAACAACACCACCCTAACCCCAGCGCCAGCGAAACCCAACCCAACCCCACCCCACCCTCACCCATTGTCGAGCGGCGAGCGAGACGTCTCCCGACTGGCGAGCATCGCAACAAGCGCCACCCCCGACGCGCCCACCAGATACCACGCCGGCGCGAGCTTGTTCCCCGTCGAATGAATCAGCCACGTCGCCACGAACGGCGCTGTCCCGCCAAAGAGCGCATTCGCCGCGTTGAAGCTGAACGCAAAGCCGCTATAGCGCACACGCGTCGGAAAGATCTCGGAGAGGAAACACGGCAGCGTCCCGTCGTTCATCGTCAGCAGCGCACCAAATGCAATCTGGATCAACACGATCGTCATGAAACTCGCGCCCACCAGGCCCTTGAAGAGCGGCACCGTCAATGCGGCAAACAAGATCGAAGCACCGATCAGCATCGTCTTGCGGCCAACGCGATCCGAGAGCGCGCCCATGATGAACACGAAGCCGATGTAAGCGGCCAGCGAGATCGTCGCCGCGATGAACGACGCTGTTTCACTCACGCCCATCTCGGTCGAGAGATAGGTCGGCATGTAGCTCAGCACGAGATAGAACGCGACCGCGTTGAGACACGTCACGCCGAACGCGATCAACATCTTGCCGCGATGCATCGAAAGCAGTTCCCTGACCGGCGCACGCGCAACCTGATGCGACGTTTCGAGCGCCTTGAAAGTCGGCGTGTCTTCGAGACGCACACGGATGTACCGGCCGATCAGCCCGAACGGCGCGGCGAGCAGGAACGGCAGGCGCCAGCCGAACGATTGAATCTGGTCGGAGGTCAGCACCGCATGCATCACCGCGACGAAGATCGAGCCGAACAGCAGCCCCGCCGCCGTGCTGGCCGGCACGATGCTCGTATAGATGCCGCGCTTGCCCTCCGGTGCGTACTCGGCGAGGAAAGCCGACGCGCCCGCATATTCGCCCGATGCCGAGAAGCCCTGGATCAGCCGCACGAGCAAGAGCAGGATCGGCGCGAAGATGCCAACCTGCGCGTAGGTCGGCAGGAACGCGATCAGGAACGTCGAGCACGACATGATCAGGATCGACAGCGAGAGCGCGGTGCGGCGTCCGATCTTGTCGCCGAAATGTCCCCACACGATGCCGCCTATCGGCCGCACGATGAACGAGATCGCGAACACGGCGTAGGCGGCGAGAAGCCCCGTCGCGGCATCGGACTTCGGGAAGAAGACGACGGCGATGATCGTCGCGAGATAGCCATACGAGGCATAGTCGAACCATTCGACGAAGTTGCCGATGAAGCTGGCCATCGCGGCTTTCTTAAGCACGCGCGGGTCGGCGACGCCTGGGGTTGCGTGGTGCGGCGGAGCGATGACGCCCTGCGCAAGAAGGCCAGCGCCCGAGGCCTGGCCGGATACCGCTTTCGTTGAACTCATTCGTGCTCTCCAAACGTGAATCGTGAGATTGCAGTGCGTTCGGCTGCGGCTCTCGGGCCACTTGACCGTCGGATGGGCCGTGCTTTCATTCAATTGCTCCTCGATGAACTTGCGTTCGCTGGAGCAAATAGTAGAAGTTCACCAGATCGGAAAATTTTGAAATCCGACGCAATACTTGGTGAAATCGTCGTGTCGGGTTTACCACGGACGCGAACGATCAACGCTTTGCGCGCGGGTGCAAAGTCAGTCGTGAAGTGTGTGGAGTAGCGCGGTTGCGTTGAACCGCGCAGGGCGCACGGTCTATGCGCGTAAGGGCTTCTGAAGTGCCGCCAGTGCCGATCCCGCAGCGAGCAGGATGGAAGAATAGAGCAGTCCGCGCCCAAGGCCCGCGCCATCGGAGATATAGCCGATGACCATCGGCCCGACGATCTGCCCGAACGCGAACACGATCGTAAAGGCGCTGATGCCCTGCGCCCAGCGCGGGGACGGGAAGTTATGCCGGACGAAGGCCGTCGTCGATGCGACCGCTGACAGGAACGTCGCCCCGAACAGCACGCCCGACACGAACGCGACGAGCGTCGAGTTGAAAAGCACCGGCATCACCGTGGCGAACGCGAGCAAGCCGTTGAGCACCGCGAGCGCTTGCCCGCCGCGCATGCGATCGAGGAGCCCCGACCACAGCCTCGCCGATACGACCGTCGCGAGCCCCAGTGCGACATAGAACGCCGTGACCGCCGACGCGCTCATCCCGCCATTGCGCAGCAGCGCGATGATGAACGTCATGTAGCCGATATACCCGACGCCGAAAAAGAAGTATCCGCCGAGCATGCACGCGTAGCGCGGCCACGCGGGACTAGCGGCGGAAGTGTGTGGCGCGGCCTTCGCGGCGGGCTGAGCGTGGTCGCCGCGCGCGCCATGCTCGATGCGGCGCGCGGCAACGACGGCGGCCGCCGACAGCAACGCGCAAGCCGCCGCCAGCGCGAACCACGCCCACTGCCAGCCATGCAATCCGCCTCGTATGCTGAATGGCACGAGCAGCGCCGACACTGCGATGCCCCATCCCGCGCCGCCATAGTACAAGCCGAGCACGAGCCCGGCATCGCGGGGATGCGACGACGCGAGGCGCGCCGCCAGCACGCCCCCGCCGATGAAGATGAACGCACTGCTGAGCCCGGTCGCGACGCGTTGCGCCAGCAGCACGCCCGTATCCGACACTACGCCGCTCACCGTCATCACGAGCGCGGTCACGATGCAACCCGCGACGAAGCACGCGCTTGCCGGCCAGCGTCGCGAGCATAGTGGAAAGACGAGCGCGCCGAGCAGATAGCCCAGCGCGTTCGCCGTGTTCATCGCGCCCGCCTGCGCGAAGGTCCAGCCGAGGTCGGCCTTCATCGACGGCAGCAGCAGCGCGTAAGAGAACCGCGTGAGGCCGAGCGCGATCGCGCTGCCCAGCGAGAGGCTTGCGGCGAGTGCGAGCGTCTGTGTGCGCGAGGGCTTTGAGGTTTCTGCGGGTTCTGCTGCGGTGCTGGCGGTGTCGTGCGTCATCGGTCGAGGTGGTGGCGGTGGCGCCCCGCCGCGTCGACGGCAGTGCATCGGCATATGGTATCGCGAGCACCCCCCGCCGTTAAGCTTTACTCCTCACGCATCAGGCAGTACCCATCACGCATCAAGACCCCGCATACACCGGATACCGCGCGCACAGCGCCGACACCTGTTCGCGCACGCGCTCCTGAACGCCTGCGTTGCCGATATCGTCGAGTACGTCGCAGATCAGCGTCGCGGTGACGGCTGCGTCCTCTTCCGCGAAGCCGCGCGTCGTGATCGCCGGCGTGCCGATGCGAATGCCGCTCGTCACGAATGGCGACTGCGGATCGTTCGGCACGGTGTTCTTGTTGACCGTGATGTGCGAGCGGCCGAGCGCGGCGTCGGCGTCCTTGCCCGTGATGCCGCGCGCGACGAGGCTTACGAGGAACAGATGATCGTCGGTGCCGCCCGAGACCACGTCGTATCCGCGTTCGATGAACACCCTCACCATCGCGCGCGCATTCGCCAGCGTCTGCTTCTGGTAATCGACGAACTCCGGTCCCAGCGCTTCCTTGAACGCCACCGCCTTCGCCGCGATGACGTGCATCAGCGGTCCGCCCTGCGTGCCGGGAAAGACCATCGCGTTGAGCTTCTTCTCGATGTCCTCGTTCGACTTCGCGAGGATCAGCCCGCCGCGCGGCCCGCGCAAGGTCTTGTGCGTGGTCGTCGTGACGACATCGGCGAACGGCACGGGATTCGGATACAGCCCTGCCGCCACGAGCCCAGCGACGTGCGCCATGTCGACGAACAGATGAGCGCCGACGCGATCCGCGATGTCACGAAAGCGCGCGAAGTCGAGCACGCGCGAATACGCCGAGAAGCCCGCGACGATCATCTTCGGCTGGTGTTCGAAGGCAAGGCGCTCGACCTCGTCGTAGTCGATGAGGCCGCTCGCCGTATCGACGCCATACTGCACCGCCCGATAGAGCTTGCCGGAGAACGACACCTTCGCGCCGTGCGTGAGGTGGCCGCCGTGAGCGAGGCTCATGCCGAGGATCGTATCGCCGGGCGTGAGCAGCGCCATGTACACGGCGGCGTTCGCCTGCGATCCGCTATGCGGCTGGACGTTTGCGTAGTCGGCGGCGAACAGGCGCTTCGCTCGCGCGATCGCCAGCGACTCGACCACGTCCACGTGCTCGCATCCGCCGTAGTAGCGCTTGCCCGGATACCCTTCCGCGTATTTGTTGGTCAGCACCGAGCCCTGCGCTTCGAGCACGCGCGGGCTCGCGTAGTTCTCGGAGGCGATCAGCTCGATGTGCGCTTCCTGGCGCCGGCGTTCGAGACGCATCGCTTCGGCGAGATCGGGATCGAATCCTGCAATGGTTTGTCCGGCTGAAAACATTCGACATCTCCTGCGGGTTTCGTCTTGCGGCGCAAGGCCGCAAGACCGGTTCGAACGGCTCAGGCCGCGATGATGTTCTTCTCGGGGCCGTACGCGAAGCCCGTGATGTTGGTCGCGTCCTTCTTGCCGATCACGAGGATGTCGTGCTCGCGATAGCCTCCCGCGCCGGGCAGCCCTTGCGGCAACATGATCATCGGTTCCATCGAGACGACCATGTTTTCTTCCAGTACCGTATCGATGTCCTCGCGCAGTTCAAGCCCCGCTTCGCGGCCGTAGTAGTGCGAGAGCACGCCGAACGAATGGCCGTAGCCGAACGTGCGGTATTTGAGCAGACCGTATTCCGCATAGATCTTGTTCAGCTCGTGCGCGATGTCGCAGCAGCGCGCGCCCGGCTTGATCAGTGCGAGACCCGCTTCGTGAACCTCGACGTTGATCTTCCACAGGCGCAGGTGTTCGTCCGGACAATGATCGAAGAACATCGTGCGTTCGAGCGCCGTGTAGTAGCCCGCGATCATCGAGAAGCAGTTCAGGCTCAGGATGTCGCCCTTCTGCACCTTGCGCGTCGTGACCGGGTTGTGCGCGCCGTCGGTGTTGATGCCGGACTGGAACCAGGTCCATGTATCCATGAGTTCGGAGTGCGGATAGCGGCGCGCGATCTCGCGCACCATCGCTTGCGTCGAGGCAAGCGCGACCTCGTGTTCAGGCACGCCTTCATGGACCGCCGCCGCAAGCGCCGCGCCGCCCACGTCGCATACCGCCGCACCATTCCTGATGACCTCGATTTCCTCGGCCGACTTGATCATGCGCATGCGCATCGTCTGCGCGCTGATGTCGACGAACTCCGCATCCGGCAACGCGGCCTTCAGCTTGGCGAGCACCTCGACCGGCATCTGGTCGAACTCGACGCCCACGCGCCCCTTGTTCTCGATCTCGCCCTGCACTGCGCGAAAGAAGTTGTCGCGCTGCCAGTCGGTGTAGACGACGTTGTAGTCACCGACCGTGCGGCGCCACGGCTGCCCGCCATCGATATTCGCGCTGATCGACACGACCTTCTTCGACGTCACGACGAGCCCGTACTTGCGCCCGAACGAGCAATAGAGGAAGTCCGCGTAGTAGTTGATGTTGTGATACGACGTGAACAGCGCGGCGTCGATGTTCTCGCGCGCCATCAGTTCGCGCAGCCTCGCCTGCCGGTTCGCGTATTCCGCATCCGAGAATGTGTGCTGCGCTTTTTCGCCGTTCTCGATACGGATCAGGTTTTCCAGTTTCATTCGCTCGCTCCTTGGTGGAAAGGTGATTTCACTGGAGCCCATGGTAGGAGTTCGGCGAATCCGAACATTTCCGGATTCGACGGCGACCTTGGCGAATTCGTCGGCGAGGGTTTTTACCGAGGAGGCCTGGAGGCGCGGCTAAAGCGCGTTTTGATAGCGCTTTCTATCGGCGCTCGGGGAGATCTGGAACTGTGCCTTATAGCGGGTGGCGAAGTGCGTCGTCGATGCGAAGCCGGTGCGGGCGCACACCTCTTCGAGCGGCGTCGAGGTCCGGTAGAGCAACTGGCGCGCGCGCAACAGACGGATTTCGATGTACGCCTGTGCGGGCGTCTTGCCGAGCCGCTCATGAAACCAGCGTTCGAGCTGCCGCTGCGAGACTTGAAGATACGCCGCGATCTCGGCCACCGAGAGCGCCTCTTCGACATTGCTCTCCATGTACTGCAGCGCCTCTTCGAGCTTCGCGTGCTCGGCGCCCATGTATTGACGCAGCGACGTGCGTTGCCGCTGCTCGTGGCTGCGCCGTTCCGCGACGAGCAATTCGAGCACGCGCGCAGCAAGCGACCGGCTGCCGGGCGCGGCGCCGAGCAGATGCACCATCAGGTCGAGCGGCGCGATGCCGCCGCTGCATGTGTAGCGGTCGCGATCGACCTCATAGAGGCGGTTCGATACCGTCAGGCGCGGAAAGTGCTCGACGAGTGCGTCCTGGTCTTCCCAGTGGATCGTGCATCGATAGCCGTTCAACAAGCCGGCGCGCGCGAGAAAGTAGCTGCCGGTGTCGAGCCCGCCGAGCGCTACGCCGTGACGCGCCTGCAGTCGAAGCCAGTCGAGCACCGCGCCGATGCCCTTGCGCGGGATTGGGTTCGGACCGACGACGAACACGGCATCGAAGGCGCCGCCGTCGGACATGGCGATGTCGGGCACGACGCGGATGCCATCGCTCGAGCGTGCAACTTCGTGGTCGGTGCCGATTAGCTGGTATTCGTAGACGCGGCGGCCGACGATCATGTTCGCGATGCGCAGCGGGTCGACGGCGGCAGAAAGCGCGATCAGCGAAAAGTCGTTGAGGAGCAGAAAGCCGTAGCGCGTCGTGCGCAGGTCGTGGATGCCCTCGGTCGTCGGCGGGGTTTCGGGCGCTTGCGGCACGGGCGGGATTTTTGCGGAGGTCAGGTGCGGGTATTTTAGTCGCTGGCGCCTGGCGTGGGGTGGGTCTGGGATTACAACCCGCAGCCGAAGCGCCACCATTCCGCTAGACTTGGACCCCTCATTCATCGAGAGCATCGAGGCTTGAATTTCACTGGAAACTTTCGCATCACCGCCGCCGTCGTCGCGAGCGCGCTCTTCATGCAGAACATGGACGGCACGATCGTCGCGACCGCGCTGCCATCCATGGCACGCGATCTCGGCGTCGATCCCGTGCATCTGAGCAGCGCGATCACCGCGTATCTCGTTGCGCTGACCGTGTTCATCCCCGCGAGCGGCTGGGTCGCCGACCGCTTCGGCGCGCGGCGCGTGTTCATGTGGGCCATCGCGACATTCACATTGGCATCGGTCGCCTGCGCGGCCTCGACCAGTCTTTCGACGCTCATCGCCGCACGTATCGTGCAAGGCCTCGGCGGCGCGATGATGGTGCCGGTCGGCCGGCTGATCCTCTTTCGCGGCGTGAAGCGCGAAGAACTGCTGCAAGCCACGACCTGGCTCACGATGCCCGCGCTGATCGGGCCGCTCCTCGGGCCGCCGCTCGGCGGCTTTCTCACCGATACCCTTTCATGGCGCAGCATCTTCTGGGTCAACGTGCCGGTCGGCATCGTCGGGCTGTTGCTGACGTGGCGGCTGCTTCCGCCTTCGCATGCCGAGCATCCGCGCCCGCCCGACGTGCACGGCATGTTGCTCGTCGGCGTATCGCTGACGCTCTTCATGATCGGTATCGAAAGCGCCGGGCGTGGCGTGCTGCCCGATGGCCTGCCGTGGCTCTGCGTCGCGAGCGGTGCGCTGCTCTTCTGGCTTGCGGTGCGGCATTGCCGTCGCGTCGACCACCCCGCCGTCGATTTTTCGCTGCTCGCCATCCCCACCTTCCACGCGGCGACGATCGCCGGCAGCCTCTTTCGCGCAGGCGCCGGCGCGCTGCCGTTTCTCGTCCCGCTGACGCTGCAGGCGGGCTTCGGCTACAGCGCGTCGGCAAGCGGCCTCATCACGTTCGCGAGCGCGCTCGGCTCGTTCTGCATGCGGCCGATGACATCGCTCGCGCTGCGCCACTTCTCCGTGCGAACGGTGTTATGCACGGGCAGCCTGTCGTTCGCGATCGTGCTGGCGATCTGCTCGACGATGTCGCAAGCGTGGCCCGCCGCCGCCATTTTCCTGTTGCTGCTGCTCGGCGGCTTGAGCCGCTCGCTCTCGTTCGCGACGATGGGCGCGCTGGCCTTCGCCGACGTGCCGCGCCAGAAGCTCGCCGCCGCGACCTCGTTTCAGGGCACGGCGCAGCAGTTGATGAAGGCGGTCGGCGTGACGGTCGCGGCCGGGACGATCCAGGTCACGATGCTGCTTTCCCACAGTGCCCACGCCGAGCGCTGGCAGCTTGCCTGCGGGTTTCTCGTGACAGCCGCTGTCGTGCTCGGCTCATGGCCGATGTTCGCGCGACTCTCGCCGGAGGCCGGCGCCGGCATCTCGGCTTCGCGACGCAAGCCGGCGAGCCATACCGAAGCGCGCTAGCGCCTTCGCGGCCCGGCACGGATCTTGACCAAGCGCCTGATTTGCAAGGACTTTTTAACGGTTGTACAATGCGCGCTTGCTCAAGTCGGGATGACCGTCATGCGCCGATTCCTTCTTCTGTCGCTCGTTTCGCTCAGCCTCGCGCAAGGCGCTGGCGCACAGGAAAACGCGCAGACCGCTCCAGCCGACGAGCAAACCGGCCATCAAATCTCCCGAATCCTCTCGCAAAAATTCGGCTTGGCGCGTGAAAAGGCCGAGCAGATCGCGGCGGCGGTCATGTCGTCCGCATCGAAATATTCGCTTCCTCCTGCGTTGCTGCTCTCCATCATCTCCATCGAATCGCGCTTCCGGGAAAAGGCCAGAGGCCCGAACGGCGCAACGGGTCTGATGCAGGTCGTGCCGTCGGCGCACAAGCAGTTGGTGCGCGACGTCGACTTGACCGAGCCAGAGGCAAACATCGAAGCGGGATCGGCGATCCTGCACGGCTATCTGAAGTCCGCGCAAGGCGACGTGGGCGTCGCGTTGAAGAACTATGGCGGATCGAAGGCTTATGCGGAGAAGGTCAGCGTGCGCGCGAAGAGTTTCGAACCCTTCGCTACTCGCGCGGACAACGCGGCGGATCGATAGGTCAGCGTCGAGCTATTCGGACAACCCCTGCTGTATCACACATCGCGCGCCTGCTCCATCTCGATGCCGCCACGCGGGCGACGATAGTCAACCCCAGGCGCGCGTGTCTCTACTTCGCCTTAGTAGCTCTTTTGCATGCCGCTAGGATTGGCGTTCGAGCCGTTCGGGTTCGTGCCATTCGAAACGGGCGCCTTCTTCTGCATGGTCCCCGACGACGAGTCCGTTCCCATGCCGTTCGACATTCCGCTCTTGGCCGACCCCATGCCGGCGGTGCCATCGGCCGAGCCGCCCATGCCATTGCCGTTCATGCCGGCGCCGTTGCTCATGCCAGCGGCCGGTGCTCCGGTGCCGCCCGCACTGCCGCCGCTATTGCCGCCGCCGGCCGATCCCATGCCCGTTCCGCCTCCGCCGCCCGCTTGCGCATAGGCTCCGCCGGACAGGCCCAACAGCAGCGCTGAAACCAAAATCGTCTTCGTGGTCGCTTTCATTGCAGTCTCCAGAGTGTGCGTGTCGGGCGTGGCAACCAAGCCGTTACAACACCCGTACGGACAAGATCGCAATCAACATGCCGCGTCCAAACTCTGCTTGCTCGACCTCCGGACAATCGCAAAGCCCGCTCACCAGCCGGGCGCGTACCCGTCCTGACGCGCCGGTCCGCACGGCACATACGCGCGACTGTAATTATCGAAGCAGTACCCCGGCGGCGGCCCGGGTTGCGCATAAGCGGGCTGTGAATACGCGGGCGCCGCGTAGACCGGTTGTGCGTATACCGGCTGCGCATAGACAGGGGCCGCGCTCGCCACCGACCCAACCAGCGCGCCCAGCACCGCGCCGCCGATGAGCGCTCCCACGATCGCGCCGCCGTCGCCGCCACCGCCGCCGTAGCCGTGCGCGGACGCTTGTCCCGCCACCGACAAACTGCCGATCATCACCACCACGAGTGCCGCACGTTTCATGAGTTTCTCCAGTTCCCGGTCGTCGGGACATGGAGCGCATGTTAAGCGGCTCGCGAAGAAATATCTGCAGCAGATGGTAACCGCACATTTCAACGGAAACATTTGCGGCGCCTGGCCTAAAGCGTCTGGTCAACTGCCGATTTGGCGCGACATCAAGGCAAGCGATTATATTTGGATTCCGAAACGTTTCAAAAATACCGGTCGCACAGCAGCAATTCCGGTACTTTCTGTCCCGCCAAAAACCAAAGAAAACTCAAGCGGACCTTATTACCGGTATCGCGTTTCATTTGGTCGTGGCTGGTTACTGTTTGTCACCAGATAAGCGTCAACGACTGTCGAATGCCCGGCGTTGTTACGGGCAGCACTGACTAATGCAGTGCACTTTCAAAGGAGTCTAAAACCATGAAGAAGATCGTCGCTGCTCTCGCATCCGCCCTGCTCGTTACCACGGTATTCGCGCAAACGGCCGCGCCCACGGACACCGGCAAGGCTCAGATGAAGGCCAATAGCGAAAAGAGCGAAGCACAGGCTACGGCCAACAAGAAGAAGGCGGAAGCACAGGCCGACGCCACCAAGGCACAAGCGTCGGCGAATGAAGACAAGGCATCGGCACAGGCCGATGCAGACAAGAAAGCTGCAAAGGTAGCGAAGGCGACCACGCCGGAGGAAGCATCCGGTGCTCGTAGCGATGCCGCGAAGGCGCAAACCAAGGCGAACAACAAGAAGCAATCTGCCCAGGCCAAGGCCGACAAGAAGAAGCAGGATGCCGCCAAGGACGCCAACGTGGCGCAAGCGAAGGCCGACAAGGAAAAAGTCGAGGCTCAAAGCGACGCAAACAAGACGGCCGCCGATGCAAAGGTCGACGCTGCAAAGAAGTAATGGGGTGAGCGTCACCCGCATCGCGCACATCGGGCCGCCTTGCTCGCATCGCAAAGCGGCTCACGGTGTGCTCTGTCAGGGCGAGTCTTCGGACTCGCCCTTTTTCATGTGCCGGTCCTGGCGAACACCGCCCTTTCCAGCGAGTCGAGATCGAAGGGCTTCGGCAACAGCGCGACGCCCGTCATGTCTTCGTCGATCTCTGACGCGATGCTCAGGCCGTAGCCCGACGCGAACACCACGCGCAGGTTCGGCTGCCGCCGCTTCGCCACGCGCGCGAGTTCGATGCCCGACATGCCGGGCATGCGCACGTCGGTCAGCAGCACATCGAATGCGTGGCTATCGACGAGCGCGAGCGCGGCCTTCGCGTGATCGACCGCCGACACCTCCGCGCCGAGCAACTGCAACAGCTCGCGTGTGGCATCGCGCGTATTGACATCGTCCTCGACGATGAGCACCCGCAGCGGCTTCGGTTCATCCGGCGCATCGCGCGGCGCCTCCGGCGTCTCTTTCTGGCGAAGCATCGCGCGCACCTTGCGCGCCAGCGCGTCGCGCCGATACGGCTTGCTGATCAGCGCGACGCCGGGATCGAGCCGCCCCTTGTGCACGATCACGTTCTCCGTATAACCCGACGTGAAGAGCACTTCGATCGACGGAATCAACTCCTTCGCGCGTCGCGCGAGTTCGACGCTGCGCACCGGTCCCGGCATGACGACATCGGTGAACAGCATGTCGATGTGCGCGCCGCTGTCGAGGACGCTCAGCGCGCTCTGCGCATCGGACGTTTGCAGCACGCGATAGCCGAGTTGCGCCAGCATGTCGACGGCGGTCGCGCGCACGTCGGGATCGTCCTCGACGACAAGGACTGTTTCAGTGCCGCCGGTCACGGGCACGCTCGCGATATCGACGGCGGACGTCTCCTCTTCGAGCGTGCGCGGCAGGTGCAGCGTAGCCGTCGTGCCCTGCTCGATCGCGCTTTGCAGATCGATGGAGCCGCCCGTCTGCCGCAGGAAGCCGTAGGCCATGCTCAGGCCGAGACCGGTGCCGCGCCCGTCGGTCTTGGTCGTGAAGAACGGTTCGAACGCGCGTTCCAAGGTGGCGGGTGTCATGCCGCAGCCCGTGTCGGTGACGGTGATCCGTACGTATTCGCCGCCGGCAGGAAGTTCATCCTCGCGTGTCTGGTCCGTATCCAGCCGCGCGTTGGACGCCTCGATGGTCAGCTTACCCGCGCCGTCCATCGCATCGCGCGCGTTGACCGCGAGATTCACGAGCACGTTCTGCAGATGATGCCGGTCGGCGAGCGTGTTCCACAGGTCGTCCACGATCACGGTTTCGAGTTCGATCGCGTCACCGAGCGTGCGGCGCAACGCGTCGGCGCACGAATGCAGCAGCCGGCCAATATCGATCGCGACCGGTTCGAGCGGCTGGCGACGCGCGAACGCAAGCAGTTGCGACGAGAGCATCGCGCCGCGCTCCACCGCTTCATGCGCGCTCTCGAGACGCTGCAGCAGCGCCTTGTCCTCGCGCGCGTGCTGCGCCGCGAGTTGCAGGTTGCCGCCGATCACTTGCAGCACGTTGTTGAAGTCATGCGCGACGCCGCCCGTCAACTTGCCGATTGCCTCCAGCTTCTCGGCGTGCGCGAGCGCCGTGTGCGTCTGGTGGCGCGTCTCGCGGTCCCGCAACGCGGCGTCGAGCGAACGCTGCATCTGCACCCGCTGCGTGACGTCGCGCGAGGTCGACACCAGCCATTCGACACCGTTCGACGCGTCCGGCACCGGCGACACCGTGACTTCCCAGTGCTTGAGGTTGCCTCTCGCCGTCGGACAGGCGGCTTCGAAATGCGCGTGACGGCCCGCGAGCGCGGCGTCGACGGCATTCGTCGCCAGGTCGCGCGCGTCGCCGGGCCACAGCGACGCCCACGCCTTGCCGCGCAGCGGCGCGAAGTCGTCGATTTCCTTCAGTTCAATGCCGTGCGCATTGACGAAATCCAGCGTGCCGTCGAGCCGCAATATCTCGATGCAGTCGCGGCTGCCGTTGAGCATGCTGCGGAAGAACGCGTCGAACGCGGGGTCGGCGGGCGGCTCGGTTGAGCGCGGAATTGCAACGGCGACGGCTTCGTGCAGAGCCGCTGCGGGCAAAGAGAAGCTGAGCGAGTCCGCGTTGTCGAGACGCGCCATCGCGGGTTCGGGAGTGGACGAATCGGTCATTCAATCGGGTCGAAGCCAAGTGAAGCGGCAGACGGCGCGCGCTTTCGGGAACCGCGCTCCGCAGGAGTAACAGACGATTGAAGCAAGCATTGCGCCAGGGTCGTGCGGCGCTTGTGCGTACGGGCGTGGGCGGCTCGCGTGATTCTGCGGGCGCGTGGGAATTGTCAGCAACTACTGGAAAGGAATGTAAAAACGGGTGGGTTCGTGCAGGCCATGATCGGTGGCTTGACGGGCGAAGCGCGTCGGCCAGCGCGCGGCGCGGCCGCTATCCGCGTATTCGTGTCGAGCCTAAACTACGCGCATACCATCTTCGCCGCTGGAACTCATGCCCCCTCGCGATTGCCGCAGCGGCCAGCCGCTCGCCTCGTCCCCCGCGCCAGCCGGTGCCGATCCACTTCAAGACCCGGCCCTGCTGCGTCGCCTGCTACGCGCGAAGGACCGCATGGATGCTGCCTCGCACGAGGCGTGGCCCGTCGAACGCCTGGCCGCCGTCAGTGGCGTCTCCGAAGCCCATTTCGCGCGGTCCTTCAAGCGGGCATTCGGCATTCCGCCGCATCGCTACCTGCTGACACGGCGCATCGAGCAGGCCAATACCCTGCTGCGCGACACCGATCTCAGCATCACGGAAATAGCCTTCGCCACCGGCTGGGAGAGCCTCGGTACCTTTGGCCGAGTCTTCCGCGACATCACGGGCCGAAGCCCCGGCGCCATGCGGCTGGAGGCGCAGGCCGCCATGCCTCGACTCGACCGCGTACCCGCGTGCGTCCTGAGGGCCGCGCAGCGTCCCGATCTCACCATCGCAGTTTTGGAGAAGCGCCGCCGCGTGGCCGAGGGTACAGTCCGGCCATCAACCAAGGAGGTGTCATGAACCAGGGTATCAATGTGGTGGGCCTGTACGTCGACGATCAGGACGAAGCGCTCACGTTCTATGTCGACAAACTCGGATTTCGCGTCCACACGGACGTGCGCAACGGTTCCTACCGGTGGCTCACGGTCCAGCATCCGGACCAGCCCTCGTTTCAGCTCGGCCTGTTCACACCCGGCCCGCCGATCCACGACGATGCCACCGCGCAAACCCTGCGCGCGATGGTCGCCAAGGGGGCCATGCCGCCTCTCGTCCTCGCGGTGTCCGACTGCCGCGCCAGCTACGCCCGGCTAAAGGCCAGCGGCGTGGAATTCACCCAGGAGCCGGTTGAACGCTTCGGCAGCGTCGACGCCGGCTTTCGCGATCCTGCCGGCAACGGCTGGAAGATGATTCAAGCTCCGCAGAGCACGACATGAAGGTCGGCGCGTGAGGTGGGGTCGGTTACACCCCACGCGCCGCAGACGCTTTAAAAGCCACGGAGATGCCGATGCGGACCCTCACCGATCAACTGACGCAATACGCCGCCTACCACCGCGACCGGCGCAACATCGCGACTCATTTCATCGGCATTCCATTGATCGTGCTGGCACTCGCCGCGTTGCTCAGCCGCCCCGCATGGAACTTCGGCGCGACGCTCGAACTAACGCCCGCCTGGCTCCTCTTCGCCGCCGCAACGCTCTACTACCTTCTCCTCGACGTGCCGCTCGGCATCGGCATGGCCGTGTTCTCGGCGTGCTGCGTGGCGTTCGGCGAATGGACGGCGGCCCAACCGACGCCCGTCTGGCTCGCCATCGGCGTGGGCCTCTTCGTGATCGGCTGGGTGTTCCAGTTCGTCGGCCACATTCGCTACGAGCATCGCAAGCCCGCCTTCGTCGACGATATCGTCGGCCTGCTGATCGGGCCGCTCTTCGTGCTCGCCGAGCTGCTGTTCGGCTTCGGCATGCGGCGCGATCTGCATGACGCCATCGAGACGCGCCTGGCAAGCCAGCCGCGCACCTCCGACTGAGACGCTTTCAATCCACCTTGACCGGCTGCGCGGCACCGCTTTCGTGTTCGACGCTCGCATGCTGTTCGGCAATCGGCAAGTCGCGCCGCTGCGCGCGTTCGCGACGCAACAGGCGCACGCTGTGCACGGCTGTCAGCGCGACCGAGATCCAGATCGGCACATAGGTGCCGAGTTGCTGCATCGAGAACGCCTCGCCGAGCAACAGCACCGCGACGCCGACGAGCAACACCGGCTCGACGTAGCCGAGGATGCCGAACAGCGCGAGCGGCAGATATCGGCTCGCGCGCAGATACGAGCCGAGCGCGATCGTGCTCAGCACGCCGAGCCCGGGCAGCAACAGCCACAGGACCGGCCGCGCCGCGACCACCGCGAACGAATCGCGCATCACGAGCATCGCCAGCGCGAACGGCGCGATCAGCATCATTTCGACGGCGAACGACACGAGCGGATCGGCGTTCAGCCGGCGCCGCAGCATGAAATACGGCGGATAGCCCAGCGCGACGACGAGCGTCGGCCAGGAAAATGCGTGCGTCACGAGGAGTTCATGCGCAACGCCGACAGTAGCGAAAGCGACGCCCGCCCACTGGAAGCCATCGAGCGGTTCGCGGTAGTAGAAGCGGCCGATCAGCACCATCACGAGCGGCAGCAGGAAGTAGCCCAGCGACACTTCGAGCGCGCGGCCATGCAGTGGCGCCCAAAGGAAGATCCACAGCTGCACGCCGAGCTGCGCCGCCACCGCGACGAACCCGGCAAGCGACAGGGGCGATCGAGCAAGCTTTGACAGAAGCGCGCATAGTTGCGGCCAGCGGCTTCGCAATGCGACGAGCGCGAGCGCACCGGGCAGTGTCCACATGATGCGCCACGCGAAGATGTCGAGGCCGTCGAGCGGCGTGAGCCATTTCGTGTAGCCCGACATCAGGGCGAACAGCGCGGACGCGGCGACCGACAACGCGATGCCGCGTCCGAGAACGTGTTGATTCATTGCGCGTTGCATGCCGGAAGAGCGAAGGTGCGTTATTTTAAACGCTCTCTTCATTCAATCGCGATGTAGCGGCGTTTGCCTCGCGCCCGCTTCTTGCTTGAGCTGTCATCCTTCGCCGCTCGCTGCATCGGCGGCGATTAGTTTTTTTATGCGCAGGGATTCCATGTCCCCGCGTTCCGCGAGCCAGCACCCAACCGGCTGCCGCTCACGTCTGTACACCCAGGCCGCGTCGCGCCGTGTCGTGCCTTGTGCGCTAGCCGGCGAATAAAAACGCTGCATCGATGGAGACGTCATGATCCAGCCCGCACGATCCCCCCGCTTCGCCAATCCCTTTGCCGAAGCCGTTCACGCCGGTCTCACGCACCATCCGCAGAAGGAACTGCCGTCGATGTATCTGTATGACGAAGTCGGTTCCGCGCTCTTCGAAGTCATCACCGCCCTGCCCGAATATGGCGTCACGCGCGCCGAGGAGCGCGTGCTGAAAGAACACGCCACGGACATCGTCGCGGCCCTGCCGAAGCATGTGAAAGTGGCCGAACTCGGCAGCGGCAGCGGTCGCAAGACACGCCGGATTCTCGAGGCACTTTGTAAAAAGCAGCCCACCGATTACTACCCGATTGAAATTTCGCGCACCGCCTTGCAGTTGTGCCACCGCGAACTCGGCGATATCGAACGCATTTCGATCGTCGGCTATGAGCGCGATTATCTGGCCGGGCTTGCCGAAGTGAGCGCGAAGCGGCGCGACGGCGAAGTGCTGCTGGTGCTCTTTCTCGGCAGCACGATCGGCAATTTCTCGCGGCTCGCGGCGACGAAGTTTTTGCAATCGATCCGCGGCATGCTCAAGCCCGGCGACTCGCTGCTGCTCGGCACCGATCTGATGAAACCGCTGCCGGCGCTGATCGCCGCCTACGACGATCCGATCGGCGTCACCGCCGCGTTCAACCTGAACCTGCTCGCGCGGATCAATCGCGAACTCGACGGCGATTTCCCGCTCGATGCGTTCGAGCATGTCGCGCGCTTCAACCCGGACGCGCGCAGCATCGAAATGCATCTGCGCGCGAAGCGGCCGCTCACGGCGAACGTGCGCGCGGCGGGCTTGCAGGTCGACTTCAGGGAAGGCGAGACGATCTGGACCGAGAGCAGCCACAAGTATGCGGCGGAAGAGGTTGCGCCGATCGCCGCCGATGCGGGCTTCGATTGCGCGCATCAGTGGCGTGATGAAGCGTGGGGATTCGCCGAGAGCCTGCTGGTCGCGCGCGCTTGATCGACGTAAGCGGCGCGAGCACCGAGAGCGAAGCGATCAGTGCTGTTCGAAGCGCTCGAAGCGCTTTTCGATGAAGCGCTCCTCGCTGAAGAAATCCGTGACGCGGGCATGCGGGGGCCCGCGGCGCAGCCATTCGAGCATCAGGTCGACTTGATTGGCCGCGCCCTGGATCATGACCTCGACCGAGCCGTCATCGAGATTCGTGACCCAGCCGCGCACGCCGAGCGCGTGCGCGCGCCGCACGGTGTAGTGGCGGAATCCCACGCCCTGCACGATGCCTCGCACGCGCACGTAATACGTTTCCACTCTCGAATCCAGATCGGGGCCGGGCATTGCTTTCTCCTGAGTCAGTGCGCTTTCAGGCCGCATTTTAGACACGCCGCGCAATTCGCGTGCGAGTCACCGTCCGGTTCGATCGTCAGCTCAGGCGAAACGGCTGCGCCGGCTCGGCCCGCCCCGGTCGTGGGCTTGGCGTGCGCGGAAGCGTGACGTCGAACGTCGTGCCCGCGTCGACGCTCGATTCCACGCGCACGCTGCCGCCGTGCATCCGCGCGATCTCGTGCGTGATATAGAGGCCGAGCCCCAGGCCGCCCGCATCCTGTTGCGGACGCCCCGACCGATAGGGCGCGAAGATGGTCGGCAACACGTCGGCCGGGATCTCGCCCGCGTTTTGCACGCTGATCGTCACTTCGTCGGCGGCGCTGCCGTCGAGCCGCACCTGGATCGCCGAGCCGTCGCGGCCGTGCTGCAACGCGTTGCCGATCAGGTTCGAGAACAACTGCGACAGCAAATCGCCGTCACCCTGCAACAGCGTATCGCCGTCGCGAAAGACAAAGATGCGCCCACGGCCGACGCGCGCCTCGTATTCATCGACGATATTCTTCGCGAGCGTCATCAGTTCCACCGAACGCGGCTGCAACGTCACGCGTCCGCCGCGCAAACGCGCGAGGTTGAGCAACTGATCGACCATGCGCACCATCCGCATGCCGCTCGACTTGATGCGCGTGCCGATGTTCGCGACGTTCTCGTCCTTCACGAAGCGCGACAGATACTCCGCCGACGCGATCACCGCCGACAGCGGCGTGCGCAAATCATGGCCGAGCACGGCCATCAGCATTTCGTTGGCGTCGAGCAGTTGCTGCACGGTCGCGAGTTGTGCCGCGAGTTGCTGCTTCTGGCGCTCGATCTGGATGAAGACATCGACCTTCGAATTGAGGATGCGCGAATCGAACGGCTTGTAGAGGAAATCCACCGCGCCCGCTTCGTAGCCGCGAAACGTGCGGCCCGTGTCCTGCGCGGTTGCCGTGAGAAAGATGATCGGCACGTGCGCCGTGCGCGGGCTGCCGCGCATCAGTTCGGCGAGTTCGAAGCCGTCCATGCCGGGCATGTTCACATCGAGGATCGCGAGCGCGACCTCATGCTTGAGCAGCAGTTCGAGCGCGGCCGGTCCCGATTCGGCCTTCAGGATCGACAGGTCCGGCCGTGCCAGCGACGCTTCCAGCGCGGTGATGTTGTTCGGGATGTCATCGACGACCAGAACGTGGATGGGTTGCGTCATCTAATGGCTCCAGGTCGCGTGCGTCCGATGCCGGCGGAGAAGCGTGCCGCCATCGCATCGGGCGTCATGATTTCGTGTACCGCGCCGTTCGCGATCGCGGCGAGCGGCATCGCGGTGGCGCCCGCCGTCGCGGGGTCCTGCACCCAGCAGTGGCCGCCCGTCTGGCGGATCGTGAGCGCGCCGCGCGCGCCGTCGTCGTTCGCGCCCGACAGCACGACGCCGAGCAGCGTCTCGCGGTACACATGCGCCGCCGATTCGAACAGCACGTCCACCGATGGGCGCGAAAAGCGCACGGGCGGATCGACCGACAGCGCGATCGAGCGGTCCCGCTCGACCATCATGTGATAGCCGGGCGGCGCCAGATAGATCACGCCGGGCGCGATTTCGTCCTTGTCGTTCGGCTCGACGACGCGCAGGCGGCAACGCGCACCGAAGATGTCCGGCAGCAGGCTCGGCGTGTCCGGCCGCACGTGCACCACGACCAGCACCGCGGGCCCGAAGCCTTCGGGCAGCCCGGGCAGCAGACGGTTGAGCGCATCGATGCCGCCGGCCGACGCGCCGATCACGACGGCGTCGACTGCGGCCGGATCGAAGGGGGATGCTTCGGGTGCGGAACTCATCGCTACACCTTCTGATAGAGACGCTCGCGGGCGTTGAATTCCGCGAAGCTGCCGGCGTGTTTCGAAAAGCTCAGGCTTTCCTTGCTGCCGAGACCGAGAAAGCCGCGTCGCACGAGCGAATCGCTGAAGAGCCCGAGCGCGCGGTCCTGCAGGGCGCGGTCGAAATAGATCAGCACATTGCGGCACGACACCAGATGCGCTTCGAGGAACACGCTGTCCGTGGCGAGGCTGTGATCGGCGAACACCACGCGCGACTTGAGCGTCTGCGAGAACCTGGCCGCGCCGTATGCAGCGTGATAGTAGTCCGATAGCGACCGCTTGCCGCCCGCCGCCAGATAATTCTGACTGAAGCTTGCCATGCGTTCCAGCGCGTAGATGCCGTTCTCGGCCTGGCGCAATGCATCGGCGTTGATATCGGTCGCGTAGAGCACGGTGCGATCGGCGATCTTCTCCTCCGCGAACAGCACCGCGAGCGACCACAGTTCCTCGCCGCTGCTGCATCCCGCGACCCAGACCTTGATCGACGGATAGGTCAGGAGAATCGGCACGACCTGTTCGCGGATGGCGCGAAAGTAGTGCGGATCGCGGAACATCTCGCTGACTTGCACCGTGAGGTACTGGAACAGGCGCGCGAAGAGCGCCGGGTCGCGGAGGATTCGCTCTTGCAATTGCGAGAGCGTCGGGATGGCGAGGTCGCTCAGGGCCTGGGTCAGCCTGCGGCGCAGCGAGCTGACCGAGTAATGACGGAAGTCGTGCTGGTAGCGGAGGTAGATGGCTTCCAGCACGAGCTTCAGTTCAATGTCGAAGGTTGCCTCTTCGGCGGGAGTTTGGGGTTGGGTTTGCATTCGCTGGCGCTCGGGGTTCTGGGTTTCGCTGGCGCTTGGGGTGGGGGCGGTTTTGGGTTACACCGTTTGATGCGCTTGTGCTTCTGTGGAACTTGTATTCGTGTCGGTTTATTTGCTCTGCCCCTGTCCGGGGCGGGACTCACTTTCTTTGCTGCTGCAAAGAAAGTAAGCAAAGAAAGCAGCTTCCCAACGCGAATTCTTGCCATGCGCCTCCAGACCGCTCCCTCGGAGTGGTCCAACCGGGGGAGTGTCGTTAGCGGGGTTTCATCGTTGTTGGCATGTAGAAGAGGCGCGCACGTCGCACCGCTAAACGAAGTGGACCAGCAGTCATACATCCAGCCTCGCGCTACGCGCTCA
>NZ_FCON02000136.1 GCF_001544535.1 Caballeronia choica | reverse complement strand
GACATTGCAATTTATGAACCCAGCTGAAAAGCTGGCGGAAACGTTGGGTGTTGCGTCGACCGGTTGAATTCGCCGCTTCCCACCGCCAATGCTTGCCATGCGCCGCCAGCCCGTTATGTCGGAGTGGTCCAACCGGGGGAGTGTCGTTAGCGGGGTTTCCCCGTTGTTGGCATGTAGAAAAGGCGCGCACGTCGCACCGCTACACGGAGTGGAACAGCAGTCATTCATCCGTCCCGGCACTTCGTGCCCGACGACAGGTCTGTTAACGGTGGTGAATTGAAGCGTCAGCAAGCACAAACGTAGCGAGGTAACGATGGGTTTTAGCTTTACCTGACGGGTGAGCGCGTAGCGCGAGGCCGGATGAATGACTGCTGATCCACTCTGTATAGCGGTGCGACGCGCGCGCCTCTTCTACATGCCAACAACGCAAAAACCCCGCTGACGACACTCCCCCGGTTGGACCACTCCGAGGGAGCGGTCTAGTGGCGACTGGCAAGGATTGGCGGTGGGAAGCTGCTTTCTTTGCTTACTTTCTTTGCAGCAGCAAAGAAAGTGAGTCCCGCCCCGGACAGGGGCAGAGCAAATAGACCACTAAGAAAACAAGTTCCATGGAAGCCTGGGCGCATCAAACGGTGTTCCCCACCCACCAACCTCCAACCCCCAACCCCCCAAAGCGCCAGCGATCACCTACCCCTTGCTATCCCGCTCCACGATCCACTCATGCTTCGGATCGTTCTTGAAGTGCCACGTGCGCTTGTTGCCGGCCATCACGTTGAGATAGTAATTGTCATAGCCATAAGGCACGACGACCGGATGATAGCCGCGCGGCACCATCACGACATCGTGGTCCTCGACGGCCATCGTCTCGTCGAGATCGCGCTCATCCGTATACACGCGCTGGAACGCGAACCCCTGCGGCGGACTCAGCCGGTGATAGTACGTTTCCTCCAGCGAGCTTTCCACGGGCACGTTGTCCTTGTCGTGCTTGTGCGGCGGATAGCTCGACGCATGTCCCCCCGGCGTCTTCACCTCGACGACGAGCAAGCCTTCCGCCGGCTCGGTCTGCGGAAGAATGTCGCAGACGTAGCGCGTGTTCGCGCCTTTGCCGCGCGTCGAGCGCGTCATCTGCGAAGGCTCGATGAGCCGCGGCGGATACTTGCCGGTCGCCGGCGCACTCGCGACGCCGATCTCGCTCTCGCGATCCGCGCGCACGATCGCCGCGAGCTTCGGCGGCAAATAGAGCGCATACGGCGCGGTGTCCTCGAAGACGCTGTCGCGCTTGCCGATCGACTCCCAGCGCTGATCGCCCGCTTCGATCGTGACCGTGCCCGTCAGCACGACGATGCACACTTCGCGCTCCGCTTCATAGACGTGCACCACGTCGCCGCCATCGAGCCGATAAGCGGCGAATCCGACATGCTTCCAGCCGGCCGAATCCGGCGTCACGCGCGCGATGGTCTGGCCTTCGCGCGAAGCCTTGACTAGCAGACTCATGCTGCCTCCTTGAGGTTGTCGTCCACCAGCGAGCGCAGCGTGCGATAGCCCTTTTCGGCATACGCGTAGCTCGGCGCGATGATGGGGTCCTGTTCCGCTTCCACGACGAGCCAGCCACGATAGCCGTGGCGCTTGAGGCGCGCGATGATCGACGGGAAGTCGACCGTGCCGTCGCCCGGCACGGTGAATGCGCCGTTGATCACCGCATCGAGGAAGCTCCAGTTGCGGTTGCGTGCCATTTTGATGATCTCGGACCGCACGTCCTTGCAATGGACGTGGCACACGCGGTCGATATGCCGGTCGAGAAACGTCAGCGGGTCGCCGCCCGCGAACGTGATGTGGCCCGCATCGAACAGCAGGCCGACATCGGCGCTCGTGAGACTCATCAGGCGCTCGACATCGGCCGGCGTCTCGACATACGCGCCCATGTGATGATGGTACGCGACGCGCACGCCGTGGCTCAACGTGTACGCGGCGAACTTGTCGAGGCGTTCGGCGTATTCGCTCCACTTCTCGTCGGAGAAAAAGCGCGGACGCTGATAGAGCGGCTGCGGCGAACCCTGGATCGAATTCGCCACTTCGCCATACACCATGACCGTCGCGCCGTTTTTCGCGAGCAGGTCGAGATGCGGCCCGACGGCGGCGATCTCGTCCTCGGCGCTGCGCTCGGCGAGCCGCCCCGAGTACCAGCCCGATACCAGCGCGAGATCGTATTGCGCGAGCAGCGTCTTCAGCGCCTCTGGCTCGCGGGGAAACTTGTTGCCCAACTCGAAGCCTTCATAGCCGATGCGCCGACCTTCCGTCAGCGCGACATCGAGCGGCGTTTCGCCACCGAGCGAGGGCAGGTCGTCGTTCATCCACGAGAGCGGGTTGATGCCGATGCGTACGTCGAAAGTCGTCATGGAAGGTTTCCTTGTTCCCTGTTCCTTATTGGCTTGTGCTGGTCGAGCGGGCGGTGAGCGCGCGTTCATAACCCGCGCGCGCGTTGCGCACCGCTTCGCGTTCCGATACTTCGGGCACCGCGACTTCCCACCACCAGCCGCCTTCTTCCGTGGGCCGCGCGGGATCGGTGTCGATGCTGATCAGATAGCTTCGATCGGCGGCGCGGGCGCGCTGCATCGCGGCTTCGAGTTCGCCGATGTTCGCGACGTGCTCGGCCGTGGCGCCGAGCGCGCGCGCGTGCATCGCGAAGTCGATCGCGGGTGCGCCTTGCGGGCCTTGCCTGCAATCGTCGATGAGGTTGTTGAACGGCGCGCCGCCGCACGCTTGCTGCAGGCGGTTGATGCACCCATAGCCGCGATTGTCGAGCAGCACGACGATCAGCTTCGCGCCGAGCATCACCGACGTGGCAAGCTCGCTGTTCATCATCAGGTAGCTGCCGTCGCCGACGATCACGATCACCTCGCGATCCGGCTTCGCGAGCTTCACGCCAAGGCCGCCCGCGATCTCATAGCCCATGCACGAGTAGCCATATTCGACGTGATAGCCGCCCGGCGTGCTCGTGCGCCAGAGCTTCTGCAGGTCGGCGGGCAAGGTGCCCGCCGCGCACACGACGATGTCGTTCGCCGCCGACTGTGGATCCGAACGCTGCACGGCGCCGATCACATCGGCTTCGCGGGGCAGGAGGCCTTCATGGGGCGTGCCGGTGACGCTCGCAACGGTCGTGCGCCAGTCGTCGGCGAGATGATGAGCGCGCGTGGTCCATTGCGGCGCGGCGCGCCAGTCGCCGAGTGCCGCGCTCAACGCATCGAGCGCGAGGCGCGCATCGGATTCCACGGCGATGCCGTCTTGCTTGAGCGCATCGAACGCGTTCGCATTGATGCCGATGAGACGTGCCTGTGCGAAAAGCGTGTTCGAACCCGTCGTGAAGTCCTGCAGGCGTGTGCCGACCGCGAGCACGCAATCGGCGGCATTCGCGAGTTCGTTCGCCGACGACGATCCCGTCACGCCGATCCCGCCCGTGTTCAACGGATGATCCCAGGCGAGCGCGCTCTTGCCCGCCTGCGTCTCCGCGACCGGGATGCCATGCCGTTCGGCGAACGTGCGCAGCGCATCGGTGGCGTCGCCGTAGAGCACGCCGCCGCCCGACACGATCAACGGCTCATGCGACTCGCGCAAGGCGGCGGCCGCCTGCTCGATTTCCTGTGCGACCGGCGCGGGCGCGTGAAACGACACGGCGCGCGGTTCAAAGAAAGCAGCGGGGTAATCGTAGGCCATCGCCTGCACGTCTTGCGGCAACGCGAGCGTGACCGGCCCGCACAGCGCCGCGTCGGTCAGCACGCGGATCGCACGCGGCAGCGCGCTCAGCAATTGCGCGGGATGCACGATGCGATCGAAGTAGCGCGATACGGGCTTGAGTGCATCGTTGGCCGAGAGCCCGCCGTCCTGCAAGTCCTCGACTTGCTGCAGCACCGGATCGGGCGCACGCGAAACGAAGATGTCGCCGGGCAGCAGCAGCACGGGCAACCGGTTCACATGCGCAAGCGCCGCGGCGGTGACGAGGTTCGTCGCGCCCGGCCCGATCGAGGTGGTGACGGCCATCAGGCGCCGGCGGAAATTCGCCTTCGCATACGCGATGGCGCTGTGCGCCATCGCCTGCTCGTTGTGGGCGCGCCAGGTCGGCAATTCCTCGCGATGCTGGTAGAGCGCCTCGCCGATCCCCGCGACGTTGCCGTGTCCGAAGATCGCGAAGACGCCGCCGAAAAGCGGTTCGCCGGAGACGGTGCGAAGCGCCGCGAGATAGCGAACGAGCGCCTGCGCGGTCGTGAGGCGGATCGTTCCGGCCGTGGCCTGTCTGGCTTCGGTCTGCATTGCGCGCTGGTTCATGCTGCCTGCTCCTGTTTCGCGTGCACGCCGGTTTCGGCGCGCGCCGTGCGCCATGCGTCGATCAGCGTTTCGAACGTGCGGCGCACGCGCGCGATCAATTCCTTGTCGTCGATCTGGCCGGCGAGCCACGCATGGCTCGGCTCGTGAAAGATCGTGCGCCCGACCGTGAAGCCCCGGCAAGTGCTCGATGCCGCCGCCGCCTTGAAGCCGTCGCAAAGCTGGTCGACCGCCGCCGACAAGCCCAGCAGCACGACACCCCGGCAAGCGGGATCGCGCTCGGCGATCAGCGCATCGATCGCGTGCCATTGCTTCGCGCTCATCGGTTCGAGCTTCCACCATTCCGGATAGATGCCGAGGTTGTAGAGCCGCTTCAATGCACGATATACCGTATCGTCCGCGACTGCCGGACCGTTCTTCGGCACGATCACTTCGAGCAGCAATTCATGGCCGCTCGTCTGCACCGCGTCGTAGAGCGCGCGAATCTGCGCTTCCTGTTCGAGCCGCAGTTCGTGCGGATGATCGGGATGATATTGGACGAGGCACTTCGCGACATGCTCGCGCGGCCATTCGATCAGCGTCGAGCCAATCGAGCGGCCGTGATCGAAGACGAGCGGCATCGATCCCGGCAACTCGACCGGACGGCCGATCCACCAGCCGCGTCCAGTCGCGGCATTCAACGCGTCCTGACCGTAACGGTCGTCGATCAGAACGCCGATGCGGCCGGCAAGGCCAAGCTGCTGTTCCGTCTGCGCGACCGCTTCGACGAAGAGGCCCTTGAGCGTCGCGATACGTGTTTCATCGGCGCCGGTTTGCTGGGCGAGATCGAAGAACTGGTTGCGATGATCGAATGCGAAGCCGAGCACTTCGTCCCATTGCTTGCGGTTCGGGCTCACGCGATGCAGGCGCGCGAGCGTCGCGTCGCGATCGGGGCGCCGCATGCGGGCGGGGTCTTTCTTCGCTTCGGCGAGGAAGTAGTCGAGTTCGGCGGGCGTCGGCATCGCGGGTGCGCAACCATGCCGCGAGACGACCAGCGCGCCGCTCGCGTTTGCCGTGCGCGCGCAGGCTTCGAGCGGTTCGTCGCGCAGCCACCCCGAGAGAAAGCCGGACGCGAACGCATCGCCCGCGCCGAGCACGTTCAGCACTTCCACTTCGACGCCGCCGTGAATCGGCGCATCGTCGATGGAAGCGGGCACCGCGCCTTCGATGATCGAGCAGCCGAGCGGGCCGCGCTTGACCACGAGCGTCGCGCTCGTCACCGCGCGCACCATCGCGAGCGCATCGATCAACTGGTCCTTGCCGCCCGCGATGCGGAACTCCTCTTCCGTGCCGATCACGAGGTCGATCAGCGGCAGGATGCGTTGCAAGTGCGCCGTTACGCTTTCGTCCGCGATGAAGCGCGTCTCGCCGTCGGCCTTGGCCGTCAGACCCCAGAGCACCGGCCGGTAATCGATGTCGAGCACCGTGCGCACCTGGTTGCGCCGCGCGTAGTCGAGCGCCCGCCGGCTCGTGCGGTTGACCTGCTCGGTCGAGAAGTGCGTCCCCGTGATCAATAGCGCTTTCGACGACGCGATATACGCTTCATCGAAGTCGGCTTCGTCGACGGCCATGTCCGCGCAATTCTCGCGATAGAACACGAGCGGGAACGTATCGCGGTCCTCCAGGCCGAGCAGCACGAGCGCGGTGAGCCGTTCGCGATCGACGCGCACGTGGCTGACATCGCAGCCTTCGCGTTCGAGCGTCTCGGTGAGAAAGCGGCCCATGTGATCGTTGCCGACACGTGCGAGCATCGACGACTTGAGCCCGAGCCGCGCGCAGCCGAACGCGATGTTCGCCGACGATCCGCCGAGATACTTGGCGAAGCTCGACACGTCTTCGAGCCGCGCGCCGATCTGCTGCGCGTAGAGGTCGACCGCGAGGCGGCCGAGGCACACGATGTCGCGCGTGCGGCCGGGGGCAAAGCGAGTTTCAGGTTTCACTGGCATGTTCTCGTCCTCAGATCGTCGCGCCTTCAAGCTCGCCGATCATCTTCTGCATTTCGGCGCCGCCTGCCATCATGTCGAGCACTTCGTTCTTGGTGATCGTGTCCTTGGTGTAGGTGCCCATCGACTTGCCGCGATTGAGCAGCGTGAACGAGTCACCGATCGGATATGCGTGGTGCACGTTGTGCGTAATGAAGATCACTGAGATGCCTTTGGCCCGCGCCGTATGAATCAGGCGCAGCACGTTGAAGCTCTGCTTGACGCCGAGCGCGGCGGTCGGCTCGTCGAGGATCAGCACGCGCGCGCCGAAGTGAATGGCCCGCGCGATCGCGAGACATTGCTTCTCGCCGCCCGACATCGTGCCGATCGGCTGATGCGGATCGCGCACGTTGATGCCCATCTCGGCGAGCTTGCCGCGCGAGGTTTCGGCGGCGAGGTCGAGGTCCATCACGTTGAAGAGGCCGAAGCGCTTTTTCTGCGGCTCGCGCCCCATGAAGAAATTGCGCGCCACCGAAAGGAGCGGCACGAGCGCCAGGTCCTGGTAGACGGTCGCGATGCCGAGGTCGAGCGCTTCCTTCGGCGACTCGAAATGCACCGGCTTGCCATCGACCAGGTATTCGCCGGAAGAGGGCGTATGCACGCCCGCCAGCGTCTTGATGAGGGTGGATTTGCCCGCGCCGTTATCGCCGAGCAGGCAGTGCACTTCGCCGCGCCGGAGCCTGAGCGTGACGCCGTTCAATGCGATGACCTTGCCGAAAAACTTGCTGACGTTTTCGAGCGCGAGGATGATGTCTTCGTTCATGAATGTTCTCCTGTCGACCAGAGTTGGCGCTTTAGCGCCTTACTCTGGTCCCATGCAACTTGTTTGCGCGTCGCTCATTGAGCCTGTGACACGCGACGGCGCACGTAGTGATTGAACAGCACGGCGATCAGCAGCATCACGCCGAGGAACACGCGGAACCAGTCGGAGCTCACGTTGGTATAGGTGATGCCGATCTGCACGACGCCGAAGATCAACGCGCCGAAGCATGCGCCGATCACCGAGCCATAGCCGCCCGTCAACAGCGTTCCGCCGATGACCGCCGCGATGATCGCCTCGAATTCCTTCTGCAGGCCGCGATCCGCCGCCGCCGAACCGATGTCGCACACCTGCAGCACGGCGAACAGGCACGAGCAGAACGCGGTCAGTACAAAGAGCGAAATCTTCACGCGCTTGACCGGCACGCCGACATTCTTCGCGGCATTCGCATCGCCGCCGACCGCGAGAATCCAGTTGCCGTAACGCGTCTTAGCGAGGATGAACGCGCTGACCGCGGCGAGCGCGAACCACCAGAGGATCACTTTCGGAATGCCCGGCACGAGTGGCTCGCCGCTGTCGAGCAGCTTGCCGATGCCCACATGTCCGAGCCACGTGAAGAGTCCGTGGAACGCTACGCCATGAAACAGCGTGTTCGTGATCCAGTCGTTCTGCGCGAGATCGCCGACCCCGGAGATGATCGTGCGATCGGCGAACATGATCGAGAGCGCGAGCGTGAGCCCGCGCAGGATGAAGAGGAACGCGAGCGTGACGATGAACGACGGCAGGCGCGTCTTCATCACGAGATAGCCGTTCAGCGCGCCGAGCAGCATCGATGCCGCGAACGCGAACAGGATCGCAAGCCAGATCGGCCAGTGGAAATACACCGACGGCAGCGCGACCATCATGCCCGCGAAGCCGATCATGGAACCGATCGACAAGTCGAACTCGCCGGCGATCATCAACAGACACGCGCCCACCGCGAGCAGCCCGAGATAGGCCGCGACCTGCGACCAGTTCATCACGCCGTCGAGGTTGAACATGCCCGACGAACCGGCGCCAATCCCGAACACGACGAACACGAGCACCGTGCCGGAGATCGCGGCGAACTCCGGCCGGTTCAGCAAGTGGCCGAACCATGATTGACGCCGGACGCGCTCATCGGATGGCCTGGCTTTTTCTTCCGCGTCGGCGGTCTCCTGTGGCTTTGCGTGTTGAGGATAGTGCTTGCCGGCTACGCCCATGATTGCTCCTTGATGCACGGTTTGACGCATGTTCGATGCGCGAGCGCCGTCCGCGCCGTGAATCGACGCAGGTGCGCTGTGATGGCAGAAGAGATGAGAGCGGGCGGCGGGGCTCGGCCGCCGCCCGAAGAAGGTCAGCGGTGCGTCTTAACGATATTGACCCGCGTACTTCACGACCTTGTCGAGATTTTCCTTAGTGATGAAACCCGGGCCCGAACGGATGTTCTTCGGCCCGTACGACGGCTGCAATCCGTAAGTTTCGAGGCGTGCCTTGAACTTCGGATTGGCTTCCAGGATCTGGCGGATCTTCACCGGATCGGTGGTGTGGTCCTTCTTCACGATCGCCAGCACCGCGACCGGGATATAGCCCTGCAGGTACGGCTGCTGGTCGATCGCGAACTTGATGGTGCCGTCCTTGATCCCCTTCGCGATGTCGTCGGAGAAGTCGAAGGTCACGAAGTAGATCTTGTTTTGCAGGCCCATCTGCGTGACGGTCTTGAGCGTCGCCGAGGCGGGCGTCGGTCCGAGCGTCAGGATGGCGTCCGTGTTCGGATGGTTGCGCAGATACGCGCCCACTTTCGACTGGATTTCGGTCGGGTCCTGGCCGGAATCGAGCGTCGCGGCCTTGTAGTCGACGCCGAGCGCATCCGCGAAACCGCGGCAGCGGTCGAACGAGACCGTGTTCGTCGCGATGTGGTTCACGCACAGGAACGATTTCACGCCCGCGGCTTTCGCCTTCTCGCCCGCCGCCTTGCCCGCCACGTATTCCGGCTGGCCGATATGCATGATCGCGCCGAGTTGCGCGCTCTGTTCCTCGGTGCCGGAGTTGATCGTGACGAGCGGAATCTTCTTCGCCGTGACCTTGCCGAGCGAGCTCTTGAGCACGTCGAAGTCGGCGATGGTGGTGATCACGCCGTCATAGTTGCGCGCCGCAGCCTGTTCGATCAGCCGCGACATGTCGGCGATGTCGCCATTCGGCGGATTGCGATAGTCCGTCTGGACGTTGAAATCCTCGTCTGCCTGCTTGATCGCGTTCTTGATGGTGTTCCACCAGGAGTCGGAATCCGGTGCATGGCTGATCAGGACGAACTTGGCATCGGGCGCGGCAAGCGCCGCAGTCGACGTCATTGCTGCGGTGCCGCACAACGCGGCGGCAGCTACCAGCGCGGTGAGCGCGGTCCGGCCGTTGAAAAGTCTCATTTGTCTCCACCTATCCAGGTTGTTGTTGTAAGCAAGCGCCATCTCGATGCCGCTGCTCAGGACCAAGATTAGGACAAGTTCCGGCGCTCTGCAACAGAAATTTTATGCGTCGAGTAAATGGAAAAATCATTCCAATTTGTAAATCCGCTCCCTATAATCAGCACCATCGAAGCGCGCGAAGAAGAGCCTCCCATGCAGGAAGAAACCAGCACGGACGTGCAGAACGTCGACGAACTGATGCAGCGGATCACCGAGGCTTACGACACGCTGCCGCGGCAGTTGAAGAGCGTCGCGACGTATATCGAGCAGCATCGGTCGAACGTGATGATGGATCGGACGAGCGATATCGCGAGCGCGTGCAGCGTGCATCCGTCGGCGGTCGTGCGCTTTGCGCAGCGTTTCGGGTTCTCCGGGTTCTCGGATCTTCAGGCGGTGTTCAAGCAGGCTTACGCCGGGCAGAGCGGCTCGCCGCAGAGCTATCAGCAGCGCATCAGGAAGCTGATCGACGAAAAGGCGGGCAAGGTGTCGGGCGTGTCGGTGGCGCGCGAGTTCATCGCGGCGAGCCGCACGGGCCTCGACGAACTCGAAGCAGGCCTCGACGACGAGCACTTCGAAGCCGCCGTGAAGATGCTCCAGCAAGCGGAGAACATCTACGTGATCGGCGTGCGGCGCTCGTTCGCGGTGGCGAGCTACATCGTCTATGCGTTGCAGCATACGAAGAAGCGCGTGCACCTCGTGTCGGGCTTCGGTGGCATGTATCGCGAGCAGATTCGCAGCGTGAGAAAGGGCGACGTCGTCGTCGCGATCAGCTTCGCGCCGTACGGCAAGGAGACGCAGTACTGCGTGCGCGCCGCGCAGCATCACGGCGCGAAGACGCTCGTGATCACCGACAGCCAGCTTTCGCCGCTCGCGCGTCACGCGAGCGCGCATTTGTTCGTGAAGGAGGGGAGCGCGTTCGCGTTCCGCTCGCTCACGAGCACCATTTGCCTGTGCCAGGCGCTCTTCATCGCGCTTGCGTACCGGCTGGAATTGAATGTCGAGGAATCCAAGGAGACAGGTGGCTATGACGATTGATGTGGCGGTTTTTGGTGCCGGGCGAATCGGCAAGATTCATGCGGCCAATCTCGCGCGGCAGCCGGGCGTGCGGCTGAAGTACGTCGTCGACGTGAACCGCGAGGCCGCGGCCGCGCTCGCCGCGCAGCACGGCGCGCAGGTTGCGGACGTCGATGGCGCGATGGGCGATGCATCGATCGGTGCGACAGTCGTGTGTTCGAGTACCGATACGCACGCTGACCTGATCCTGCAATCGGCCGCGCAGAAGAAGCACGTGTTCTGCGAAAAGCCCGTCGACCTGACGCTCGCGCGCGCCCGCGCCTGCGCCGATGCCGTCGCGAAGGCGGGCGTCGTGTGCATGATCGGCTTTCAGCGGCGTTTCGACCCGACCTTCGCGGCGGTGAAAGCGCGCGTCGACGCGGGCGAGATCGGCGAACCGGAGATGCTCGTCGTGACGAGCCGCGATCCGGGCGCGCCGCCCGTCGAATACATCAAGCACTCGGGCGGCATCTTCAAGGACATGCTGATCCACGACTTCGACATCTTCCGCTGGATGCTGGACGACGAAGCCGACACGCTGCACGCCACCGGCAGTTGCCTGTCCGACCCGGCGATCGCGGAAGCGGGCGATATCGATTCGACCGCCGTCACGATCCGCACGAAGCGCGGGCGGCTGTGCCAGATCAACACGGCGCGGCGCGCGGCGTATGGCTACGACCAGCGCTTCGAACTGCTCGGCAGCGCGGGCATGCTGCAGGCGGGCAATGTGCGGCCGACCGAAGTCACCGCCTACTCGAAGACGGCCGTATCGAGCGATGTGCCCGAGGCGTTCTTCCTGGAGCGCTATCGCGCGGCGTATGCGCTCGAAATCGCGCATTTCTTCGCTGCCGTGACCGAAGGCAAGCCGGTGCGCACGACGGTGGCCGATGGCCTGAAGGCGCTCGAACTCGCCGAAGCGGCAACGCTCTCGTGGCGCGAAGGGCGGATCGTGAAACTTGGGGAGAACGCCGCATGAGCGCGCCGGTGCGGGTTGGAATCGTCGGCTTGGGGCGGCTCGGGCGCCGGCATGCGGAAAACCTCGCGTGGCGCGTGCCGGGCGCCGCGCTGGTGGCGGCGTGCAGCCCGGTTGCGGAAGAGCGCGAGTGGGCGCGCGCGAACCTGCCCGAACTCGCGCTTCACGACGACTACGAGACATTGCTCGCCGACAAGTCGATCGACGCCGTCTGGCTCGTCACGCCAACCTCATTGCATCCGGCGCAGATCATCACCGCGTTGCGCGCCGGCAAGCACGTGTTCTGCGAAAAACCGCTGTCGCTCGATCTCGACGAATGCGATCGCGTGATCGAGGAAAGCGCGCGTCACCCGGAATTGCAGGTGATGATCGGATTCGTGCGGCGCTTCGATCCGAGTTATCGCGACGCCTTCGAAAAGGTCGGGAAGGGCGCGATCGGCAGGCCGTTCATGGTGCGCTCGCAAACCTGCGACAAGAACGATCCCGATGGTTTTTTCGTGCGGTTCGCGCCCACCTCGGGCGGCCTTTTCCTCGATTGCAGCGTCCACGACATCGACCTTGCGCGTTGGCTTCTCGGCAATCCCCGGCCGAAGCGCGTATTCGCGAGCGGCACGATCGCGATTCACGAAGGACTGCGCGAATGCGGCGACATCGATAACGGCGTCGGCATCTGCGAATTCGAGGACGGGCGGCTCGCGGTGTTCTACGCGTCGCGGACGATGGCCCACGGTCACGACACGCAGACGGAAGTGATCGGCACGAGCGGGATGCTGTCGGTGGGGCACAATCCGCGCCTGAACCGCGTGGAGATCGCCGATGCCGGCGGGGTGCGCAACGACTGCGTGCCGACCTTCTTCGAACGTTTCGAGGAGGCGTTCCTGCACGAAGCGCGTGCATTCGTCGAGGCGCTGCGGGGCGGGGCGCCGACCGGCCTCACGCTCGCGGACGCCCGCGAGGCGACGCGGATCGGCATTGCGCTGCGCCAGGCGTTCGAAAGCGGGCAACCGGTGGAGCTTCAGGCGCTGCGGTAGAATTCAGGTCTCAGAATATCCAGGCAAACCGAAGGCTTACCCGATGCAAGTTCCGATGCAGGTTCACAAGGAAGTCGATGCGCGCGGGCTCAACTGTCCGCTGCCCATCTTGCGTGCAAAGAAGGCACTCGCGGACATGGAAAGCGGCCAGATCCTGAAAGTGCTGGCAACCGATCCGGGTTCGCAACGCGATTTCGCCGCGTTCGCCAAACAGACCGGCAATGAGATCGTCGAATCGACGGCGCAGGACAAGACGTTTGTTTTTCTGATGCGCCGCCGCTGACGCTTTTTGGACGTTTGACGTTTGACGCTGCAAATGAAAAATGCCCACGATGCGGATCGTGGGCATTTTTTTCGACCGCGACGTCATGCGCTGCGGTCGATCCGAAGCCATCAGCCTTCGAGCACCGGCTTGCGCGTCTTCAGGTATTCCTCGAAATCCGCGGCGACTTCCGGATGGCGCAGCGCGAATTCCACCGTCGCCTTCAGGTAGCCGAGCTTGCTGCCGCAGTCAAAGCGCGTGCCGTGGTACTTGTACGCGAGCACTTGTTCGTCGGCGAGGAGCGACTGGATCGCGTCGGTGAGTTGCAGTTCGCCGCCCGCGCCGGGCTTGATGGCACGGATATGGTCGAAGATGCGCGGCTTGAGCACATAGCGCCCGACCACGCCCAGATTCGACGGCGCCACTTCCGGTTCCGGCTTCTCGACGATGCCCGCGAGCTTGAAGATGTTGTCTTCCCACTCCTTGCCGTCGATCACGCCGTAGGACTTCGAGTCCTGCGCCGGGATTTCTTCGACGCCGATCACCGAACTGTGATAGTGGTCGAACACCTCGATCATCTGCGTCATCACGGGCGGCTTGCCGTACAGCAAATCGTCCGCGAGGATCACGGCGAACGGGTTGTCGCCGACCAGCTTCTCGGCGCACAGCACCGCATGGCCCAGGCCGAGTGCCTCGGCCTGGCGCACATAGAAGCAATCGACATGGCTCGGCTTGATGCTGCGCACGAGTTCAAGGAGCTTGTCCTTGCCGCGCGCTTCGAGTTCGGCCTCGATCTCATAGGACTTGTCGAAGTGATCCTCGATGGCGCGCTTGCTGCGGCCCGTGACGAAGATCATTTCGGTGATGCCTGCCGCCATGGCTTCTTCGACCGCGTACTGGATCAACGGCTTGTCGACCACCGGCAGCATTTCCTTCGGGCTGGCCTTGGTCGCGGGGAGGAACCGGGTGCCGAGACCTGCAACGGGAAAAACCGCTTTAGTAACTTTTAGCATGGAGTGACCCTGATCCTCTTAATCGTGGTGAAACGTCGAGCAAATGTCGTGACTCTGTGCCCGATCAAGCAGGCAGACGCAATAATTGCGCCTGAAGCTTCTCGATAGTCGTTTCGTATTCTGCCAGCCTTTTGCGCTCCTGTTCAACGACAGCGGCCGGCGCTTTTGAAACAAAGCTCTCATTTCCGAGCTTGGCGTTACATTTCGAAACCTCGTTCGTCAGGCGGTCGACTTCCTTCGACAGACGCTCGCGTTCCGCTGCAACGTCGATTTCGACTTTCAGGACCAGCTTGTTGGCGCCGACGATCGCGACCGGCGCGCCGTGCGCCTGGGCGTCGAGCGCGGCTTCGTCGGCGATGATCTGCACGTCCGACAAGCGCGCGAGTGCCTGCACATAAGGCGCGAACTCCGTGAGACGCGCTTCGTTGCCGGTGGCGAGCAAAGGCACCTTCACCGCCGGCGACAGGTTCATCTCGCCCCGCAAATTACGACACGCATCGATCACGGCCTTCAGTTCGGCCGCCCACTGTTCCGCGGCTTCATCGATCTTTTCCGGCTGCGCCTGCGGATAGCGCTGCACCATGATCGATGCTTCGCCTTCCTTCGCTTCCTTCGGATAAGCGTCGGTCAGCGGCGCAACTTTCTGCCACAGGGCTTCGGTAATGAACGGGATCACCGGATGAGCGAGGCGCAGCACGGTTTCCAGCACGCGCAACAGCGTGCGGCGCGTTGCGCGCTGCTGTTCCGGCGTGCCGTTCTGGATCTGCACCTTGGCGAGTTCCAGATACCAGTCGCAGTACTCGTCCCACACGAACTTGTAGATCGCGCTCGCCACGTTGTCGAAGCGATAGTCCGCGAAGCCCTTTTCAACTTCGGCTTCCACGCGCTGCAAGAGCGACACGATCCAGAAATCGGCCTGCGAATAATGCGTGTAGCCACCGGGGCCGCAATCGCCCGGCGCGCATGCGCCGGGTTTGCCGAAGCCGCAGTCGTGGCCTTCGGTGTTCATCAGCACGAAGCGCGTCGCGTTCCAGAGCTTGTTGCAGAAGTTTCGGTAACCCTCGCAGCGTGCCAGATCAAAATTCACGTTGCGACCGAGCGTTGCCATCGACGCCATCGTGAAGCGCAGCGCATCCGTGCCGAACGACGGGATGCCTTCGGGGAATTCGCGGCGCGTCTTCTTTTCGATCTGCGCGGCCTGCTTCGGATTCATGAGGCCGGTCGTGCGCTTGGCGACGAGTTCGTCGAGCCCGATGCCATCGACGATATCGATCGGATCGAGCGTGTTGCCCTTGCTCTTCGACATCTTCTGGCCTTCCGCATCGCGCACGAGGCCGTGTACGTAGACGGTGTCGAAGGGCACCTTGCCCATGAAGTGCGTGGTCATCATCACCATCCGGGCGACCCAGAAGAAGATGATGTCGAAGCCCGTCACGAGCACCGAGGACGGCAGGAACGCCTGCAATTCCTTCGTCTCGTTCGGCCAGCCGAGCGACGAGAAGGGCACGAGCGCCGACGAGAACCACGTGTCGAGCACGTCGTCGTCACGCTTGAGCGAGCCTGTGTAGCCTTGTTGCTGCGCTTCGGCGCGCGCTTCGTCTTCGGTCTTCGCGACGAAGATTTCGCCGTTCTCGCCGTACCACGCCGGAATCTGGTGGCCCCACCACAACTGGCGCGAGATGCACCAGTCCTGGATGTTTTCGAGCCACTGGTAGTAGGTGGTCGTCCAGTTCTCCGGCACGAACCTGATCTCGCCGCTGCGCACGACGTCGAGCGCCGTTTCCGCGATCGACTTGCCCGGATTGAACGTGCCTTCCGGCGCCGGCTTGCTCATCGCGACGAACCATTGGTCGGTGAGCATCGGCTCGATCGCGACGCCCGTGCGGTCGCCGCGCGGCACCATCAGCTTGTGCGGCTTGACGGAATCGAGCAGGCCGAGCGCCTCCAGGTCCGCGACCACGAGCTTGCGCGCCTCGAAGCGATCCATCCCGCGATACTTTTCGGGCGCGTTGTCGTTGATCTTCGCGTCGAGCGTGAGGATTTCGATCTGCGGCAACTGGTGGCGCTGGCCGACCTGATAGTCGTTGAAGTCGTGCGCGGGCGTCACCTTCACCACGCCCGTGCCGAATTCGCGGTCGACGTAATCGTCGGCGATGATCGGGATCTCGCGATTGCTCAGCGGCAGCGTCACCGTCTTGCCGATCAGGTGCGCGTAGCGCTCGTCCTCCGGATGCACCATCACGGCGACGTCGCCGAGCATGGTTTCGGGGCGCGTCGTCGCGACGGTCAGATGGCCCGAGCCGTCCGGCAGCGGATAGTTGATATGCCAGAGGTGGCCGTTTTCCTCCTCGCTGACCACTTCGAGATCGGACACCGCCGTGCCGAGCACCGGGTCCCAGTTCACGAGCCGCTTGCCGCGATAGATCAGGCCCTGCTTGTAGAGCGTGACGAACACGTCCTGCACGGCGGCCGACATTTTGTCGTCCATCGTGAAGTATTCGCGCGACCAGTCGATCGAGGCCCCGAGGCGCCGCACCTGGCTGGTGATGGTCGAGCCGGATTCCTGCTTCCACGCCCACACGCGCTCGAGGAACGCCTCGCGGCCGAGATCATGACGCGAGACGCCCTGCGCATCGAGCTGACGTTCGACGACGATCTGCGTCGCGATGCCCGCGTGGTCCGTGCCCGGCAGCCATAGCGTGTTTTCGCCGAGCATGCGGTGATAGCGCGTCAGCCCGTCCATGATGGTCTGGTTGAACGCGTGGCCCATGTGCAGCGTGCCGGTGACGTTGGGCGGCGGCAGTTGGATCGAAAAATTCTTCGCGCCTGGCGTGAAGGCCGGCGCGGCATAACCGCGTTTTTCCCATTCCGGGCCCCACTGGGACTCGATGTTCTGGGGCTCGAAGCTCTTCGCAAGCGTGCTGTCGCTCATTGTGGAATCTGCCGAAAAATGCGTGAAAAAATGCGGGTGAACAGCGAATTATAAGGTTTTACAACGGGCGCCGGACGAATTGGCCGGGCCTGGGTCGGGCGTGGCGCCGACGTCGCCATCGGCGCGGTCTTATAATGTTCGACCCACCGGAAGACTCTCCCCATGCCCGATTTGCTTGCCAATCTGAATCCCGAACAACTCGCTGCCGTCACGCTGCCGAACGAGCCGGCGCTGATCCTCGCGGGCGCCGGCAGCGGCAAGACGCGCGTCCTGATCACGCGCATCGCGTGGCTGATCCAGCAGGGCTACGCGTCGCCGCCGACCATCCTCGCCGTCACCTTCACGAACAAGGCCGCGCGCGAGATGATGGCGCGGCTTCAGGCGCTCTTGCCGATCGACACGCGCGGCATGTGGATCGGCACCTTCCACGGCCTGTGCAACCGCATGCTGCGCGCGCATTTTCGCGACGCCGGCCTGCCGCAGACCTTCCAGATCCTCGACACCGCCGACCAGCTTTCCGCGATCAAGCGCCTGATGAAGGGCCTGAACATCGACGACGAGAAGTATCCGGCGAAGAACCTCCAGTACTTCATCAACAACGCGAAAGAGCAGGGCTTGCGTCCGAAAAGCGTCGATGCAACCGATGCGTTCAACCGCAAGTTCGTCGAGCTGTACGAAGCCTACGACCAGCAATGCCAGCGAGAAGGCGTGGTCGATTTTCCGGAGCTGCTGCTGCGCTGCTATGAGCTGCTCGCGCACAATCCGCCGCTGCGCGCGCATTATCAGGCGCGCTTCAGGAACATCCTCGTCGACGAGTTCCAGGACACCAACAAGCTGCAATACGCCTGGCTCAAGCTACTCGCGGGCGAGCACAACGCGATTTTCGCCGTCGGCGACGACGACCAGTCGATCTACGCGTTTCGCGGCGCGAATGTTGGCAACATGCACGACTTCGAGCGCGAATTCAGGGTGCGGAACCTGATCAAGCTGGAGCAGAACTACCGCTCGCACGGGCATATTCTCGACACGGCGAACCTGCTGATCGCGAACAATTCGCGACGGCTCGGCAAGAACCTGCGCACCGATGCCGGTCACGGCGAGCCGGTGCGCGTCTACGAAGCGGCGACCGATTCGCAGGAGGCGGGCTGGATCGTCGAGGAGATCAAGGCGCTGATCAACACCGGCCTCGCGCGTGGCGAGATCGCGGTGCTGTACCGGAGCAACGCGCAGTCGCGCACGATCGAGCACACGCTCGTGAACGGGGGCATTCCGTATCGCGTGTACGGCGGCTTGCGGTTCTTCGAGCGGCAGGAAGTGAAGCACGCGCTCGCGTATCTGCGTCTGATCGACAACCCGAACGACGACACCGCGTTCGCCCGCGTCGTGAACTTTCCGACGCGCGGCATCGGTGCGCGCTCGATCGAGCAACTCGCCGACGCCGCGCGTCTCTACAACTGTTCGATGGCCGTCGCCGTGCCTTACGTGACGGGCAAGGCCGGTTCGAGCCTCGGCAGTTTCGCGACGCTGATCGCGAAGATGCGCGCTGAGACGCAGCAGATGAGCCTGCCCGAGACGGTCGAGCACGTGATTCGCGCGAGCGGGCTCGCCGCGCATTACGAAACCGAGCGCGAAGGCCAGGACCGGCTGGAGAACTTGCAGGAAGTGGTCAACGCGGCGGCGGCGTTCGTCAGTGAAGAAGGCTACGGACTCGACACGCCCGCGCGTTCGATCCCGCTGCGCCCGGGCGCGACGGCGGCGCCGGAAATCGCGCTCGCCACCGACGATCCGGGCGTCGACGTGCTCGATGCCGCAGATCTCGCCGATCCCGCGCAAAACCCCGACACGATGACGCCGCTCGCGGGTTTCCTGTCGCACGCATCGCTCGAAGCCGGCGACAACCAGGCGCAGGCCGGCCAGGACGCCGTGCAGTTGATGACGGTCCACGCGGCGAAGGGGCTGGAATTCACGGCGGTGTTCATCACCGGGCTGGAAGAGGGCTTGTTCCCGCACGAGAACAGCGCGCAGGAAACCGACGGGCTGGAGGAAGAGCGGCGGCTGGCGTATGTCGCGATCACGCGGGCGAAGGAGCGGCTGTATCTGTCGTTTGCGCAGAGCCGGATGCTGCATGGGCAGACACGTTACAACATCCGCTCGCGCTTCTTCGACGAGTTGCCCGAAGGCTCGCTCAAGTGGCTCACGCCGAAGGTCGAGGCGGGCGCGCGCTGGGGCGGCCGACCGGATAACGCCGGCTGGGGCCGCGACTGGTTCGCGCGGCCGGGCCGCGAGCGTTCGTCGTCGTCGTCGGATTACGTGAATCCGGATGCCGGCGCGCCCGTGCCGGCGTTCGCCAACACGCAGCGCGCGGCCGATACCGGCTTCAAGGTCGGCCAGGCTGTGTTTCACACGAAGTTCGGCGAGGGCATGGTGACGGCGCTCGAAGGCTCGGGCGGCGATGCGCGCGCGCAAGTGCGCTTCAAGCGTCACGGTGAGAAGTGGCTCGCGCTGGCCGTGGCGAAGCTGCAGCCGGTCGAATGACGATGCTTGGAATCATGGCGGCGCTGCCGCAGGAACTCGGCGATCTGATCGCCGGGATGCGGGCAGCCGGTGACGTAGAGACGCTGACGCTGGGCCAGCGCGAGTACTACGTCGGCGAGGCGCACGGCGTGCGCTGTGTCGTGACGCTCGCGCGCATCGGCAAGGTCGCGGCCGCGACGACGGCGAGCGCGCTCATCCATGTGTTCAACACGGATGCGATCGTGTTCACCGGCGTCGCGGGTGGCGTGCACGCGGATGTGCAGGTGGGCGATATCGTCGTCGCGGATACGCTCTTGCAGCACGACCTCGATGCGTCGCCGCTGTTTCCGCGCTTCGAAGTGCCGTTGCTCGACAAATCGCGTTTCGATGCGTCCGCCGAGCTGAGCGCGGGGCTCGTCAGCGCGTGCGAAGCGTTTCTCGCCGAGCAGGGCGACGCGCTGCAGGGTCAGTTTGCAGTGGTTCGTCCGCGCGTGCATCGCGGGCTGGTGGTGAGCGGCGATCGCTTCATCGCGAGTCACGAAGCCGTGCTCGCCCTGCGCGACGCGCTGCCCGATGCGCTCGCCGTCGAAATGGAAGGCGCCGCGCTTGCGCAGGTCTGCTACGAGTACGGCGTGCCGTGCGCGGTCGTGCGCACGATTTCCGATACCGCCGATGCTGCCGCTCCGGCATCGTTCGCCGAATTTCTCACGGCGATTGCCGCCACCTATTCGTCGGGCATTCTGTCCCGCTTCCTGCGCTCCCGCATCTAGTTCGCGCTGGCTTCCAGACCTTCTGATCGTCAAAAAACCCGCTTGTAGTTGAGAATGATTCTCAATACAATAGTTCGGACGACAGGAGGCCACCATGGCAAACGCGCCAACCCATTCCGCCGCTTTGACCGAACCCGAACCCGAACGCGCGTCGCCGGTGATCTCCGCGAACGCGGCGAAGGTGCTCGAAACGACGCGTCGCGCGTGGCAGACGCACGCGCTGCACGCGCCTTCCGAAAACAAACGCGCCGCGAAGACGAAATCGTCGAAAAAACGCGTCTCGCCGCGCCGGTCGCAGTGGGTAAACCTCGTCGCCGCATTGAATTACTGGAGCCCAAAACCGCTGTGATTGCTTCCGACCTCAGTCCTGAATGCGCGACGACCCAAGATCGAAAGGCCCCCGACCAACCCATGCACGATGCCAGCCGTTTCCCGCTCGTGCGCTTGCGTCGGCGCGCCGTCAAACCGGGCTACGCATTCGCGTGGCGCGCTGAAATGCAGCGCCTGCTCGCGTTGAAGACGCCGTTCGTCATCGTGTGCGAGCACGCCGCCGACGAAACCACCGACGAC
>NZ_FCON02000135.1 GCF_001544535.1 Caballeronia choica | reverse complement strand
GTGTTTTGCGTGGACGAGAAGACCGCGATTCAGGCGCTGGACCGCAAGGACCGGATGTTGCCACTCTCGCCCGGGCGCGGCAAGACTGCATCGCGCCACACCAGTGCCCAGTTCGTCGCCCTCCTCACTGAGGTTGTGTCGGCCCACCGCGCCACGCAAGAAATTCACGTGATCTGCGACAGCGTCAGCAGCCACAAAACACCGGCTGTACAGACGTTCCTGCTCGATCATCCGAACGTCACGATGCATCACACACCTACCTATTCGTCATGGCTGAATCAGGTTGAGAACTGGTTTGCTCGAATTCAGCGCGACGTCATCACGCGCAGCGTGTTCACCAGCACCAAAGACCTCGACAAAAAACTCATGCGCTATATCCGTCAGTACAACAAGCAAGCCGCACCGTTGAAATGGAAGTACGATGAACCCAAGCGCCGCATCCGGTGCGATTCATCTGGTTCAACGGACTAAGGCGGCAGTGTCGCGGTGCGGCAATGGCGCGGTGCGGCATGCCGTAGAGATGCAGCGTGGGGCTCACCGAAACGCAGGACGAACATGCACACGAACTCGCTGGACCAGACGGACCTTTTCGATGAACCGGAAACCGGTCAGAACGACCACGAAGCCGCTCCCGAATCATCGAACAAGCCAGTGCCCGTCGCGACCAACCGGAAGTCTTCCACGCCCGCTTGCTGGCCCACGCCATGGCCGCCCGAGACTCACTTGATGACGCGCGTATGAAAGAGATAGCTGCGCGCAAAAGCGAGCACCAAGGCACGGTCGATTGGACCGGGCAAACATGGGGATGTCTCAGGGCACTCCGCTACGTCAACCACGGGAAGAACGGCGCACGCTGGGTCTTCCTGTGCGGATGCGGAAATGAAAAGGTCCTGCCGGTTAGGTTCGTTCGCAATGGGAAGCGGCCCACATGCGGATGCGGCACGAAGCGCGCGCCAGCACCCGAGCGGACGAATCCCGCAGTCTTGTGGCCCTTCCCCCTTGTCGTCGGTCTGGACGGTGTGCCAGTCAGCCCCGTGTGGCGGTCAGCAGGACGCTAAGGATCGAACAAGTCGAGGTCGCGACAATCCACCCTGAGGCCAACCGCAGACCTTGCGGCACGCGCTGTGCCCGCTGGTAATCAGCCTCGGCCGGAAGCGCCCCTCTGCCCTTCTGGTCTCGCGCGATCCGGGCGGGATGCGGACACGGTCACGCAACTCTACATCGACGCCGATGACTTCGTTTCGCCACTGCTCGAATGGGCTAATGTGGATGCCTTGGTATTCGACCGGGTGATGGAATTCGCGCAGGCTTGCGCGAGCCACCAATGGCCGGGCGCGAGGGTGCAACGGTCATTCGTGACTTTGCGGCCGTCCCCAGTCCCGTTCCTGGGGCATATCATGGTTGAAACGTCCCCGGCCGACAGGTCGACGGGTCGACTGGCGTGACCGACGGGAGACACAGCAATGGCCGAGTCCGCGGATGTGATCGTGATTGGCTCCGGTGGACTTGGCGCGGCTACGGCCTATCATCTGGCCAAACGGGGCACCCACCGCGTCGCGCTTCTCGAGCGGCATGAAATCGGCTCACAGACTTCTCCTCGAGCGGCTGGCATGGTGATCTGCTTGCGCAAGAGTGACTTGATGATCAACTTGATCACGATGGCGGCAAGCAAGATCAGGCGCTTTTCTGGAGACACCGGCCAGCCCCTGGATTGGGTGCAGTCGGGCAGCCTCAAGGTTGCGCGGCGCCCAGAAGATGCCGAGGTCATTCAGGAAGACATTCTGTGCGGCCGGCGCCACGGTCTGGACGTGGAGGAGCTCTCCCTGGATGCGGCCCACCGGCTCAACCCGTTTCTTGAGACGACGGGAGTTGTGGCCGTGATGCGCATTGGCGATGACATGTATTTTAATCCCGCCCAACTAGCCGTCGCTTTCGGCGGGCATGGACCAATAAGTGCAACCATTCTGGGCGCTGCCGACGCTCGCGATTGCGGGGGCGTGGCGTACGGGACATCATGGGATACTGCGTCACCGCGGCGCTATGCTCCGGCTTGGTGTTCATCCCGGGCCTGTATCTCTTCCCGCCGCTAGCGGACGGAGGCGCGACACATGGATGCCCACGAACTTGTCACGCAGCCGACACAGCCTGTCCGCCGCCCGGTGCTGGTCTGGGACGCGCCGGTGCGACTGTTTCACTGGCTGGTGGTCGTGCTGGTCACGGCGGCCTATGTCACCTTGAAGCTGAACTGGATCGACTGGCACGTTCGGGTCGGCGAAACGCTGCTCGCGTTGGTTATTTCGCGGCTGCTGTGGGGCTGCTTTGGCAGTGAGACCGCGCGCTTTCGCAGTTTCGTGGCGTCGCCCGCGGCTGCACTTCGTCATTTGCGTCACCTGTTCCGCCGCGAGCCGGATGTGCAGGTGGGCCACAATGCGGCCGGCGGCTGGATGGTCCTCCTGCTGCTCGCATTGTTGCTGGTCGAGACGCTGAGCGGGCTCTACGTCAACAATGACATCGCCGACGAGGGGCCGTTGAGCGAAGTGGTGCCCGTGTGGCTCGCCAACGCTATCTCGACGCTGCACGGGCTTGTTTGGGACGTGCTGCTCGCCGCGGTGGCGCTGCACGTGCTCGTGATCGCTCTCTACGCAGTAGCGAAGGGACACAACCTGTTGCGTCCGATGCTAACCGGCTACAAGCCGTTGCCCTCATCCATCGACGCGCCGCGGCAGACGCCAGCGCTGCTGGCGCTGCTGCCGCTCGGCGTCGGCGCGGCCGTGGTGATGCTGCTCGCGGCTTATCTCTAGCTTGCCGCGAAACTGATCTCAAGGTGCCGCTACAGTGGTTGCGTCAGTTGCTCTTCGGCGGCACCACCTGGCCGCGGATCTCGCCGTCCGGATGGTTCTTCGTGTGAACGTTGATATACATGTCACCGGCTTCGAACATCTTGGCGTCGTCCGGGGATAGCGTGGCCTGACCGCTGATCGGGCTCGTCACCTCCATGGTGCCTTTCTGGGAGAGCCAGACCTTCACGCCGGCGTTTTTGCCGGCCGGGGCGGCCCCGTGGAAATGCGCCATCGTGGCCTGGCTCGACAATCCGCTGAAGCTGACTTTCCAGGTTACGACCCGCGTGCTGGGGTCGTACGTGAGGGCGCCGCTGCCGCTGCCTGGAGTCTGCACCTGCGGAACCTGTTGGGCGCCCGTCAACGGCACTTCAAATGAGACCGGCGCCGCTTGCGCCAAGGTCAACGTACCCGCTAAGGCCAGGCCACCGAACACCACGAAAGCGCGCTGCGAGATGGATCGTGACATTTGCTTTTCTCCTTCTGGGTTTGCCCTTGCTGGGCGGTACCATTGTCCAAGAGTGCGGAAGACCTCGTCGGCGCCGGTGGCAACCAAAGAGGTGAGACAAGGATAGACGCACGCCGCCGGTAACTCCAGGTGGTGTGCGGAAAGCCCTGGTCGTGAAGTGCTTGAGCCCGGTCATTTTGTCCACCCCTCCGAAAACTGAAAATACGCCTTCGGAAAGCGAGCCGCCGGCACAATAAACCCAAGGAAAGAGACGGGATTTTTCAGCAACGCTTTTGCGTCATGGATTTGCGGGATGTCGAGTGGGATTTGCTAGCTTTGAGATTCGTGGCCGACGATGGAAGGCATGGCATGCGCCGAGGGCCAAGCCGTCGGCCGGGAACGTCGCGGCGGTGATGCCCAGCGCGCGCGGATAGGCGTTACCGCGCAGGCTGATGACGATCAGAGAGGTGGGGCAGATCATGAACAGATTGGGCAAATACTTAGCTCTGGACGTGAGCCACGAAAGAACGATTGCTTGCTGCTGCCTCACCAATGCCGGTAACCGAGTCTCGGCAACGGCCGAATATCCTCAACCCAGGCGAGCCCACTAATCTAAGCAGCAATCCTGTGCAGCCCGATCCTCTGCGACGGTCCTATTTCGGCGGCGCCCAATCATCGACACCATTGACGAAGATCGCTTTGACCGTGCCGTCTGCTTCGAGCTTGGCCAAAGAGCGATTTATTTTTTCAAGCAGTTCGCTGTTTCCCTTTCGCACCGCAATGCCGATCCGAGGTTTTGGTGACTGCGACTGGTAGGAGCTCACAATTCGCAGACTTGGGAGTCGACCATGTTTAACAGCGAATATCGTGTCAGGGCCGGCGGTGACCGCTGCCTTAACCTGACCTTAATCGACCGCCGACCAGGCATCCTCTACCGTGTCAACGAAGGAATACCCGTTATGCGATGAAAGCGATTGGCTACAGCATTTGACGAGAGATCTCGACGCGGGCATCTTCGGCTGACCGGAATGAAATGCCCGGGTCATCGAAATCCGTGACTAGCGCTACGCGAACGGGAGCACAAAGTCGAACCGGGCTGCCTTGCGCCCGTCCTGGTCATCGATCGTCATCAACAGTCGGCGATCAAACAGGAAATCGCGAGCGTTGCGCTGCTCGCCCGGAAAGTAAAGTTGGGTCGTGAGGGGGGACCCGTTTGGCGCCTGCACCGTCACATGGAAGTGTCGTGTGCGTCCCGGATACGGACCCGGCACGATAGTCTCGAGGCGATAGCGTCCCTCGCTGTCGGCGAATTGGTGGCCGCGCAGCCGGAACCCCTCGACATCGTAGTCCCCAGCGTCATTAGCGTGCCAGAAATCGAGCAAAGCCCCGGACACCGCCCTGCATCGTGTCGACAGCACCTGCCCGGTCAGGACGATCTTCGGTCCACTGATCCCCGTTTCGATCAGCGATGTGCGCTGCGGTGAGTGCGGCAGGAAAAATGGGCCTGCCGTCTGCCGCGGCGTCGACCCGTGACCGTCGTCGCAAGCGGGCGTTGGTGAAACTGCGTCGGCCCGGCCTTCGTCGGCTCTTCCAAGCGCCAGCAGCAACAACGTAGACGGCACAGCACCCGACCTGCGAAGAAAATCGCGCCGCCCCCAGCTCACGCTTCGTGCGCGCATCGTGGACCCTCCTTGTATCGCGCTCGATCGACACGCGGCGCGATCCGCGCAGCGGAGTCGACGGGCGTCCGTGCGGGTCCCGTCGAAGTTACCAGAGCCTGCACCAGTGCCCACCATGGTAAGCCGAAACTTCGGGTCGGGTGAGGCGGCCGCGAGGCCGCGACCGGCCGTAATCGATCCGCTCCCGCCGGTCACGCTGTCTGGCGCTCAACGGCGGGAATCGAGTGGTCCGATCACCCAGGCCGGCTTCCCGAGGGCAGCGGTTCGGCCATTCCGGTCGTTGGTTCAATGACATGACAGCGGCAGGTGAGGATCCCATTGCCGTCATTCAATGGCCGGCTGAATTTGTCAATCGTGAATGGCCGCTGTCGGGGAAGTCGAATGTTCGTTGACGGACCCGAAGCAGCCATCGGACGTGCGAAGTGGAGGCCGCTGAAGGTCAATCGGAAGCGTCCTTTCGTGCTCGTCCCGAAAGTTCGGCGTTCGTAAATGACGCTCCACTTGCGAACAGCGCGCGGAGGTACTCGCCCCTGCGTCCTGACGCCGTTTTCACCTGCGGCACCCGTGCTTGTAGGCAATCTTAAATCGCATAGAAAAAATTCTGTAAACCACTATTCTTTATGCGGGAGGCTAGGTGTTGAGAGGGTATTCGAGCAGAAGGAGTTAATAAATTGATAACTAATATATTGTTGCGCCGCACGTCCAGGGCTACCTGGGTATCGGTCTTGCTGCTGACCACCGCTCCTCACGCCTACTCTTTCTGCCTCCGAACAGAAACAACCAGCGGTCCATGCCCGAGCTGAGCTCGAAACCGCTTCCCGAGCCGAGGGCGCTGGGTTTTTCTCGCATGCCCGAACCCTTGGACGCGTGGATGCGTTGACGACACATATCGACCGCACGATAGCTGACAGCACGAACACCAGGGGGCCGACGACGTGCCAAGGCCGATCGTGGTGTGCGCGCTCGCCAGCACTCTTGGCTACTGTACGATTCGTCATACAAAAAATTATAATCCGCGGCGCGAGCCGGCCAGGAGGAGGCGAGCATGGAAACCATCGTGAAGGCCCATGGGAAGGCTAAGACCAAAGTCAATATCGTCGCGGAGGATGTCCCGGTTCTTCGCTCCCGGGCAGATCGTCTCGCCGCCGGTCGGGCGTTGCGCGATAAGGTGCCGCGCAGCAGCCACGCCGAGTGGACACCATCGGCCCAGCGCCGGGATCCCATAGAGATTCTGGAGGAATCGAACCAGGACCGATTGCCGGAACTGGTCCCGATCCGCTATGGCCGCATGCTCCGCAGTCCCTTCACGTTCCTGCGCGGCTCGGCCGCGCTCATGGCCCACGATCTCGCGGCTACCGCAAGCACAGGTCTTCGGGTGCAAGCCTGTGGAGACTGCCACCTGTTGAATTTTGGCCTGTTTGCCACTCCGGAACGCAATCTGGTCTTCGATCTGAACGACTTTGATGAAACGCTGCCGGCGCCTTGGGAATGGGATCTCAAACGGCTGGCCGTCAGTTTCGCGATCGCAGGACGCGATAATCGGTTGCCGGATGCAGATTCCCGGAAAGCCGTCCTGGAGTGCGTGCGCACCTATCGGGAACACTTGCGCGAGTATTCCCGGACGAATCCTCTCGAAGTCTGGTACACACGCCTGGACATGAAAACCCTCATTGCGATGGCACCCGATGAAAAGGTGAAAAAGACCCGCGAGCAATTGGCAGAAAAAGCTCGCCAGCGTGTTGTCGAAAACCTCTTCCCCAAGATTGTCGGTGAAGTGGCAGGGCGACGCCGCCTGGTCGACCAACCGCCGCTTCTCTTCCATGTCAGTGACCCGGGCTTCGAGGAACGGGTTCATGAGGCACTGGCCGACTATCGGCAGTCACTGTCTGATGAGCGCCGTGTCCTCCTGGATCGCTACCACCTGGAGGACTTCGCCGTGAAGGTCGTGGGTATTGGCAGCGTCGGCACCCGCTGTTTCATCGGGTTGCTTTTCGACGAGGAAGACCATCCCCTTATTCTCCAGTTCAAGGAAGAGCGCAGGTCGGTCCTCGAGCCCTATGCGGGAAAGAGCCAATATGACAATCAGGGGCAGCGTGTCGTCATGGGACAACGGCTGATGCAGTCTTCCAGCGACATCTTTTTGGGATGGTTGCGGGGGCAGCGAGGCCGCGAGTTTTTTGTGCGCCAGTTGCGGGACATGAAGATGTCGGCTCCCACCGAGGAAGTCACCCCCGCGCAGATCAACCGCTATGCCGGGCTCTGTGGCTGGACCCTGGCCCGCGCCCATGCCAAGTCCGGGGATGCCACGAGCATCAGTGGCTATCTGGGCAAGGGCGACGCGTTTGACGAGGCCATCGGCACGTTTGCCATCGCTTATGCAGATCAGACCGAGCGAGACCACGGGGCGCTGGTGAAGGCGGTAAGCGCTGGGAGGCTGGAAGCTCTCGTTGAGGAATAGCGTCCTGCACCAACCACATGCCTTGGTAGTCTTTACTTATACATGGGATTGCCAGCGTGCTCGATCTCAGCGATGCGACAGGCCGCGTTAAGGCGAGGGCATGGCAGACGATCGTTGCTGACGGGCAGGCTGGCGCGCGGCGGAACGCAGTATCACGGATTCGAAACGCGCCACGTTTTGAACGGCGGCGGTTTGATTTACCGGATTGTCGTTCAGAAGGGAAGGGCATGTCATGACGAGACTTCGTTTTCTTGCCGCCTTGCTGCTCGGGATCTCGGTGCTCTCGTCGTCGGCGCGAGCCGCGTCGGAACCGAGTGCGTCCGCTGTGACGCAAGCATCGTCGCCCCCGGCTGTTGTCGCGAAAGCCCGGCAGTTGAACCTCGCGGTCAAGCCGTGGACCGGCGACTTCGACGCAATGCTCGAGCGCCGCTCGATCCGCTTTCTCGTGCCGTACAGCCGTACGCTGTACTTCAACGACAAAGGCAGGGAACGTGGCCTGACCGCTGAACTCGCGCGCGACTTCGAACGTTACGTCAACATGCGCTACGCCAGCCAGCTCGGCAAACGCCCGGTGACGGTCTTTCTGATCCCAACGACCCGGGACAAACTTCTGACGAACCTGCAGACGGGGTTGGGCGATATCTCGGCGGGCAACCTGACGGCAACCGATGAGCGGCGCAAGCTTGTCGACTTTGTTGCGCCGCGTGACCGCAAGCCGGTCCGGGAACTGATCGTGACCGGTCCTCGCGCTCCGGCTATCGTAACCCTGGACGACCTCGCAGGAAAGCAGGTGTATGTACGCAAGGCAACGAGTTACTACGAGAGTCTGACGGCGCTGAACGAGAGGTTCAGGAAAGCGGGCAAGCCGGTCATGCAGATCACGCTGCTGCCCGACGCACTCGAAGATGAGGACACGCTCGAAATGCTCAATGCGGGAATGCTCGGCATCGTAGTGGTCGACGACTGGAAAGCAGAACTATGGGCGCAAGCTCTGCCTCAGATCAAGGTTCGGGAGGATCTGGTGGTACGCAGCGGAGGCTATGTGGGTTGGGCGATCAGGAAGAACAGCCCGCAACTGCAGGCTGCGGTGACAGATTTCTATACCGAGGTTGTCAAAAAGCAGGGCCTCATCGACTATCGGCTCGCACAGTTCATAAAGCGTATCAAGCAAGTCACTGATGCTTCGGGTGCGTTGGAGCGCAAGCGTTTCGAAGAAACACTTACCCTCTTCGAGAAGTATGGCAAGCAGTATGGCTTCGACCCTCTGATGCTGGCCGCCCAAGGCTATCAGGAATCGCAGCTGAACCAGTCGGCGCGCAGTCACGTTGGCGCGGTCGGCGTCATGCAGTTGATGCCGGGAACAGGCAAGGAAATGGCAGTCGGCAACATTGGTATAACCGAGCCCAACATCCATGCGGGCACGAAATACATGGATCGGCTGATGACACGTTACTTTCCGGACGCGCACTTCGACGATGACAATCGCACGTTGTTTGCCTTCGCGAGCTATAACGCGGGAGCGGCCAATATCGCAAAGATGCGCAAGGAGGCCGCGGCCCGCGGGCTGGATCCGGACAAGTGGTTCAACAATGTCGAAATCGTCGTCGCGGAGAAGATCGGGATCGAAACCACGACGTACGTACGCAACATATTTAAGTATTACGCCGCATACCGCTTGATCGCTGACGCTCAAGCGGCCAGAACCAAGGCACTAGAGAAGGTGCAGCCGCCGAATTGACAGGACGTAAGTGTGGTGGAAGGCGATTGAGATCGACCAACTCATTGAAGCATAAGGGCCGGCTCTGCCAAACTGGCAGACGGCCCAGATGAAAGCTGAAGTTAAGTCGATCCAGCGCGCCCAAACCCATTGGAGCTTTGCAGCGGGAACCAAGGTGTCGCCTCTCAAGATCTGAGCGCGAGCGCGTGTTGGACAAAACGGAACCGTGTGCAACACGACAATCGGCCCCTGCGGACGGCGCACCAAAGGAGCTCGCCAGAGGTGAAAAATCGATATCTGAGTTGGTGCGCGAGTGTGCGACGTTCATCCTCTGCGAGAACTACTTCCAGTGCATCGACATGACGTCCACGTCGAGTTCCGTTCCGGTTGCCAACTGATTCAGTTTTTCATTAGGATACCGTTTCAAACGGAGATCCTGGAGAGGCCGCCAACAATTCCGGGAAACTGCTAACCTTCCGCACAGCGTGTGTTTGCATCGCCCGCACGCTCGGGTCCATACTCGCGTGAGGCTCCGGGGTAGCGAAACTGCCGACCTTTTCGCCTGCACAGATCGTGATAGACGGAAGGCTGGGACCGTCCCGTCACGCTCTCTTGGTTGTCTGCATCGATTGAAAGGGTATTCAAGGTTGTCTCCTAAAGTCGAAATTCGAAAAATCTACGCGTTCCGCAAGCCCTTGCCCGGCAGTCGTCGCGAAAACGTCTCGTCGAACTCGGCCAGGGTTGGCATCTGCATCGCGGGCCTGTGCTCAAGTGCTCCGAGCGAAGCCCTCCAGGCATCGAGGATATCGAGACGCTCGTGATATTGGATGTACGGCACGTGATACGCAAAGAACGGGTCGAGAACGTCGAAGCCAACATAGCCAAGGGTTCCTTGCAGGAGAGGTCGCAACATCATTGCGAGATCACCATGGATCCCGCCGTCGCAAACCATCGATTGCCGGCTGCCGAGCGTGGCGCAGACCAGTGCTTTCTTTCCAATCATTCCGCCACGGTCATAGATACGTCGACCACCGTAGAACGCTCCTGAGACGAAAACCCGGTCTATCCAGCCTTTGAGAATTGCGGGCATGGAGAACCAATAGATGGGAAACGTCAGAAGCAGCAGGTCACAGCGGCGGACCTTTTCGACTTCATTCAGGATGTCGGCTGACAGTGTTCCTGTCTCAAGTCCGTGCCGTTGCTCGAGGGCATAGACAAGATAGTCGCCGTTCTGAGGAACCCCGAAATCGGCAGCATTGGCTACTGGATTAAAGTTAAGTGCATACAGGTCGGTGACTTCAACGCTGTGGCCGGCCGCAGTCAGTACGTCAACGGCGGCGCTTTTTAACCTCTGGATGAGCGTGGACAACAAGTACATTCATTTTCTACTCGACTCCTGTTGGCCCCCCTGCCGCCAGGCAGGGACAAAGACCGTTCGATTACTATGGCGATCGCTCGCCCCGCACTGCATGTGGTCATACATTCCAATACTTCCGTGCATACGGAGTTCGTACTCGGGGTTGTATGGAGAGTCGAAGGCCAACGTGATTAACACGCACAAGACCGGACATGCGTGGAACTTTGCGGTGCATAGCCGCAAGCCGGATTCTAGTGGTCGGCCGCAGCCAGTATGGGAGCAAACTCGGGCCGCACGTCGCCCTTGCGAGGCAGTCCCATGATCTCGCGCGCTTCGGCTGGCGTTGCCGGCTCGAAGCCCATCTCGCGCACGAGGCGCACGATCCGCTCCATCAGTTGAACGTTAGTCGCCAGTTCGCCCGGACGATAGTACAGATTGTCTTCCAACCCAACACGGACGTGGCCGCCAAGCAGCAACGAATTCATCGCCGCGGGCAACTGCGCGGGCCCAATACCGCTGACGCAAAAGATGCTCCCTTTCGGCAACAGGTCCACCATCGATTGCAGCACACGCGGCGTGTATGGCATCGCGTTCTGAAAACCGCGATGAACACCAAGGACAAGGTTGATGAAAAATGGCTCTTCGTCGAATCCCGCCGCTGTCAAAGTCGCGACGTCCTGGACGATATGCGTCGGGCTGAAAACTTCCCACTCCGGCTTGATGCCGCGCTTCTTCATCTCCTGCGCGAGATACTTCGAGCGCTCCGGCGAAGTGTGCATCAGCAGTTCCTTGCCGCCTAAGCTTGCGATGATGGTTGTCGCATCGAGCGTGCATATCTCCGCACCGGCATCGATGCCCTTGAGACGCTCTTCCCACAGAATTTCCCAATAGCCGTTCGGGCCTTGCGCAATCATGTCGCCATGCACGCCACCGCCGGTGGAGTTATTGATAACGATGTCGCATTTTTCGCGGATACGACGGTTGATGTCACGGTAGATCGACGCATCACAGGTTGCGCCGTCGTCTGGGCGGCGTGCGTGCACTGCCACCACGCTGGCGCCCGCGTTATAGCAGTCGTACACGTCGCGAGCGATCTCATCGGGCTGCGTCGGTAGATGGGGGCTTTGTGACTTGTATGCCATGCCACCTGTCGGCGCGATTGTCACGATAATCTTCTGTTTGCTCATGTCTTGTCTCCAGATATTTGTTGTGCCCGCGTTGCTGCATCGGGCAGCTCGCGTGGCTCTATGCTCCGCTCAGTTAGCGCTCGACCAGGTCTTTAACCGCGCTGAGCGTGACCGGAAGCGAAACTTCGTGACTGTGCTCGGCAGCCTGTATGAAAAGCCAGGTGGCCAAGGCGATGACGCCGATTGCGCCGAAGGTAGTTAGGGACTTCATCTCATTGCTTGCAGGTTGCGGTGACTTGCGCTTCGACTCAAAGCGCCGGGTCCTGAGGGCAAGAAGCGCCCACGGTGTCGACCGGCTCTCATACGAATATCCGCGAGCGGTCGCAAGGGGTCGATCAGAAATAGTGGCGCAGGCCCAACATGACCGCGGTCGTTCCCATACCGGGCGCCGCCGGCTGGCCGTAGGTGATGGTCTGGGTCATGGTGCCCCGGTTGTTCACGTAGCCCACTTGTCCATAGACGAGCGTGGCTTTGGAAAGGCTGTATTCGGCACCCGCCGCGACTTCGGTCGACTTGTTCGTCGAGTTGTTCCTGTCCTTCAACATGACGTCAACGGATAGTCCGAATCCTGTTCGCGTGGTCTGCTATTGCGCACCTTGGTCATTCATCCGGTCCCGACGGCCGATCTCCAGCCGCGTTCTCCAACAGCCTTGGCAGAACGCGCCGCGATGATCCATTCGGGAAATATTGATGTGGGGTTTCGAATCCCATCGCTCTGGCTCATGCCGCTCTCCCGGGCATATCGCCAAAACGCCGTTCGGGCTAGTCACCGCCCTCGCGAGGTCGGTGGCGATAACACGGCCCAGGTCGCCTACCGGCGCCGGCGACCAGGACGGCCCGCCCTTTCAGATTGCGACGTTGATTCTTCATCGCGATCATCTTTCAACTTGGAGCAGGTCCGTCTCGATCACTGGCCGCGTACCCGAGGCGCGCGCGGCGAGTGCGAAGAACAGGGCAGACGTGATTGCCACCGCGTCCGTGGCGAGCAGGACGCCGGTCAACGGGGCCGCGGCGCCCGACCTATGCAGATAGTCCACAGCCATGCCTGCGGCCAGGTTGCCAATGGCGATCGCGAATACATTGATGCACAGCATCGTGAAGCCAGAGATCGTCGAGCGCATGCTTTGCGGCGTCATGCTCATGATGGCGGTGTTGGCGGGCCCGTACAGCGCCAACGGCAGGAAGAATCCCGCGCACATGCCTGCGTAGAACAGCGGTGAATCGGGTGCCACGAACCGACAGGCGATCATCAGGGGTGCGCAGGTCGCGACCAGCACGACCATGAATCTCGCGTGTCCGCCCGGCAATTTGCCGGCTAGGCGATCGCCCATCACCCCGCCCACCACGGCGCCCAACGTGCCAAACAGGAGTTGCAGCGCGCCGACGCGGGTGGCAATTCCGGCTGCGTTCATGCCGCGCTCGTTGACAAGCCACAACTGAGTGAAGGACAGGCTGGCGAAAACCAGATGTACCAGCACGAAGCCGATGATCGTGAAGCGCAGTGCGCGGTTTCCACCAACGAAGCGCAACGCAGCGAGTACTTGCGGCAGGAAGGCTGCGCCGCGTTCCTGAGGTGCGAGCTGGCTGCGGTCTTCCTTCAACAGCGTCAGCGACAACGCGATGCCGATGCCGATGATGCCCAGCGCATCGAAGGTCGTGCGCCACCCATTCGTGGCGCCAATAGTGCCAGCGAGCAGAAAGCTGCAACCGATTCCGAGGGGGATGCCCATGAAGAAGAGCCCCATTGCGGTGCCTCGTCTCTTCTCGGAAAACAGTTCGGCAAGCAGAGCCACCGCGGCGGGCACGAGTGCCGCCTCGCCGCTCGCCACGAAAAATCTTGCCACCACCAATTGCTCGAAACTGTGAGCATGCCCCGACGCCCAGGTGCAGATGCTCCAGATCAATACACCGGCCGCGATGATGCGGGTACGGCTGAAGCGGTCCGCCAGCGTTCCCATGAACATGGCCATCGTGCCGAAACTCAGCACCCACACCGCACCGACCAGAACGCCGTACTGGGCATTGCTGAGTCCGAGCTCACCGATGATCTGCGGCGAGAATCCGAGCAGGATGTTGCGGTCAATGTGGGCCAGCAGATGGATCGCCAATAGCGATGCCAGTACGGCAGATGGGCTTTTCTTCCAGAACATCGTGTCTCCATGCCTCAAAAGGTTGGGGTTCGAAGCGAGGCGCACAGCCGTGCGTTGCGGCGTCACGCCTCGCTATCCCCGATCAAGCAGCCTTGCGTGGGGCTCGGCTGTTCCCTGCCGGCGCCCGGTTCGGCGCCATGCCCAAGTGTGTGAGCGTCTCGTCGGCGCAGTCCCATTGAGTGCCGATCTGATAGATGCGCCGGGCGTCGTCGCCGCCTGCTATATCGCGATTGAGTTCGCGCGCGATGCGCACCATCTTTTCGATCTGCTGAACGGAGGTCGCACGTTCGCCGTCCGGGCCAAAGAGCGTGTCCTCGATACCCACGCGCACGTGCAGGCCGAGCGCGATAGCCATCGTGTTCATAGGCACCACATTGCGGTTGAGCGTTTCGAGCGTAAGCACGGCACCGTGCGGCGTACGACGGACGAACTCAAGCATGTCCGCGGGATGCAAACCGGCCGCACCTCCGCCGATGGCGACATAGTTCAGGATTAGCGGGCCGGTATAGGCTCCGCGACGAATCAGGCGCTCGACTGTTTCGAGTTGCGTCAGGTTGCCCAGCATGAAGTGGGGCTGAATGCCGCTCGCGACCAGACGCCTGATGTGCTCGACATGCCACGACGGGTTGGACGGCACGATCATGTCGCGGTAGGCGGCCTGCAAGGCGGGATTGGTGAGCGAGGTGCCGGCAACATCGGCCTCGGTCATCAATTCCATCACGTTCATCTGGTTGGTGTTGATCGCGACAGTCACCTGGTCCGGACGCGGATTCAGTTCCGCCAGCATGTGGCGCGTGTCGTCGGTAAGCCACTTGGCGGCGGCCCCGTCGTTTTCCGGGGCGAACGAGATCGAGCCGCCGACCTGCAGGATCATCTTCGGCACGGCTTCGCGCAGTCTTGCGAGCATCTCGTTGAACTTTGAAAGTCGCTTGCTGCCCTTGCCGTCGTCCTCGCGCACATGCACGTGCAGCACGGTGGCTCCGGCGTTATAGCAATCCACCGCCTTCTGGATCTGCTGATCCATTGTCACGGGGATATCGTCGGAATCGGCAGGAATCCATTGAGGTCCGTACGGCGCGACCTGGATCACGAGTTTTTCCTGGTTTTCAGGCAGCAGGGAGTCGTCTAAGAAATGCATGTTCGTGGTTCTCTTCTGTGTATCGTTGAATGGACGGGTATCAGTCAAGCGGCAGCGCGGGCGCCAGCCGTTTTGGTCGACTCGATAGCCTCTAGTTCTTCCAATAGAATCGGCGCCCCCAGGCTGGAGGAATGGATTCCGAGGACGCTGACGGCCTGCAGGACGGCGGCGATTTCCTCCTTCGTGGCGCCCAGCTGAAGTGCTTTGCGGATGTGCCTGCGCGTGCCCGGGGCATACATGTGCGTGCATGACGCATCGACCGCGATCGCGAGGAATTCAAATACCTTAGGCTCCAGCACACCCGACAGCACCGCGTGCATACCCATTGCCATGAACTTCTCGGCCCACGCAGGATCCAGCTCGGCAAAGGCATCCCATGCGGGATTCCAGTCGCCGCTGGAGCGCAGTTGATCGCAGATTGGGGTGGCGCTGGCGCGCGTCTCGTTGTTGCTCATGGTTCTTCTCCTCGACTTTTTGGAAGGGCGCGGCACCGGGGTGCTGTGCCGTACGCGTGGAACCAAGTATCGGGGATCTGGAAATCCCGGTTTGACGTTCCGGGACATTGGATTTACATTTTGGGGCACCCGGAGACGCGACGATGTCCTACCAACTGCGTAGCGCGAGTCTTACCAACTATGTGGAGGTCGCGCGATCGGTCGGCTTGGAGCCGTATCAGCAGTTGAGGGCTGCCGGGATCAATCGGTCGGCGTTGCTGGACCCCGACATCATGATTCCGGCCGAGGCGGTAGGACGCCTGCTAGAGGCATCGGCACAGGCCGCGGCGATCGAGGATTTCGGGCTGCGATTGGCCGAGACCCGGCAGCTCTCGATCCTTGGCCCGCTCGGTTTCGTCGTGCAGGGACAACCGACGCTGCGCAAGGCGCTCGAATCGACGAGCTACTATCTGCGACTCCATAACGAAGCCCTCTATATGCGCATCGAGGAAACGGAAGGCATCGCCATCATCCGGCAAGACATAATGGGCTTGCCGGCTGGCTCGGTGCGCCAGGCAGTCGAGCTCGTGCTAGGCGTCCTATACCGGTTACTGAGCATGATTCTTGGCCCCACCTGGAAACCGCGCAGCATCTGCTTCACGCACGATGCTCCGGCGAGCGTCGCTACGCACGCACGGGTGTTCGCCGCCCCCCTCGAGTTCAAGCGGGATTTCGACGGCATCGTGTGTATCGCATCGGATCTCGACGCGGCGATTCCAACCTATGACCCAGTCATGGCGCACTTGGTGCACCGCTATCTGGATTCGATGCTCGTGCAGTCCAACGCAACGATGGCCGACAAGGTACAGAAACTGGTCTTGGCTTTGTTGCCGTCAGGCGAATGTTCGGTCGAACGGGTCGCACAGCATCTGGGCCTGGATCGCAGGACCGTGCATCGTCACCTCGCGCAATGCGGCGCCAGCTATTCGTCGATCGTTGACGCGGTGCGGGTCGAGTTGGTGATGCGGTACGTCGACAGCCGCGATCGGCCGCTGTCCGAAGTCGCGACGCTGCTTGGCTTCTCGTCGCTGAGTGCGTTTTCCCGCTGGTTCGGCAGCCACTTCGGCTGCAGTGTTTCGACGTGGCGCGGTAAAAATCGATAGCGAAGCAGTCACGCCGGCCGGCGATGCGTCGGGTTCGCAAGCAAGCACTTTGGTCCGTGGGTTCATACTCCAACCAGGGTTGCGCAGTGGCTTCCGTCTTCGCCGCCCTTCCTTTCGGTTATTCAGGTTACCTTTCAGATAAGGTGCGCTGTCTGCCAGTGCCGTTTGCAACACGTTGAGATGATGCACGTTTTGGGACGTCCGCCAAACGGCGTCACAGAGAGCAATGCTTCTGGATATACCAGATTTCCAAGTCATGGCTAAACGGCCGCTTTCGAGGTCGAGCGGGCGTTCGAATGCCTCGCTTCGCGACGGAATGAATGTCCGCAGCTGGCCGAGAGCCGCGGTTCGCGATGTTCGGCGAAAGCAGCCAAAAGATGATCTCCACATCACGGTGAAAAAGGTCGACTTTGCGGAGCCAGCACCCAAAGGCAGCCGTCGGCCATCTGCGGACGGTGGCGCACGTTTTCACAGTGACGTTCGAACGTCGGCTTCCCCCGCTACCGGCCATTTGGCTACAGACAATGTCCGTCGAGTCCACGTGCACTACTTTGCCGCGGGCACCGGTGGTGCCGCCCCGCTGTGCGTCGGGTCGGCCAGAATTCGGCCCCCGACGTCCTGCAGCAGCCGCCGGAACTCGGGGGACGCCATGATGATCGTCCCCGCAGCGGCACGCAGACGGTCGACGGCCTCGGCAGAGAGGGAGAACGAAGTCGGCTGCTCGTTCAAGTAATCCAGTTCTGCTTTGTCCGTCAACTGGGCGAACGACACGTCGATGGCATAGATCGTGGTGTCCGGCGTGCGCAACGCTTTGGTTACAGCCGTATCCTTGTTCGCAGCAAATGCATGTGACTCCCGAATTCGGCGCATGGATTGCCACTGAGCCTGCTTGTCCCTCAATAGTTCAGTCGCCTCATAGGAATAATGGTCGATCGGAACGCCTGCCGCTTTCACCAAAATCTGCAGCGTCCCCGGCGGCGACTCCGACTTGTCCCATCCTGTCTTCGGCGTGGACAGTGAATTGACGACGAAGACGATGATCCTGCGTATATGGTCCAGTGGCGTAGGCTGATCGATGGACTGCAGCGCTTCCATGATCTCGAGGGAATCCAGTACGCTCCGCATGCCGAGGTTGTCCGAAACGCCACCGTCTACGAAATGGAGGTATGGCCGGTTGACGCTGTCATCAAACTCCGCCTCCTCCTTCAAATGGCGGGTCGCGCGTGCGGCAGGTCTAGGCGGGTCGACGGAGTCGACAAACGGCTTGAGCCAGGCGGGCGCCGTGTAATCGCAAGTGCCGCCGTAATTGTTGAGCGTAATGGGCGAGAGCACCACCGGTACTGCCGACGATGCGGCAGCCGCACGGGAAAGACGTATCCCATTTAGATCCGAACAGAGCACGTCGAAGGTGGTCTGCGTAAAAGGCAGACGGGCGCCGGTGGAAATGTCCGTGGCCGATGCGATGATGAACGGGCCTTTCCCGCGATCAAGATCACCAAACGTCGCGCCGTCGAACAGGATCTCGTCGTACAAATCGGCCGCCAGTTCCGAACGACCCCAGCCGCTCGACCATAGTGACGGCCAGTACGTCGGGTTTAAAGTGCGTGAAGTGATCTCCCCCTGTACGTCTCGTTTGAGAAAGCGCTGTTCGTAATCGTCGAAGAGTTTGTCACCGTAGAGGCCGTAGGCGAGGGCCGTAAAACTTCCGCCCGACACGCCGGTAATTACGCCAACATAGTCAAGCATGCGTGACTCGTTGCCGTTCGGTGCGACGACTTTGGTGTTCCGCAGGAACTCGAGGACGCCGTACGAGAATGCTGCAGCACGCGTGCCGCCGCCCGAAAAGGCTAGTATCACCAGGCTTTCTTTGTCGGTCGAATACTGCGGGCGCGTGACAAATCGATAGCCGGTATTCGGATCGGCGTGGGTAATCGGCGGGTTGATGGGACGGCTAGCGCAGCCGCCGACCAAGAGCAACAATGCAAGCACCAGCCATATTTGTGTCGGCCATCGAGTCATCGGTCCTCCGGATCGGTTCCCATGCTGCGTACGGTTGTCAGCGTACTTCTCGGCGTAAGCCGTGCGGCCATCGACGGGGAACTGCCGCTGTGCCAGGCTAGAGCGCTGCGTCGGCTCTGGGTGGCACCTCTGGTGATTCTACCTGTCCTGTGGTCTCAGATAATCATCGCGTCGCCTGGTTTCCGGCGCCTGATGGAGGACATCGGTGGCAAGTTCGAGGTGGATCTGCCGCCGACAAGCGGGGAAGCCACCAGCCGTGCCGCGAAATAGTGGCGCGCACGAGTGTTTGCACATTCAGTCAACGATCGAACCAGCGGTATTGGAGCGCGACCGACACGGTCTGGAAATCTCCCCCGACACGTGTCGACAACCCGCTCGACCATGCGAGTTTGGCTGACCATTGTGCAGCAAGAGGAACCGACAACGTTACCCCGTAACGAGTACTGGCTTGCAGATCCTGGTTCTGGACGCCATTGACGCTTGTCCGGCCGCCCGTGAGATACGTAAAGTCTGCGGCAATCCACAGTCCGGGCCGCCACGTATAGCCTCCATGCCATTGGAATACGGCCAGCGGAGCCTGGCTTCGTCGCTTGCCACCAAAAAAGTCCGAATTGTCGGTGAACACCCACACTCCAGCGGCTCCCTCCACAAACCAGTTGCCGACTGGCTGGGACAATCCCAGTTCAGGTTTGAACGCCCATCGGTTCGAACCCACATTGATGATACGGGCGGGCTGATATTGGCCGGTCGGCGCGACCACGCTTAGGCTGGCACCCAGTGTGGTGGTCGGGCTACGCTGGGCAAATTCCTGTGGCGTGAGCGCGGGACCACCCACCAGACTCGCGGCAATCCGAAACCGTACATCGCCTAGCCCCGAACGCCAAGCCTGACCAGGCACGCCTGCTACATTCCCCGTCAGGTACGCATTGGCATAGGGCTGCAACACAGCAACGCTGGCGACATGTCCCGCGACGTCAAAGCTATGAGAATAACCGAGTGAATACGCATTGATTCGGGCTTGAAGATCGGTGATGGGTAACGAAGGGTCCAGCGTAACGTCGCCGGTCGATCGAGCATAGCCTGCCACCACGAAGTTCGTCCCAATCGGGACGGCCGAATAGCTACGCGGTTCCATTTCCTGCGCGGACGCCATCACGGACCAGAGAAGCGCTATTCCCGCCCACCGAGATTGAAGGCGCCAAACATTTCTTGTCGTTGAACTGCAATCCGCAGGGCGTCCGGCACGGACTGCGCAATGCGAGTCGATCGACGCTCGCGGCGTTGTCATGAGTTCCTCGCGCACGCCAGGTGCAGACTGAGCGACATACGGAGCAGCCATTTTGACCCGATGTGCTAGCCGGATGCGCGCGATTGACGTCCAAGAGAATATCGAGCCTGCGGAACGGTAGAAATGCGCCTGTCCGAGCAATACGTCAAGGTCCGGTACACGCGTGGACAAGTGTGCCTCATCAGCAATGTGTGCTGGCCGGAGAAGTTGCACGTGGCAGAAAGTGGTGACCCGGCAAGCGCTGTTTTACCAGAAGACCGTCTCGCTAACGGGAAGCAGCAATCGACTGAGGTAATGCAACCGAGTACTGCGCCGCGACCGTGATTTCCGGTCTGCGACCGCGCACTCTGTCGAAATGCGATCGGTCAAAATGCCTTACAGGTGTCGTCCGATCGTGTGACTTCTCCGGAACGAGCCTGCCACGAGAAAACTCCGGACAAGCGTCGCGTGCGTTCTGTGAACGGCGAACTGCGGCAATCGTCGGTACAAGCGACGGTCGCGCTTAAGGACGCGATTAGCAGTAAAGGGGTGTCAGCGTCTATTCGATTGTTCTGAGACCAGTCATAAAGATCCGCCAAATATCGGGAGGGTCGGTTGCGGCCTGAAAGCCGACGTCGAAGTGCTGCTAGGTCGAACGGCGGCAATGGGGTCGTCAGCACGCATTCGCGGCAGGCGGGACCGGTCACTCGCGAACCCGATGGTCCGAACAGCCGGAAAGCGGCATGGAGCTGCTTTACGAAAGGAGATGCTTGAATGTCAACAATGGCCGAGCTGCTGCCCCCGAGAAACCGGCTCGGATGACCGGACCAAGCTGTTACCTGCCCTTGAACCCCTGAAAGCGCGACCGGCGGCAGTGAGCCGTCGAACGAAACCGCTCGCGCGGTAGGGGCTACGGTCTGACGCGAGAGGTCAGGGAGAGGCCGGTCACGCGGCTTTATGTTGGCG
>NZ_FCON02000134.1 GCF_001544535.1 Caballeronia choica | reverse complement strand
GATTTACCAAATCGTTTGTCGGAAGGCGGGCGCGCAAGCCGATTCACTTGCATGGTCGCGCAGATACATGTACGACTAATCCAACATCCCGAGAATATGTTTAATATTTGGCCGGCTGCAGGTGCGCGACGCCGATCTCGGTCACTCGTTTAGCGAACCTGTGCGGGCAGCGATTCCCATCTGCCACTGTGGGTGCGAAAAGCGGCACTATAACCTTTGCGGCTGAGCGCAGTGAGGCGCGCCACAACAGTCGGCGGACTGCTGTCATCCGATCCATTAGCGACAGCGGTTCTTCTCGTTCGTTCTTCGCCGGCTTCACTAGCGTTGCATGACGGCCTTGGCTCATCCAGACACGTTAGCCAAGGCATTAACTATTCAAGGGCATATACGGGTTGTACTAGCATACGGATCGTTATCTATGCGTGTCTTTGAAAGCGTGACCGACGTGCTCAGAGGTACGCTCATCGGATCAGAGCGCAGTTGCATGAATAACTCACTCTGCGACGCCAGCCAAGTTCTCGATGTTGTCCTCGATACGTTCCCGCGCTTCCACCTCGGCATCAGTCGTCGTTCTGGCGACCAGAGGGAAAACAAGTCCGTTGCCTTTAAATTCGTGAGCGAAATGAACCCACGACTCGTAAGAAAACACGCCAGATTCTCGCTGCAAAACGTTTAGCATTACGTCGTAAGTACGACGCTTGCCCTGCCGACGTGTGTACTGAAACTTATATACTTTTGCATGAAGCATTGCATCCTCCCCTTGAACATCGGAACTCTAACATGAGGTCACGCGCGAACCTTTTCTCAGTCGCGCAGCGGTGCGCGCGTTATCCCTTCGCAGCGAGGCCGGCGGGGAGCGTCGACCCACCAAGATGTGGCTTGGCGGTTCATCGGACGCGACGACACATCCCCTGGAATTCGGACGATGCAGCCGCCGCGCGCTTCGGCAGTGGCGAGCTTGTCGGCGTGGTCGTCCGCGTCCGAATTTGCAGCCTCCTGCCCAAATTTCGCGATGTCGTGAGCGGATGCGTTCAATACCCGATGCGCTGTTTCTCACCTGGGTGGCTGTCGCTACTTACCTTCGCCAGTGTCTGCAACGCAACTCAGTACCAGTGTGTCGCCCGGTCGCGCCCCGGCGCTCAATTCGGCGAAGTGAAATTCGGTGTCAGTGCATAGCCATTCCGCACGGAAGTCCTTCCGGCACCGCGCGGCTGAATCTGTCGTGAATGTCTCGTGCAAAATGTACTGACAAGTATCACGACCATTGCACCGACTGGCGAAATCACGGGTCGCGTTGCCATGAGGTGCTCCACAGTTTTGACCATATGTACCCGACAAGATTTTTATCGTCCGCGGTTCTGCACTTGAACTCGACGCCATCACAACGATGAGCGGTATCACCCAGACATAGCGAACGGTTTCAGCGAGCACAGTCGATCTATTGCCTCGGTGCTCAAGCGGCTTGCTCATCTCGTTGCCTTTTTTGACCTTCTCGGCGATATGCGGCCGAGTTCCAGCCGAAATGAAGCGGCGGACAATCGACGCGACTAATGTCCGCACTACCCTGGTCTTCTATCGTCGGCTAGCCGTCGTAGCACTCCGGAAATCACGCGGTCGCATTGGGTGCCACCAAACTGAAACAGGCCGGCTACGTCAGATCGACGTCCGGCGCTAGCGACGCACGAAGCAGGCCCTTGGTGTGAAATGTCGGCGGCGGACCGTGGCGTCCGGAAATATATGTAGGGGTAAAGATGACGCGACATATTTCCGGCATTTCGTCCAACTTTCCCTCGAGCAGTGCTTGCATTTCGGCAGCGGCCGCCGCCGTGTTACGAGAATCGTAATTGCGTGCGGCCATTGCCTTGCGTCGATCTCGACGTCAGCTTCAAGTCCACCATCGGGATCACTCTCCTCTTTATTCGGGATCACCGGACGCGAGCAATGCATCTTTGGCGTATCTGGAGTACACGATCGAGTGCTTCTTCGAACGAATCATGACGACGATTGACACTTGCATCGGCCACGTCTTGCGACGCGGCGGTAACCTCACGACTCACGACTTCTCAGGTCTTGAATTGTGATCTCAAATGTTCCGCTATCGCCCTGGCCGACGATGATGACGTGGTCACGATGCACCTCACTATAATGAATCGTCACATTGACCCCCTTCACAAAGGGGGGTGGGCATAGCCGCTGAATTCGAATCGACTTCGCGTCGACTGTCTTTCTGCGTGCAAGCGCATCCCACGCGCTATTGCCATCTCGATTTAACTGCCCGGCGTTCACTCAATGTATCACAACGTCAAATATAATCCAGATTGCCCAGTCTTTTCAATCCGACCAAAACGTGCTCCACGCCGCTTCTGGACACAATTTAGCCGTTCATGAACTGGAGCAGCTGCCGGTCGTTTTCGATGTTCAAACTCTGAGTCCGATCGGAATCGTGTCGCGCAGCGATCTGGTCAAACCGACGCTTGCGCGCCTCAATGAGGAACACAAGAGAGCGAGCGCTTTCGGCGCATACGACTTGGCGCAGCTAAAAGGCGCTTTCCGCCGGTCGGTCGCACCGGGTGGTGAAGCTGGACGATCGTCGGCACGGTCGGTTCGCGCCGACGTGTTCGGCCTTCAACTTTAACCTGAGTCGGTCCCCGTAGTTTTGTCAACCCATCGAAGCCAGAAAAGACGATATGTCGAACTCGGCCAGTCGAACGCCTTTAACCCGCCGGATCGTCGTCTCCGGATGTTCGCATGAGCGGCGGCTCAAAATTTCGCGCAGGCTTGGTGGGTAGATCTGGTGTTCGCTCCGACTAATGCGCCGAACACGTAGGCGACCGCCCCAACGGTATTGAGCCGCGCCGAATGGCATCCGGGACATCCTTCAAAGCCGGTTGATTTATCAGCGAAGACCAGGCCGAACATGTGGCTTAGAATGCATTAGATGTATCGTTCCCTGATGATCGACCCGATCCCGCTCGGGCGCCGGGGCGGTCGGCAGCAGGGGCGGCGACGAAGCAGGTTTCGCACCAAGGAGGTTGACGATGGTCTTCGACAAGATATTAACCCAGGCAATCCTCGGCACGGCGTCTGAGGCAATCATTGCAACCGATCAGGACGGCGCGATTCACTTCTGGAACCAGGGCGCCGAACGGATTTTCGGCTACGCAAGCAGCGAGGCGGTGGGGGAATCGTTGGACATTATTATCCCGCCGGATCTGCGTCAGCGTCACTGGGCCGGCTATCGTCGGGTGATGCAAACAGGCGAGAGCCACTACGGCCGCGGGGATTTGTTGTTGGTACCCGCGATACGTAAAGACGGCGCTCGAATTTCGATAGAGTTTTCAATCGTCCCGTTGAAGAACCACGATGGGCGCGTCGACGGAATGGCGGCCATCATGCGGGACGTGACGAAGCGCTATGACGAGATGCGCACGCTGAAGGCCCAACTCGCGAGGACTGGACTGGCACCATGAAGCGAGGATTGTGCCTTCCTGGCATCACCGATCAACAGTCCGCTTTAGCGCATTGTGCCGGTCTCACTTCGACAGCCAGAGCGGCGCCAGCGAAGCTGCGTCGCATTACCAGACAGCGTATGCGCACCAACGCGTATCGGCGTCAATGTCTCCCGCGAGCAGCGCGTCGTCATAGCGAACGTGGCGGGCGCGAGCCAGATCTCCAATCCACGCCAACTCACTCATGTGAGACTCGCACTATGTGCGAACCGCTGTCGCCCGCGGACGAAGAGTCGTTCCATTCGAGGGCACACACTAGAATATGAAAAAGGTCAACGGTCGGATCCTTCCAGTAGGTGCGAAAGGACATCGCGCAATACGATGGCCTGGTTATGCTCCTCGTCCTTCGCTCCATAGACCAGCGTGATTGGCTGTCCCTTCGTATCAGCCAAGAGACGCCGCATGCGCTGCTGCTGTTCTTCAGCATCGAGTTCTCGCCGGTAGCGTTGCTGGAAGGCTTCCCATCGTTCCGGCCTATGTCCAAACCATTTGCGCAAGGCCGCGCTTGGCGCGACGTCGCGCGCCCACTGAGCAAGTGCAAGCGTCTCTTTGCTGCGTCCGCGAGGCCAGAGGCGGTCAACGAGGACGCGATAGCCGTCTTCCGGTGTCGCATCCTCGTACGCTCGCTTGACCAAAATCATCAACCTGTTTCGGTTCGCATGCGGCATTCCGTGCTCCATTCAGATGGACGTCTCGAAACGGGCTACCTGGCCCGCTGCCGACCATGCGCCACGAGCAGGTCGATCTCTCGCGCAGGATGCGAAGGAATTCACTTTCGAACCACGGGTGCCGTTCAAACCACGGTGATTGCGATGTGACGGATGCGATAACGGAACGAAGGCGAGAGCGTGTTGCTGAAATGCTCAGACCGTTTTCGTTCGCGATGACCCCGACAAACGACTCCAAAATGTCCCTGTGGGCGCACACAACCTTGACATCTGCTCGCATGCCCGATCGTTGGATAGAAAGGCCGCCCTCTATGCACCGTTGAGCCGACGGTTGGCATCTGGGCCGACATTACACCGCGCGGCGGGTCAGCATCGACCTGATCTGACCGATCGCAAGGGCGGGGTTTAGGTTTTTCGGGCAGATGTCCGTGCAGTTCAGAATCGAGCGGCAACGAAAGAGTCGGTACGGATCTTCGAGATTATCGAGTCGCTCACCGGTGGCCATATCGCGCGAATCGACAATGAACCGGTAAGCCTGCAACAGGCCAGCCGGTCCAACATACTTGTCCGGATTCCACCAGTACGACGGACACGCCGTCGAGCAGCACGCGCACAGGATGCATTCGTACAATCCGTCGAGCTGGTCGCGTTCTTCGGGGCTTTGCAGGCGCTCGCGTTCCGGCGGCGGCGTATCGTTGATCAGATACGGCCTCACCGAGTGATACTGATTGAAGAATGACGTCATGTCGACGATCAGGTCACGAATCACGGGCAGCCCGGGCAACGGCCGCAGGACGATCCGCGACGGCAGATCTTGCATATTGACCTGGCATGCGAGACCGTTCCTGCCGTTGATGTTGATGGCGTCGGAGCCGCAAATGCCTTCACGGCACGAACGCCGCAGCGAAATCGACTCGTCGAACGACTTCAGCCTGATGAGGACGTCCAGCAGCATCCGGTCGTGCGGATCGATGTCGAACTCGAAGCGCTGCATGTGGGGCCGGACATCCTTGTCCGGGTCGTAGCGATAAATCTCGATGACACGTTTGTCGCGCACTTAAATCTCAGTTTGGTCGTGCCGTTCGCAGGTCGGCGGTGCGACTCACGGCCGTCCCGACTACCAGGTGCCTGGCCGTGCTCAAGGGCCGGATTGTCGCAGTTGCTGGCCACCTCCCTTACAGTCACGATGGAGCCGATAGAGCCGTTCGTCGACCCGCGACCGAAACCGCGGTTCTGGTTGACCGCACGCGTCGAGAGCATAAGCGCGAGGAAGTCTTCCTCGTCGAGAAGGAGCATCGCCGCCGGCAACAGCGTCATCTCCCCTACAACCACGTTATGCCGCAGCAGCTCCGCGTGCAGACGCACGTGGATTTCGGCAGTTCCTGTGACATGCTTTCCTCGCGGGCCGCCGCTTCCAGATCCCAGAGGAGTTCATGGCACTTCTCAATCAGTGTTGCTCGTTGCTCCTCGATTTCCTGGCCAGACCGGCGGGCAACACGTTCTCTCCCCAGCTTCGCGCCTGTCCAAGTGAAGCGCGTGCGAAGCCGCACGTACATCTTGTGTGCGTGCAGATGTTCGATGGTCTAATCCCTTTAGAGTATATCACATCGTGATCTATAATGAAATATGCTACCGCGCCCGATGGTTTCAACATAGTGGGCAGTTCACGCGACGGACTTCGCAATGTTGCTAATCCAGAATGAGCCGGGTCTTCGACCCAAATCATTGACCTAAGTCAATTTGCAGACGTCATTTTTGGCTTTCCATATCACCATGCGTCGACGCGATAGCGCAGCGTGGTCTACTTCAACTCGGCAAGCTACCTGCCGCGCTACCGGTTGCGATTCATTGAAGAAGCATATTGTTGGACAGCTAGGCTGAAAACCAGCGAACCGACGACAGAACCGCGACCTACACGAGCGTCGCTGGGTATTCCCGTGCTGCATCTGGGCTTTCGGCCGTTTCCATCTGGGTGGTGGGCTTTTTGGCGTCGTGGCGATAGTGTTGGCTGATCGCGTTGCATGGCCGCCGCGTCACCGGCTCTTTGCCGGCTATGAACGGTGTGATCTGGCACGCTTACGAAATATGGTTTTCGGCTTTGTCGCCGCGATTGTGGTGGGCTTTCAGCTTACTGCCGTGCAGATCGCGAACTATTGGCTGATGATCGCCGCCGCAACGGTATTGGTGTACGGGCCCTGGGCTGCTAATGGCGCAACGGCAGTCTGCCTCGACGTAACTGGCCAATGTTGGTCTGCTGCATTAATCGCTTACCTGATGCAATACGCGCCTTCTCTGACTGCGTCTCGTATCGATGGTAAAGCAGACTGACAGGGTGACACAGTGACAACGCAGGATAGGTACGCGGCCTCCGAGTATGGCACCCAGAGAGTTCAATAGCAGGAGATCCGTGCTAACGATGAGCTTGCTCCGCCGTACAGGTCCAGCGATCTGAGGATTAGTTATGCGAAGCCCGTGAGACACAGCCCTCGCGTGGGTCGAGAAAAATAGCGATTCCTCATTCCAGAAGCTACAAGTATCCCGGCGCGGAATGTTCGATGTATCGGCGAGTGTCATGGAAACAATCAGGGTGTCCACAAATTTGTATAACACGAGTAGACTCCGACCAACGCGCGCTATGGAGGCGATCACGTGAGCCACTTTATTGATCGCCTGAAATACTTCTCCACATCGAGGCCGACGTTCTCCGAAGGCCATGGGATGACAACCCATGAAGACCGCGGGTGGGAGGATGCCTATCGCCAACGATGGCAGCATGACAAGATTGCGCGCTCTACGCATGGCGTCAACTGTACGGGTTCATGTTCATGGAAGATCTATGTCAAGAGCGGCATTGTCACCTGGGAGACCCAGCAAACCGATTACCCGCGCACCCGTCCCGATATGCCGAATCACGAACCCCGGGGCTGTGCACGCGGCGCGTCTTACTCGTGGTATCTCTACAGTGCAAATCGTCTTAAATATCCGCTGGTGCGCAGTGCACTGCTCAGACAGTGGCGCGAAAAGCGTCTGACGCTCGCGCCGGTGGAGGCGTGGAGCAACATCGTCGACGATCAGGAAACCCGCGCGTCCTATACGCGTCGCCGCGGGCTGGGTGGCTTCGTTCGCTCAAGCTGGGATGAAGTAAATGAGATGATTGCGGCCGCAAACATACATACCATCAAACGACACGGCCCGGACCGGGTCATCGGGTTTTCTCCAATACCCGCGATGTCGATGGTTTCCTATGCGGCAGGCAGCCGCTATCTGTCACTGATCGGCGGCGTCAGTCTGAGTTTTTACGACTGGTATTGCGACTTGCCGCCCGCCTCGCCGCAGACCTGGGGTGAACAGACCGACGTGCCGGAATCGGCAGACTGGTACAACTCGACCTTTATCATGATGTGGGGTTCCAACGTGCCGCAAACGCGCACCCCCGACGCCCACTTCATGACCGAAGCACGCTATCGTGGTACCAAGGTTGTATCGATCTTTCCGGACTATGCCGAGGGCGCGAAGTTCGGTGACATCTGGTTGCACCCCAAGCAAGGCACTGATGCAGCGCTCGGTCTCGCCATGGGTCACGTCGTGCTCAAAGAGTTTCACGTCGCCGGTAAGAGTGAGTATTTCGCGGACTACTGCAGACGCTATACCGACATGCCGCTGCTCGTTCGTATCGTCAAGCAGGGCGAGTACTATGTGCCAGAGCGACTCCTGAGATCGGACGAGTTCGATGACGCGCTCGGTCAAGTCAACAACGCCGCCTGGAAAACAGTCGCGTTCGACGAATTGAGCGGGAAGCTCGTGACGCCGGTCGGATCGATCGGTTTTCGCTGGGGGCAAAAGGAAGGTGGCGACGCCGGCAAATGGAATCTGAGAGAAGAGGATGTCCACGGCAATCCGATTCGACCGGTCATGTCGTTCGTTGAAACGCACGACGAGACGATCGACATCGCCTTCCCCTATTTCGGCAACGTCGAACATACTCACTTCACGCATACCGGCCATGCGAGCGTATTGCCGCGCCGCATCGGCGTACGCAAGCTCGTGACCCGCGGCGGCGATATTCTGGTCGCGACGGTCTACGACCTGTTCATTGCCAATTATGGTGTAGACCAGGGACTCGGCGGCCCGAACGTTGCGGCCAGTTTCGACGACGACGTACCGTACACCCCTGCCTGGCAGGAGAGGATTACCGGTGTCAAACGGCAGGAAGTCATCGCCGTTGCGCGCGAATTCGCCGACAACGCCCACAAAACCGAGGGGAAGTCGATGGTGATTCTCGGTGCCGGCTTGAACCACTGGTTCAATATGGACATGAGCTATCGCTCGATCATCAACCTCCTTGTCATGTGTGGTTGCGTCGGCAAATCCGGCGGCGGCTGGTCGCACTATGTCGGACAGGAAAAGCTTCGGCCGCAGACTGGCTGGCTGCCGCTTGCGTTTGCGACCGATTGGTACAGGCCGGCACGCTTCATGAACGGGACCTCGTTTTTCTATGCGCATACCGATCAATGGCGCTATGAAACGATGAAAGTCACCGAGCTACTGTCGCCGCTGGTCGATGGCAGCCGGTTCGCCGACAGCCCGATCGACTACAACGTCCGGGCCGAGCGGATGGGCTGGTTGCCGTCGGCGCCGCAGTTCAAGACCAATCCGCTTGAGCTCGGCAGGGCAGCAGCCGGCTCTGACGCCGCCGCGTATGTCGCGAAAGGCCTCAAGGACGGTTCGCTTGAGATGTCGTGTATCGATCCCGACGCACCGGAAAACTTTCCGAGAAACCTGTTTGTCTGGCGCTCGAACCTCCTCGGATCGTCCGGCAAAGGACACGAGTATTTCCTCAAGCATTTGCTCGGTGCCGAGCATGGCGTGCAGGGAAAAGACCTGGGCGCGAGCGCCGGGATCCTGCCCAAAGAGGTGAAGTGGCACGAAAAAGCCCCCGAGGGCAAGCTCGATCTGGTTGTGACACTCGACTTCAGGATGTCCACCACGTGCCTGTATTCGGATATCGTGCTGCCGACCGCGACTTGGTACGAAAAGGACGATATGAATACGTCCGACATGCACCCCTTTATCCATCCACTGTCGGCCGCCGTCGACCCAGCGTGGCAATCCAGAAGCGATTGGGACATCTATAAGGGCATCGCGCAAAAATTTTCTGAACTGACCGAGGGCCATCTGGGTGTCGAACACGATGTTGTGCTGTCGGCGCTCCAACACGACAGTGCCGGCGAAATCGCGCAAACCGACGGGATCGCCGACTGGGGGCGCGATGAGTGCGCACCGGTTGCGGGAAAAACGATGGCGAGCGTTGCAATCGTCGAACGAGATTATCCGAACACCTATCGCAAATTCACATCGCTCGGACCGCTGCTCGATTCACTCGGCAACGGCGGTAAAGGGATCATGTGGCAAACCGGCGAAGAAATCGAACAGCTTCGCGCATTGAATTATCCGGTCATCGACGAAGGCGTATCGCAAGGGCGACCGCAGATCCTTTCCGCGATTAATGCGGCCGAGGTGATTCTGTCGCTCGCTCCGGAAACCAACGGCGCCGTCGCGATTAAAGCTTGGCAGGCACTGTCGGCACTCACGGGCGCCGATCACAGTCATCTCTCACGCGCACGTGAGGACGAAAAAATCCGTTTCCGGGATATCCAAGCGCAACCGCGCAAGATCATCTCTTCGCCGACATGGAGCGGGATCGAATCCGAACACGTGTCATATAGTGCGAGTTACACGAATGTGCATGAGCTGATTCCCTGGCGCACCCTCTCTGGGCGCCAACAGCTCTATCAGGATCACACATGGATGCGCGATTTTGGCGAGTCGCTGTGTGTCTATAAACCGCCGATCGACACGCGCAGCACTGCGGGCATGGCTGGCAGCCGATCGAACGGAAACCTCGAGATCGCCTTGAATTTTCTGACCCCTCATCAGAAGTGGGGCATTCACAGCACCTACACCGACAATTTGTTGATGCTGACGCTGTCGCGCGGCGGACCGATCGTCTGGATTTCCGAAATCGATGCCAGAAAAATTGGCGTGGTCGATAACGACTGGATTGAGGCGTTCAATGTGAACGGTGCGCTAACCGCCCGAGCCGTGGTCAGCCAGCGAATTCCTATGGGTGCCGTGATGATGTATCACGCTCAGGAAAAGATCATCAACACGCCGGGATCCGAAGTGTCCGGGGTACGAGGCATTCATAATTCGGTCACGCGCGTCATGCCGAAACCAACCCACATGATCGGCGGCTATGCGCAGCTCTCCTACGGTTTCAACTATTACGGGACGGTCGGCTCCAATCGCGACGAATTCGTGATCGTACGCAAAATGAACACGGTCGACTGGAAGGATGAGTCGACGCCCGCGTCGGTGCTATCGTCGGCCGAGGCCGCCCGCCATCAACACACCCTCGCCCACGGCGCGCCGACGCTCGCGATGGCCGATAGCGAGTCTGGAGAGAAGCGATGAAAATCCGCGCGCAGATCGGCATGGTCATGAATCTCGACAAATGCATCGGCTGCCACACTTGCTCGGTCACCTGCAAAAATGTCTGGACCTCGCGCGAGGGGATGGAATATGCGTGGTTCAACAATGTCGAAACGAAGCCTGGCGTCGGCTATCCCAAGGACTGGGAAAACCAGGATCGCTGGAATGGCGGCTGGAAGCGCAAGACGAATGGCAAGATCGAGCTTCGCGCCGGTAGCAAGTGGCGTGTGCTCGCCAATATTTTCGGCAACCCGAACCTGCCGGAGATTGACGACTACTACGAGCCGTTCACCTTTGACTACGCGCATTTGCACGATGCTCCCGACGTCAAGGTCGGTCCGGTCGCCCGACCGCGTTCTCTGATCACCGGCGAGCGGATGGAGAAAATCGAGTGGGGTCCGAACTGGGAAGAAATTCTTGGCGGAGAGTTCAAAAAGCGTAGTCAAGATTACAATTTCGATCAGGTGCAGACCGACATCTATGGGGAGTTCGAGAACACCTTCATGATGTACCTGCCACGACTGTGCGAGCATTGCCTGAATCCCTCTTGCGTGGCTTCGTGTCCTTCCGGCGCGATTTACAAGCGCGAGGAAGACGGCATCGTTCTGATTGACCAGGACAAGTGCCGGGGCTGGCGGATGTGCGTGTCGGGATGTCCTTACAAGAAAATCTATTACAACTGGCAAAGCGGGAAGTCGGAAAAGTGCATATTCTGCTATCCGCGTATCGAGGCGGGCCAACCAACGGTGTGCTCAGAAACCTGCGTCGGCCGAATCCGCTACTTGGGCGTCCTGCTGTACGACGCTGACCGAATTCAGGAAGCCGCATCGGTCAAGGATCCACAAGATCTGTACGAAGCGCAGCTTTCCATCTTCCTCGATCCGAACGACCCGGGCGTCCGTGAACAGGCGGCTCGCGATGGCGTGCCGGACAACTGGCTTGACGCGGCGAGGCATTCACCGGTGTACAAAATGGCGATGGAGTGGAAGATCGCTTTTCCGCTTCATCCCGAGTACCGGACCTTGCCGATGGTCTGGTACGTTCCGCCCCTGTCACCGATCAACTCGGCCACCAACGACGGCCGGCTTGGCATGCAAGGCTTGCTGCCGGACGTCGATTCTTTGCGCATCCCGTTGCGCTATCTGGCCAACCTGCTCACTGCCGGGCGCGAAGCGCCCGTACGACTTGCGCTCAAACGAATGCTGGCGATGCGCGCATTCATGCGCGAGCGCCATGTCGAGCGTCGCGAGAGCCCAGAGCTACTCACCGAAGTCGATCTGAGTAGCGCGCAAGTCAACGAGATGTACCGCTATCTGGCGATTGCCAACTACGAGGACCGATTCGTGATCCCCACCGCGCATCGCGAATATGCTGAGGATGCGTTCAACCTGCGCGCATCGTGCGGCTTTTCGTTTGGCAACGGGTGTTCCGACGGCACAACGGAAACCAGCCTGTTCGGCGGACGCAAGGGGATCAACAAGGAACGAAAGACAATTCCAATTCGTGCGGCGGGTGAATAAGTGGAAGACAACGGACAGATTTTCAGCATGTTGGGCGCACTGCTGGATTACCCCGATCAAGCGCTAGTCGAAGCCCTCGCCGAGATTCGCACCGCGCTCGCCAAGCATCGCGGCTTCCCGCCCGTCACGCGCCTAGCCTTGATCAACCTGGTTGATCGGCTGTCGGCGCGGCCCCTGCTGGATCTGCAGGAAGACTACGTCGAAACATTCGACCGCGGCAAGACAACCTCCCTCTATCTGTTTGAACACGTACACGGTGAGTCGCGCGAGCGCGGGCAGGCCATGGTAGATCTGCTCGCTATGTACGAGGCGAAGGGGCTGTTTCTCCGCGCCGGCGAGTTGCCAGACTACTTACCCGTCTTCCTGGAATTCCTGGCTCACGAAACGCCGGCGCAAGCGTACGCGCTGCTTGGCGAAATTTCCGATATCAACCGGCAGATTGCAGCCAAACTAGCCAAGCGTGGGACGCCTTATTTCGCAGCCATTGCCGCATTGCTGCCGCTCGCTGGCGAGGCACCGCTGATGGATGCGAGCCCGACTGTATGCGACGCCACCGCGAAGCGCGAAGTAGATGGCGAAGCGCTCGATCGCGAGTGGCAGGAGGAACCCGTGAGCTTCTTGGGTGCGCAAGCGCCTGCTTCCGCGCAGCCCGTCCAGTTTTACGACAAAAGACCGCCACGTTAGCCAGGGACGGGCAATTGCCACGTTCCTATTCCGTGCATTCGAGAGCAGGATCCTTGTTGGAGAAGCCTTATGAGTCAGCACTTCATCAACGCGCTTCTGTTTGGTATTTATCCCTACGTCTGTCTCGCGATCTGGTTACTCGGCAGCCTGATCCGTTTCGATCGCGAGCAATACACATGGAAGAGCGATTCGTCGCAATTGCTCAGACGTCGCCAATTGCGCCTGGGAAGCAATCTGTTCCACATCGGGGTGTTGATCGTCATCGGCGGCCACTTCGCGGGGTTCCTTGCGCCACACTGGATGGTGTCGCCATTTCTGAACGCATCCCAGCATCAATGGCTCGCGGTGATGGCGGGCGGCATCGCGGGCATTGTCGCGATCGTCGGCCTGTCGATCCTGCTGTACCGACGCCTGTCCGATCCGCGAATTCGCATTAATAGCGCCCATGCGGACATTCTTGTGCTGGCGATACTGTGGCTGCAACTGGCGCTTGGACTGGCCACCATACCACTGTCGTTGTCCCATATGGACGGCGCAATGTTCGAAACCCTGAGCGACTATGTGAAAGGCGTCGTCACGTTCCAATCCGGTGCCGCGGATCTCATTGCTCAGGCGCCGCTCGTCTACAAAATCCATATCGCGCTTGGCTTTACGATTTTTCTCATTTCCCCGTTTACCCGCCTCGTCCACATCTGGAGCGGCATGGCCACGCTGGGCTTTCTGGTTCGGCCTCACCAGATCGTCCGTAAGCGCTAACTCGAGGAATATCCCATGTCGGCAAATAGTGTTATCTCACCCCAGACACCCAACAGTGACGAGCTCAGCGTCAACGGTGCCGTGATCAATGCCGCCGCAATCGCGGCCGAATCCGCGTTGCACGCGGACGAGGCGGATCCCGACCAGGCTGCGCGTCGAACGTTGGTCGTGCGTGAACTGCTTGTCCAGCGGGCCGTGACAGCGGGTTTGTTGGCGACGCCCGCCGATCTTGACGATGAGACCGTTGATCGACTGCTGGAAATGGAATGCACGACCCCGTTACCGTCCGACGAAGAATGCAAGCGTTATTACGCAGCGAACGCGCAGAAATTCCGCAGTCCGGACCTGGTCTTTGCGCGTCACATCCTCTTCGCACTGACAGAAAAGGCAGCAATGACACGAGTCCGCGCCCGCGCTGAAGAAGCGCGCCGCGAGCTTGCGCAGCATCACGATCGGTTCGATGCGCTCGCCCGGACGCTATCCAATTGCCCGTCCGGACAGGTCGGCGGGAATCTGGGCCAGTTGACCCGCGGCGAGAGCGTGCCGGAATTCGAGGCGGCAGTTTTCGACAGCCAGTCCATCGGCCTTCTACCGGGGCTCGTCAATACACGTTATGGCTTTCATATTGTCTGGGTGGAGCGTCGTATCGCAGGTGCGCCCCTTCCATTCGAAGCGGTGCAAGCGACCATCGGACGCTATCTCTCGGAGCATGTCCGGCACAAGTCGATTCAGCAATATTTGACCCTGCTCGCGTCTAGCGCCGAACTGCGCGGCATTTCGCTGGATGTTCGTCCCGGCCTGTTGTTGCAATAGCGATTCGCGGTATTTGCTTCCCCCAGGTCGTCGTCTGCATTTGGTACACCCGATTGCCCCCACGCCGATCGATGGTGTCTTAGTGCGAACTGCCATCCCTGGTGCCCTGATCTGGAGCAGCCATGAGCTCACGAAGAAGCCCGATGTTGATTCTGTGCGTCACGACTTTGGCATTTCTCGTCTGCTTCGTAGTCTGGATGATGTTCGGCGTGCTAGGCATCGAGCTACGGACCGTAGCTTAATCTGAACAGTGCAGAGTTCGGGCTGCTAACGGCCACGCCGGTCCTGACCGGCGCACTTTTGCGCCTACCGCTGGGCATCTGGACCGACCGTTTCGGCGGTCGCGTGGTCATGACGATGTTGCTGATCCTCTGTGCAATCCCGGTGTTCCTGATCTCGTACGCGACGGCATTCTGGCAGTTCCTCGCGATCGGCCTGTGTCTCGGCGCAGTCGGCGCATCGTTCGCGGTGGGTACGCCGTATGTCGCGCGGTTCTTCCCGCCCGAAAAGCGTGGCTTTGCCATGGGATTCTTTGGCGCGGGAACGGCCGGCGCCGCCGTGAACCTATTCATCACGCCATCGCTGCAGGCGGCCTGGGGATGGCGAGCCATTCCGAAAATCTATGCAGTCGCCCTCCTCGTGACCGCACTTCTTTTCTGGTTTGGCTCCGCTACCGACCCGGGCGCCGGTAAAACATCCGGGCCATGGTACAAACAGTTCCTGGTACTCAAGAATCCAAAAATCTGGAAGTACTGCCAGTACTACTCGATCTGCTTCGGCGGCTTCACCGCGTTGTCGCTGTGGATCCCGCAATACCTGAAGGGTGAATTTGGCCTTTCGGTCGTCACCGCCGCCGCGTTAGCCGCCGGCTTCTCACTGCCCGGATCGGTATTGCGTGCGCTCGGCGGCACCCTGGCCGACCGCTTCGGCGCGCATAAGGTGACTTGGTGGGGATTGTGGGTCGCGTGGGTATGCTTATTCCTGTTGTCGTACCCGGATACCTCTTTCGTGGTGAACACGATTGGCGGCCCGCGCAGCTTTCATATTCATCTGGGGGTGCCAATGTTCATCGGGCTATTGTTCGTTCTCGGCACGGTGTTCGCATTCGGTATGGCGTCGACATTTAAATACGTCGCTGACGACTTTCCCGAGCAAATGGGCGTCGTCACCGGAATCGTCGGACTGGCTGGTGGACTGGGGGGCTTCCTACTACCCATTCTGTTCGGTGCTATTCTAGACTGGCTGGGCGTTCGCTCGAGTTGCTTCATGTTCCTGTATGGCATTGTCTGGGTGTCCCTGATTCTGCTGTATCAATCCAGTGTGCGACAGGTGCGTATCGATGGCCAACTCAGCAGTGATTGAGTTAGTTGACAACTCCATTGCGCCCTACAGACACGACACCACCTGGATGTTTGATTATGAGCATTTCGAGTTTTGACGAGCTGGTCCGCGCCGCACGGCAACAAGCAGAACCTCAGCGTTTGCTGTTCGTCTTTACCACGGTTGAATTGCCCGAAGACTGTACTCCCGAACAGCGGACCCGCTTCGATGCGGGTGAGGGTGGCGCCCTGACACCAGTGATGTGCCTCGACAAGACGCTTGAAGAACTCGGCACGTTTGACGATCTGCTCGAAGAATCGCGCCAGATTCTCCAGGCATGGACGATCGTCTTCGTCGCGGCCCTCTCGGGTAAAGACGGACGTGCGCCCAAGACTGAAGACGCTGAAGCGCCATTGAACAAGATGGTGGAATCGATCAAAGCTGGGTCCATCGGCATGTTTATTCCATTCGATACGCACGGTCAACCGGTGCTATTGGGTCCGGCTTGAAGATATCGTTTGCTGACTGCCATGACCTCACCAGTGAAGTGCTCGCCGTGAAGCGGGTCAAAGCGAAGCCGGAACGGGCGCTTGCGAGGCGTAATTACGGATTTACGGGACACTCTGGAACCTCGGAAACGACCGGAATCAAGCCATGAAATCCAAGCGTCCGTTATAAGAAAGCGGTAATGTAATTGACGCGCGCACGAGGGGACCATGCGATCCTGTTCAGAAGTGCGCGTCCAGCGGGCACGGCCGTGACAGGCGCAGCCGGGGAAGCGACGACGCACCGGCCAAGCGATGCCGGGAACAGTCGAGGGATAGACATGAACGAGAAAGTGGTAGACGATTGGGATCCCAGGTCCGACGTCATCGCGCACGATCAGGCCGCGGCTTATGATGACATGCGACGTCGCTGTCCAGTCGCGCACAGTGAGTACTTGCACTTATCCCTGTTCTGCCATGAAGATGTCATGCGCGTGCTCAACGATCCTGAAACGTTCAGCAGTGCAGTCTCGAGCTATCTCTCCGTGCCCAATGGCATGGATCCTCCTGAGCACACCCAGTACAGAAGCATTATCGAACCTTATTTCAGCCCGCAGCGGATGACGGTCTTCGAGCCGGTGTGCCGGGAGATTGCCATCAGTCTTGTAAAAGGACTTTCGAGATGCAGCGAAGTCGAACTCAATGCCCAGTTTGCACAAGACTTTGCAACGCAGATCCAGTGCGCTTTTCTGGGCTGGCCAAAGGATTTGCACGCGCCCCTTCTTCAGTGGATTCGCAAAAATCATGAAGCCACCCTGACGGGCGACAAAATCGCACTCGACCGCGTCGCCCTCGAATTTGACACTCACATCAGAGGTTTGCTGGCGCACCGGCGTCAAGCGGGTAACGATGCGCCGGACGATATCACGAGCAGCCTGGCGCGCGACCGGATAGGGAATCGCTTGTTGCACGACGACGAAATCGTCAGCATCCTGCGCAACTGGACCGTCGGGGAACTCGGCACGATCGCGGCATGCGTGGGGATTCTCGCTCACTATGTTGCCGAGCATCCCGAGGTCCAGCAACTCTTGCGAGAGCAGGGGTCATTGTTGCCAGGCGCCATTGACGAAATATTGCGGATCCGGGCGCCTCTCATCGCCAACCGCCGCGTAACCACCAAACCGGTCGAATTCGGCGGTCGCGTGGTGCCCATTGGTCAGCGCATCACACTTATCTGGGCATCCGCGAACCGGGACGAGACGGTCTTTGGAGACCCGGATGGATTTCGGCTCGATCGCGACCCGGCCAGCAACCTGCTATACGGTGCGGGCATTCATGCTTGCCCGGGCGCGCCGCTCGCGCGGCTCGAACTGCGCATTGCCATGGAAGAACTGCTCGCGCACACAAACTGGATTGCGCTCGTGGCGGACCGTCCCCCCGCGAACGCCGTTTATCCGGCCGCTGGTTTCGCTGCATTGCCGTTGTGGATCGAGTAACGCCGCTCGGCCGGGCGCCCACTCGAAGTTCCGTCGCGCCCTTGAAGCACTCAGGAGTCACATCATGGAAGACACGCCCGCGTTGGCGGAATGGATAATCGAACAAACTGCTGATGCCGTCATCTATGCGGACCGATCCGGCGCGATCGTGCGCTGGAACCGTGCTGCCGCGGCGCTGTTCGGCTACAGTGCCACGGAGACGCTGGGCCAGAACCTCGACCTGATCATCCCTGAACATCTGCGGTCCGCACACTGGCGCGGCTACGAAGCGGCGATGGCAAGTGGTTGCACAAGGCTGCATGGCCGCGCAACGTTGACCCGTGCGATCAACAAGACCGGACATAAACTCTACGTCGAAATGACCTTCTCGATAGTGAGCGATCCGAAGGGCGAGGTGCTTGGCTCGGTTGCAGTAGCGCGGGACGTCACTGCGCGTGTCGAACGGGAGAAATCCGTCGCTCGCGACGGTGGCGAGATGTAGTGCGGCGTGGCATCAATCGTTGCCCGGTCATTTCGTGTGCCGCTGCTGTGTCAAGCGGCGCTAGTCGTTCGTGAGCATCGCCGTGAAATCGGAGTGATTCCCGATCAGCGGCCACGGTCACACGTCAGATGGACTGGCACGCCAGTTGAAACGTGAGTTGAGCGCCCCTGTACGCCGGCATGCGTTTCGCGTCGTGAATCCGCTGCACGTCGTTATCGCGTACATCGGTTCTGACAGGTACAGATGTCCTCGAGGCCGCCGCGATCGACAATACTATCTGCTTGCCATGCACCTCGATGAGCCTCGATAGCGCCGAGCTGCAGCCGCGCGGAGATATCCAGCAGAAACGCCGAGAGCCGTTCGTCGGTATTCATGGAGGCAAGAGCATTGGTTAGCAAGCCCGATTCTCGAACAGCCTCGGCGCTCGTGATTCCGTGATTCTGTGAACATGGCGCTGTACGGAGCTGATTTCACTGCATAGCAGTTCGATCAGGTCAAGAGGCATGATGCAGGCCAGGCGGTCTTCGGGCGCGATCCTGTTGTAGGTATGTCGATCCGCACAGACTCCATCCATGCCGAGTGGTTCGCCGGCGAGGTAGTGTTACGTGTTCCCGGCCATCACGGTGCATGACCACGGACTTGAACGAGCCTGCCGTACAGCATAGGATTCCTAAACGCGTCTCCCATACGATACAGGGCCTGACCTCGCCTAGTTGAGCGGATGCCCCGGCTCACGGCGTTGAGCTTATCAAGGTCAGCCGGGTCAAGGCCGCCGTGCAAGCACAGATGATGCAGTGCGCATCTTGAACCCAAAGAGGATACCCGTATGTCGCCCCCCTCGTCCGGTGCGCCAGATCGCGCCAGGAATGGCAGTGTGTTCGTCGTGGCATCGTGCTCGTAAAGGTCCGACATCACGCGTTTCTCTTGAGATCATCGCGAGGGGATAGCGTTCGACCCGAGACGGACATCAGAGTTACGTCCGCGTATATGTATTTTATTTTATGTACTACTTATAATACATCGCCAGACTAACGAGAGCGTCGAGTGAGAAAAAACGCAGTCTCCTGTTTGTGGTTCAGGTGGATGCCTGACTATCCGCGCTTGGCGCGCTGTGTCAAGGCTTTGAGGAATGAATGTCCTTGATCGGTGATGTTAAGATACGTACACCCAGACGTAAGCTTCTCAAACGCAACGAGCTGACGCTCCAACAAGGCGTCCAGGTCGGCGCGATTAAGGTCGGCTTGATCCGGTGCCTCCCTTACAAGCATCAAGGTTGCGAACTCATGTGGACTGAGCATTTTCTTCTCCTCACGGATTGAGAGCTCTCGCGTATGCCGCAAGCGGCCAACGATTTATTTACCGTACGTTGGTTCATGGGCAATTTAGACGCCCTGCGATAGGGAACTGCGAAAGCGTGTTCCTTTTGCGTCGCTGATGTGTACAGGATAGATGTTTTCGATACGCTGTCGATGCGCATTTTGTCGCAGGGTAACGGTCACGGCTGTGGTGCAACTAAAAATATCAGTCGGACGCCGTCGCCTCTTTATTCTCGTGCGCTATCAGGATTCGGTGCGGCGGCCATGGTGAAGCGTTTTCGTTCTCCTGCCCGCCTGCGGCAAGTGCTGTAACAGCCCGCCCGCGATGTCGCTGCGCGAACTTTTCCGGCATTGCGAACCGTTCGTCGGCTGCATCGCGATTAGTCGCGTGACGCGGCTTCGGGCGGAGGACACGCTGCGGCGCGAACAAGATGTCACGGCCTCCAACGCGCTCGCCGCCGCCCTCTTCTTCCCGCTCGGCGACCGGTCAGGCGACTTCTTGTCAATCACGGCGCAAGGGTACAACTATCCATCGGCCGGGCCGCTGTCCCGCGCTCGACTGCGCCGGTTTGTGCAGCATTCATGCAAGGGGCAAGCCGGACATGTGCGATGCCGTGCCACTCGATCCTCTCCTGCCCGATTCCCTCCAGCAGCGGGTGCTCGAGGACCGCGCGCGAGGCGCTGGCTATATCGGCGCGGATTGGCATTGTTTCAGGCTCGGATGCGAATGCGCGCTACTCGTCGCCGATGGAAGAATCATGGACACCGCCGCGCGCGGCCGCCGAACGACGGCGGGCGGCTATCGCCACCGAACGGGAACTGCGGGGTCGCGCGGTATTCAACTCGCTGCAAGCCGATTCGACACTGGGCGCAGGCGCTCTCGCGCGCATCCCGCCCGGCGGCTACGCGACGATTTCGATTGTGTCGGCGCTACGCGCGATCGCGGGTCTTTCAGCCGCGTGCCGCGAACTGTGCGTCGCCTGTATCGCCAGCCAAGAGGCGTTGATCGAGCGAAATGTCGCACTAGCGATCGCTCGGCGGCGCTTGCCGGCCGGCCGGGGACAGGATCTGCGTGGCTTCGCAACCAGCTACGCGCGAGCGAGCGAAGTCCTGCGCGAGTTGCCGACAGCGCTTCCGGCATCGTCGGAACAACTCCGGCAGATGGTGCAGAGGAATACTTCTTGGGCCTATAGCGAACACGCCGTCACGCGGGTTGCCGTCCTCGTTTTCTCGTCCGAATCTCCGCGACGAACACGAGGGCGCGTCCGCACTCGCTTTGTCAGCAGCGGGTCCGCAACGACTACCCATCCTTGGTTTGAATATTCATGTCAAAACGGGGACAAATCGTTTTATGTAAAATCTAACCGGCAATTGAAGCGCGGCTTGTTGGTCAACGCGGTCGACCATGTCGATTGTTCGCAATCTGCTCTTGCCTGCGCGCGAGCCGAGCCTTCTCTTG
>NZ_FCON02000133.1 GCF_001544535.1 Caballeronia choica | reverse complement strand
ATGCCGTGTGCGTGACCGACGGCATCCACGATACGCTCGTTTGACGTCGGCAGCGTGACGTAATCGAAACAGTAGTCACGGATAAGTCGGCGCGTCGCGGCGTCGTTGATTTGTTCCGGATAACCCGTTGCCACCCATACGATGTGCGAGTTGCCAAGCAATTGCTCGACTGCAGCGAGATCGTGCGGGATTTGAACCCCTGAGAAATCAATAATACCAGCGTCGGCCCGCTCGAATGGTCGCGCTGAGTTGAAACGACTATGGAGTTCGATCGCGTCAATCGACCATCGACGCTCAGAGAGTGATGACCGCAAGTCTTCCGGCATCTCACGGCCCACATAACAAATATTTCGAACTTCCCCGATCATGCCTTTCTCTCCCGTCGTGTTTTATTTATTAACGAGAGTATGCCCCGTCGATGGAAAAACCGACACGGGTCGCAAACGATTCACGTAATTAAAATATAAATCGCGAGCGAGATCGAAAATCGCCGACCAAGCAGAAGTTTCCTTGCAAAGCATTGGTAAATCAAAAATTGAAGATCGTTCTCAAGGCATAGTCACGGGTAAACGCGGCACGCCATGTTGGCAACGCTTGATCAGGCCGGCTTTCGCCTGCAAGGCCCTAGCGAATACGCTGGCCAGCGTCCTCATCTGAACATCGAACCTACGGTTCCCGAAACTTATCGGGTCTTCTCGCCCCGGTCAAGCCTGCTCCTAATTTGTGTGGTCGGTGTATAAGTCGCCAAAGAGGTCTGAAGTCGCGTCGCTCGCCTGCTGCCGTGGCTGCAACGTGCCGCTCCGGACTTGCGAGAGAACATCCTGCGGCAACCACGTATTTTCCATCGCGCCGATGCCGCTCTCGATCATCTGCTGCAAGAAGAACGACTGCTTGCGTCCCGTTACTTCAGCCAGGAGTCGCAACCTTTGCTCGATCTGCGGATCGATCCGTACTGCGACGACCTTCAGCTTGTTTTCCGCGGTCCTTTTCATCGAATACTCCTGTTGGGGTTTTGAAACAGCTGAAACGGACCGGTTTGTGCACTGCCTTCGCCATTGTTCATCGGCACCGGACAACTTTTTTGTTGGGTGCTTACCTCTGCATAGTGGACTGAGCCGGACGAATACCTATTCGGGCGAAGACGCCTCGGCCCCGAACCGTTGAGTTTCCTACTCTAAAGCGACAATTTTGAGGGCGAACGTTTTTATTCCTGGCAGCAAACAGCGTATAGCCATCGAGGCGTACTTGGGCATAATGACGTCACCGCATCCCTTTCGTCACGTCTATGCCTCTCTCCCCCGGTCGCCGTCACATCAAGCGCAAACCCATGCGGAGCACACTCGTGCACTATCGAGACCGCGTCGCCGAAGTACTCGGCGAAGCACGCGGACAGCGCGTGATGATCCGCTCGATTCACGCCGACGGCCGCGAGCGCCGCACCGCCGTCAAGTGGATTCACCTGCTCCCGCTTGATGGCCAGCTCTTCTAGCCCGCCCGCTTTGCCGATCCCGCAGGCTTACTGATTCACGGCGTCCTTGAACGCCTTGCCGGCGGTGAACTTCACCGTTTTAGCGGCGGCAATCTCGATCGTCTCGCCCGTCTGCGGATTGCGGCCCGTGCGCGCTGACCGCTCGCCCGTGGAGAACGTGCCAAAGCCTATCAACTGAACACTGCCGCCGTCAGCGACCGCTTTGGACACGATGTTCAGCACCGCGTCTACGGTCTCGGCTGCCGCGCTCTTGCTGATGCCGGCGTCCGATGCGACCGCGTCTATCAGTTCCTGCTTGTTCATTCCACTGGTCCTCATGTCGTTCGGCCGAGCCAGGAACGGCCTGACGCCCGCTACCTTACCGGAGCGCTCGCCGTCGCGCAAACGGCCAGCGTTCGTTCGGCCCCTGGATTTTGGCACTTTGATGATCGATATTGGGACTGGCTCGACCGAACGTTTTGCGATGCGGTTGCGTATCTATGCTTGTCTACGTTCCGCGAGACACGCCCGGCTTAGCAGTCTGTCGAATCTCAGTTCAGACCCGGGCCAACAAAACGCGAGGCCACTGATGGCCCCCTTTCAGGTCCGACGCCGTTCCGTCCTGACTCATCTATGACGTGTCTCACTCGGCGATGAAGAACTTATCGCGCTTCTACGTCATAAAGCCCAGACCCCGCGGGATCTGCGTCATATGTCGCCGAACTCTTCAGACGTCCACTCGACTGTAGAGCGAGATCGCTAGCGCCCGTCCGAACGCAATTGCCATAACGACGAGCAATTCACTGCTCAGCATTCGCTTGACACAAGCGTCCCTGAATTCCGCGGGCCGGGAAACGGCCGATGTGGCCGCATCGGCAGATGCAACGAGCAGCGTCGCCAGTGGCAGCTACTCTGGCTGGTGTGAGTCATGGCTGTGCTCCTGATACGAAACGAGGCGAGGTGCCTCGTCCATCATCATGAGAACAGCGCGGCTTTCCTGGCCCATACCGCTGCCGCTCCTTGGGAGCCTCAATACCGCGCGAGTGGTTTCGTCCACAGGTCGCTTCGCTGCCATTCGCCCACCGGTAGTCGCGGATGTCAGATCTCACCGTCAGCGAATTGGCGCTTTTGATCATCAACTGTCTTTCAGTCCAATTTCCCTCAATGACTACTGCAAAGCTGCAACGGTCATTCGATCCGTTGCGACGGCGCAGCACGATGCTCAATCGCTCAATGGATTTAAGGTTCTGAGCCGAAGCGGATCGCAAATTTCCGCCCTGAGAGTTGAAGCGTCGTAAAGCGGTTAGCAAAGATTGCGTCACCTTCCGCCCGCCCGATGCCCGATCAGCGCTTGCATCTCTTCGATATTTCTGCGCGCCTGCGCCGCCGCTGGCGAATCCGGCACGAGGACCGCTTCGAGCCTCTGCCAATAATCTATCGCAGCGACGTAATCACTGCGATCCTGCGCAGCCGATCCGGCCAGCGCCAGGGCCTTCGGATTCGCCGGATCGATGGCAAGCGCGGCCTGGATCTGCGCCGATGCCTCCCCGCCAAGACTGCCATTGCGCTCGCTCGCGATGGCATCGGCGTAGTCAGCTCGCAATTGAGCGTCGCCCGGAGTCAGCGCAATCGCTTTTGCATAAGCCGCCGCCGCGTCCTGGGCGCGATCGAGCGCGAAATACGAGCGGGCGAGCATGGCCCAGCCATCCGCGTCGCCGGGCTGCTCTCGCAAACGCATCGCGAGGCGCGACACCATCAGTTCCAGCGGCCCCGAAGCCATGCCGTGCTGCTCACTGTACGCGCGATCGAGCGTCAGTGCGGCAGGCTCGCCGAGATGCAGATACATCGCAAAGGCGGCGGCAGGGATGAACGCGACAAGAACAGCGGCTGTTCCGGCTCCCGTTGCAACACCCCGTATTGACGACGTTTGCGGCGCTCTGGCGGACTCGGCGGACTCCACGTCGTCGAGCAAGCGCGCTTCGATCTCGCATCTTGTCGCCTCATGCAGTTCCTTCGAAAGCGCATCCTCGTGAAGCTCGGCGTCTGCGCGGGCCAGTTCGCCCTGATACAGCGCGACGAGGAGCGAGCGGCTATCGCGAGCGCCGCGCTCGTCTGCGCGGTGTGCCAGAGGCCAAGCCACGCACAGCAAGGCGAACGCGAGCATCGAGCCGGCGATCAACCAAAACGCGGTCATGGCGCGACGTCCTCCGATGAATGGGAGAGCAGCGCATCGACACGGCGGCGCTCATCGCCGGTGAGAGGGTGAGCGGGCATGCCCCGCCGGCGCGCGACGATGCGCGCGAGGACGAAAGCGCCGAGCCCGAGGAGCCCGAACGGACCAAGCCAGAGAAGCCACGTCAGGGGCTTGAGCGGCGGCTTGTACAGCACGAAGTCGCCGTAGCGCTGGACCATGTAGTCGCGAACCTGCGCATCGGTCGCGCCCCGCTCGACCTGCTCGACGATTGTGCCGCGCAGATCGCCGGCAAGCTCGGCGGTGGAGTCGGCCAGCGTCTGGTTCTGGCACACGAGACAGCGAAAGCTTTCCTCGAGCTGGCGGATGCGAACGACATCGTCATGCGCACCGGGGCTTGTGTCGGCCGGTGCCACCGGTGCCGCCAGAGCGGCGCATAGTTCCGCGACAACGAGCCATCCGCGTGTACGCACGATCCTATTCATCGGTACGCTCGCTTTGCAGTTGCCGCACGAGCGGCAGGATCTTCGATTCGAGTGACGCCGCGCTGAGCGGCCCCGCATGCCGGTAGCGAATTACTCCGTGCTTGTCGATCACGAAGGTCTCGGGCACGCCGTACACGCCGTAATCGATACCCGTCCGCCCCGTCCTGTCGACGATCGACGCAACGTAAGGATTGCCCGCTCGCGCGATCCACTCTAGGGCCGCCCTCGGCTCGTCCTTGTAGTCGAGGCCGTAGATTGGCGCGACATTGCGGCGTGCGAACTCGACAAGCAGCGCGTGCTCGTCGCGGCAAGACTGGCACCACGACGCCCACACGTTGAGGACCCACACCTGTCCGCGCAGCGTCGCCGATGAAAGGCGCGCACCGGTCGTTTGCAGCTGCGGCAAGTCGAACGCCGGGGCAGGCTTGCCAATCAATGCGGAAGGGAGCCGGCGCGGATCATGCGACAAGGCCGCCGCGAGAAAAATGCTCAACACGGCGAACACGATCATTGGCGCGAGAAAGCGTTTCATCGGCCGGTCTCCCGGGCTTCCTGCTGCACGCCGGTCTCGCGCGCGATGGCGCCCGACGCCGCCCCGCGCGCCGCATCGCGCACGGCAACGCTCGCGCGCTGCGGGCGCACGCCAAGCCGATAGCGCCGGTCGCTCGCCGCAAGCGCGCCGCCCAGCGCCATCAGCAGACACCCGCCCCAGATCCAGCTCACGAACGGCTTGATATGGATGCGCATGGTCCACGCCGAGCGCCGGCCGGCGCCGACCTCCTCGCCCAGCGCGACATACAGATCGCGAAACACGCCGCGATCGATCGCGGCTTCGGTCATCGGCGTCTGCTGGACGATGAAGAACCGCTTCTCCGGATGCAGCAGCGCGACGCTCCGGTCTCCGCGCGTCACCACGACGCTCGCCTGCACCGCGCGATAGTTGGGCCCGTCACGGTCGCGCGTGCCGTCGAAGCGGAACGTATAGCCGCCCTCGGTCACCGACTGTCCCGTTTCGAGCCGCACGTCGCGCTCGGTTTCATAACCCTTCACGAACGTCACGCCGATGATGAACACGCCGATGCCGGCGTGCGCGAGCAACATCCCGTAGAACGCGCGCGGCAGACGCCCAAAGCGCGCGGCAAACGGCCCCGGCTGTTTCGCGATCCGCTCGAACAGCGCGACCCCCGACGCGCTCACGCTCCACGCGGCAAGCAGCACGCCGAGCCCGACGAGCGGCCTGAATCCGCCGACGATCCACGGCAGTACGAGCGCCGCGACCACGCTCGCCGCGCCCGCCCAGCGCAGCCGCACGGCAAGCTCGGGCAGGCGCGCGGCCTTCCAGCGCGCGATCGGGCCGATGCCCATCAGGAACACGGCGGGTGTCATCAACGGCACGAAGATGGCGTCGAAATACGGCGCGCCTACCGAGATCTTGCCGAGCCCGAGCACATCCAGTCCCAGCGGATAGAGCGTCCCGAGCAGCACCGAGGTGGCGGCGACCATCAGCAGTACGTTGTTCGACAGCAGCAGCGATTCGCGCGACACCACCTCGAAGCCGCCGCCCAGCCCGACCTTCGGCGCGCGCCACGCGAACAACAGCAGTGCGCCGCCGGTCACGACCGAGAGGAACACCAGAATGAAGAGACCGCGCGCGGGATCGGAGGCGAACGAATGGACCGAGGTGATCACGCCCGAGCGCACGAGAAACGTGCCCAGGAGACTCAGCGAAAACGTGCAGATGGCGAGCAGCACGGTCCAGCTTCGAAAGCAACCGCGCTTCTCGGTGACGGCGAGCGAATGGATCAGCGCCGTGCCCGCGAGCCACGGCATGAACGACGCGTTCTCGACCGGGTCCCAGAACCACCAGCCGCCCCAGCCGAGTTCGTAGTACGCCCAGCCGCTGCCGAGCATGATGCCGAGCGTGAGGAAGATCCACGCGGCAATCGTCCACGGCCGCGACCAGCGCGCCCACGCGGCGTTCAGCTCGCCCGACAGCAACGCCGCGATGGCGAAGGCGAACGCCACCGCGAAGCCGACATAGCCCATATACAGGATCGGTGGATGCGACACCATGCCCGGGTCCTGCAGCAGCGGATTGAGGTCGCGGCCGTCCATCGCGGGCGGCAACAGCCGCACGAACGGGTTTGAGGTGAACAGCATGAAGAGCAGGAAGCCGGCGGCGATCCAGCTCATCACCGCGAGCACGCGCGCGACCATCGCGAGCGGCAACCGTCTGCTGAAGATCGAGACCGCGGCCATCCAGAACGTGAGGAGCAGCGTCCAGAGCAGGATCGACCCTTCGTGCCCGCCCCACACCGCCGTGAAGCGATAGATCGGCGGCAGCATCGAATTCGAATTGTCCGCCACGTACAGGACGGAAAAATCGTTGTCCATGAACGACGCCGCAAGACATCCAAACGCAATCGCGACCAGCACGAACTGCGCGCGCGCCACTGGCGGCGCCATGCGCATCCAGCCGTTGACGCCGCGGGCGGCGCCGACGATCGGCAGCACGCCGTTCGCGAGCGCCAGCAAGAACGCAACGATCAGCGCGAACTGGCCCACTTCCGGAATCATCGCCCCGCCTCGTTCGGCGGCCGGTCCGCAATCCGCATGTTCGCGCGCGCCTTGTTGATGACTTCGGCCGCATCGGGCGGCATGTAGTTCTCGTCGTGCTTCGCGAGCACCTGGTCGGCGACGAAGGTGCCATCGGCCATCAGCGTGCCTTCCGCCACGACGCCCTTGCCCTCGCGAAACAGATCGGGCAGCACGCCGCGATAGGTCACTTGGATGTCGCGGGCGGTATCGGTGACGACGAAGTGCACCGTGAGCCCTTCTGCATCGCGCGTAAGCGAGCCTTGCTCGACCAGCCCGCCCACGCGCAACCGCGTGCCGGGCAAGAAGCGCTCCTCGGCGACCTGCGTCGGGCTCACGAAGAACATCACGTTGGCGCGAAACGCGTTGAGCACGAGCGCCGACGCCACGCCGAGCGCCGCGAGGCCGCTCGCGATCCACAGGAGGCGGCGCGCGCGGGACTTCATGGCTCCCGGTCGGTCAGCGAGCGCGCGACGAGCCGCAGCGACACGGTCCTGGCCCCGTGCGTACGCGCGGCCACCGCCAGCTCACGCGCCGCGTTCCGGCTCGCGTGCCACACGAAGAGCGCCTCGGCGGCACAGAGCGCGAACGCGCCGCCGAACGCGATCCACAAATATGCCGAAGGACTCATCGGACGGCACCTCCCGGCTTCATGTTTTCAACGACGCCCGAGCGCATGCGGATGATGCCGCGCACGCGGGCCAGCACGATCGCGATCGTATAACTCCAGAGCGCGAGCGTCATGACGACGATGGCCCACACCATCGACCGTTCCATCGATACGCCGCTGCCAAAACTCAGCGACGCGCCCTGATGCAGCGTGTACCACCACTGCACGGAGAAGTAGATGACCGGAATGTTCACGACGCCCGCGAGCGCCAGCACGGCGCAGGCGCGGTCGGCGCGCGGCGCGTCGTCGATCGCGGCGTGCAGCGCGAGAAAACCCAGGTAGAGAAACAGCAGGATCAGCTCCGACGTGAGCCGCGCATCCCAGACCCACCATGCGCCCCACGTCGGGCGGCCCCACAGCGCGCCGCTCGCGAGCGCGATGAACGTGAAGAGCGCGCCAGTGGGCGCGAGCGCGCGCGCCATCATCGCGGACAAGCGCGCGTTGAAGATCAGGCCGAGCGCCGCGTAGCCCGCCATCACGACGTAGATCAGCATCGACATCCACGCGGCGGGTACGTGGATGAACATGATGCGGTAGACGTCGCCCTGCACGGCATCGGTGGGCGCGACCATGAGGCCGATATAGAGGCCGCAGGCGGCGAGTACCAGCGCGGCGATCGCGAACAGCGGGGTCAGGCGCCGCGCGAGCGCGTCGAACGTCTTCGGCGACGCGTAGTGGAACCAGTGGAACCGTATGCCGTGAGTGCTCATGGTCGGGGCACGCATCGGATCATTGAGCGGCATTGCGCAACGCCGCCGCGCTCGCGCCCGGGCAGCAGACGAGCGCCACGAGCAATCCCGCGCCGAGCAGCGAGAAGTTGGCCGCGGTCCACGCCGCGCCGCGCACGGCGTCGGCCGCGCCGACGCCGAAGATCAGCACCGGAATCTCGAGCGGCAGCACGAGCACCGCGAGCAGCACGCCGCCGCCGCGCACGCCGACCGTCAGCGCCGCACCGATCGAGCCGATCAGCGCCAGCACCGGCGTGCCCAGCAAGAGCGACGCGCTCAGCAACAGCACGGCATGCGCCGCGAGATCGTACTGAAGCGCGATGACGGGCGTGAGCAGCACGAGCGCGAAGCCGCTCGTTAGCCAGTGCGCCGCGATCTTCGCGAACACCACCGCGACGAGCGGTTGCGGCGCGAGCAGCATCAAATCGAGCGAGCCGTCGTCGAAATCCTGGGCGTAGAGGCGCGGCGCTGCGAGCATCGTCGCGAAGAGCGCCGTGACCCATAGCACACCGGGCGCGATCGCGTTGAGCAGTTTCGGGTCGGCGCCGACCGCGACCGGAAAGAGACTCGTCGCGATGACGAAGAACAGCAGGCAGCCGAGCGCGTCGGTGCGCCGCCGCCAGGTCAGCGCGAGTTCGCGACGCACGACGCACGCGATCAGATGAGGCATGACCCGGTCCGCTCGAAGCAGAAATAGCGCGTCGCGTCCGACGCGGTGTCGATCGGACGATGCGTCGTCATTACCGCGATCCCGCCGCGCTCGACATGTTCCGCGACGCACGCCGCGATGAGTCGCGCCGATTCGGCATCGAGCGCGGCGGCGGGTTCGTCGAGCAGCCAGAGCGGCTTGTGCTCCAGCAACAGGCGCGCGATCGCGATGCGCCGCTGCTGTCCTTGCGACAGCGCCCCCGCGAGCCGGTGTTCGCAGGCGGCAAGCCCGAGCCGGCCCAAGGCGCGATGCTCGGAGTGCGCATCGGTCGTGTCGCAGTCGGCGGCGGCGCCCAGGCGCGCGGCGAAGCGCAGGTTCTCGACCACGCTCAGGTCACGGCTCACCGCGTTCGCATGGCCGACATACGCGAGCGAGCGGCGCCAGTCCGCAGCCCGCTTCCTCGTGTCGGCACCGCGCCAGCGGATCGTCCCGGCGGCCGGACGCAACAGGCCCGCGAGCACGCGCAGGAGCGTCGTCTTGCCGCTGCCATTCGGCCCGTGGATCTGCAGCACTTGCCCCGCGTCGGCCTCGAAGCTGACTTCGCTGAAGACCGTTTCGCTGCCGCGGCAAAACGCGAGACCGGACACCGACAGCATCAATGGCGCGCTGTCTCTGTCGGGATCGCCGCACGCGTGCATGCTCATTTCCCCTTGGTCTCGCGCGAGCCATGCGCCTGTTCGTCGAGCGCCGCCTGCGTCATGTTCGGCAATTGGTGTGCGATGCCCTTGTGACAATCGATACAAGTCTTCTCGCCGGTCGCGAGGTAGGTCTGATGCGCATTCTGGGCGCGCGGGCTCTGGCGCGTGAAGTCCATCGATTCGAACGAATGGCAGTTGCGGCATTCCAGAGAGTCGTTGGCCTTGAGGCGCTGCCATTCATGCTCGGCGATTTCGAGCCGGCGGTCGAGGAATTTCTCGCGGGTATTGATCATGCCGAACACCTTCGCCCACACTTCCTTCGACGCCTGCATCTTTCTCGCCATCTTGTCGGTCCAGTTGTGCGGGACGTGGCAATCCGAGCATTTGGCGCGCACGCCGCTCCTGTTCGAATAATGGATCGTCGTCTTGAGTTCGGCGAAGGTATTGTCCCGCATCTCGTGGCAGCCCGTGCAGAACGCCTCGGTGCTGCTAAATTCCAGTGCCGTATTGAACGCTCCCCAGAACACGACGCCCGCGATGAACCCACCGAGCGTCAGGAAGCCGAGGCTGTAGTACGCGCTGGGCCGGTTGATCGTGCGCCAGTAGCGCTTTACCAGGTCGAGCATTGCACGCCCCTAGTTCTTGCGGGTCGCGGGCGGCTTGGGCCCGGGCGCCACGCGGATATCCTCGATGTCCGTGAACGTGTTGCTGACAAGTGGTTTGGCATCGGCCTGCGGAACGTGGCACTGCGTGCAGAAGTAGCGCCGCGGCGAGACATAGCCCAGCGTCTCCCCAGCGCGATTGGCGTAGTGTGTAACGCCAATGGGCACGGCGTCGTTCTCCGCCGCGCGGCTGCGCGCATGGCACGACAGACATCGATTTGCGTTCTTGTCGACTTGATAGCCGTCGATCTTGTGAGGAATCGTCGGCGGCTGCTGTGCGTAAGCGCGGCCACGGATCACGTCCTTGTTTTCGGTGGGGAAGATCAGCGGAGGCTTCGCCTCCTCGTCGAGCGGCGTGGTGCCGCGCAGGCCATCGTGAAACGGCTCGGCGGGCACGGCGGGCTGGGCCCGCAACCCGGGCATCGTTAGCAGGCAGCCGAGCATGCAACAGCGTGAAAGGACGATCGAGGTTCGCATGGCAGCCCCCTATACCTTGACGATCCTGACCGCGCACTTCTTGTAGTCGGTCTGGAACGAGATCGGGTCGGTCGCGTCGAGCGTCACCTTGTTGATCAACTGGCTCGCATCGAACCATGGCACGAAGACGAGCCCGCGCGGCGGCTTGTCGCGTCCGCGCGTCTCGACGCGCGTGCGGATATAGCCGCGCCGCGACATCACCTTCACCTCCACGCCGCGCCGCAAACCCATCGCTTTCGCGTCGTCCGGATGCATGAAGCAGACGGCGTTCGGAAACGCGCGATACAGCTCCGGCACGCGCCGCGTCATCGATCCCGAATGCCAGTGTTCGAGCACGCGCCCGGTGGAGAGCCAGAACGGGTATTCCTGGTCCGGCACTTCGGGCGGCGGCTCGTAGGGCAGCGCCCAGATCACCGCGCGGCCGTCCTTGTTGCCGTAGAACTGCCAGCCGGTGCCGGCCTTCACGTACGGGTCGCTGCCTTCCTTGTAGCGCCAGCGCGTCTCCTTGCCGTCGACGACCGGCCAGCGCAGCCCGCGTGCCTTGTGGTAGTCGTCGAACGGGGCGAGGTCGTGGCCGTGGCCGCGTCCGAACGACGCGTATTCCTCGAACAGCCCCTTCTGGATATAGAACCCGAACGCCTTGCCGTCATCGTTGCGATAGGCCGAATCGCTTTGCGACAGCGGGAATTTATCGACGTTGCCATTGCGGTACAACACGTCGTAGAGCGTTTTGCCCTTCAGTTCGGGCTTCTGCGCGATCAGCTCGGGCGGCCAGACTTCCTCGACCTTGAAGCGCTTCGAAAACTCGACGAGCTGCCACAGGTCCGAGCGCGCGCCGTCGGGCGGCGGCACGAGCTGATGCCAGAACTGGGTGCGGCGTTCCGCGTTGCCATAGGCGCCCTCTTTTTCGACCCACATTGCGCTCGGCAGGATCAGGTCGGCGGCCACCGCCGTCGCGGTCGGATACACATCCGACACGACGATGAAATTGTCCGGATTCCGATACCCTGGCAACGTCTCCTGCATCAAGTTGGCGGCAGCCTGCATGTTGTTGTTGACCATCACCCAGTACGCGTTGAGCTTGCCGTCCTTCAGCATGCGGTTCTGCTGCACCGCGTGGAAACCGGGCTTCTCGGGAATCGTGCCGGGCGGCAGCTTCCAGATTTCCTCGGCGTGCTTGCGGTGTTCCGGATTGGCGACGAGCATGTCCGCCGGCAGCCGGTGCGAGAACGTGCCCACTTCGCGCGCCGTGCCGCACGCGGACGGCTGCCCCGTCAGCGAGAACGGGCTGTTGCCGGGCGTCGAGATCTTGCCGGTCAGCAGGTGCAGGTTGTAGACCATGTTGTTGGCCCACGTGCCGCGCGTGTGCTGGTTGAAACCCATCGTCCAGAACGAGACCACCTTGATCTTCGGATCGGCGTAAAGCTCGGCGAGCTGGTCGAGCTTCACCTTCGGGATGCCCGAGAGCTTCGTCACGTAGGCGGCGTCGTACTTCGAGACGAATTTGGCGAACGCGTCGAAGTCCATCGGCTTCGAGCCGGTCGCATCGTTCGCGTTTTTCGCGGCCTTCTGTAGCGGATGATCCGGCCGCAGTCCATAGCCGATGTCGGTATTGCCTTCCTTGAACACGGTGTGCTTCGTCACGAAGTCGCGATTCACGCGATTCGTCTTGATGATGTAGTTCGCGATGTAGTTCATGATCGCGAGGTCCGACTGCGGCGTGAAGATGAGCTGCTGGTCCGCGAGGTCGAAGCTGCGGTGCTCGAAGGTGGACAGCACGGCGACCTTCGTCTTCGGTACGCTGAGCTTGCGGTCCGTCACGCGCGTCCACAGGATCGGGTGCATCTCCGCCATGTTCGAGCCCCACAGCACGAAGGCGTCGGTCGCTTCGATGTCATCGTAGCAGCCCATCGGCTCGTCCATGCCGAAGGTGCGCATGAAGCCCGTCACGGCCGAAGCCATGCAGTGGCGCGCGTTCGGATCGATGTTGTTGGTGCGAAAGCCCGCCTTCATCAGCTTGACGGCGGCGTACCCCTCGAACACCGTCCACTGGCCGGAGCCGAACATGCCGATCGCCGTCGGCCCTTTCGCTTTGAGCACGCGCTTGAACTGTGCCTCCATCAGGTCGAAAGCCTGCTTCCACGAGACCGGCGTGAACTCGCCGTCCTTGTCGTACTTGCCGTCTTTCATGCGCATGAGCGGCGTGGTGAGGCGATCCGCGCCGTACATGATTTTCGAGAGGAAATAGCCCTTCACGCAGTTGAGCCCGCGATTGACCTCCGCCTGCGGGTCGCCTTGCGTCGCGACAACCCTGCCCGCCTTCACCCCGACGCTGACGCCGCAGCCCGTGCCGCAGAAGCGGCACGGCGCCTTCGACCAGGTCAGGTCGCCGCCAGCCACGTCCGCCGCGCGGTCCGCATTCACTGCCAGGGCCGGCAGCGTGATGCCCGCGGCGGAGGCTGCCGTAGCGGCGGCGGTTTGCCTAATGAACGCCCGCCGGGTCAGTTTCATCACCAATCTCCTCGTCGAGCGACTCGACGTCTTCGTGATGCTGGTAAATGAGCGCCGCTGAGTAGACACCGGGTAGCGCGTGAATCGCGGTGAGTTGCTCGACGATATCCACCGAGCGTCGGGCCTCCAGCGTGATCACGAGTTTTCCCGCCGGACTCACCGCATGGATTTGCGCGCCGGGCAGAATTGAAATAAACCGTCGGATTGATTCGATATGTGCGTGATCGGCATGTACGATGATTCCCGCAATATGCTCTTCTGGCGATTCATCATTCGCGATGCACTCACGCGCGCGAGCGGACATTCTGGTGGCTCCAAGCAGCTTAATTAATCAGCGTGCGAGTAAAACCCAACCGCGGCAGCGGCAGCGGCAATCAATGAGGCGGCCCGGCGATCAGAAGCTGATAAAACCACACGACGAAACCGTATGCCGCGATAAACATGACGGTCAGCACGGGCACCATGACTGCGGTCAGAAACAGGAAGCTGCGGAGTTCTTCCGCTTTTCGATGGCCGCTTTCGGCGACTGCGTTTTGTGCATCTGTCATGGCTCGTTGCACTCGTGAGGACGGTACGGAGCAGTTTTTTGGGGGAACGTTCTAAATTTATTGTTGTCGCGTATAGAGCTTTCGTCAAGGCAATAGTTGGCAAGTATCAAACCATCGCCGTCCACTGGCACCCGGATGACGTCTTCATCCTGCTGGACCTGAGCTATGGCATCTTTATCTACACGCAGCGCTCGCCGGCGCGGAGTCGGGCAGCTCGGCGCCGACCTACCTGTTCAGCAACGCGTACCCGGCGCAGCCCAGCGCCGACGTGAAGAACCGCATCACTTTCCTGATCTACCCAAAGCGCGGCGACTGGCTGCCCGCCGGCGATGCCCCGCGCATGAAAAGGACTGCCCGAAAGCATCCCTGACCCCGCTTGTGTAGCAGTCACATCACGCGATCAGCGAGTCGTCGACAACGCGTCGCTCCGCGCTGTGGCCACCCGTGAGAGCATCGATTTCGCTGTTACGTCATAATAACTGACCACGTGTCAGAGAACCTCTTTTCGGCACATGACTGCCACTGTATCCGACTGCGTCAGCATTCCAACCAGCTTCTTATCGTCGAGCACAACAGGCATGTGATGATGCCCTTTGGCCATGGAGCGGGGGATGACGTCAGCCACTGGTGTCGCTGCATCAACCGTCGCCACAGCGGACGACATCACACTGCGGATCGGCAGCTGCCGCCTCTCCCTCTGCGCCCTCCGTCGATCCACTTCCCCGGGAAACCGGCGGACCCTGGGGTGAAGCGGTTGAAGATCCACGCCTATCAGGCGATGTCCTGAGTCAAGCACGGGCAGCGGTTTGATTCGGCGTTTATCTAACAGATTGAGTGCATCACCAATCGTTTCATCTCCAGTGACGCTCATGACGGACATGCGCATGACCTCGGCGCAAGTCATTTCCATCAGACTCCTGAAGTAAACTTGCTGCTGCAGTTGCTTGCGCAGCAACTCGAAGCGATCCAGGTCCACGTCGGGCGCGCCCGACTCGCCCCGAAAGGAATGACCCGCGTCAAGCTGTGCTGTGGCATCGCGAACACCCGTTAGCCACCTTGCAAACTTGGATCCGACTGCCATGTTTATCTCGGTCAGAGTCAATCCTACTCAAAGTAAACATATCACAACATGACGCGCTTGGACACGGCGCATTTTATAAAATTCGATCAGCCTTTTTCACGCAGTCCCGGCGCGGGGTTCATGGCGCATGGACACTAACAGTCACATCGTGCTATTGATTCCTTTTCCAACACGGCAGTAACATCAAGCATGCGAACGGAAGCCTGATAACGCGATGCGATGGGTTTCCACAGTGCCGCGTAACGTTCCTGAGCGGCATGATCCTCGACATTCGAACCTAGAATGAGCCAATAGCCTTTCATCAAATCTCCTCACGACAACCCGCTGTTTTGAGCTCATCGCGCTCTGCTCGAAATTCTCCTGCTGGGTCGGTCAGAATATTCCTCGTCAGCGAAGGATTCGTGCTCGACCTCGACCTTGTTGCGGTCGAGTCCACCCCAGTCGCCGAGCTATTCCGCGGGCTGGTAATTCACTTTGCGCCGTTTGCGGCGAAAATCTCCGTTGCCTGTGGCGACATCAGGAACCTGATGAACCTTTCGGCCGAATCGCGTCGCAAGGTGTTCGCCGAGAGCACGGCAGTATACGTGAGAGTACTCTGAAGATCGCCTGGAAGCGGTCCAAGGAGCTTGATGCCGGGTGTTGTGGCGATGAGCGGTATCGTACCCGCCACCATGTCGTTGCCCTTGCCCTTTAACACAGCTTCAAAGATGTCATTGGGTGCCGTACGCAAGATCTTCGGCTTCAGCGTTTCTGCAATTCCCAGCCGCTCGAGGGTGTTTGCAAAGGCCTGTCCGGACTTAACACTGTTAAAGACAATGAGGTCTGCACCGAGCAAGGTGTTCTTAAGTTTCTCAACAGTTGAAATGTCGTACGCCGGAGCGTCCTTCCGATTACCAAGGCCGACGCCAACGTGAGCGATGATCGGTCTTTCTCCGGCATTCACCTTGCCGGATTTAGTGAGATCCTCAGCAAAGTCCGGTTGAACGATAACTACGTCGGCCGTTTCGCCACCCTCAATCCTTTTCTTCACAACGGGCGATGGAGCGAACGCCAAGATGACCTGATTGTGTGTCTGCTGGCGATAGAGATCGACGACCTTGGTCAATGCAGGCTCGAGGGGGCTATCGCTCATGACCATGATGTTCGCTGCTTGAACCGTCGCTGTGAACATCGATAATGAGACGGCCAGGAAGGTGCTCAGGCTGACGCGCTTAAGTCTTGCGTTCATGGTGGGCGGACTCACGGTGTTGATCGTTGCGCGTTGGTCAGGACGCCGCCGCTCACGGGAAGTTTGCAGGAGATGAAAACGGTTTGGTGTCGTCGAGCACGAACATCACCAGGGCGTGCAGATCCGTCGAGCCACTGGACGAGACTTGCATCGGCATACCAGCCCCGTGGCCGGGCTCGGCATGCCCTGCCTTGACGACCATCACTCCGTCTGGAGTACGTACGCTTTGTGCTCCGGTAAGTACGAAGAAAGTCTCCGAGCCCGGATGAGTATGCACACGAGTCGTGCTGCCAGGAGCGCCGCTAGCCGCATTGATCCTGAGTAGATATCGCGGCGCAGTAAACCGGGGGATAGGCCCAACCTCGGCCACCTTCGTGCCACCCGCGGACGATCCTGCTGCCGGGCCAAGCGTGAAAAGCCAGGCTTTGCCCGCCGATTCGGCGACAAGCGCCCAGTTGCCTGCGGCGGATTGTGCCTGCTCACGTGTCGGAAAGCTTTCGATCCGCCAGAAAAGTTGTCCAGGCGGTAACTCGGTGACCTTTTTCTCGGCTAGCGACTTGACGACCAATGGCGCCTGCGCGACCGCCGCCGATGCCAGCAAGCACTGTCCAAACGTCGTAGCCAACAGGAAACTGACAAGAAATCGTGTCATGAGAAAGACCGCCGTTCGTGCACTGATACAAGCCTCTCTGGAGCGTCAGCTTGCGAAAATGAAGCACCTGCTCCGTATGTAAGAACCCTAGGACACGAAGCGCGGCTTAGTCAGGCTCGTTTTCCCGCATCGCGAGTGAGCCACGGGCGAAATGATCGGCGGGGTCACGCTAAAGCGCGGTGACCGGCATGTCCGACGCTTTTACGAGGCTCCGTGGATCGGAGAGGGGACGCACCGGCGGCCAGAATTACTCGATCATATGAGAAGCGAATTCCCGTGCGTTCCTTTTGGTGTGCCCTGCGCTCCGGAGACCGTCGTGGAAAGCTGGCAGAAAAGCGTCGCCACGTCTGTCGCCCAAGTTGATCACCCGCTAGATTCGAGCGATGACCTGCTTCATGGTTATGGCTGTGTGGCGGAATGGACACTCCGGTCGGACCGGCGCTTGTAGATCTCTGATATATCCGACGGCTGCAGTACGAAGCCATCAGGCCCGATGAGGAGCAAGCGCGCAATTATCCATGATGGCTCGTGCGGCAGCAGAAACTGCGCCCGCTTGATCGGCCGGTTCACGATCTCTCCGGTTTCCTGATCTACGTAATGCGCCTGGAGCACGTGCTTGGCGATATCCACGCCCACTGCCGTACAATTCACCATTGGGTCCTCCGGTTGCCTGGAAAGCTAATATTTCATACTTAGGCACATGGATGCCGCTGGCCCGTGAAGATACACCTTCCTGTGCCGTCTCGTTCACGGGCGGGGCGCGTTCATGTCAATTCAGGTTCAACCTCGCCGATTTCGACTGCGAAGAGGCGCTTTACGACAGCGCCAGCCTGCGCCGCTTTGCGAGGATTGATCTGGGCTCTGAAGCAGTCCTTGACCGCCACCGCGTTGTTGAAGTTTCGCGGATTCTCGAAACACACAAACCGGGCGAGCAGTTGTTTGCCGAAGTCGGCCGGAAGCTTCAGTCGAGCGGCATGGGGCTCGAGAGCGGCACGTGACCGTGGATCGCGACCATCGCCGGTGCGCCGAGTTCGACAAGAATAAGCAGACGGCACGTGATCCCGAGATGCATCAGACCACGAACGGTCGCCACAAATCCGCTCAGAGGCCGCTTACCGTCTTGATCGTCACCCACTGGCCGTTCTTCACCTGATAGACGGTGGACGAGCCGTTCTTCAGCGAGCCGTTTGCATTGAACTCGATATGGCCGGTGATGCCGTCGAAGCTGATGCTTTGCAGCTTCGCACGGTAGTCATCGGGTTTCGTCGAATTGGCCGCCTGCATCGCTTTAATGGCGGTCCACGCCGCGTCATAGCCGAAGGGCGCGTACGAGAGGACGTCCTCGCCGAACTTCTGCCTGAAGCGTTCGGCGAACTTCGCGCCTACGGGCGTGCTGTCGAGCGGACGGCCGTATTCCCATGCCATAGCGCCTTCCGACACGTCGCCCGAGAGCTTGATGAAGTCGATGTCCTTCACGCCGCCTCCTCCAACATACTGCGCTTTGATGCCCAGCTGGTTCATCTGCTTCATGATGCTGGCCGCCTGCGGATTGAGGGCTCCCACGAAAATCAGATCAGGGTTCTTTCCCTTGATATTCGTGAGCTGCGTCTTGAAGTCCGTCGCTTGATTCGTGGTGTATTCGCGATCGATGATGTCGCCGCCGAGCGCTTTGACCGCCTTTACGAACTCATCGGCTTCACCTTGGCCGAATGCCGTTCGGTCGTCGATGACGGCGATGCGCTTGGCCTTCGTCGTCGTGACCGCATAAGCGCCCGCGGTGCCCGCGTTTTGTGCGTCGCTCGAGATCACCATGAAGACGTTCTTGAAACCGCGGCCGCTGATGGCCGGATTCGTGGCGGCCGGATCGATGTCGGGCAGGCCAGCTTTTTCGTAGAGATCGGACGCGGGGATGGTCGTGCCCGAGTTGAAGTGGCCAACAACGACCGAAACGCCTTCGTCTACGAGTTTTTGCGCGACTTGCACGCCGACGCGCGGATCAGCCTGATCGTCTTCGGCGACGAGTTCGAACGAGACGGGCTGGCCATTGATTTTGACGCCTTGCGCCTTGGCGTCATCGATCGCCATTTTAACGCCGTTCTCCAAATCTTTGCCGTAATTCGCGTTAGGTCCAGTGAGCGGTGCGGCAAAACCGATTTTCACGACAGTATCCGCGCGCGAGGCGAGCGGTGCAACAGCGAGAAGTGCGCCGACCGCAACCGCAATAGGAGTGAAAGTCTTCGCAAAACGCATGTTGTCTCCTTTGCCGGCAAGTATGAGTTCACTGCTTTGGCGTGCATGCCGGCTTTGTTCTCCCGCTTCGCGCGTTCTGCGCAGTCGGAGCGGCGGCAGGTGCACGGCTCTTGTTCGAATCGACTGCGTGCGGGGCTCACGCTAAGTAGGCGTTGTATCGATCGAACCGCTCCGGGTGAGAAGCGCCGCGGCAATCCTTGGGAGCGTCCAAAGGAAGGCGATATCACTTGACCTGTCGCGACTATTCGTATCCGCATTACGGCACAGCGGGGCATATAGAGCAATCAGGACAAGTACTCCCACCTGTTCGCGATTAACAATCTATGAACGTGCTTACGGGTTTCCGGCGCTCGCGTTCAACGAGGAGGTAGCTTTGGTCATCACACTGGTCGCGACAGGCGCGAAAATCGCCTGTACGAACAAAGTCCGAGTAACGACCAGCGCGCGGTTCGACTCCCGCGCACCGCAGACCCACCGCAGCGGCTCGCACGCGCCCTGCTCAGCTCAAGCGCCCCGGACAACGCAAAGTCGATCATTTCCCAGGACGCGAGCATCGATAGCACCGGCGCCTCGACACCTTAGTCCGATCGTTTCTCGCCCACTCTTGCGCCGACGTGACCTGCTCAGGCCGCGGCCAGTTAGTTCGACCGAAGCAGGATCGATTTGACAACCGCTGCCTCACCGGATAGCTCGCCGTCGCGCAAACGATCAACGTCCATTTAGCGCCGAGATCTCTGCATTAGCGATGATTCGCAATGGAACTGGCTAAACGAAAGTTTTGGACTGCGATCGCGAAAATATGGCCGCACAAATGCACACATACATTACGCAAGCCGCGCTGGACATTACCGCCTGTCGAGTCCCGTTCCGCATCTTTGAGAAGCATCGTAAGCCCGCGCCGACCATCGCTCAATACTTATTCGAGGATCTCGAAGAGCGCTTAATCGGTAGTAAGGGGGTATTGTCTCTAGGCCCCCTCGGGCTGAGGAAGATCCCGGGGGTCGATCTGAGCCATTCCGTAGGAAAGGGCGAATCTTCTAGCCTCTACCGGACAAGGGAAATGTCCTAAAACTCCGGTGGCGCGTTGGAGACCATTGTCGCTTCTCAAATGTCCGAACCTCTCGGTCAAGTCAACTGTGCGCTTGCCAAAGCGTTGAGTCATTCAAAAATATTCCCTATTTAACAATTGCAGACCGACCGTGCCACAGCGATTCGGACTAACCCGAGTTTTAACCGTCCGAAACCCATATATTTCGTCGTCGACGTACGCGACTGAAATCTGACAACCCTGAAAGCATCCGGATGCTTGCCTAAACGACCTAGAGCCTGATGTGATTCTTACCGATCCGCGCGGCACCTGGCAAGAAGCAATGTGTCCAGCCGCATCGCAATCCTGGCGGAAGCGCAACGCACTCGCGAAGCGACCCAAACTTGGGCACTCGCCAGCCGCCAGGAGGTGCCGTCTTCACTCGCGTCGTCTTTCTAACCGCCAAAGGCCATGGGGACCGCTTCTTCGGTGACGTCGGATCGTCCACATCCCGAAGCCGGCGCCCCGGGATTGACCCGCGCGCGCAGCGCACTACGATCGAACGGCTTCTGAAGATGACCTCGCGCTTCGGTGGGACCGAGCGCACAGTGTCCTTGCGCAGAGGGTGAGATGGCCCGGAATATCCTTGAAACCAGCCGACGTTGCGGCCCCGACTTGCTAGCCCGCGGATAGGGTATTTCTTTAGCCTCGCGCTACGTGCGGTTGACGTTTCGCGCCCCGATCAGTCACAAGAGTCTCCAGCATCCGCGGCGCACAGACACTCACGCGCGTCATGGTCTCAGCGCAACCTCCGGCATCGTCATTCTAACTCCGCACACAACCGCGCCTTTTTTTTGGGCCTGAGTAGTCGCCGGCGCACTGGGTCTGATGACGATTGCGGTTGTGCCGAGCTCCGACGCGAGCGCGGAGCCCATCCGATCGCATCGGAAGCATTCACGAGCGTGCCCGGCGTGACCACGGCCGCCGTCTGTGCCGCGAGATATGGCACTCGAACGGCGAAGCATAGCGGCGTATAAAGAAGACTGAGCGCAACACTTCGCGTGAGGTTTACAGGAATCGAAGGGCATTCCCCGGTTGCCGGAAGAAATGCGCGGCGCCTCCCGACTAAAGATAGAAGCGCGAGTAATCCATGTCCCTCGATTGCGACACGCACATACGGGCCTCGCTTTTGATTATTGATCTTTCCATAAAACATGACATCACCACAACGTTGCCTGAATCCAGCACGCGGCGATGATCGAAGGCCTTTTCTGAGCGCTCTTAAGCTTGTTGCGGGCGATGGTATGCAACTCGGCGAGGTTGTCGGGGCAGAAGTTCGCAATCGCATGACGCTTGAGCCATGCCCACAGGTACTCGACGGGATTGAGTTCCGGACAATACGG
>NZ_FCON02000132.1 GCF_001544535.1 Caballeronia choica | reverse complement strand
GCAGGTGATGTCCGCCCGCGGCGGCCACTTCGAGCGCGCGGCGCGCGCCAGGGTGTCCGATGACATCGGCGAGATCGGGCAGCGGCTTTCCGGACGCAGCGTGATCGGACAATGAAGACGCGCGCACCGGCGCGAGCCGGCCGTCGACCGAGCCGGCGAGATGCGCGCAGAGCGCGGGCAGGTCGGCGGCGCCGAACACGTCGACGCCGGGCACGAGCGCCGCTTCGGCGGCGCTCGCGAGTGGCAGATAGATTTCAGGGGGCGGCTCTTCGCTTGCCACAAGGGCGTATTGCCTTGCCGCGCCGCAGACCATCGCGAAGGCGCCGCGCATCGGGCGGAGCGCGCCCGTCAGCGACAGTTCGCCCGCGAATTCGCGCCGCGCAAGCGACTCGACGGGAATCTGCCCGCTCGCCGCGAGGATGCCAAGCGCGATGGGCAAGTCGAAGCGGCCGGACTCTTTCGGGAGATCGGCGGGAGCGAGGTTGACGGTGATGCGGCGAACAGGAAATTCGAAGCCGCAGTTCTGAAGCGCGGCGCGCACGCGCTCGCGGCTTTCGCGGACTTCGAGGTCGGGCAGCCCGACAATCGAAAATGACGGCAATCCATTGGCGAGGTGGATTTCGACGACCACCTCGGGCGCGCGCCCAGGCGCGGGCGCGCGGCTGCGTACCACGGCAAGCGACATGATTTCCCCCGCTCCCGGCGTCCTGAAGATTCCGGCGCCGGCTGATTCGATTAAGTCTTCACTGCTCGCCTGGCCGAGGTTCGCTCACATTGCAGCGCGCTTCAGTCCTGCGACGTCCCTCCGGCCGTCAGCCGCTGTTCGAGTTGCGCGACGCGCTGTTCGAGTTCTTCGAGCCGCGCACGCGTGCGCACGAGCACCTGCGTCTGGGTATCGAATTCCTCGCGGGTCACGAGATCGAGCTTGGAGAAACCTTGCGAAAGCATTGCCTTCATGTTCCTTTCCATGTCTTTCGCCGGCGAATTCTTCAGTAATTCGCTCATCTTCTGCTGGAACTCGTTGAAGACGTCATTAGGCTGTTTCATGATTTTTCCCTTGATGCACAATTTAGGTGCATTCGTTGTTAGGTCAGTGCCACGGTTTCTCGAATGATCGATTTTGGTGCACCACGACAGTTCGCCGGATTGACGCACTGCGAAACGGCTTCGCGATCCGTTGCGCCCCTGTTTGCCGGACCTTGCGAGCACTCTAGCAACGAACCCGGCGCGGCGCCAGCGCGTGGCGCGAGCGTTGGCCATTCGGACAAGTCGCTTTCGCCCGCCGTCGAAAATCCCGTCCAGCCCCATGAATACACGCATGGCACACGAGTTGCATAAGAGGCGCGGGCCTTCCCTGCGCGCTTTTTTCGGCGGCTGGCGGGCGGGACGATGCGGCGCACAAATATGACGAGACGCCGCTCGAGGGCATCGAGGGATCAGACACACCACAGCGAGGGTTACATGAAGCTCATTACCGCAATCATCAAGCCGTTCAAGCTCGACGAAGCGCGCGAAGCGTTGTCGGCGATCGGCGTCTCGGGCATCACGGTGACCGAGGTGAAGGGATTCGGCCGTCAGAAAGGTCACACCGAGCTGTATCGCGGCGCGGAGTACGTGGTCGATTTCCTGCCGAAAGTGAAGATCGAAGCAGCCGTGTCGGACGACATCGTCGACCAGGCAATCGAAGCAGTCGAACGCGCGGCCCGCACGGGCAAGATCGGTGACGGGAAGATTTTCGTCACCGCCATCGAACAAGTCATTCGTATTCGCACCGGCGAGACCGGCGCGGACGCTCTCTAAGAAGAAATTCGGCGATAAGAGGAAACAGAAGAATGCGCAAATTATTGATGTCCATGTTGATGGCGGGGTCGCTGATCGGCGCCAATGTCGGCGTCGCTCTGGCCCAGGACGCATCTGCTCCGGCCGCTGCATCGGCCCCGGCGTCCGACGCCACGGCAGCAAGCGCACCCGCCCCCGCGTCTCCCGTCAGCGCCAACACGGCGATGTCCTCGTCGGCTGAAGCCGCCTCCGCGGCCGCGCCGGCATCGGGCGCCTCGGAAGCCGCACCCGCGGCGCCGACCGAGCCGTTCTCGGTCGATTCCTCGAAGATCAGTTCGGGCGACACCGCCTGGATGCTGACCTCCACGGCGCTCGTGCTGTTCATGACGATCCCGGGCCTCGCGCTTTTCTACGCGGGCATGGTCCGCAAGAAGAACGTGCTCGGCACCGTGATGCAGAGCTTCGCGATCACCTGCCTGGTCACGATCCTCTGGACGGTCGTCGGCTACAGCCTCGCGTTCACGCCGGGCAACTCGTTCATCGGCGGCTTCTCGCGGGTGTTCCTGCACGGCATGAACTACATCAAGGGCGACAAGGCGACGACGCTCACCGTCAGCCACCTTGCCTCGACGATCCCGGAATCCGTCTACTTCGTCTATCAGATGACGTTCGCGATCATCACGCCGGCGCTGATCACCGGTGCGTTCGCCGACCGGATGAAGTTCTCGTCGATGCTGGTGTTCATGACGCTGTGGTCGCTGATCGTCTATTCGCCGATCGCGCACATGGTCTGGGAACCGACCGGCTGGCTGGCGACCGCGGGCATCCTCGACTTCGCAGGCGGCACGGTGGTTCACATCAATGCCGGTATCGCGGGTCTCGTGTGCTGTCTGGTGCTCGGCAAGCGCGTCGGCTACGGCCGCGAAGTGATGGCGCCGCACAACCTGGTGCTCTCGCTGATCGGCGCATCGATGCTGTGGGTGGGCTGGTTCGGCTTCAACGCGGGTTCGGCAGTCGCAGCGGACGGCCGTGCCGGCTTCGCGATGCTCACGACCCAGATCGCCACCGCCTGCGCCGCGTTCGGCTGGATGTTCGCGGAGTGGATCGCGAAGGGCAAGCCTTCGGTGCTCGGCATCATTTCGGGCGCGGTAGCGGGTCTCGTGGCGATTACGCCGGCATCGGGCTTCGTCGGCGTGGCGGGTGCGCTCGTAATCGGCGTCGTGGCGGGCGTGGTCTGCTTCTGGTCGGCGACGTGGCTCAAGCACAAGTTCAACTACGACGACTCGCTCGACGCGTTCGGCGTGCACGGCATCGGCGGGATCATCGGTGCGCTCCTGACCGGCGTGTTCGCGGTCAAGGACATCGGCGGCTTCGACGGCAACGTGCTGCTCCAGGCGAAGGGCGTGCTCACGACGCTCGTCTACAGCGGCGTGGTCAGCTTCATCCTGCTGAAGGGCATCGACATGGTCATGGGCCTGCGCATCACGGAAGAGGAAGAACGCGAAGGTATGGACGTCTCGCTGCACGGCGAACACGTCGAATAACGATAGAAGGCTTGGGAACCGGTCCGGCGCGAGAGGCCGGACCGATTTTCGGAAAGGAATTCAGCGCAGCACGGCTCCCAGACGAGCGCAGCGACTTTGCCCGCCTCCCGGCGGGCATCTTTTTGGGGGATCAAAAGTACGACGGGGATAAGAGAAACAACCCTATCGCGGCGATAGAAAAATTTGAGGGCGCAATCGGGGATGCTCACCCCGGGAAACCTTGGGAAAAGGCGGTTCATCCCCAAGTACGCCAAGCATTTGCTCTACAATCTTTCCTCTCAAGTCCGCGAGAAATCAATGGTTCCGCACTTAGTCACGGCGTTAAATGGCCCGCTGCTCGATCTCGAGCGGAAGATTCTCGACGCCACGCCGGCCATCGAACGCTGGTTTCGTCTCGAATGGCAGGAACACACGCCGCCCTTTTATTGCTCGGTCGATCTGCGCAATGCAGGGTTCAAGCTCGCGCCCGTCGATACCAACCTGTTTCCCGGCGGCTTCAACTACCTGCCGCAGGAAGTGCTGCCGCTTGCCGTGCAGGCCGCGATGGCATCGATCGAGAAGATCTGCCCCGACGCGAAAAACCTGCTCGTGATTCCCGAGCGCCATACGCGCAACGCGTTCTACCTCGAAAACGTCGCGCGCCTCGCGACCATCATGCGGCAGGCCGGGCTGCACGTGCGCTTCGGCACGCTCGATGAAAACATCCACGGCCCGGTGACCATCGCGCTCGCCGACGGCCAGAAAATCGTGCTCGAACCGCTCGAACGCACGCCGCGTCGTCTCGGTCTCAAGAATTTCGATCCCTGTTCGATCCTGCTGAACAACGATTTGTCGGCGGGTATTCCGCCGGTGCTCGAAAACCTGCACGAGCAATATCTGCTGCCGCCTCTGCATGCCGGCTGGGCCGTGCGCCGCAAGTCCACGCATTTCTCCTGCTACGACGACGTCGCGAAGAAATTCTCGAAGCTGGTCGAAATCGATCCGTGGATGATCAATCCGTACTTCGCACACGTGGAAGGCGTCGATTACGAGGCGCGCACCGGCGAGCAAGCGCTCGCGGACGCAATCGACGGCGTGCTGAAGAAAATCGCGAAGAAGTATCGCGAGTACGGCATCAGCGAGCGACCGTATGTCGTCATCAAGGCCGACGCCGGCACCTACGGCAAGGGCGTGATGACCGTGCACGACGCGTGTGAGGTCGCCGCGCTCACCAAGCGCGAGCGCGCGAAGATGAACGACGCGAAAGACGGCCTCGAAGTGCACGACGTGATCGTGCAGGAAGGCGTGCACACGTTCGAGCGCGTGGAAAACGGCGTCGCCGAGCCGGTGGTGTACATGATCGACCGGTATGTCGTCGGCGGGTTTTATCGCGTGCACGATTCGCGCGAGCGCGACCAGAACCTCAACGCGCCCGGGATGCATTTCGTGCCGCTCGGCTTCGAGCACACTGCGCTTCCCGACACGCACGCGAAGCCCGGCGCGGCGCCGCCGAACCGCTTCTACATGTACGGCGTGGTGGCTCGACTGGGCTTGCTCGCGGCGTCGGTGGAACTCGAGAAGACCGATCCCGAAGCGATCCAGGTCTGACCACGCCCGGGCGATTCGGTGCGCATCGCGCGCCGTGCCGCCGGGCACTGAACAACCAAGGCCGCACGGCCACTGTGGACCCCTATGGACATCCTGTTTATCGCCGATCCGCTCGATCGCTTCAAGATCTACAAGGACACCACCTACGCGATGATGGCCGAAGCCGCGCGGCGCGGTCACGTGCTCTACGCATGCGAGCCGCAGCATCTTGCATGGGCTGGCGACGGCGTCGAAGCGGGCGCGCGGCGCATCGCGATCGTCTGCGACGAAGCGAACAGCGACCGCTCGCCGTGGTACGCGGCCGAGCAGCCGGAACACTTGCCGCTCACGCATTTCGACGCCGTGCTGATGCGCAAGGACCCGCCGTTCGACATGGAGTACGTCAACTCGACGTGGCTTCTCGAAATGGCGGAGCGCGCGGGCGCGCGCGTGTTCAACAAGCCGCAGGCGATCCGCGATCACTCCGAGAAGCTTGCGATCGCGGAATGGCCGCAATACGTCGCGCCGACGCTCGTCACGCGCGACGCAGCCCGTCTGCGCGCCTTCCACGCCGAACACGGCGACGTGATCCTGAAGCCGCTCGACGGCATGGGCGGCATGGGCGTGTTCCGCGTGAAGCCGGACGCCATGAACCTGGGCTCGATAATCGAAATGCTGAGCGAGGACGGCGCGCGCTCGGTGATGGCGCAGAAGTTCATCCCGCAAATCACCGACGGCGACAAGCGCATCCTGCTGATCGGCGGGCAGCCCGTGCCGTATTCGCTCGCGCGAATCCCGCAGGGAACCGAAGTGCGCGGCAATCTGGCCGCGGGCGGGCTTGGCCGTGCGCAGCCGCTTTCCGAGCGCGATCGCGAGATCGCGGAAACGCTCGGCGCCGAGTTGTTCTCGCGCGGTCTGTTGCTCGTCGGGCTGGACGCGATCGGCGACTATCTCACCGAGGTCAACGTGACGAGCCCGACGTGTTTCCGCGAAATCATGGACCAGACCGGATTCGACGTCGCTGGCATGTTCATCGACGCGCTGGAGCGCGCGGCGGCCTGATTGGACCAGACTGTTACAATCTGCCGACCGTGGGATGTCATATTTGGGGCGCAATCTGCTGGAAGGAAGCTCGCTTAAAGGCTGGATTAAGGATTGCCGCGCAAGCTGTCGATATAGCGTTGGCAAGCAGCGTCGCGAGCGGCCCGGGCGGAACGCAGCTAAGCTAAAGGCTTTCCGCTCTCGAATCGACATCCCGGCCGCCAACACTGGCGCATTTCGATGTTCACCGACGGTTTTCGTCGTTTTGGGGCAGCAACACTGACATGGCTGGCATTCTGATCATCGCGCACGCACCGTTCGCCTCCGCGTTACGCGAGTGCGTCGCGCACATTTACGGCGGCTTGCCCGCCCGCATCGGCGTCATCGACGTCCTTCCGAACTGCGACCCCGTCGAGGTGCGCGCGTTCGCCCGCGCGGAAATCGACCGCTTGCGCGAAGGCAACGGCGCAATCGTTCTGACCGACGTGTTCGGCGCGACACCCGCGAATATCGCGCAGAGCCTCGCCGCCGACGACGTCCGCGTGCTCGCCGGCGTCAACCTGCCGATGCTCGTACGCGCGGTCTGTTATCGCACGACACCGCTCGCCACGCTCACCGAGAAGATCCTGCAGGGCGGCTCGAAGGGCATCCAGGAACTGGATTCCACCACGCCGCAGAATCCGTGCGCGCTGGCCACGGCCGCGCCCGGCACGGCCGATCCGGCGTGTTCAGCGAGTGCCGATCTCGTTTCGGTGAAGGCAGCCAGCCACTGACGACTTCCTTTCCTCATCCATTCAGCGCTTCGGAGCATCATGCTGCAACAAGAAACAACAATCGTGAACAAGCTGGGGCTCCACGCGCGCGCTTCCGCCAAGCTCACCCAGCTGGCGGCAAATTATCAATGCGAAATCTGGATGAGCCGCAACGGCCGCCGGATCAACGCGAAGAGCATCATGGGCGTGATGATGCTGGCGGCGGGCATCGGTGCCACGGTCGTGATCGAAACGGAAGGCTCGGACGAAGCCGAAGCCATGCAGGCCATCCTCGCGATGATCGCCGATAAATTTGGCGAAGGGCAGTAACTCGCTGTCTTTCACGCAAGAACAACGAAAGCCGCGCATCGACGCGGCTTTTTGTTATGCCGCCGTTGCAGTGCGCTTTCAAGTCGCACAAGAACCTGCGCGCCTGCTGCGTCGCGCCGGGCTTTGACACACAATCGAATTTATAATGAGCGGCGCGCCACAAGCGCTATCCGCGGACCATGAGAGACCGCGGACACATCACAACTAGAGGAGGTGCGCGTGTCCTTCACGCTGCATGGAATTCCCGTTTCACGAGGCATCGCTATCGGGCGTGCATACCTGATCGCGCCCGCTGCCCTCGACGTAGACCACTATCTGATCGAGCCGGATCAGATCGGTGCTGAAATCGCTCGTTTTCACGCCGCGCAGGAATCCGTGCACGCGGAACTCGACGCCCTCCGCGAAGATCTCGCCGCCGACGCTCCGAGCGAAATGGGCGCCTTCATCAATGTCCATTCGATGATCCTGAACGACGCGATGCTCGTGCAGGAAACCATCGATCTCGTTCGCACGCGGCGCTACAACGTCGAATGGGCGCTGACCGAGCAGCTCCAAATTCTGAGCCGCCATTTCGACGACATCGAAGACGAATACCTGCGCGAACGCAAGGCCGACATCGAGCAGGTTGTCGAGCGCGTGCTGAAGGCGCTGGCGGGCGCGCCGTCGACGGCATCGCTCGTCGTGCACAACGCCGCGAGCAACGGCCACAACGAGATGATCGTCGTCGCGCACGATATCGCGCCCGCCGACATGCTCCAGTTCAAGACGCAGGCGTTCAAGGGATTCGTGACGGACCTGGGCGGCCGCACGTCGCACACGGCGATCGTCGCGCGCAGTCTCGGCATTCCGGCGTCGGTCGGCGTGCAGCAGGCGAGCGCGCTGATCCGGCAGAACGACCTGATCATCGTCGATGGCGATCACGGAATCGTGATCGTCGATCCGGCGCCGATCGTGCTCGAGGAATATTCCTACCGGCAAAGCGAAAAGGTGCTCGAGCAGAGGAAGCTCCAGCGCCTGAAGTTCTCGCCGACCCAGACGCTCGACGGCACGAAGATCGAACTGTGCGCGAACATCGAGTTGCCCGACGACGCGCAGACGGCCGTTGAAGCGGGCGCGATGGGCGTCGGCCTGTTCCGCACCGAATTCCTGTTCATGAATCACAAGAACCGGCTGCCGGAGGAAGAAGAGCAGTTCGAGGCCTACAAGCGCGCGATCGAACTGATGAATGGCCGGCCGGTGACGATCCGCACGATCGACGTCGGCGCCGACAAGCCGCTCGAATCGATGAGCGGAGGCGACGGCTACGAGACGGCGCCGAACCCGGCGCTTGGGCTTCGCGCGATTCGCTGGAGCCTGTCCGAGCCGCAGATGTTCATGACGCAGTTGCGCGCGATCCTGCGGGCGTCGGCGTTCGGTCCGACCAAGATTCTGATTCCGATGCTCGCGCACGCGCAGGAAATCGACCAGACGCTCGACCTCATCCAGGAAGCGAAGCGCCAGCTCGACGACGCCGGCATCGCCTACGACCCGAACGTGCAGGTCGGCGCGATGATCGAGATTCCGGCGGCGGCGATCGCCGTGCGGCTGTTTTTGAAGCGGCTCGATTTCCTGTCGATCGGGACGAACGACCTGATCCAGTACACGCTCGCGATCGATCGCGCGGATAATGCGGTCGCGCATCTGTACGACCCGCTGCATCCGGCGGTGCTGAACCTGATTGCGTTCACGCTGCGCGAGGCGAAACACGCGGGCGTGCCGGTGTCGATCTGCGGAGAAATGGCGGGCGATCCGAGTGTCACCCGCCTGCTGCTCGGCCTGGGGCTGACCGAATTTTCGATGCATCCGAGCCAGTTGCTCGTCGTGAAGCAGGAAATCCTGCGCTCGAACCTGAAGGCGTTCGAGAAGCCCGTCGCCGATGTGCTCGCCGCCTACGAGCCCGCCGAGTTGCTGACGGCGCTCGCGCAGTTGCAAAAAGTCTAGCTGGCCTCGGTCGCGGCCTCGGCCTCGGAGAGCCGGTGATCGGCGATCAGCCGGTGCACGTTGAAGATGACGTGCTCCGGCGAGATCGCCCAGGTGCATTGAAACGGCTGCGGGTTGTCGTGGCGGCGCGGGCACCAGAGAAAATCGCGGGCGTCGAACTGGGTCGTCGTGTCGTTGAAGCAGCTATTGCACGCGTGGAAATTGATCACGCGATAGGGCGTTTTGAATTCGGTCTGCGGATGCGAGAAACCGCTGATCATGACGACCGGCGTCCCGACCGCCCACGCCAGCCACGACAGGCCGCTTCCTAATCCGATGAAGAAATCCGCGTGCAGCAACAGGCTCGCGCGGTCCTGTAGCGGGCGGTCGCCTGTGAAGTCTTCGCAGCCTTCCGGCATCGTATTGATGTGCTTGCCGAGCCCGTACTCGCGATTGCGGTCGATGCACAGCACACGGTAGCCGAGTTCCTTCAGGTGGGCGATCAGCGTCGGCCAGCCGCGCGGATTGTTCCAGTACTTGCATTGCGCGGTCGCCTGCGTCGCGATGCAGACGTAGCGTTCGGGGATGCGCCGCACCGCATCGGCGACGACGAGTTCCGGGCGCCGTTCCGCGCACGGCACGCCAAGCATGTACGCGATGGCGTCCTGCATGCTGCTCACGCGTGGATCGGTCGGTTGATGGTCGCGGTCTGTGTAGGGCGAGAAAAGTCCGATGTAGTAGGTCGCGTAGACATCGCCGCCGAGTGCGTCGAGCTCTTCCTGCGTCACAAAGCGGATCCGCGGATGGCCCGCGCGGAAAAGCGACTGCAAGTGCGCCGCGAGCAACATGGTCAGGTCGCACTGATGCTGTTCGCGGAACGCATCGGCGATTGGCACCCAGGCGAGCGAATCGCCGAGCGCCATCGTCGACGGACGCACCACGACCTTTTTCCCGCGCGCGTCGTAGCTGTGCGAGAACACCAGCCGCTCGCCGTCGAGCACCACGAGCTGGAAGCGCACGAAATACTTTCGGCGGCTCGTCACGACGATGCCGGCTTCGACCGGCTCGTCGAACAGCAGGCTGTGCGTATCGAGGTCGATCATGCGCACGCGCCAGCCGTCGACCGGCACCTGCACGCGGCAGCCATAGTTGAAATCGAAAAGAATGCCTTCAGGCCCGGCGAGTTTCGGGATGCCGGGCGTCGCGAACACGCTCTGGTTGAGGCCGCGCTGCGTGCTCGTGCTGTCTGTGCCGCTCATTTGAGTTCCAGTTCGATGGCGTCGGGCGGCGAGCGCCGACGGCCGGATGGGCGAAAAAATCCAGCGCCCACCTTAATGCGGCGCGCCCGTCGTCGAAACTGGACAACTCTGAAATTTGAGATAGCGCCTGGCAATCAGCCGGCGCGGCGCGTCCCGCAGACCGGACACCCCGGCTGACGCGCGATGCGCATCGTGTTCCACTCCATGCGCAGCGAGTCGAGCATCATCAGGCGTCCCGCGAGCGTTTCGCCGAAGCCGCCGATCACGCGCAGTGCCTCGGCCGCCTGCATCGCGCCGATGATGCCGACGGTCGGCGCGAAAACGCCCATCGTCGAACACGCGACTTCCTCGAACGCCTGGTCGGGCGGAAACACGCACGCGTAGCACGGCGACTGTTCCGAGCGGAAGTCGAAGGTGCTGATCTGCCCGTCGAAACGCAGCGCCGCGCCCGAAACGAGCGGCACCCGGTGCGCGACGCAGGCCGCGTTGATCGCGTGGCGCGTCGCGAAGTTGTCGGAGCAGTCGAGCACGACGGTTGCGCGCGGTACGTTTTGGTCGAGCCACGCGGCGTCGGCGCGGCGCTGGACCATGTTGACCTTGACGCCGGGATTCAATGCCGCGAGCGCGTCGCGGCCCGATTCGACCTTCGGCCTGCCGACCGAGCCGGTCACATGGAGAATCTGGCGCTGCAAATTGGTGAGATCGACGACATCGGCGTCCACCAGCGTGATTTCGCCGACGCCCGACGCCGCCAGATACATCGCCGCGGGCGATCCCAAGCCGCCCGCGCCGATCACGAGCGCGTGCGCATCGAGAAAGCGCTGCTGCACCTCGATGCCGATTTCGTCGACGAGAATGTGGCGGGAATAGCGGAGGAGCTGGTCGTCGTTCATCGAGCGGTGCGTGTGGACGTTGCGTCGACAGGAACGCCGGCGGGCGGCGTGTTTCAACCGAGATATTTTAATCGCGCGCCGTTCGGGAAGCGGAGACGGACTTCGCGGCTGCGGCGCCGCGAAGTCCGCTTTAGCGGTGTTACTTGCTTTCAGCCGTCGGCGCCGAGGCCGGCAAAGCGCCGGAAGCGGGCGACGAACCCGGCGTAGCCGGCAGCGCCGGCTTGACGGCGACCGGCGCCGAAGCCGAACGCGGCGGCTTGTTTTGCGCCAGCTTGCGCTCGCTGATCGACTTCGATTCCACGACCGTCTTGCCTTCGAGCTTGTTCAGCGCCTGTTGCAGCATGAAGTCGTCGGAACTGCCGAACTCCACCGGCTTGCGTTCGCGATCCTTGCGGCGCTGTTCCGGCGTCTTTTTGTCGTTCTGCTCTTCGAGAATGCGCAGTTGTTCGAGACGGTCGGACTCACGCGCTTCCTGTTCCTTCTTCTCGTTCGGGTCCTGCGTATTCGCAAGGTGGTTCGAGTAGTCGACTTCACGCGTGACGAGCGCGTCGTCCGGATCGCCGTCCGCGTACTGGTCGACCGGCACGTCGGGGCGCACGCCCTGGTTCTGGATCGACTTGCCGCTCGGCGTGTAGTAATAGGCCGTCGTCAGGCGTAGGGCGGTGTCGGCCGTCATCGGGCGCACCGTCTGCACCGAGCCCTTGCCGAACGTCGTCTTGCCGACGATCAGCGCGCGATGGTGATCCTGCAGCGCGCCCGCGACGATCTCCGACGCCGACGCCGAATAAGCGTTCGTCAGCACGACGATCGGCACCTTCTTGAAGATTTCCGGCACGTTCTTCAGCGGGTCCGAATCGAAGGACGGAAGACGGTAGTTGTCGTAGGTGTCGCGGAAGGTCTGCTTCGCGTCCGCGATTTGTCCATTCGTCGACACGACGACCGCATTGTCCGGCAGGAACGCGCCCGCCACGCCGACCGCGCTTTGCAGCAGGCCGCCGCCGTTGTTGCGCAAATCGATGACGAGACCCTTCAGGTCCGGCTGCTGGCGCGCGAGATCCTGCAGTTTCGCGGCGAGATCGGGAACCGTGCGTTCCTGGAAGCTCGTGATGCGGATATAGCCGTAACCCGGCTCCGGAATCTTCATCTTCACCGACTGCACGCGAATCAGAGCGCGCGTCACGGTGATCGGGAAGGTCCGGTCGTCGGTCTTGCGGAAGATCGTGAGCGTCACCTTCGTGCCCGGCTCCCCGCGCATCTGCTTGACCGCCTTGTCGAGCGTCATGCCGCGCACCGGCTTGTCGTTGATGCGCGTGATCAGGTCGCCCGGACGGATGCCGGCGCGAAACGCGGGCGTGTCCTCGATCGGCGAAATCACCTTGATCAGCCCGTCTTCCGACGAAATTTCGATGCCGAGGCCCGCGAAACGGCCCTTCGTCTGTTCCTGAAGCTCTTCGTAGTCGGTCTTGTCGAGATAGGACGAGTGCGGATCGAGACTCGAAACCATGCCCTTGATTGCGGCGGTCAGGAGCTTCTTGTCGTCGACCGGTTCGACGTATTCGTGCTTGATTTGCCCGAAAACCTCGGCAAACAATCGCAATTGATCGAGCGGCAGGGGCGCGGACGCGGCTTGCTGGGCGGAGGCGGAGATTTGGAGGGTTGCAAGCGCGCCGGTAGCGAGGCCCGCGGCGATCAGGCCGATGTTTTTCAGGTTCTTTCGCATAAGTGTTGCGGTCGGAAGCGGATTAGGCTGGATCGTGGGTGACAGGGCAGTATACATGCTCGTCCTACGCGGCGACTTAAACGCAGCTTAAAGGCACGGGCAAAGGAAAGCGGGCGTTTTGGACGGATGAATCGTGCTGTTCGGAGATCGTGCAGCGCATGATGAGGCAAAGCAGGGCGCTTGCGACCGGGATCGCGTGAAGCGTGAAGGACCCCGCGCGACCCAACGCCCACGCCGACTTGCGCGGCGTGGGGATTGGGCCGGCGCGAACCCTTCCGGCCGACAATGCGCGCTCAGCCCGCCTTGCCTTGCTTGGCCACGGCGGCCTGCGCGGCCGCGATCGCTTCCGGATCGCCGAGATAGTAGTGCTGGATCGGCTTCAGGTCGGCGTCGAGTTCATACACGAGCGGCACGCCGTTCGGAATGTTCAGGCCGACGATGTCGTCATCCGAGATGTTGTCGAGATATTTGACCAGCGCGCGCATCGAGTTGCCGTGCGCCGAGATCACGACGCGCTTGCCCGACTTGATCGCGGGTGCGATCGACTCGTTCCAGACCGGCAGCACACGCGCGACCGTGTCCTTCAGGCACTCGGTGAGCGGCAACTGCTCGCGCGGCACCTTCGCGTAACGCGGATCGTTGAACGACGTGCGTTCGTCGTCCGGCTCGAGCGCGGGCGGCGGCGTGTCGTAGCTGCGGCGCCAGACCAGCACTTGTTCGTCGCCATATTTCTTCGCGGTCTCGGCCTTGTTGAGCCCTGCGAGCGCACCGTAGTGGCGCTCGTTCAGGCGCCACGAATGAACCACCGGAAGGTACATTTCGTCCATTTCGTCCTGCACGTGCCACAGCGTGCGAATCGCGCGCTTCAACACGGACGTGTACGCGATATCGAAGGAGAAGCCGGCTTCCTTCAGCAGCACGCCGGCCTGGCGTGCTTCGCGGTTGCCCTGCTCGGTCAGGTCGACATCGACCCAGCCCGTGAACCGGTTTTCCTTGTTCCACGTCGATTCGCCGTGGCGGATGAGCACTAGCTTGTACATGTCTGATAGGTCGGTTAGTTGGGAAGCGGGAAAAGAAGCGGCGACAGCGCAAGGATTCCAGGTCGGCAAGAACCCGAGGGCAGGAACCCGATTGTGCTCGTTGCAAGCGGCGCGCGCCATCGGCTGAACGGCCGAGGCCATCGCGGCAAAGGGTTATTTTATAATGCCCCGATTGTCCGGGTTTTTCTTTCTTCCCTTTCTCCACTTTCGGCGGCCCTTCCGTGAAGTTTTTCACCGATTACACGAACCTTGTTCTCATCGCGATCGCGCTCGTCTCCGGCGGATTGCTCCTCTGGCCGGCGATCACCCGTCGTGGGCGTGGCGGCGTTTCTGCTGCCGAAGCCACCACGCTGATCAACCGGCGCAACGCCGTGGTCGTCGATTTGCGTCCGGCCGCGGAGTACGCGACAGGCCATTTGCCGGCGGCACGCAACCTCGAAATGGCGGACCTCCAAGCAAAGATTGGCCAAATCGCGAAGAATAAGGGCAATCCGGTCATTCTCGTATGCCAGACCGGACAGCAATCGCAGAAGGCGAGCCGCGCGGTGTCCGAGGCCGGCTACAGCGAAGTCCATGTTCTGCAGGGCGGTCTCGACGCCTGGCAGAAGGCCGGCATGCCGGTCGTGAAACAAGGAGCAGTCAAGTGAACAAGGTTGTCATGTACAGCACGCAAGTGTGTCCTTATTGCCAGATGGCCGAACGTCTTTTAAAGTCGCGCGGGGTCGAGCAGATCGAAAAGGTGCTGATTGATCGCGAACCCGGCCGGCGCGAGGAAATGATGACGCGCACCGGACGTCGAACCGTGCCGCAGGTGTATATCGGCGAGACGCACGTCGGCGGTTACGACGATCTTTCCGCGCTCGATCGCAAGGGCGGCCTGATGCCGCTTCTCGAATCGGCCTGAGCAATTCCGTCGCGGCCTCAATCCGCGACGGGCGGCGCCGCAGCCCCAAATAAACCAAGCGCGGCGCCGACCATCGAAACAATCAAGGGAATCCACCATGTCTGACGACAACAACCAGCCGTTCTTCAACATCCAGCGCATTTACCTGAAGGATATGTCGCTCGAGCAGCCCAACTCGCCCGGCATCTTCCTCGAGCAGGAAATGCCGTCGGTGGAAGTCGAAGTCGACGTGAAGGCCGAGCGCCTCGCGGAAAGCGTCTTCGAAGTGCTGGTCACGGGCACGGTCACGGCGAAGGTTTCGGACAAGGTTGCGTTCCTGATCGAAGCCAAGCAGGCCGGTATTTTCGACATCCGCAACATTCCGGCGGAACAGGTCGATCCGCTCGTCGGCATTGCGTGCCCGACCATCCTGTTTCCGTACCTGCGCTCGAATATCGCGGATGCGATCACCCGCGCCGGTTTCCCGCCGATCCACCTCGCGGAAATCAACTTCCAGGCGCTGTACGAGCAGCGCATCTCGCAACTCGCCGGCGCGCAGGAAGGCTCGGCGAACGGCGCGACGCATTAATCGCAGCACTGTGCAAACCCGCCGGACCCGGAGCCGAGCATGAAAGTAGCTATCCTCGGCGCCGGTGCATGGGGCACCGCACTCGCGGGCCATCTGGCCACGCGGCACGATGCAGTGCTCTGGGCGCGCGATCGCGCGCTCATCGACTCCCTTTCCGCTTCGCATGAAAACGACCGCTATCTGCGCGGCGTGACCCTGCCCGCGACGCTCCTCTATGACGCGGATCTCGGCGCGGCGTTGCGGCACGCGTCGGCGGAGGATGCGCTATGTGTTGTCGCGACGCCGGTCGCCGGGTTGCGCGCGCTTTGTCGGACGATGCGCGAGATCGGCGTGGTTCCTGCGCATATCGTGTGGCTCTGCAAGGGCTTCGAAGCCGATACGCAATGTCTGCCGAATGAAGTGGTCGCGGCCGAACTGCCGCAGCATGCGAGCAATGGCACGCTGTCGGGGCCGAGTTTCGCGCGCGAAGTGGGGCAGGGCCTGCCGGTCGCGCTCACGGTCGCGAGCCGTTCGGCCGTGCTCGGCGAGCGCACCGTCGCGGCGTTCCACCACGGCGCGATGCGCATCTATACCGGCGACGACGTGATCGGCGTCGAAGTCGGCGGCGCGGTGAAGAACGTGCTGGCGATCGCCACCGGAATCTCCGACGGCCTCGGCCTCGGTCTCAACGCACGCGCCGCGCTGATCACGCGCGGTCTCGCGGAAATGTCGCGGCTCGGCGTGGCGCTCGGCGGCCGCGCCGAAACCTTCACCGGACTGACGGGCCTCGGCGACCTGATTCTCACCGCGACGGGCGATCTTTCGCGTAATCGCACGGTGGGAATGCAGCTTGCAACAGGCCGATCGCTCACCGAGATTCTGGCGGCGCTCGGCCATGTTGCGGAGGGCGTGCGTTGCGCGCGCGCCGTTCTGGCGCTTGCACAGTCGCGCAACATCGACATGCCGATCACGCACGCCGTCTGCCGCGTGCTCTTCGAAGATATCGCGCCGCGCAACGCGGTGCAGGCGCTGCTCAGCCGGGACGCGAAGGCTGAATAGGCGCCCTTGCGGTTCGCAAGGAGATTTGCCATGTTCGCCGTCGGTCGCTGCACGCTGGAAGCGCAGGTCGTCGATATCACGACGCTCGCCGTCGATGCCATCGTCAATGCTGCGAATACGTCGCTTTTGGGCGGGGGCGGTGTCGATGGTGCGATCCATCGTGCTGCGGGGCGCAGCCTGAAGCGCGAGTGCGAGACGCTCGGCGGTTGCGCGACCGGCGACGCAAAAATCACCAGCGGCCATGCTTTGCCCGCGAAGCACGTGATCCACGCGGTCGGTCCGCGATGGAGCGGCGGCAAGCGCAACGAGGCGGCGTTGCTTGCAGGTTGCTACCGGAGATCACTCGAACTCGCCAAAGAAGCAGGCTGCAAGTCGATCGCGTTTCCCGCGATCAGTTGCGGTATTTACCGCTTTCCGGCCGAAGATGCCGTGCGGATCGCAATCGGCAGCGTGATCGAAACGCTTTCTTCCGCGCCGTCCATCGAGCGCGTGATCTTTGCCTGCTTTCAGCAGGACATGCTCGATCTCTATTTAAAGGAGATCGAGGTTCAGGCGCCGCCTTCGAAGCCCGCCTGACGCCACGCCTCGAACGTCACCACCGCCACCGTATTCGACAGATTCAGGCTCCGGTTGCCGGGTCGCATCGGCAGGCGCACGCGCTGTTCGTTCGGGAACGCGTTGAGTACCGCGTCGGACAGACCGCGCGTTTCCGCGCCGAAGACAAACCAGTCGCCGGGCTTGAATGCGTGATCGAAGAACGGCGTCGAGCCGCGCGTCGTGAAGGCGAACATGCGCGTCGGCTCGGGCGCTTCCTTCGCGATGAAGGCGTCCCAGTTCGCATGCACGTGCATTTGCGCGTACTCGTGATAGTCGAGGCCGGCGCGGCGCATCTTGGCGTCGTCGAGCGGGAAGCCGAGCGGCTCGATCAGATGCAGACGCGCACCGGTGTTCGCGCACAGGCGGATCACGTTGCCGGTGTTCGGCGGGATTTCAGGTTCGACCAGAACGACGTTGAACATAGGCGTTGGATCAAAAGTGGCGGGTTAGTCTTTCGGCGTACGGAGCGCGACGAAATTCGTCACGCGTCGCGCGCCTGCTGTCTTGAGCGTGCGGGCGAGTGCGTCGAGCGTCGCGCCCGAGGTCATCACGTCGTCCACGATGCCGACATGCAGGCCGCGCACTTCGCCCGTCACGGCGAACGCGTGCCCGACGTTGCGGCGGCGCGTGTCGAGATCGAGTCTCGACTGCGGCCTGGTTTCGATCGTGCGTCGCATGAGCATCGGATCGGCCTTGACGCCGAGTTGCCGCGCCAACGGCTTCGCGATTGCCCACGCCTGGTTGTAGCCGCGCGATATCAGGCGCTTCGTCGACAGCGGCACCGGCGCGATCACATCGGGCGGCGGCAAATCGCTGGCATCGAATAGCGCGTGCAGGTGGCGCGCGAATTCGCCGCCGGTGCCGAGCCGAGCGCGAAACTTCAGATCGAGCGCAAGCGTGTCGAGCGGGGCGCGATAGTCGGCGAGCGCGAGCGTCGCGTTGAAATGCGGCGGTTCTTCGAGGCACGCGGCGCAGTGGCGCACGGGGTCATCGAACTTACGGCGATGCACGCGCATCGGCAATGCGCAGGTCCGGCATCTCAAACGCGGTTCATTCCAATAGGATTCGTCGCATCCAGGACACAACAGACGCTGCGACAAATTGCCACATAAGGCGCACTGATTGGGCAAAGCCAGGTCGTGAAGTTGCTCGACGGCACGCCGGGCGTGCCGAAAAAAGCGCGTCGCGCCAACGCGTGCGAACGATACGGCGACATCCATGCGAAGCACTCCGGTAACTCTGGCAAATCCCCGCGCCACGGCCTGCGCGACGCCGTCTTCGCAGACTGATTTCAAGACGACCGAGTATACTTCGCACTCTTCGCGAGCAGACCGCCATGTCCCCAACTTCCGTCCAATCTGGCCGACCGGCCTATGATCCGCGCCGTCTGCGCGAGATTTTCGACCGTCGCGCCGCCGCTTTCGACGACGTCGCGTTCCTGCCGCGCGAAATCGCGCAGCGCATGCGCGAGCGGCTCGACTACATCAAGGTCGCGCCGACGCGCGTGCTCGACGCCGCCTGCGGCACCGGCGCCGACCTGCCCGGCTTGCGCGAGCGTTTCGCGGATGCGTCGGTGCTCGGCGTCGATATCTCGTCGGCGATGCTCGCGCGCGCGAATCTCGCCGAGAGCGCCGACGCCCAAGCCGACGCCGGCTGGCGCCGGTTCCTTCCCGCCACGCTCAGCAAGGCTTTCGGCGCGCGCGGCCCGCAACTTGCGCAGGCCGATTTCTCTGCGCTCCCATTTGCGGCCGGTGCGTTCGAACTACTGTGGTCGAATCTCGCGCTGCACTGGCATTCACGGCCCGATCTCGTCTTTCCCGAATGGCAGCGCGTGCTCAAGGTGAACGGCCTCCTGATGTTCAGCACGTTCGGCCCGGACACGCTGCGTGAACTGAGTCGCGCGTATCGCGAGGCGGAAGCGTCGCTCGGCCTCGCGCCGCAAGCTCACACAATCGACTTCGTCGACATGCATGATCTCGGCGACATGCTGGTGGAAAGCGGCTTCGAGATTCCCGTGATGGACCAGGAGGTGCTGACCATCACCTACCGCTCGCCTGAATCGCTACTGAACGACGTTCGAGGCTGGGGTGCTTACCCGCACGAGCGCGCGACCGAAGACCATGCGATCGACGCCGGAGCCTTGCGCGACGCGGTTCACAAGGCGCTCGACGCACGCCGTCGCGACGACGGCACAATCCCGCTCACGTTCGAAGTGATCTACGGTCACGCATGGAAAGCCGTGCCGAAAATGACAGCGGAAGGGCACGGAATCGTGCGGCTGGAAGACATAGGACGCGGCCCAAAGAAGGATCGGTGATGCGGTAAAGAGGGCATCTGTTATGTCTGAAATTTGCGTCCGAAAAGCAGACAAAAAACTGCGTCAATTGGGCGCAGAGGCTTGTCGCGCTTGGCTTTGCGGTGTTCTGCCCCTTGCTTGTGGATGCACGGTAACGCGCCTATAATGCGTCAGTTTGTCGCCCGGCTGGCAATGATTTTGGTCAAAGTCCGAGCGGTTTGACGGAGGCGGCGATGGAAGGAAGTGCATTGCTGACGGACGCCGAGCCAGTCCTCAAGGAGTGGCTGATGAAGCGCAACTGCTCCGCCTCGCCACGCCAGTTCGTCGGTTTTTATGTCTCGCTTGCGCTGTTTTCGCTGGGTATCGCGCTCTTGCTGGTCCTGAACGGCGCCTGGCTGGTGCTGCCGTTCACCGGAATCGAATTGCTCGCGGTTGCCGTCGCGTTTGCGATCTATGCACGGCATGCAGTCGACTACGAGCGTATCCGGCTGTTTCAAAACCGGTTGTTGATCGAACAGATGAATGCCGAAGAATTGACGCAGTTCGAATTCAACCCGCGCTGGGTGCGGGTCGAAACGGGCGCGGCACCGGGAAATCCGCTTGCAATCGTATCGCGCGGAGAGTCGGTGAACATCGGGCTACACCTTGCACAGCATCGTCGCAAGCAGTTTGCCGCCGAGTTGCAGGCATGGCTCAGGCGCTGCGCCTGAATGTCTGGATGTCTCGACGGCGCGAACTGCGACGGCCGGGTTCCGGGAAGGGGAACCGCGGACGCGCGACGGATGCACACGGGGGTCGAGGGTTTGAATGGAAATTTTGGGTAAGGATGCTATGAAAACAATCAAGCGAGCCCTCTCGGGCGTGCTGGCGGCAGGCGGATTGCTCGCGGCCGGTGCAGCCCTGGCGGTCACCGACGCTCCTGGCGGTCCTCGTGTCAACGAGCTCAACTTCCAGCAGCCCGCGACGAAGATCGCCGAGGAGCTCTTTGGCCTCCACACGTTCATGCTGATCATCTGTTTCGTGATCTTCCTCGGCGTGTTCGGCGTGATGTTCTATTCGCTCTTCGCGCACCGCAAGTCGCGAGGCCACAAGGCGGCCAATTTCCACGAAAGCACCACCGTCGAAATCATCTGGACGATCGTGCCGTTCGTGATCGTCGTCCTGATGGCGCTGCCCGCCACGAAAGCCGTCGTCGCGATGAAGGACACGACCAACGCCGACCTCACCGTCAAGGTCACCGGCTATCAGTGGAAGTGGGCCTACGACTACGTGAAGGGTCCGGGCGAAGGCATCAACTTCCTGTCCACGCTCTCCACGCCGCGTAGCGAAACGAACGGCCAGACGCCGATCTCGAATCTCTACCTGCAGGAAGTCGACAACCCGCTCGTCGTGCCGGTCGACAAGAAAATCCGCATCATCACCACCGCCAACGACGTCGTCCACTCGTGGTATGTGCCGGCGTTCGGCGTGAAGCAGGACGCGATCCCCGGCTTCGTGCGCGACACGTGGTTCAAGGCGGACAAGGTCGGCACGTTCCGCGGCTTCTGCACCGAACTGTGCGGCAAGGAGCACGCGTACATGCCGGTCGTCGTGGAAGTGCTGTCCGCCGACGACTACGCGAAGTGGGTCGAGGACCAGAAGAAGAAACTGGCGGCCGCCGCCGACGATCCCAACAAGACGTACACGATGGACGAACTGAAGGCGCGCGGCGAGAAGGTCTACGCGTCGAACTGCGCGGTCTGCCACCAGCCGAACGGCAAGGGCGCGGGCGCGTTCCCGGCGCTCGACGGCAGCAAGATCGCCAACGGTCCGCTCGCGGGTCACGTGAACATCGTGCTGCACGGCAAGGGCGCGATGCCCCCGTGGGGCACGGCGCTGAACGACGTCGAAATCGCGTCGGTCATCACGTTCGAGCGCAATTCGTGGGGCAACAAGACCACCGACATTCTCCAGCCGAAGCAAGTTGCCGATGCGCGCAACGGCAGGATGCCGTCGGGCGGCGATCATCTGGCGTCGCTGGGCGGTGCGTCGGCGGAAGCGGCGTCGGCACCGGCGGCGGGAGCGTCGGCTGCGCCGGCTGCATCGGCGACGGA
>NZ_FCON02000131.1 GCF_001544535.1 Caballeronia choica | reverse complement strand
TCAACCCCACCCCTTGTACCCAGTAATCGTCTCACTCGCAAAAGAATAATCCTGATAAATCAAAGGATTATGCGCGCCGGCGCTCAAAGTTTGGGCTAACCAGGCCAGCACTTTTTTTTTGGCCAGTTTGCTGCTACGCGCCCGCGCGGAGGCATAGCGGAGACTATGCCGATGAGGTTCGTGCGGAAAGACAGCAATATCGGGCGATGGGATCGAAGCCGGGATTGTCTTCAATCGTCGCTATCTGGTGACCGGCGACCGGCAGCCCCGGGGGATAAGGTGCACGTTATTTCAGCGTATGCAGGTACTGCTGGATCGCATCAACTTCAGCTTTGCTGGGCGCGACACCGTTGTCGCTTTTGAAACTGGCGCGTGACCAGTGTGGCATAGGGGATTTGAGCGGTTTTCCCTGATCGTCGATGCCATTTAGCACTGCCCTCTCAAAGAGTTTTGTCTTCCATTCACTCGCATCACCAACGAGCTTCGGCCCCGTGTCGCCCTTGCCGTTTTGGCCATGACAACTGGCGCAGTTTTCTCGGTAAAGGGCTTTCCCGTCTGGTGGCGCAGCCACGACCGAGGCGCATAACCACAGCATTGTGACCGCGATAAACGTACGCTTCATGACAAGCTCCCGAGTAAGACTGGAACGGATTCGATTGCGCCGAGCTCATGGTCGGCAACGTCAACTTCATCGGGCACGGTGTTCTAAAATATACTCAAGCTCCCTTTTTCCCTGCGATCAAGTTCGGTGGCAGTGCGTGCCAAACGTCTCGTCTGTGCGCGAGCGATTGCGCGGCGACAAATTATCTTGCCCAGCGGCCATCGTAGTTGACGCCGTACCAGCGATTTCTTGCCACTCGCGGGCGTCACGCAATTTCGCCACGGCTACCGGAAGCAAATTGGTCTCCCGTGATGAGAGCGGTCGCGCAATGAAAAATCCACAGTAGTCGAACGTCGGAATCTCGATGCAATCCGAACGTGCTGGGCAACGGAAATGCCCACAAAAGCGGTGCACCCTGCCGACAATGCTTGTTCAATTGAGACTGGGCGGCAGCGATCCGAGCTGGTGGAAGACACTTAGCCAGTCCTCGAGGTGCCACGTTTTCGCTATACGATCGTCTCGAAACTCGTGAAAAGAGTGAATCGCAAACTCGATTGGCTTGGATGTCGCTGCGATGCCCATCAGAGACCCAGACTGCGTTCCCCTGATTTTTGCCCGCACGCCAACCAAGTTCCCGTGGATCAATAAATCCAAGACCTGAATGTCCATGTCCGGCAGCGCAGAAGCTAAGTCAACGAATACTGGAATCATCTGGTCTGGCCCCCCGGCCGGCCCGAAAGATGCAGGCACGTATTGCCAGTCGGGCGTAACAACCGTCCGCAGAAGCGCGACGTCTTTTTGAGCGTGCGCGCGGTAAAAGCGACCAATGATCTGCTGCGCAAGATCGCGGGTTAATTCGTTCGGTTGGACCATACCATCACCCCTCACCGACAGAAGACGACACGCCCACTAATAGCAGCTCGGTCTAGAGAGCGCACTGCAAGGCAAAATCGAAGACCAGGATGTCAATTGAACAGCCCATCCCAGCCAAGACATTCGCAACTCGACGATCTATATCGAGATGTCGCCCCATCCGGGTTTCCATGAGAAACGAGACTTCAACAATGATCTGCAGCGCGACGAACACGAGCATGACCAGATAGTCATAGCCCATGAACTGTAGTTCGAGAAATTCATGCCATAGTCGAACAGCCACCTGCCGACGCGATAAGTTTCGTAGACGAATAAAAGAAAAGGGAACAGGTAACTGGCAACGTACGTGGGCATCGTTGCGTGTCGCAATTCCAGACGAAAGTGGTGCATGGCTTGCATATCACCCCGCTTCTCCATGGCAAGCGTCGTCACATCCTGTCGCTGTCGCACACCCAGAACGATCTGGGGCAGTCAAACATTCCATGAATGTCGCTCGAAAATGTGCTCTTGCCGGGGCTGAGCTGACGGACCGGACGAAGGGCACTTGCTACTCAGCATGAACATGCCCTGCCGCTGTCGGATTGACGCAGATCAACGTTTGCATTCGCATGCCTGCGGGAACCGAGATCGATCGAGGTCTGCGTCGGTCCGGATTCGGGCCACAAGCGGTCACTGAAGGGCAGTCGTTCGAGCTTAAAAACGTTGAAATGCCTGATGTCGGATGTACGCTCACAAAAGCGTTTGAGTACGATCAAATCGCGCCGACAAAGTCGATTCAGACTGTAATCTCGTTCTCGTCGTGGTGGACAACGGATTTGACATCGAGGCGGAATCCTGAGTATCCCGTACGTCAGCCGGAATGCTCCATCAGGAATCGTCGCATCTTGGTCGCGGCGGATTTGTCCGTCGCCTCATTGCGGGCAGCGGAGTTCGTTCGAACCATCGTCCCAACTACTGCGCACATTCGCCTCGTGAGCGTCGCCGACAATCCTCGCGCACTTATTAACAGGCCCCTGCCTCCGAAGGCGAGCGCCGAACTGTATGCCGCGCCGGCTGAACTTTTGCGTGATGCAGCAGATGCGCTCGTTCAGGCAAAGAGCGTCTTCGCGGGATATGATTTTGATCTCGAAGAGGATGTCATCGACCTTTCGAAGCGAGGTGGTGACATCGTCACGGCATTAATCGGTGCTGCCGACGACTGACGCACCGATCTGCTGGTCGTCGGCGCACTTCAGCGCCATGGACTTCTGCGCTGGGTCGAAGGCACCTGGCAATACATTGCCAATGCTCGCTCCTGATTGTGCCGCCTTCCCACGAGGAAAAGTTGGCGCATCCCCGCAACGGGTTCTGTTCGCGATCGACGGAAGCGCGCCGTCACTTAAGGCTTTGAGATGCGGCATGCAGTTGCGAAACCCGAGGTCCAGATGCGAGCTGTCCATGTGGTACACGGCGCGGTCCGTTTGACGGATTTTGTATCCGTCCATGTGCTTGAAGACGCGTTTATTGAAGAGGGTAAGGCGGCGCTGACCGCGGCGGCAATGCTCGCTGGTTCTTCCTGTCACTGCGATACCGCACTCATCAGTACCGGAGGACAGGAGACGACATTGCCGGTGCCGTCGTTCGCGAGGCAAGTCACTGGAATGCTGACCTCGTGGCCATGGGCACGCATGGCCGCCGCGGAATAGCGCGATGGCTGTTGGGCAGCGTCGCGGGCCGTGTCGCGCATATTACGCAGACGCCGTTGCTGCTTGTTCATGCACAAGACTCGTGACACAACGTGTCGATGAGGCACCGTGCATGAATCGATATGGCGGCCTGCTCCAATGGAGCATGCAACGCTACGAGCGTTTATGGCAAGCTAGGGAACTGGGTGGCTGGGAACCGGATCTCGACGCCCAACCCTCGGCCGTCAATGCCCGATGAATAAGTTAGATGTCCGTCAAGGCGAGCCACGATCCGCGCGACGATCGAGAGTCCCAATCCAGTACCGCTTTGACGACTTCCGCCAGCCCGAAAAAAGCGATCGCTCAGACGCAACCGGTCCTGCTCCGTAACACCTGGACCGCTATCTCGCACAAGCAGCAAGGCCGTCCCCGACGTTCGCTGGGTGACGACCTCGACACGACAGCCCGTCTCGCCATACTTAATGGCGTTGTCCACCAGATTATCCAGCAGGATTCGCACAAGTGCGGGCGGTGCTCGCATCGTCACGTGCGCATCCCCGTTCAGCGCTAAAGCGATGCCTTTGGACGACGCATTCGATTGGTGTGCAGCGATGCATTCGCGGGCAATGGTATCCAGTTCCACTCCCGAAGCTGGCGAGGGTACACCTTCGTCAAGTCTCGCCAGCAACAGGAGTTGATCCGCCAGATGTGTGCTCCTGTCGACACCTTCAACTACCCGCTGCATCGCGAGGCGTTGTTTTGCCAGATCACGCGTGGTAAGAGCGACCTGTGCCTGAACCTTGATCGCCGCCAGTGGCGACTTGAGTTCGTGTGCAGCATCGGCCGTGAAGGCCCGCTCACGATCGAGTGACCCTCGCAGCCGCGAGAACAGAACGTTGAGGGCATCGACCAGTGGACTCACTTCGGCCGGCGTGCGACGCATATCGATGGGGTCCAGATTGCCGGCGTTTCTGGCACCGATGGCCCGCGAGAGTGTTTTAAGCGGCGCGAGGCTGCTGCCAATGCCCACCCAGATCAGGAACGCGAGAGCCGGTAGCGCATATGCCAGCGGCTTCGCGATGCGGCGCGCCACTCCAGTGCCCAGATCGGCTCGACTATCGCTACGTTCGAACACCCGCACGCTCCGACCGTAGGCTGCGTCGTGGAGCACGTAGGTGTTCCATTTGCGTGCGTCGTATTTCGCTACACTGCCAGCAGCCGCGCCCTGGGACGAAGGTAAGTCCGCCGCGTTGGCGGGCGGCAAACCGGGACTCGCCGCAAGCACGCGTCCTTCGACGTCGCGCACTTCATAAAGGAGTCGGCTTGACAGGTCATCGTCGCCGTCATCATCGGACGAATGGGCCCCATCTTCGGTGAGCGCCGCGAGATCATTGGTGTTCACAAGCATTAGCGTGCGAGCGGCTTGGTCGATTCGCGCGTCGTCCCATTCGCTGACTTCGTGAACGGCCTGGCGGTAACTTGAAACGAGGGCTGCCACCCAGACGACCGAAACGCTCGCCAGCACCAATAGCATAAGGCGTTGACGGATTGACCCTGTCACGATGTCTTCTCCACAAGATACCCAACGCCTCTGATCGTCCTGATCAATCCAGGTCCCAGCTTTTTGCGCAGATTGGAGACGTGCACCTCAACGGCATTGCTCTCTACTTCTTCCTGCCAGCCGTAAAGACTTTCCTCAAGGCGGGCGCGGGAGAGCGGAGTACCTTGATGGGTCAGCAGCTCGATCAGCACGGCGCATTCTCGCGAAGTTAAGGGCTGGCGCAGACCATTGCGGGTGACCGTGAACGTCGTAGGATCGACGCTCAGATCCTGATACCGGATGGTTTCGACGCTGCGGCCATGCGCGCGGCGCAAAAGCGCCCGGCAGCGCGCAATCAGTTCAGTGAGGTCAAAGGGCTTGCCGAGGTAATCGTCAGCGCCGGCGGTCAGGCCGCCTACCCGGTCTGCTACCGTGTCCCTGGCGGTCATGACCAGAACGGGCGTATCGTCGCGACGGGCTCGCAGCCAATCCAGCAACTCGGTTCCAGATAGTCTCGGCAGACCGAGATCGAGCACCACCAGTTCGTAGTCTGTTGTAGTCAGCGCCAGCATCGCCTCCTGGCCATCGTGTGCCCAGTCGACCGTCATTCCGGCGTCGCGCAGACCTTCTTCGACGCCGCTTCCTATCAAATCATCATCTTCGACTAGTAACACGCGCATTTCGTCGAACTCCAAAAGGAACAGGCAGGTAGCAGAACCTCCCTGCAAAGTAACCGACTTGACGATCAGCTTCAATCGTCAAGTCTAATCCCGCTCCGCATGCTTGCGCGAGGGTGTTCTGCTTAAGATTCCCTTCAGACTCGCATCGCAGTATGCAGGCTGTAAATAGCACCGTCGTTGTTGATCCAATCCACCTGACTTTGGAGTTGCACGTGAAAACGATCAATGTTCGCCTCGCCGCTGCCGTTGCCCTGATCGCGCTGCCCTTTGCTGCGCATGCAACCGGATCCTGCACTACTGAACCGAAAACGAAATGGATGCAGGACAAGGGAGTTTCGAACCAACTGGAGAAGCAGGGTTACCAGGTCAAGCGGGTCAAGACTGAGGGGAGCTGCTACGAGGTCTATGCGTTGGACAAGAAGGGCAATCGCCACGAGATGGTCGTCAATCCTGTCAATGGCAAACCTGTCAGCGAGGAGGTCAACGAATGAGTTCCCTGAGCCAAGGGGGAGGCGACGCCTCCCGGTCAACATTGGTGTGGGACCTGTTTGTACGAGTGTTCCATTGGGGCCTTGTGGGTACATTTGGCGCGGCATACGTTTTGAGCGAGGACGGCGGAACAGTCCATCATGCGCTTGGCTACGCGGTGCTGGGACTGGTGGCGGCTCGTATTAGTTGGGGCTTCGCGGGAAGTTATCACGCTCGATTTGCCAACTTCATACCGACGCCGTGCGGATTTGCCGAATACGCGAGAGCCATGCTGGCGGGCCGCGAGCGGCGGTACCTTGGGCATAACCCTGCGGGTGGGGCAATGGTGATTGTCCTTCTCATGCTACTCACCGCGACGGGCGTGACCGGATGGTTGCTCACGACCAATGCATTCTGGGGCTCCGAGGCGCTGGAGACTCTCCACGGGGCTTGCGCCAACGCAGTGCTGTTGTGTGTCGCACTTCATGTCGGAGGCGTATTGCTGGCGAGCTGGCGTCACCGCGAGAATCTGGTCCGCGCGATGCTTACGGGCCGCAAGCGCGTTGGTTGAAAACCTCGCCGGCCGGTGCGAGTGCGCTGGCCGGCTATTCGCAGTTGGGCAAGTACGCCGCGCAGTGTCCCCAAGGTTCGCCTATGGCTGCAGGTCCTGTCCGGCGCTCAAGTCCCCCAGCCTCCGGATTTTTCTTGCTGCCGCCTGAAGCGGAACCTATGTTCGTTCAGGAGGTGTGCCCAGTCGAGCTTCATGAAGCAGTTGGGAAGCGATGAAATAAGCGCCCAGATACCCGGCTTCCAGCTCTGTCTCCGGATCGACATACGAATGTGTCTGTCAACTGCGCGAGGTGCGTCCAGACCGCATAGCTTGCGAGACGCCCAAAAAAGAAAAGGCACGCCGATGAGCCACAGGCGTAACCTGCTCAGCAGGTTGAGCAGCAAAATGGCCACGAAGAGCATTACCATCGTCATCACAGGAGGACCCTCCGCAAGCTCATTTCGTGCGTGCTATACGCCCGCATCAAGGACTGAGCAGGGCAACCAGTCCAAAGAGGCGCGCCAGAGCAGGAACAATCATTAGAAGCAGAAGCGCTACCCCCGTTACGCCCAAAACAATCCAAAGGTAGCGATTCGGCTGAGGCGCAGGGGCACGGCTCCCAGACTGCGGCAACACGCGGATCACAAAAATCAACGCAACATTGCCCGCTACGAGTGACACGAATGCGAGTGTGCGAGCGAAGGGCAGTGGGTAGCCATGAGTTAGCAGGCCAGCGTATAGGGCCAGCACCAGCATGGCGGCCAAAGCGCCTGCCGCGGCCCCTTGAGCCAATCCGCGATTCGATAACAGCCGCGCGCCGGCGCGCCGCGGTGGCAGACGCATCAGGTTCTCGCGTTCAGGCTCATTCTCGAACACGACCGAGCAGACTGGATCGATAACCAGTTGCAGAAAAACGATATGAACCGGCGCAAGCATCGGCGGCCAGCCGACAACAACCGGAATCATGGTGGCGGCTATCATCGGAATGTGAACGGCAACCGTGTAGCTGATCGCTTGCACGAGATTGGCGTAGATACGCCGTCCCAGTCGGATCGCTGACACGATCGGCGCGAAGTCGTCGCGTAGCAGGACCAGCGAGGCCACCTCTCGCGCAACTTCGGCGCCGCGCAGCCCCATCGCAATGCCGATGTGCGCCGCTTTAAGTGCGGGCGCGTCGTTCACACCGTCGCCCGTCATCGCGACTACGTGGCCGCTTTTCCGGAACGCGTTGACGAGCCGTAGTTTCTGCTCCGGTTTGACGCGGGCGAATGTGTCAACGTTCTTAATGGCATCGCGAAGCTGTGCGTCGTCCATCGCTGCCACTTCCTGGCCGGTCACGATCCGCGTGCCGTCGATGCCGACTTCGGTCGCTATCGCCCGCGCCGTCGACGGATAGTCGCCGGTGATCATCACCACGCGGATGCCGGCTGCCCGGCATTCCGCGATAGCGCCCGCGACCTCCGGCCGGACCGGGTCCAACAGACCGACCAGCCCTACGAAAGAGAACGCGAAGTCATGCTGCTTTTCCGGCCAACCGGGATGTGAGTGCCGTGCCTTGGCCACCCCAAGCACCCGCAGCCCGCCCGACGCCATCTGCGCGGCCTGATCAAGGACAGTCTGGGTTTCCTGCTCGCCCAGGTGACACAAAGCACAGACCGCCTCCGGTGCGCCCTTGCAGGCCACTGCGTGATGGTCGAACTCTGGCGTGTGCCATGCGTGAGACATAGCCGGCAACTCCGGTGTCAGCGCGTACTCGTGGACCAGCGACCAGTCCTTGTGGATACGTCCGGTGCCGGTGAGTTCAACCCGGCCTGTCTCGTGAAACGCGCGCTCCATTGGGTCGACCGGCTCTATTTCGCTGGCGAGCACCAGATATTCGATGAGTTCGTGATACGCCTCGTTAATGCGCTGAGTGGCCTGATCGATGACTTTCCGCTTTCCTTGCGCGAAGAGCACGCGCACCGACATGCGGTTCTGCGTCAGTGTGCCCGTCTTGTCGACGCACAGCACTGAGATCTGGCCAAGGGTTTCGATCGCACTCATGCGGCGCGTCAGCACGCCTTCGTTAGCGATGCGGCGAGCCCCTAGTGCCATGAATACGGTCAGTATCACGGGAATCTCTTCGGGAAGGATCCCCATGGCCAGCGTGATCCCGGCGAGCACGCCCGGAAGCCATTCCCCGGATCGCCAACGATAGGCCGCGACGAGCAGCAGACACAGGGCGATCGCGGCCAAGGCAAAGCGATTGACGAATGTTCTCGTCTCCAGTTGCAACGGCGAGCGGGCTTCCGTGATGCCGATTAACGACTTGCCAATGCGACCGAGCGTCGTATTCGGCCCCGTCGCAGTCACGATCATCTGCCCTTGACCCTGCACCACCATTGACCCGAAAAAAAGCTGGCCGCCTGGATCTTCCTCCGGAAGTGCATTGGCTCGCGCCATGGACTTGATCACCGCAACGGACTCACCCGTCAGTAGCGACTCGTCTACGCTCAGTTCGTGAGCCTCCATCACGGCACCGTCAGCGGGCACGCGTGCGCCTTCGTCGACGAAAACCACGTCGCCGGGCACCAGTTCGGCAGCGGAAACGAGTTGCCGTTGCCCGTCTCGAAGTACCTGCGCGCGGGGCGCGGACAGTTCGCGAAGAGAGTCTAGAACCTGCGCGGTGCGATGACTTTGAAAAAACGTGAGAAAGGCGATCCCCATCACGAACGCGAGGAGCGTCAGCGCTTCCGAAACGTCCCCGAGCACAAAATAGATCCCGCTCGCAGCGAGCAACAGAAGGAACATGGGCTCACGCAGTACCTCCCACAGGCTCTGCCACCAAGTGCGCCGCGCAGTTGAGTCCACGACGTTGGGGCCGAATTTCGCACGCTGCTCCTCCACCCGCGCGCTCGACAGCCCACGCTTCCTGTCGGCGTGCCCGACCGGCGGTGCCGGCTCGATGTGGCCAGAGATTACGTCCGGGACTCGCTCAGCGGGATTGGTCTGCATTTTTGTGTCGATCAGTTACGCGGATTGCTAACAGAACAGGCCGCTCACGGACGGCCCGTAGCCGGACAGCTTTTACAGATGTGCGTGTCGCCGTGACGATCTGGATCTTCCCAGTAGAAACGCAATTCAGCCCCGCCACGCGCGGGCACCTAGATTTTCCGGTTTCCGTGATGTGACGCGTTTGCGCCCCGATTTGATAGTGCTCTGCAGGTAGCCGAACCAGAAGGAACGGTCCCTCTGTCCGAACGGTCAGGACCGGTCTCCAACTCCAGACGTTATCGTTACATCGACCTCGGACAAATAGTTCCCGGACTTCGACGCGACTGTCATGAAAACCATATCCATTTTCAGAATGGCGCCAAGTGAACCCGCAGGCGTTGATCTGCGTCAAGTAGCCGACCTCGGGGCGAAATATCCTGAGGTCAGCTATCCGTTGCTGCGGCGTGGCACGATCGAAGATCTGACTATCGCCCGGAGGTGGATGATGATCAAGCTGGTTCCAGGGCGGGCGAGAGCATCCTGGGCGCACTGCTGATATTTTCGTCGTCCGCGGTTGTAGCCAAAGAGCTGGCGACGATCGAAACGCATACCCAGCGATATGGTTCTCACATCGCCATCTCGGCTTACGACGATCCCTTGTGAAAGGCGTGACCGGCTATGTGTCAGAGTCGCATTCCGATGACGCACTGGGAAGTGGACGCATCACCCACGGGACGGACCTGACGACATCCCCGACCCTCTTCAGGTTGCCGGCAAGGGGTTCACCGGCGTAGTAATCCGATGAGGCTGTGATGTCCGCTTCCGACAATTTGCTCGCGATGACTGGCATGAGCGACAGCGGACCGGGTGGACGCAGCCCCTTCTGCCTTGCATGCAACTGGGCGGAAATGTACGATGCTGGTTGGCCCGCCAATGGCGGGAATGCGGCTCCTACTCCTGAGCCACCGGGCCCATGGCATTGCGCACAGGCAGGAAGCCCTTGTTCCCGGTGTCCGCGCGTCGCCAGCCATGCTCTCGTATCCGACGGTGCAGCGGAATCACTGTTTGTCGGATGAGTATCTGGCGGCGGAAGATGGTTGAAGTATTCCGCGACAGCGATGCTGCCCTCGGACGCCATGATTTTGGCGAAAGGCTGCATAACTGTGCTTTGCCGCTGTCCATTCGCGAACGCGTCCAGTTGAGCCTTGAGATAGGGAGCGCTTGCTCTGGCGAGCCTTGGAAATCCTGCTCGAGCGTTCCCTTCGCCTTTCGCGCCATGGCAGCTTATGCACGCGGGGATACCCTTGGCGGTACCCCTGGTCGCAATCGTGGCGCCCGAGCGGCGACTCCTGCGCCTGCACGATGCGAGATACCGCTAGCGCAGATGCGACGATTGCACCGGGCAGGGTGGCAGCGCACCAGCTTGCGCCGTTCCGGGCGAACGGATTGCATGTCTCCTCCATCGTTGTTTATGTAACCCTCTGCGGCGAGTCGGTACCTTCTCCAGCGTAGCCAGGCAAACCCGGTAGCGTCGATTTCGCTTCAACAGAGCGGCGACCCTTACCTCTGGAGGGGTTTGCGTAGCTCAAACTGGGCACTCGGGCCGCTAACGAGTCGGCGCTGCATAGCCTTCATGTTAGAGCGCGTTTAATGGAATCTTCAGGTAGCGGGTGCCGTTTTCCTCGGCAGGTGGAAAATCGCCGGCTCGTATGTTCACCTGCACAGATGGCAGGATAAGGACAGGCATTGCGAGTGTCGCGTCGCGCGCTTCGCGCATGCTGACGAACTGTTCTTCCGTGATGCCATCGTGCACATGGATGTTATGCGCGCGCTGCTCGAGCACTGTAGTTTCCCATTCGGGTTGCCGGCCCTCGGGCGGATAATCGTGGCACATGAAGAGCCGGGTGTCGCCCGGCAGGTTTAGCAGCTTTCGAATCGACCTGTAGAGCGTTTGTGCATTGCCGCCGGGGAAGTCGCAACGCGCGGTGCCGACATCCGGCATAAAAAGCGTGTCGCCTACGAAAACCGCATCGCCAATATGGTAGGCCGTGTCCGCGGGCGTGTGGCCGGGAACATATAGCGCCTTCGCTGTCATGGCACCGATGGAAAACTCTTCGTCTTCGCGAAACAGATGGTGGAACTGGGAGCCGTCGAGCGCGAATTCCGGCTCCAGATTGGAGAGCTTCTTGAAGACGCCCTGGACGGTGCGAATGTGCTCGCCAATCGCAATCTTACCGCCAAGCTCGCCCCGTAGATAATGTGCGGCGGACAGGTGGTCCGCATGCGCGTGCGTTTCCAGAATCCACCCCACCTGCAGGTCATGCTGGCGAACGAACTCGATGACCTTGTCGGCATTCGTCGTTGAAGTGCGTCCGGCTTTGGGGTCGAAGTCAAGGACCGGGTCAACGACTGCGCATTCCTGGTGCGCGGACTGGAAAACCACATATGTGACGGTGCCGGTGACCGGGTCGAAGAACGGTTGAACGATGGGCTGCATCCTGACCTCCTCAGATACTACTCATTTTATTCACACATAATATACAATGCAATATAATGTTTGTGTGTAAATTACAGGATGGTGACATGAGGAAGAAGTCCGCCCCAATCGAGCTGTCGGTAATGCAAGCCTCCGCAGAGAAAGCCTGTGCGCTGCTGAAGGTGCTGGCCAATCCCGACCGGTTGCTTCTGATGTGCCAGTTATCCCAGGGCGAGTTGTGTGTGAGCGACCTGGAAGAACAGTTGGGCATACGTCAGCCCACGCTTTCCCAGCAACTCGGCGTACTTCGCGATAACGAACTCGTGGCGACACGGCGGGAGGGGAAAAGCATCTTTTATTCCATCGCGAGCAAGGAAGCGATTGCGGTCATGACCGTGCTGTACGACCAGTTTTGCGCCCGATGAAGACGAGGAGGGGGCATGTCGATTGATATCGCGAGTTTTACGCCGGGCCTGTCATTGACCGGCGGCCTGGTGATTGGCGCCGCCGCTGCCGTGCTTGTTTTCTTCAACGGACGTATCGCTGGCATCAGCGGCATTCTGGGTGGTCTGCTTGGTACGCCTCAGAAAGATGCGGGCTGGCGCGTCGCTTTTCTTGCTGGGCTTGTCGGGGCCCCCGTGCTGGCAGGCTTTCTGGGTCACGCGGTAGCGCCTGATATCCCGGCTGGGTGGGGCGAAATACTTGTCGCTGGCTTTCTGGTTGGCATCGGCACGCGTTACGCGAGCGGTTGCACGAGCGGCCATGGTGTCTGCGGCATCTCGCGAGGGTCCATCCGTTCGCTAGTCGCGACGGCAACATTCATGGCAAGCGGCTTTTTGACCGTGTTCGTATCCAGACATCTGCTGGGAGGTTGAAATGGGTTTGCTCGCTGCTTTAATTTCCGGGCTTCTATTTGGCGTCGGCCTGATGGTGTCCGGCATGGCCAATCCGACGAAGGTGCTGGGATTTCTTGATATCGCGGGACGATGGGACCCGTCTCTCGCATTCGTCATGGCCGGCGCGATAGCTGTCGGCTCTGTCGCGTTCCTCTTTGCAAAACGCCGCAAGAAATCCCTGCTGGGTCTGCCCATGCAGATTCCGTCCAGCACCGAAGTAACGTTGAGACTTGTGCTGGGAAGCGCGGTGTTTGGTGTGGGCTGGGGGCTTGCAGGATTTTGCCCAGGGCCTGCGCTGGTCGCATTGGGCGCTAACTTTCCGAAGGCGTGGGGTTTTGTTGCCGCGATGCTTGGCGGCATGATTGTGTTCGAGTTCCTTGAGCGCACCAAACTGAGTCGGAAGCAGGCATGAGTTGCTGCTACTCATTTGAGCGGGGTCCGCGCAAACGCGGCAGCTTTATGAGGCACACGAATGGACAGCACGATTGCAGGCGGCATGTTCCTGAGACGTTCCGTCGGTCTGATTCTTGCGTTGACGGGGGCTGGCGGTGCTATTGTGGCACTCCCCTTGCCGCTCTCTGTTCTTCGCCTGGATTTGGCCAACGCTGTGCCGCTAGCTTTACTTGCAGTCGGCCCGTCTGCGGGAATGTGGGCAAGCAGGCGCCACTGCTAATTATGCGGGAGGCGCATTCAATGAAACCGACCATATTATTTACTACGCTTATCGTGATGGCGGGCCTGAACGCGCCGCATGAATCGCTCGCGGCGGACGCTGAACGTCGGGCACAGGTCGCGCAGCGAGGTGCGCAGGTCATGCCGTTCAGCCTCAAGGCCACAACTCACATCTTCAGCAAATCGGACGATGGTGGTAGCCAGCGGGTGATTGCGAAAAATCCATCTGATGGCGTCCAGATTCGGCTGATTCGTGAGCACCTGCGTGAAATCCAGGCGCACTTTCAGCGTGGCGACTTTTCGGGACCTGCCCGGACTCACGGACCTGACATGCCCGGATTGGCACAACTCGAGGCGGCAAAGCCCGGCCAGATATCGATTGCGTACAAGGACATAAAAAGCGGAGGCCAAATCACCTATCGTAGCGATGACCCGAAGTTGGTGTCGTCGCTTCACGCTTGGTTCGACGCGCAGCTTTCGGACCACGGTGCTGACGCCGTTGATGGGCAGATGCATCATCACGCCGGGATGCCGCAGCCATAAGTCGCGTACTGCGGTGCATTTCGGGGGCTGGCTCGCCTGGCAGAAACTGGCAGAAATCCGAAAGCGTTGGTAGTCAGGGCAAGAATTCCGCGAAGGCTCTCAACGCATGGGTGGCATACATCATTGATGGGCCGCCTCCCATATAGACTGCAGTACCGAGCACGTCTTCCAGCTCGGCTCTTGTCGTGCCCAACTTCCCTAGCGTCTGGACGTGAAAGCCGATGCAGTCGTCGCAACGACAGCCAATCGCAATCCCTAACGCCACTGGTTCCCGCGTCTTTGGGGAAGCACCCCGTCTCGTGTGCCGGCAGCAGCGAGCTGGCCAAATGTCGTCATCAAATCGGGTTGTGACGCGCGCATCGCTCGCATCTGAACCAACACTGCGGCTGTGAGGTCTTTGTAATCGGAATTGCCGCTCATATTCGCACGCTCCTGCAGTTGGCGAGTTCTTAAAGCCGGGAAGTCGTCGGCAATCGGTTCTTCCGCGTGGCTACTTTGTACCGGCAGGTGGTGGCCCCACCCGGTATTGCTGCTGCAACATCATGTTATTCATCATCTCCTGCTGCATCTGCAGATATTGGTCAGTCATGTATTGACGCTGCCGCAGTTGCTCGGGCGTCAGGTGTGAGTAGTACCCGCCCATATGCCCCCACCCCCCCATCATCCCGGGCCCAGCGCCCCCCATCATTCCCGGGCCCATCCCATGGCCCATCATCCCAGGTCCCCACATCCCGTGCATGATTGTCATCGCGCTTTGCATCGTTGCCCAGTGCTGCTCGAGTAGCTTCTGGCGTTCCTGAGGGTCTTGAGTTTTGCGAATCTGGTCCATCTGCGCCTGCATTGTCTTCATTTGCTCCTGAAGCTGGGCCAGATTCCTGTCGAATTCAGCAGCGCCTGGGGGCCGCGTTTTGGAACTGCTTTGCGGGGTACCTGTATCTTTCGACGCAGCTTGCAGGACCGGGGATGTCAACGCAATACCGGTAGCCATCGCAACCAGAAGCTTTTTCATATCTCCTCCTTGTAGACGTGCGACACGGCGACAAACCGAGTCCAGTTATCGTCCACTACAAGGCTACATGTCAGCACTGACCTTCCTTTGACGCTTGTCAACGAAGCGACTGGAATCGACTGCAAGCGATTTGATTCTTCGTGCGTCGAGACGCTGTCCCATCGTCTACAACTTGACCCAGGTCAATCACTCGGCCCGCAGACGGAAGAGCATTACGGAGTGGACGCGGCCGAGGTATCGCCGGACAGGCAGAATTCGTGGGAGCAACGATGAGCAAACTTGAAGTGTTTGAGCCGGCCATGTGCTGCGCGACTGGCGTCTGCGGCCTCGACGTGGACCCGACCCTTGTTCAGTTCAGCGCTGACCTTCAATGGTTTGCTGAACATGGTGTCGAAGTCGTTCGGCACGGCCTCGGACGCGATGCGGCAGCCTTTGCTGCCAATCCGGAAGTGGTCCGGGAGCTGCATGCGGGTATGGACCGCCTGCCCATCGCAATGGTCGACGGCCGAATTGTTTCCGTCGGGGTGTATCCGTCGCGTGGCCAACTGATTCAGAAACTGGGGCTCAAGATTCCCGCCGCCGACAAACCCCACATCACAGTCGGGACCTGCAGTTGCAAGCCCGGCGAATGCTAACCGGCGCACCGATATGACGCTCCCTGTCGTTACAACTCACCACGTCTTTTTCACCGGCAAGGGCGGCGTCGGCAAGACATCGCTTGCCTGCGCAACGGCGCTGCGATTGGCGGAAAAGGGTAAGACCGTGCTGCTGGTAAGCACCGACCCGGCATCCAATCTCGATGAGGTCCTCGAGACTCAGCTTTCCGGGCAGCCGACGCCGGTTGCTCAGGTTCCAAACCTCCACGCGATGAACATCGACCCGGAACTCGCCGCGAAGGGCTACCGTGAGCGTATGGTGAGTCCTTATCGGGGCGTGTTGCCGGAGGCGGCAATTCGCAGCATGGAGGAACAGTTCTCCGGTGGCTGCACGGTCGAGATAGCTGCGTTCGACGCTTTCGCCGACCTGCTGGGAGGTACTATCACTGCGAAGGCATATGACCACGTCATCTTCGACACCGCACCCACGGGGCACACGTTGCGTTTGCTGACGCTGCCGTCGGCCTGGAGCAACTTCCTTTTGAGGAATACAACTGGCAATTCGTGCCTCGGTCCTCTGGCCGGCCTCGAGCAAAACAGGCAACTGTATGCAGCCGCCGTTGCCCAACTGACCAATCGAGACCGTACTACTGTGGTCCTGGTGGCGCGGCCGGAGGCGTCTGCATTCCGTGAGGCGGAGCGAATCCGTGTCGAAATGGCCGACCTCGGGGTCCGAAATCTGGTGCTTGCAGTCAATGGCATTTTCAAGGCAGCCTCTTCTGACGACGACGTTGCTTGCGCGATGGAAAGACAGCAGGCTGCAGCCATAATGACCATGCCTCAGGGTCTCGCGGCACTGCCGCGAAGCGAGACGGGCTTCATTCCCAAGGGATTGGTTGGGCTCGCCACGATACAGGCGTATTTGCACCCGGAGCAGATTGCCGCGCCCAGGACAGATGTCCAGTTGAGCGTGGAGTTGCCTGGCGGCCTTCTGCCGCTCATTGACGACCTGGAGAAGGCGGGTCACGGTCTTGTCATGACGATGGGCAAGGGCGGCGTCGGCAAGACGACAGTGGCTGCGGCGATAGCGCTTGAGCTGGCGCAGCGCGGCCATGCAGTCCTGCTTTCCACCACGGACCCGGCCGCGCACGTGGCGTGGACGCTCCAGGAATCCCTTCCAGGTCTGAGTGTCAGTCGAATCGACCCAGAACTGGAGGTCAATCGCTATCGCGATGAGGTTCTCGCCAAGGCCGGTGCTCATCTCGACGCCCAGGGGAGGGCGATGCTCGAGGAAGACCTGCGGTCGCCATGCACCGAGGAGATAGCGGTTTTCCGCGCATTCGCGCGAACGGTGGATGAAGCCCGGGACTCGTTCGTGATACTCGATACGGCCCCAACTGGGCACACCATCCTGCTGATGGACTCAGCAGAGGCCTATCATCGCGACGTCATGCGCACACAGGGTGATATGCCCGAAGCGGTTCGTCAGCTTTTGCCGCGTCTGAGGGACCCGCAGTTTACGCACGTGCTTATTGTGACGCTCGCAGAAGCGACCCCTGTTCATGAAGCGGAACGACTGCAAGCCGACCTGCGCCGGGCCCAGATTGAACCGTATGCCTGGGTCATTGACCAGAGTCTGCTCGCAAGCGGCACTCACGACCACGCACTCGCCGAACGAGGGCGCTACGAGGTGCCATTTATCGAACGCGTGATGAAGGAGGATACGAAGAGGGCTATATTGTTACCGTGGCAGGCGCACCCGCCCGTTGGACTGCACGGGCTCGAAGAGCTGGCTCGTGGACATCGGCCGGTAGAGCAACGGAAAAGGTCGTAGCGGAAAGGTGTACTGGCGGGTAACGGGCATCCTCCCTTGGCTCGTGCTCAAACGAGCACGAGACCGTTTGAAGTGAGGTTGACCCGCTTTGACGGACGGATTTCCGAATGACCCCGAGTCGTACATCGGCAACCACTTCCCCGAGACGCTCGTGATGTCCGCTGGCAGGCCCGCGTTATCGTGCCTTACGCGGGCTTCTCTGCGACGGTGGGCGAGCGCGTAATGGTCGCCTGGGATCGCAGTCGCGAAGCCACCCGCGCCGTGAACGATGCGCTGCCGCTCCGAGCAGGGACACGCCGGACACACGCATTCCCGGTGCAGAGATCGCCACAAGCATCTTGCGTCACGGCGTGAAGGTCGAGGTCTGCGCGATGGAAGAGTGGTCTGGGCTTTCGCCGGGCGAGCAACTGCTGTCAAACGCGGCGGACATGAGCGCGGATCCGATCGTCATAGGTGGCTACGGCCGCGCGCGCTTGCAGGAGTTCGTGCTGGGCGGAACGATCCGCACCATCTTGCTTCGATGACGGTGCCCGTTTTGATGTCGCACTGAACGCGCTTTGTCTCTGGACCAACGAGGTCATCCATGTATAGTCGCATCCTTGTACCCATCGACGGCAGCGCGATTGCGAGCCATGCGTTCGATGAGGCGCTGAATATCGCCCGCGCAAACGGATCAGAAGTGCAGCCGCTTTTCGTGATCGATACGCCCCCAGTCGTCAGTGACGCGAGTGCTGCGTTCCATGCCGATATCCGCGACGCGTTCAAGAAGGAGGGCGCCGCGATCGCTGCCGAAGCGGCCGCGCGTCTAGATCAGGCCGGCGTGTCGGGCGCGCCCCGCATCGTCGAAGTCGCGCTGACCGGCGAAGATGTCGCGCACCGCATTCTCAAAAGCGCGCAGGAATACGGCGCGGATCTCGTAGTATTGGGCACACATGGACGGCGCGGATGGCGGCGTCTCGTGCTCGGCAGCGTGGCACAACAGTTTCTGCGCATCGCACGCTGCCGGGTCCTGCTGGTCCCGGCCGGGACGGTCGAAGCGCAGACCGGAGACGCCCCAGACCTGTAGAAACGGCGCTGTCACGTTGTGGTGGACGTCGCGTAAGGTGACGCGATGAAGAAATCGAAAACGCTCTATCATGGTCACCGCTTTCCGGCTGCTGTTATTAGCTGCGCCGTGCGCTGGTATTTTCGCTTCCAACTGAGCCTTCGCGATATCAAAGAGTTACTGTTCGAGCGCGGGGTTGTCATCAGTTACGAAACGATTCGGCGCTGGTGCGACAAGTTTGGCGCGGGCTTTGCCCATCGCGTTAAGGCTGCTCGCCGCAAGCCCGGCACCACATGGCATCTGGACGAAGTGTTTGTGACATTGCGCGGCGAGCCTTATCTGCTGTGGCGAGCAGTCGATCAGGGTTCTGGTGAAAATAGGTAAGTCGGTTTAGAAAATCCATATTGGTAGGATGCCTTATCGATTGGACAGGGCGCCATTCCATACGGCGAGCGCGGCGGTATCCTTGAGGCCGAGCTTCGCGAGATCGAACTATCCATTGCGAATACGATGCTCAATTCAATTCCTGAAATCGTGGCCGCAGCACTTTTGAACCGCTTGAAGCCGACTATCGCGTTCGTTCTGGACTTGATGTTTCGATGGCTCGAACACGCTGGCGAGCATGCCGTTGTAGCGAAGCAGCAGTTCGTCAGAAATCGCTTTGCGGAGCGGGACGACTTCGTCGCGGTAGTGCTCGGCTATGTCGTAGTCGGTCACATAGGCCAAATACGATTCGCGAACTTCGGACCGCGTGTTAATCGCGGTCTCGGCGACGCGATTGACCGACTGCATATAAATCGCTTTCGCGCGCGCCACGTTCGAGCCGCCCCAGTTGAAAATGGGAATCTCGACGCTGATTTCGTAGCCCTGTTCGTGGCCATCGGACATCGTAAAATTGTTCTGATACTCGAGGTCCAGCGCGTTGATGAACCGCGTCGCTTTGCTAAGACCCAACGAGGACCCGACGCTTTGCGTCTGCACTCTCGCCGCCTGGATGTCCAGCCGGTTCTGCATCGGGAAGGTTTCAAGGTCGTGCAACTCGGGCCGGTCCTTGGGGATGTCCGGAAGACGGTCGGGCAGCCTGTACTGCGTTTCCGCCCCCCCATAGGCCCATCGTGCGAGTAAGCTTCTCTTGGGCAGCGAAGGACTGCTGGCGCGTCTTTGCGAGTTGAGCGACCGAATCAGCGTAGAAAGCCTGCTCACGCGCGTAGTCGGGCTTCCTGAAATTGCCCGCTTGCTGCATCCGCAGCGCGAGTTCGGCGCCGGCTTCGGCGGAATCCTTCACCTGCCCGGCATGCGCGGCAGACTGTCGCTTTTGCGACCGCGTTGATATAGGCTCTTCGGGTATCGGCAGCCACCTTGAGCATCGCGTCTGCCGCCAGTAGTCTGGTTTGCTCGAAGCGGCGACTCTCGATGTGCGTGGCCAGTGGCAGCGTCAGAACGCTTAACAACCCGAGCGTGAACGTGCGATTGATGCTGAGGTCGTTTCCTCCATGCGTGCGGCTGAAACTGAAGCCGGGATTTGGCAGCCGTCCCGCCTGAACGAGGTCCGCCTCGGAAATGCCGAGCTCGCCGTATGAGGCCTGCACGCTCCGGATGTTCAGCAGCGCAATCTGGTCTGCGTCATCCATGCTCAGTGGCCTGGAAAGCAGTTCCTGCGTTCGCTTTGCGACAGCGTCCCGGTCTTCGTCGGTCTTCACCAGTACGGCGTCTTTCCCCAGACGCTCGGAAGCGGTCGTCGAAACGGTATTGAAGCCGCCATCCTTTGAAAATGTCGTACATCCGGCCAAGAACGCAACCGCAGTAGCGAAAGCAATGACGCGGCGGCCCAAAAAGATGTGCCTCATCATTTCGCCGGCACCTCGTGATGGGAGCGGTGCTCGTTATTTTTGGCACCGCTGCCGCCTGACGGCATTTGACCGTGGCTCATCCCCGGCTTTCCGGGCGCGGTCGTCACTGCCCGATTCAGCTCCTGCCATGTGGGCGTTTTCTGGTCACGATACGGCTGATGGTCCGCAAACACCGACGGCACGCTGACCGCAGGGACAGATGCCGTCGCGTTGGTCGGGTCAGGAAGTGTGGTAGTGGCGTGCACGAGCGCCGGCAGCAATGCCGCCACGCTGAGCAGCGCTGCGATAAACGTTCGCATGGAGTTTTCTCGTCGTAAACAACCTGGACGGCCGATAGGAGGCCATCAGGTCGAAATATCGCATCGTAGCGTGAAGCCGCGACAGAAGGACTAGACGAGAGAGGTTCGGGGAGGTCGTTCGATGCCGTCAGTCAGAAATGGGTATTCCGGGGCATCGTGACCGACGATCCCGGACGAACGTGACCGGCCATTCCGGTTCATCGTGACCGCCTATTCCGGGCGAACGTGACCGATTTCGGAGCAGCTCCGGAATCACCGGTCACGATACCGGAATCATCGGTCACGATGCCGGAACGGCGTTATACGGCGCAGGAATGGTGTTACGCATATGAGCAACTGAGTGGGTACGCTTCCAGCTTTTCGTCTGGAGACAGCGTGCCCGCACCAAGGATCAATATGCGTAAGATAAAAGATGTATTGCGTTTGAAACTGGACGCCAAACTTTCGCACGAGCAGATTGCCGGAGCGCTGGGTATCTCCAAAGGAGTTGTCACCAAGTACGTGGGACTCGCTGCGGCGGCGGGCCTCGACTGGCCAGAGGTGCAAGATGCTGACGAGGTTACGCTCGAGCGGCGACTGCTGGTCGCGCCTCAGAAGCCACGTAATCATGTTCAACCAGACTATGGTCGTCTGCACCAGGAGCTGCGCCGCAAGGGCATGACGCTGATGCTGCTGCGGGAGGAATACCGTGCCGACAACGCAGACCGCCAAACCTACGGCTATTCCCAGTTCTGCGACAACTATCGGCGCTTCGCCAAGCAGCTCAAGCGCTCTATGCGGCAGATCCACCGCGCCGGCGAGAAGCTGTTCATCGACTACGCTGGCCCCACGATCGCATTGACTGACGGCAGTCGGGCCCACATCTTCGTCGCCGCAATGGGTGCTTCCAGCTATACCTTTGCCTATGCCACGCCGCGCGAGACGATGGCTGATTGGCTCGAGTCAACAGCGCGCGCGCTCAGCTTTTACGGGGGTGTGACCCAGCTCATCGTGCCCGACAACCCACGTGCGCTGATCTCGGACGCTAACCGATACGAACCGCGCAGCAACGACACGGTACTCGATTTCGCGCGTCACTACGGCACCTCGATTCTGCCGGCGCGCCCCTATCATCCGCAGGACAAGGCGTACGCTTCATACTGCACCTTGTGTGGTTGGTGGAACAGCGATAAACGTCGGTTGTGTCGAGC
>NZ_FCON02000130.1 GCF_001544535.1 Caballeronia choica | reverse complement strand
AAGACCGGTCACATGAGTCGCGCGACGTTTAACAAGGCGATGAAATACCTGCTGCCTGATCACCCGGAACCGATTACGGGTCACGACTTCCGCGCGACAGCATCGACCTGTTTGCCGCCATCGCCACTTTCGCTTTGAACGCGTCTGAGTGCGTCCGCCGGGTTCTCTTCGTCATCTTCCTGGTTCCTTTGTCGGCATTATCGCCGGCTCAGGCCCCGAGCGTTCCACTTATCCGCCTGTCCGAATTTGCGCGGCCACCTGTGTTCAACTGGCGCAAAGCGCGGTTGCGTCGCTAGCTATTCGGTCATTGTTTCCTCATATTTCAATAAAAAAAACGAGTGCGTTATTTTCACATCGCATTTTTCACTTCATATTAATTAACAAACCACCTTGTGTGCGCTGCCACACAGTTTGCTCGTAGCCCTTACATGCAGTATCACTGCTACGGACAGTGCCACGTAGCATGTTGGGTAACGAACAGATACAGATCACGACTCTTCGATCGTTTGCCCCACCGACGACGCCCCGCGATGCTTCCGTGCTGCGGATCGACCTTTGAGGCGAGCATGGCTGATGCGAGCGTTTCACTTTGCGTTGATCTCGAACACTCTCGCGACCGACTCGCTGGTCGAGTCTTTCCTCGTGCTTTACAGGCGCGCTCACATTGGCGCTCTTGGCTCGGGATTCGCGCTTTACGGCCTCCTCGCTCCGACGCGTTGGATCTGCGCGTCGCTTATCCATTAAAGTTCGGCGTCGCGATCATCATCGAAATCATGCCTTTCGCCGCCATCTTGGGCAAAGCGGCGATGCGCACCCTCAGTCGGCACAATCCGAGCTCGTAAGCGTCGTGCTCCTGTAAAGACCTGGCCGGGCACCATTTGAATTTATGCGGGCGCGGCGCATGGACGCACCGGGCGCCACCGGTCATTGGCTCACTTCGAAACGAGGGGCTCCTATGTCTTCGACGCGAACGATTCGCAGCAGATGGACTCTGTCACCCATTGTCGCTGGGAGCGCGCTAATGGTGCTGGCACTGTGCGCACTTTCCGTGCGCCTCGCGCGGCTGTACGGCGAGATTCGGGCGACGCCCGCGAATGCCTTTGAAGATTTCAACTTCTATCTGTACGCGTTCACGACAGTGCTGCATCGTCCCGGCGACGCGTCACTACTTTACGATCAGCCCTCGCTGCTCGCGTTCTTGCAGGCGATAGGGGTTACGAAAGGTGGTACAAGCATTTTCTATACATATCCGCCGCAGTTTGCGCTGCTTTTCTCGCCCTTTGGCCATTTGCCGCCGCTTGTGGCGAAACTCGTTTGGGTGTCCTGCTCCGTGCTGCTGTTCGCCATCGGCCTGGCATTGCTGGTCAAGGTCGCCTATCGAGGCAAAGACAGCGGTGTGCGCCTATTGCTTGTCGCAATCGCGCTTGCGACCTATCCGTTGATGATTGATATTTTACTGGGGCAGTCGAACCAACTTTTGTTCTTCCTTGTTGTCGGCGCTCTGTTTTTTTTAGATCGGGGCAATCGATATATCGCGGGAATCTTTCTAGGCACGGCGATCGTGCTGAAGGTCACGCCGATTGTCATTGGCGGCCTGCTACTCATGCGCCGTGAATGGCGCACGGCCGTGGCGACTGCTGCAACATCGTTGGTAATCACGATTCTTACCGCGTGGAAACTGGGCTTCTATGCCATCTGGCATTACGTCGTCGCAGATATGCCGCGCCTTGCTGCTTCCAACCTCGGACTTGACAGCGCGCCGGACAACAACTCGCTGCGCGGCGCAGTCAACGCGCTCGCCAGAATGGCGGGCAAAACGGTCTCCGAATCGACGCTACACGCGATCTGGTTCGTGACCGCCGTGGTCGTTTGTCTGCTAGCGATCGCGCTCGTTTTTCGTCGGCATACAGACCGACGCATCGACTTCGCGTTGGCCGTCATGACGATGCTCGTCGCCTCGCCGGTGCTTGAGCCGGTGCATCTCGTAGCTGCGCTGATTCCTTTGACAATCTTGCTCGGGACAGCGTTCGAACGTCCAGGCGTGCGCCTTTCGATGTTCCCGCCCCGCGTCGAACTTGTGCTGATTTCGCTGGTGGTTCTGACGATGTTCGCCGGGCCACGCCACATCACCTATGTAGTCGCCAGCCTGATCGTCTATGCACTCTGCCTCGCGCGATATGCACGGCCAGTTGCCGCGTGGCGCAACGATCTGGCGCCTGGTCGGATTGGCTGAAACTTGACAGGAAAGGCGAGGTCGCTGTGGTCCGCGGTCCGAGTGTGTCGACGCGGACGCGGCGCCACCGGCGTAAGGCGTCCGAAGCCGGTAGGGGAAGTGCCCCACGGTCCCCAGGCTTAGGTTTAAATTGACGATAACTGCTCAAGGCTACCCATGACGCCTGCAAGTGTTCCTCTTTGCGTTGATCTGGACGGCACGCTGGCTCGTACCGATTTGCTGATCGAGTCGTTTTTCGTATTGATCAAGCAAAATCCGCTCTATGCGTTCTACTGCATCGCGTGGCTACTGCGTGGCAAGGGATACCTTAAGGCTCAGATCGCAGCGCGCGTCGCCATCGATGTATCGTTGCTGCCCTATAACGAGCGCTTCGTCGATTTTCTGAAACGAGAACACTCGAGCGGCCGCGATCTCTATCTATGCACCGCAGGCGATCAACGATTCGCCCAAGAAATCGCCTTGCATTTCGGCTTTTTCAAAGGCGTCATGGCGAGCAACGAGTCGCGCAATTTCTCCGGCCCGACCAAGGCAGGAGCCTTGTCTGCGGAGTTCGGCGTCCACGGCTTCGACTACTGCGGCAATGCTCGTGCCGATGTGCCCGTATGGAAGCAGGCACGCCAGGCGATCGTCGTGGGAAGCAAGACCATGGAGGCGGCAGCTCATAGAGTGAATGAAAAGACCATCCTCTTTGAGAACGAGCGCACGTTTTTCCGGCTCGTGCTCAAGGAAATGCGCGTTTATCAATGGGTGAAGAACCTGCTGATCTTCGTGCCATTGCTCGCATCCCATCGTTTCACCAATGTCCATACTCTGGTCGCAGAGGGCATTGCATTTCTTTCGTTCTGCTTTTGCGCATCATCGGTCTATCTGCTGAACGACATGCTCGATCTCGATGCCGACCGGCGTCATGCCCGCAAGCGCAATCGTCCGTTCGCGTCGGGTCAGTTGTCGCTCCTCTTCGGCATCGGTCTGATGTTCATACTGCTGATGGCATCGGCGAGCCTTGCGCTCATGCTGTCTCCGGCGTTTCAGCTCGTGCTGGCATTCTATGTTATCGCGACACTCGCCTATTCATTCCGCCTCAAGCGCATTATGCTGATCGACGTGTTTGCGCTGGCGGCGCTCTATACGGTACGTATCGTCGCCGGCGGAGCGGCCGGCGGGATCGTGCTTTCCGACTGGTTGATCATGTTCTCGGTGATGATCTTTCTCAGTCTTGCGATGGTGAAGCGATACACGGAACTCGATGCAATGCAGCGCGACGGCAATGGCAAGGGCTCGGCAGCCGGCCGGGGCTATCTCACCGAGGACATGAGCATCGTTCGCTCGTTCGGCACGGCGGCGGGTTATGTCGCGGTACTCGTGCTTGCGCTTTACATGAATTCCTCCGACGTCAGGATACTGTATCGTCATCCACAAACGCTGTGGATACTCTTCGGTCTTCTCTTGTATTGGATCAGCCGCGTGTGGATGTTCGCGTTTCGCGGGCAGATGCACGACGACCCGATTGTCTTTGCCATCAAGAACCGGGCAAGTCTGTCCATCATCGCACTGTGCGTCTTGACTGTGCTTGCTGCAAGTTGAGCATCCCGACGATGCGATGCGGCGGCCACGAGGCCCATGTGCGCCGTTGCTCGCTGTTACTCCGAGCGGGAAAGTCCCGGTCGTGCCGACCTGGTTCGATTGATGTGCAAGGCGATATCCCGGGCGATCCTCGCATTCGAAAACTGCGGACGCCAGCCAATCTTCAGGGATTCGTCAATCGAAAGGACGTGCTGCAACTGGAGCATGAGCAACTGCTCCCGCGCGAGTAAGCGGTAGCACGACAGCCACGACAGCCCCTTTACCGGAAGCAGCGGAATTGACACCTTTCGCACATGCTGCACGCCGAGTTCATCTGCGATTTCGTCGATCCATTGTCGGATCGAAAGCGGTTCCGGAGCCGCGGCGTTGAAAAATCCGCTGGCACGAGTTTCAGCAACGCGATAGATGAGGCTCGCGACATCGAGGACGTGAACCATGTGGATTTTGTGATCGCCGCGACCGGGAAACGCGACGAAGCCGAACTTCGTCATCATGTTGACGAAGCCTCGGAAAAGGCCCTCTCTGCCTTCCCCGCCGATGATGCAGGGAATGATCGTCGCCGCACCCGGAACCGTGTCGATGAACGCCTGGGCCGCCATCTTCGAACGGCTGTACACGCCTTCTCCGCACAGGGTGCTGCGCACATCGTACTGGTCCTGTCCGGTCTGCCGGTACATCATGCTGGTGCCGACGTGAATGAAATGCGGCGCCTGGACCCGGTAGCGCTCGCAAAGGTTGTTTGCGGCCAGCACGTTGTTGCGTTCGAAAAACGACTTTCTAAACAGAAGAGGGATGTCCTTAGTGACGTATTGAACGGCGGCGCAGTTGACCACTACGTCGACGTCCGGCAGCGAAGCGGTGAAGACCGGATCGGAAAGATCGCCTGTCAGATTGACCGGTCCGGTCTTGTCAGTCGTCGTCACTTCATGAGCGCGGGCGGTGAAATGCTTGACGCATTCGGTCCCGAGAAAGCCTGACGCGCCGGTTATCAGTACTCGCATGGTGTGACTCCGTGTTCGAGACTTAAGATTTCGCGACGAGCAAGACCCCGATGATGATGACGGCGATGCCGATCAGTTTTTGCGCCGAAAGATATTCGCCAAACAAGTACCAGGCGGCTATCGCGTTGACCACGTATCCGATCGATAGCATCGGGTACGCCACACTGACCGGGACTTTTGACAAGGCGATGATCCAGATAGCGACGCTCGCCACGTAACACGCCAGCCCAGCCATGATATGAGGCTCGAATCCCACTCTGAACACAGTTGAGAGCGCTGCTTCGCGGCTGAAGCTGAGGGTACCGAGCGCATTGGTGCCGGCTTTCAACCAGAGCTGCGCCATCGCATTCAGGAGGACGCCGCTCACGATCAGAACAAAACTCACGATGCTCACTTGTCCTCCCGGGGAAATGCCGCGTAATCAGGCGCGAAGCGCATGCCGGTACGCTTCATGCGTGGACGAGGGTAGAAGCTGGCGAAGCGGACGATGATGGAAGCGTCGTTTTCGCAAGCCGGCGAGGGAGCGCGAAGTGTGACCTCGTTCACGCTCGGGATGTGACCGTCGGATATCTCACGATACCTGCTCCGGCGAGTGTATCGAAGGATACGCAGCCATCTGTACGCTACACCGCATTGGTTGCCGCATGAGTTACATGCGTGATCGGTCGCGCTGCCGAGTCTCGGTGCATCGACGCAGCGCGGGCTGCTGCGGCTGGCGGGCACGCTCGCTGGCAGCGCGCTGGCGCTCTTCATGACGGTGTTCGTCGTGCCGTATGTCGACGCGTTTTCCAGCTTTCCGTACCTCATGAAGCCGCGCGTAGTCTGAGCGCCTGGCTCGCGAAGCGCGCTTCATGCGCTTGTTCAACTGCTCTTGCGCGGCCGCCACTCTTTTCCAGGCAAACTCTTTGACAGCGCTCACGAACCAGGTTGCGCGTCAACAGGCCAAAGAGCGGCCCCGTTCCAGGCTGCCGCCCTCTTTTCATTTCGCCTTGACGCCCGGCCGGGCGCTGCCCGGTCTCAATCAGTCGCCGCTTTCAATTCGATGAGCAGGTCTTTCGAAGCTACGCGGTCACCCGGCTGTACATGCACCGCGGCGATCTCGCAGTCACGTTCGGCCGCGATATGCGTCTCCATCTTCATCGCTTCCAGTGCGACCAGCGTGCTGCCTGCCGATACGCGCTGTCCGGGTTGAACCGGGACCGTCACGATCGAGCCCGGCATCGGCGCGGCGATATGCAGTGGATTTTCTTGATCGGCAACCGGCCGGCTTTTACGCGCCGGCCCCGCCAGCACGGTGCTGCGCTGCTCGATGACGGCGGTGCGCGACTGTCCGTTCAGTTCAAACTGGACCTTTACCATGCCCTCCTCGCCATCGGCGTGCTGTCCCTGCAGCGACACGAGCAGTGTCTTGCCCGCGTCGATATCGACGGCGACTTCTTCCTGCGGTTGCAGGCCATACAGGAAAGCAGGCGTGGGCAACACCGAGGTGTCGCTGTAGGCGCGCAGGTGCGCATGGTAGTCGGCCGTCTGCTTCGGATACATCAGGTACGAAGCGAGCTGCCGGTCATCGAGCGGATGCTCGCAGGCCGCCTCACCCTGCGCGCGCGCCGCGTCCAGGTCGACTGCCGCAAGCTGGTCACCGGGCCGGTATGGCGCGGGCGGGTCGCCCCGCAACACCTTGCGCGACAGTGCTTCCGGAAAGCCATCGGGTGGGAAGCCAAGCTCCCCCTTGAAGAGCGACACGACCGATTCGGGAAAAGCGATTTCCTTCGCCGGATCGCACACGTCGGCTGCGCTCAGATCGTTGGCCACCATCATCAATGCCATGTCGCCGACCACCTTCGAGGTGGGCGTCACCTTGACGATGTCGCCGAACATCCGGTTGACGTCCGCGTACGCGCGCGACACCTCCGTCCAGCGGCGTTCGATCCCGAGCGCGCGTGCCTGCTCGCGAAGGTTCGTGTACTGGCCGCCAGGCATTTCGTGACGGTAGACGTCGGCCGTGCCGGCCCTGATCTCCGATTCGAACGGTGCATAGTAGCGACGCACGCCTTCCCAGTACATCGACGCTTCGTGCAGCCGCTCTAGATTGAGCCCGGGATCGCGCTCGCTGCCCGCCAGCGCAGCGGCGATACTCGACAGGTTCGGCTGCGAAGTCAGGCCGCTCATCGCATCGAGCGCGCCGTCAACGGCATCGCAGCCGGCGTCGATTGCGGCGAGTGCTGAAGCGGCTGAAATGCCGCTGGTGTCGTGCGTATGGAAGTGAACGGGCAAGCCGGTCTCTTCCTTGAGCGCCTTTACGAGCGCTGCGGCAGCCTGTGGACGGCAGATGCCCGCCATGTCCTTGATGCCCAGAATGTGCACGCCGGCGCGCTGGAGTTCACGTGCGATTCCGACGTAATACTTCAGGTCGTACTTCGGGCGGGAAGCGTCGAACAGATCACCCGTGTAGCAAATCGCGCCTTCACACAGCGCCCCGCTTTCGCCCACGGCGTCGATCGCCACGCGCATGTTGCGCACCCAGTTCAGGGAATCGAACACGCGGAACAGATCGACGCCGGCACTCGCCGCCTGGCGCACAAAGAAGCTCACGACATTGTCGGCGTAGTTCGTATAGCCCACTGCATTCGAGCCGCGCAGGAGCATCTGGAAAAGGATGTTGGGCACCCGTTCACGCAATTGCACAAGGCGTTCCCACGGGTCTTCCTTGAGAAAGCGCAGCGCCACGTCGAAGGTCGCGCCGCCCCAGCATTCCATCGAAAAGAGCTGCGGGAGCTCGCGGGCATAGAACGGCGCGATCGGCAGCATGTCGGCCGTACGCATGCGCGTCGCGAACAGGGACTGGTGCGCATCGCGCATCGTCGTGTCGGTCAGCAGTACCTGCTTCTGGTCCAGCATCCAGCGCGCGAATTTTTCGGCGCCCAGTTCGTGCAGGCGGTCTCGTGTCCCCATTGGCAACGCCCCGGATGTGTCCACCGTGGGCAGCACGCGCCTCGGCAGCGGCAACGCCGGCAGCGCGCGGCCTGTCAATTCCGGATTTCCGTTGACACACACTTCGCCCAGGTAGCGCAGCAGCTTGGTCGCCCGGTCACGCCGTTTCGTGAAGGCGAGCAACTCGGGTGTCAGGTCGATGAAGCGGGTCGTGACATCGCCTCGCCCGAAGGCGGGATGATTGATGACATTCTCGAGGAACTGCAGGTTCGACGCGACACCGCGAATGCGGAATTCGCGCAGCGCACGGTCCATCCGCCGGATCGATTCGGCCGCCGTCGGCGCCCACGTCGTCACCTTGACCAGCAGCGAATCGTAGTACGGTGTGATCACCGCGCCGCCGTAGGCGGTCCCCGCGTCGAGCCGCACCCCGAAGCCTGCCGCGCTGCGGTACGCGGTCAGCCGCCCGTAGTCGGGCAGGAAGCCATTGTCGGGGTCCTCGGTCGTGATCCGGCATTGAAGCGCATGCCCGTTCAGTGGAATCTCCGCCTGCGCCGGCACGCCGGCGGCGCGAATGCTGACGGAGCCGTCCTGATCCAGCTTGTCTTCGATGAGCCCGATCGTGCCGCCTTCGGTAACGCGGATCTGCGCCTTGACGATGTCGACCCCGGTGATCACCTCGGTGACCGTGTGTTCCACCTGGATGCGCGGGTTGACCTCGATGAAGAAGAACTTGCCCGTCTCGGCATCCATCAGGAACTCGACCGTGCCGGCATGCGTGTAGCCGACCGCCCGCATCAGCCGCAGCGCGGATTCGCAGAGCCCGGCGCGACCTGCATGATCGAGATACGGCGCGGGGGCACGCTCCACGACCTTCTGGTTGCGCCGTTGCACCGTGCAGTCGCGTTCGTAGAGATGCACGAGATTTCCGTGCGTGTCGCCAAGCACCTGCACTTCGACATGGCGCGCGTTACGCACCAGTTTCTCCACATAGACTTCGTCGTTGCCAAACGCCGCAAGCGCTTCACGCCGGGCTGCGGCAAGCGCAGTCTCGAGATCCTGCTCGCTTTCCAGCACCCGCATGCCGCGCCCACCGCCGCCCCAGCTCGCCTTGAGCATCAGCGGATAGCCAATTCCGGCTGCAAGACGCTTGCACTCGCCCAGCTCGCGCGGCAGCGGGTCCGTGGCAGGCATCACTGGCACACCGGCCGCGATCGCCGCGTTGCGCGCCGCCACCTTGTTGCCGAGCATGCGCATGACCTCCGGCGACGGGCCGACCCAACGTATGCCCGCGTCGATAACCGCCTGCGCGAAATCGGGATTCTCCGAGAGGAAACCGTAGCCGGGATGGATCGCGTCGACGTTCGCCTGTCTCGCGATGCGCAGGACGTCGTCGATGTCGAGGTAGGCGGCGAGCGGCTTCTTGCCCTCACCGACGAGATAGCTCTCATCGGCCTTGAAGCGATGAAGCGCAAGACGGTCTTCCTTTGAATAGATGGCCACCGTGCGGATGTCCATCTCGGCGGCCGCGCGCATCACACGGATCGCGATCTCGGAGCGGTTGGCAATCAGCAGGGATCTGATCGGAGCGTGGTTCATGGTATGCAGGGACTCGTACTTGTCGCGACGCAGTGGCAAACCAGGGCTTCGCAGTTGGACGTCAGTTCGCGCTTGATCTTCAGGCGTGGCCGAAGTAAGGAAGCGCGTCGAGGTTTCACGGAACTCTAGACGCGCAGAAAGGATCGCGTTTGCGGGAAGGCGCCATCGGCATGTGCATTCCCGTCACGCGGAAATGCGCGAATGGCGCGGTCGTTCAAATGTTCGATCAGTGTTGCTCACCGGGCCGGAGCGATCCAGTGGCAGCCAGTCGAAATCGCATTTATTTAATCAAGACTGACAAACGGCGCATGCGAATCCATCCAGTCGTAGTTGCTGTTTGTAGTCACCCACGCCCCGTGCGATACCGGCTGAGTCGCGACCTTGCATCGGTCGCCGTCGTCCAGGCGGCCGTCTCGTAACATGCCCGTTCACATCAGAATCGGCGTTTAGCGGCTGTTTCCCGTTTGCTCCGGAATTCACTTTTTTCGTCTCCCATAGAAATTGATCGCTTGCACGTTCTCTCTACGCAGGCCCGTCGGCAAACCTTGAACGCTCCGACATATGCGCACGAATTCGGCCATAGCAGTAAGCAAAGAACGAGCCAGGATAGATCCACTTCGGCCTACCCTTGATTTATCGATGTTTTTCCAAATACGGGGTACGCATCGGTTTTCAGAACCGAATTCGTAAGTTTCATTTATGAGATGCGCAACACCATTGCCGTTGCCCACACGAGGGATAGTGACTGAATAAAATACCAAACGACCCTACACGCGCACCGCGAATGGTTCGGTGGCTCTCGTTCGCGCGCGGGTCGATACACGCATGCGTCAAGTGCGGATCAGCGTCTTGTAAAGCTTGTTGGTGCGGCTCAGATTGTGCCTCAACAAAATCGTTGGCTTCCATATACGAGCCGGAGGCCAGACATCACCGGAGCGCCCCCTACGACGCCCGGCCAGCGATGTGCCGCGGCCACCCTGTTCAGCCTTGCATGGCCTCACCGTAACGCGCGACATGGTAGTCGCTGTCCCCGAATAGCGGATCGAACATAGTGAGACGCTTGAGATAGTCGCCGACTTCCAGTTCGTCGGTCATGCCCATGCCGCCATGCAGTTGCACGGCCTGCTGGCCGACAAAGCGCCCCGCTTTCGCAACCGTGACCTTGGCGGCTGACAGCATGCGACGGCGCCGGGCCGGGTCGCATTCGTCGAGCGCCTGGGCTGCAACATAGGCCATCGACAGCGCCAACTCCTTCTGCACGAGCATGTCGGCCATGCGATGCTGCAACGCCTGAAATGCGCCCAACGGCTGGCCGAACTGGCGACGGGTGCGAAGATACTCCGCCGTGATCTCGATCACCCGCTCCATAGCGCCTGCCGCCTCCGCACACAGGGCAGCCATGCCGTGATCGAGCCCATGCGCGAGCGCCTTCAGTCCATCGCTCGGCCCGCCCACGATGGCATCTTCACGGACCACGACGCCTTCCAGCTTCAGATCGGCCGCACGCAGGCCATCCATGGTCGGGTAGCCGGTGACGGTGAGGCCGGGCGCGTGACGCGGCACGATGAAGAGCCCGATATCGTTACCGCCGTCGAGTTTCGCTGTGACCAGCATCGCATCGGCTGCTTCGCCGTGCCAGACGAGCGACTTGACACCGTTCAGCACGTAGCCGTCCTTGCTCCGCTGTGCGGTCGCGCGCGTGGCTTCCGGCCGGTAACGCGTGCCCGGTTCGAGCCAGGCGGCGGTCATGATGCGTTTGCCGCTTGCAATGGCCAGAAGCCAGGCGTCCTTCTGCGCCGGACTGCCGAACGCATTCAGCATTTCGGCCGCCATGACGCCGCTCGGAATGACCGGCTCCAGCACCAGCGCACGGCCCAGTTCGCGCTGCACGACGAGCCGGCTCGCCGGGCCTTCGCCGAAGCCGCCGTACCCATCCGGCACGGTGAGGCCGATCACGCCCATGTCCGCCAGCATCGTCCAGATTTCCGGGTCGAAGCTCGCACCTTCGCGGGCGCGCCTGCGCCGCTTTTCAAACGTGTATTCGGTGTCGACGAAGCGGCGCAGACTGTCCGCGAGCATCTGCTGCTCTTCGCTGTAATTGAAGTCCATGGTTGTTTCCTAGAACCCGAGGATCATCTTCGAGATGATGTTTTTCTGCACTTCGGTGGCTCCGCCGTAGATCGATGTCTTGCGCATGTCGAAATACGTCGCGACAGCCGGTGCGGCCCATGCCGGCCCGTTGACGGGCTGCCCGGCGCCCGCCTCGAGCCATTGCGGCGAGTAAGGCCAGCCATGCGGCCCGGCGACCTCCAGTTGCAGCATCGCGAGATCCTGCTGGAGTTCCGAGCCGCGAATCTTCACGATCGATGCCTCCGGACCCGGCCCTTTTCCCGCATCGGCCGTCGCCACGCGCAGCAGCAGCATCTCCAGCGCCATCAGATCCATTTCGACGCGCGCGATCTTGTCGCGCATGCGCACGTCGTCGAACATCGTGCCGCCCGCGCCATCGGGAGACTGCGCGGCGTAGTGCTTCAGCAAGCGCAGTTCGCGATAGCAGTGGCCGATTCCGGCAATGCCCGTGCGCTCGTGCCCAAGCAGATACTTCGCGTAGGTCCAGCCGCGATTTTCCTCGCCCACCAGATTGGCTACCGGCACCTCGACGTCTTCGAACCACGTCTCGTTGACATCGTGGCCGCCGTCGAGTGTCACGATCGGACGCACGCTGACGCCGGGCGACTTGATGTCGATCAGCAGCAGCGAAATGCCTTCCTGCGGCCGCGCTTCCGTATCGGTGCGCACGAGGCAGAAGATCCAGTCGGCGAAGTGCGCCATGGTGGTCCAGGTCTTCTGGCCGCTCACGATATAGCGGTCGCCCTTCCTGAGCGCGCGCGTCCTGAGCGAAGCCAGATCGGAGCCGGAGCCGGGCTCCGAGTAGCCCTGGCACCAGAAGTCGTCGACTCCTGGAATCCGCGGCAGAAAGCGCGCCTGAAGTTCGGGGCTGGCGTACTTGATCAGCACCGGTCCGATCATGCTGATACCGAACGGCAGCAACTGCGGTGCGCCCGCGCGTCCGGTTTCTACATCGAAGATGAGCCGTTGCAGCGCGTTCCAGCCGGTGCCGCCGAATTCCTTCGGCCAGCCCGGCGCGCCCCACCCGTGCGCGTGCAGGATGCGATGCCAGCGCACATAGTCGTCTTTCTCCATGCGCTGGTGGCCCAGCATCTTGTCGCGGATGTCAGCCGGAAGATGCGTTTCTACAAAGTCCCTGACTTCTTCGCGGAAGGCTTCTTCCGCAGCGGTGGGGCGTAAATCCATCTGCCTGTCCTCTTGATCAAAATCTGTTCGCACGTTTTACTGACGCTCGCACAAAGTCAGCCCTTACTCGGCGGCCCACTGGAAGTGCGCAGGAAGCTTCTCCATAAAGCGTTGCACGGCATCCCGATGAGCTTCCGTCGAACATGCGATACCTTGCGCCACCGATTCGATCTCCAGCAGCGTCCGCAAGTCGCTTCCGAGCGACATGTTCAACGCCCGCTTGGAAAGTCCGAACGCGGTCGAAGGCGCGCGGGCGAGACTCTGCGCGATCTGCACGGCACGAGCGCAAAGCCTCTCGGGAGACTGGATTTCGAAGACGGCACCCATGCGTTGCGCTTCATCGGCGCCGATTTCACGCGCGGTAAAGACCAGGTCTTTCGCCCTGGAGAGGCCAACGACGCGCGGCAACGTATAGAACGCACCGCAATCCGGCACGAGGCCGATCTTGATGAACGGCATACAGAAGCGCGCGCGCGGCGTAGCGATCACGAAGTCGGCCGCCAGCGCAAGGCTGAACCCTGCACCATACGCAACGCCGTCCACGGCCGCGATCACCGGCCGGTCCAGATCTACCAGGGCGCTCACGAACGGATGCAAATCGTCGATGCGGTTACGCCCTTCCTCCGCGCTTCGCGGCGACATGCCGCGCACATCGCCACCGGAGCAGAAGTTGTCCCCTTCACCGCGCAAGATGACCGCACGGATGTCGCGGTCCCGGCGGATCCGCCGGATCGCGTCATCGAGTCCGTCGCGCATCGGGAGATCCAGCGCATTTTTTCTCTCAGGACGGTTCAGTGTCAGCGTGGCCACGCCGTCCTTTACATCCACCAGCAACTGATCGTGCGTCATACCGAAAACTCCTGCAACATGGGCTTTACTTCTCCAGTCATATGTCCCTCCCTCGGCAGCACGCCGATTCATTCGATATCGCGAACACGCCGAGGGCTCGAATTGCCAATCACGAGGCCGATCAACCGCTACAGGGATTGCGCGATATTCGACCGGCTCTCTTCATGCGCGACCGCGCTCTGGCCGTCGGCCGTCTCGCGAGCCATGCGCTGCCGCTGCAATCGCCGTGCCGATTTTTCCGGGTTCATCAGCCAGATACCGAGCAGTCCAGCGGGAATCAACATGCTCCCGAGCAGGACGAAGCCGTTCTCGAATCCCGCGGCGGTGCCGTGCGCCGCGCTGACGAAGTGGCCTATCAGCGGGGGGATGAGCACACCGGCAAAAGTGCCGAGTGCCGTGACGACCGACAGCCACGCGCCTCGTTGCCGTGCCGCCACCACTTCACCGACCATCAGCGGCGAGAGGGTCATGCCGCACTGGCTCAGTACACTCGCGATGGTGTAGCACACGAGTTTCGCGCTCGGGCTGATGTCCGTTGTCGAGCACAACATGAAGACTCCCGCCAGTGCGACCGGTGCACTGGCCATGACGCCGCGAGACAGATGCGACGAAGCGCCTTTGTCTTTCAGCACGCGGGAAATCCAGGCGACCGCGAGCATCGACGGTATCGACACGCCCGCCATGAGCGAGAACAGCCAGCCAGCGTCGCTCGCCGGGTAACCCAGTCCGGCATGCAGGTAGGCAGGAAACCAGGTGAAGTTGACGGAGACGACCGCATATCCTGCGAACGTGAGGATGATGCTGCCGACCAGCGTCCTGTCGGTCGCGATCCGTTTGATCATGAAACGCATGCCTTCAGCCTGGCCACTCACTACGGCCGGGGACGGCTCCGGCTCGACGACAGAGCGCGTCTCGTCGACGGTGCCATCCTTGCCAACGACGAGCCACACAGCGGTCCAGAGACACCCGACGACACCTAGGGCGAGGAAAGCGGCATGCCAGTCGTAGCGGGTGATCAGGAACGTGAGGCACGGACCTGCCAGCAGCAGGCCCACGCTAGCGCCTTGCTGAACGATGACCGTGGGGATGTTGCGTTTCGTGTTGTCGAACCATTTATAGCTTGCATGAGCGGCGAGCGCATATGCGGGGCCTTCGCCTGCTCCAAGCAACACGCGGCAAGCGATCAACACGGGATAGGTCACGGTTCCAACGAGGGGAAACTGTGCGATCGCCCATACGATCGACAGCAGCGCCAGCAGCCACCGGGTTTTGATGCGCGTGGACGCGAGTCCGAAAAGGAGCCCGGAAACCGTGAACAGCAGGAAGAAACTCCCGCCGACGATCCCGAACTGCTGAGGCGACAGCCCGAGATCGCGCATGATCGGCACCGCGGCAAGCCCGATGACGGCCTTGTCCGCAAAATTGATCACCATGAACAGGAACAACATGACGACCACGATCCAGGCGTGCAACCGACTGGTTTTCTGAAACATGTCTCCTCCTTGGATCGCTCCGATCCGGCGTCGGGGGAAATGCCCCCGGCCTGACAGGCAATATGGATTTGTTGTAGCAAACGGGACGCGAATCGGACCTCTACGGGTCTCTTCTCGACGCATGGATACCAAACGATCCAGCGGGCCGCTGGGACACGACGTGGCCCGCTCGATGAAGCGGGCGCCGGTCCCCGCGACGCCTTCTCGGATCGTTAACATGCTAGAGCCGAAGGGTCCGGCAAGAAGGTCAATGGCTTGACAATCCGGCCTCATTCAAGCCCCATGGTTTCCCTGAGTGAGTGCCTTGCACGGAGTCCGCGGACAAACTCAGTGCGCCATGGCGAGCGAGACAGCCGCCGCCAGCCGCTCGCGGCACTCCGACACGATGCGGGACAGCAGCGCCTCGCAAGTCGGAATGTCGTCGATCAGTCCAACCACCTGCCCCGCCCATACCAGTCCCGCATCGACCTCGCCGCTTTGAAGCGCATCGTGCCCGCGGCGACCCGCCACCAAGTGGCGAATGTCGTCGAACGCGCATCCGCCCGGGCGCCGCTCGGTGGCAACCACCTCTTCCGACACGGCGTTCTTGAGCACGCGCGCCGTATTGCGCAACGAGCGGAATATGAGTTGCGTATCCCGCTCGCTCGCGCCCACGAGCGTCCGCTTGATGCGCTCGTGCAGCGGCGCCTCGACGGTCGCGCAGAAGCGGGTTCCCATGTTCACGCCTTCAGCACCCAGGGAGAGCGCTGCCGCCATGCCGTATCCGTCGGCGATGCCGCCCGACGCGATGACCGGAATCTTCAACGCCTTAGCCGCGAGAGGAATCAGCACCAGACCCGGCACGTCGTCTTCGCCCGGGTGTCCCGCGCACTCGAAGCCGTCGATGCTGACTGCGTCGACGCCATTGCGTTCGGCGGACAGCGCATGTCTGATGCTGGTGCACTTGTGAACGATCTTCACGCCGTTGCGCTTCAGCTTCTCGATGAACTCCCTGGGACTGTTGCCGGCCGTCTCGATCACCTTCACGCCGCTGTCGATGACCACGTCGAGATACTCCGCATAGGGAGGCGGATTCGCGGACGGAAGAATGGTCAAGTTGACGCCAAAAGGCTTGTCGGTCATCGTTCGGCAGCGCTCGATTTCCCGTGCCAGGGCGTCGGGTGTCGGCTGGGTCAGCGCCGTCAGGTTGCCGAGGCCGCCCGCGTTGGACACGGCCGACGCCAGTTCTGCTCGTCCCACCCACTGCATGCCGCCCTGAATGACAGGAAAGCGGATGCCGAGCAGATCTGTAATACGCGTCTTCATTTTGATCCTTTACTGATGCATGAGGGTTGTTCGACGATCCAGGGAATGAATGCCCGCCCCGCCCCGCTGATGAGATCGATGGCGTTCAAGGTTCTGGGACGATTGAATCGCAGGTGCGCGCACGCGCCATCGCGCCACGACACAACCGGCGCATTCGAGTCAAGCAGATGATCAGGACCGTTCATTTGATTTCCGTAATTCGCTTCTTCGGGTATTCAGCAACTGACACGGCCGTTTCGCCACGGCAAGGCGCGCGCATCGCCTCAATCCGCGCACGCCCCGGTTCGTCCAAGTGAGAGTTCAGCGAGGACTTCCGCCGTATGCTCGCCAATGTCGGGCAGGCGCCCTTCATGTCGGCGGTAGTCGTGAAATGCCGCAGGGCAACCCGGGAGCAACATGGGCTCGCGTCCCGCCGCGTGGACCTTGACGAACAGATCGGCTGAGACGCCTGCTTGTCCTGGACTTATCTCGTCCATGGTTCGCACCATGCCAAAAACCACACCGATGCGGGTGAGGCGTTCACAGAGATCAGCCGTGGAAAGCCGGCTGGTTGCGCGACGCAATTCGACGAGCATCGCCTCCCGATTCTTCAGGCGCGCGGCGTTTTCGCAGAACCGCGGATCGGCGGCGATCTCCGGCCGATCGAGCGCCGCGCACAGACGCGCAAAATGTTCCTTCGTATAGGCTGAAATCACGACGTTGCCATCGGCGGTGGGCATCACTTCGGCTGCCGGCGTCGCATTGGTCTGGCCGTTACCTGAGCGCGCTGGCACCACGCCAGTCAGCCGATAGTCGGCCCATACGCTGGACATCGCGGACACAGCGACATCGACGAGAGAGACATCGACGATGCCGCCGCGCCCGCTGACGGACCGCCTGATCAGCGCTGCGAGCACACCCGAGGTCAGCGCGTTGGCGGCCATCACATCGACGACCGTAAATCCCACTCGCGTCGGGTCACGGTCGCCGTCGCCATTGATGCTCATCATGCCGCTTTCCGCTTGCGCGGCGATGTCGAAACCCGCCCGCCGGCTCGCCGGCCCGGTTTGACCGAAACCGCTGACCTGGCCGTACACGAGACGCGGCACTTCATCGGTCAGCGCGGCCGCGTCGAGACCCAGTTTTTGCATCACGCCGGGCCGGTAGTTCTGGAGGACCACATCGGCGGTGCACGCCAGCGCGAATGCGTCCTTGCGTTCTTCCGGATCGCGCAGATCGAGCGCAACGGAGCGCTTCGACCAGTTGCAGGCTGAAAATATGGGTCCGTAGTGGTCCCTGTTCCAGCCTGCATATCGTCCGGCGTCGCCCTCGGGCGGTTCTACCTTGATCACATCCGCGCCCAACTCGGCCATCATCTGGCCGCAAGCTGGCACCGCAATGTATTGCCCGAACTCGACGACCCGCAGTCCCTTCAAAGGGGCGTTGTCGGGCGTGTTATGCCTGTCGTGTGACATGAGTGATCCTTCGCCAGCAAAGGGCGGTCTTGAGCGTTCGACAAACCCGGCTGACGCTGCCGGTTCATGATCGGTAAAGCGATGCACCACTCCGGCTTCGGGAGCAGGTGCAACGAAGCCGCTTAGCCGCGCGCAGCCAACGGCCCGTCGAGCACGGTCGCCGCAAGCTGTTCGAGTTGATGCTCGGCCCCTCCGTAGAGCGTCGAAGCCGCTGCCATTCGCTTGACGAACTGGCCGAGCGTGTACTCCTGCGTCATGCCGATCGCGCCATGGAGCTGCACTGACTCTTCCCACATGTGCGTTGCCGCTCGCGAGACGAAGGCTTTGGCAGCCGCGCTGTAGCGACGTCGCGCGACGGATTTGCTCCCGCTCTCCTGATCGATCACGCTGGCAGCGGCGCGCGTCAACGCGCGTGCTTCCTCGATCTCGACCATGAGGTCGACCATGCGGTGCTGGATCACCTGATTCGCGCCGATGGTGCGGCCAAACTGCTTGCGCGTGGTCAGGTACTCGCGGGTAATGTCGAACGCGGCAACCATGACGCCCACGGTCTCGGCACACTGCGCGACGATCGCACGGTCGATAGCGCGTTCGATCAGTTGCAGCACTTCTTCACGCGACCCGATCACCAGTGCCTCGGCGCAATCGACGCCGTCGAGCACGATGTCGGCTACGCGCTGGCCGTCGTATAGCGAGCGCGGCGTGACAGTCAGGCCCGGCGAATCCGCTTCCACGAGGAACAAGCCCATGCTGTTGCCGGGCACCATGGCGGCGAGCAGATACGCGTTAGCGCCGGCGCCACCGGGCACCAGCGCTTTCGCGCCGTTCAGGCGGAAGGTCTGTCCGGTCGGCTGCGCGGTCATGGTGACGGCGCCCGCGTCGAACGAGACGCCGGCCTCCCAGGCCGCGAATGCGAGGCGCTTGCGGCCAGCGACGATATCCGGAAGGTAACGCGCACGGAGTTCGGCTTTGGCCACATCGACGAACAGCATGGTGCCCAACACCGCCGAGGCGACGAAGGGTTCGTTGACCAGCCCGCGCCCGAGCTCTTCCGCCAGAACGCAGATGTCGCCAAGCGAACTGCCGAGACCCTCGTCGGCTTCGGGAACAGGCATCGCAAGCCAGCCGAGTTCGGCAAACTCATTCCAGCGCTCGGGCAGGCATCCGTCCGGGTGAGCGAACGACGCCTCTCGCACCGCCGTACCGTACCCGCGAGCGATGTATTTCCGGGCGCTGTCGGACAGCATGTCCTGGTCGTCGTTGAGAATGTGTTCGCTCATAGTCCGAGTACCGCTTTGGAAAGAATGTTGCGTTGGATTTCACTGCTGCCGCCGGCGATCGTGTAACCGCGCGCGACGAACCGCCGCGATGAAGCGGTGGCTGAAATGGCGTCCTGTTGCGGCGACGGCGGGCCGACTTCAAGCACCTGAGGATCGAGGACCAGGCCCTCCTGACCCAACCCGTCGACAATCAGTTGCTCCCATAGCTGGATCAGCCGGCTGCCCCTCAGCTTCAACATGGAAACCTCGGCGCCGATCGGCTGGCCCGAAATGGAGCGCTGGATGAAACGAGCGGCATTGGCCTCGAGCGCCATCAACTGCATTTCCAGTTCGGCGAACCTTTGCCGGAACCACGATCGGTCTGCAAGGCGCACGCCGCCTTCGGCGCGAGTCAGCGCGACTTCCTGAGCGCGTGCGCGGCGCCGCTTGTTCTCGCCGATTCGCGCGAGCTTCAGACGTTCGAATTCAAGCAGCGACTTCGCAATCATCCATCCTTCGTTTTCCTTGCCAACGAGGTTCTCGAACGGGACTTCCACGTTATCGAAGAACACCTCATTGAAGACTACCCAGCCATGGATGCCGACGATGGGCCTGACCGTGACACCGGGCGACTTCATGTCGACGAGCAGGAACGAAATTCCTTCCTGCGGCTTCACGTCCGGATTGGTGCGCACGATGCAGAAGATCCAGTCCGAATACTGCGCATAGGACGTCCAGATCTTCGATCCGTTGATCACGTATCCGTCACGGGTGCGCTGCGCCCGCGTTTTCACCGACGCAAGGTCGGAACCCGCGTTGGGTTCCGAGTATCCCTGGCACCACCATTGCCTTCCTGCCGCGATCTCCGGCAGGAATCGATGGCGCTGGGCGTCGGTTCCGAAGCGCATCAGGATCGGCGCGATCATCGAGAAACTGACCATGACGATCTCGGGGGCGTCGTTATTGCAGAGCTCTTCTTCGAACGTCAGCTCCTGCTGAACCGTCCAGCCCTGTCCGCCCCATTCACGCGGCCAATGCGGCACGAGGTAGCCGTGCTTCGCGAGGATCTGATACCAGGCGACCACGCGCTCACGTGGAATTTGCCGTCCGCTTCGCACCATGTCGCGAATATCGGACGGCAGATTGGCGCGCACGAATTCGCGGGCCTGTCTCCTGAATTCCGTGAGTTCACGCGTCTCAAACATGTTTTTCATTCCAGAGGAAAGGATGTGGAGTTCCCTAAGCGAACTCAAGTGATGGTTAGGATAAAATGCACGCGATGCCGAGTCAGTCGAAGAATTGACAATCTCGTTGACGGCGTAGTCAGGACAATCCCGCATTCGGCTTTTGCTTGTTCAGTACCCGGAGATGGTTATGCGCCACCAGGCGAACGCCGCAGATTCGTTTGCACTGATCTGCCGGGCGCTTCGAGCCAGTACGCTTTTCGCCGAATGGCCGCTTGCGAGTGTCGAGCGTCTGGCAAGGACGGCGCGTCTGGAGCATCACAAGAAGCACACGCAAGTCATGGCGGCGGACAGGGAGCGGCGCGAGGTGCTTGTCGTCGTTTCTGGAAGTGTCGAGGTGAGTCGTACCAATGAGGACGGCTCCAGGTTCGTGGGCATTCTGATGCGCGCGGGTGACTGCTCGGGGCTGGTGCGACTGCTACAGGAAATTCGTGCACCGTATGATTACGTCGTGCTGGAAGACGCGCTGTTGGTCCATCTGCCGTCCGATGCGCTGATCGAAGTCATGAATGACGAGCCGATCCTTTGGCGTTCGGTTGCACTCTTTGCGCTTGCCAGACAACGCGACAACGCCGTATCCGTTCAACAGCGTGTCCTGAGCGATTTGTCGACTCAACTCGCCGCCCGGATCGTCGAACTGCTGGCTCCTTCCGGCAATTCCGGAACGGGCAGCCCCTCTCGCTCTCTGTCCCTGAGCCAGGGCAAATTGGGTTCGATGCTCGGAAAATCGCGTCAAACGATCAATAAGGAACTGGGCAAGCTGTCCGCGAGAGGGCTGATCGCGATCGATTACGGGAAAATCGAGGTTCTGGATTTGCCCGCATTGAAGGCGCTGGCTGCCAGCGGTTTAAGCCGCTAGAGAGCGTCACGGGTGCGAGTCGCACAACCTCGCGGCCCCGCGAGTTGCCAGGGCCGCGAAGAGATCGAATCAAAGGTTGCTGTAGCCGCCGCCGCAGACCAGTACCTGACCGGAAACGTAATTCGATTCAGGCGAGCAAAAGAGGTACACCGACCCTGCTGCTTCCACGTCGGTTCCCGGACGGCCCAGCGGAATCGCCCGGCTTGCGCCGTCGAGCATCGCCTGTTGCACACCGACCTTGATCTCGCGGCCTTCGATGCTCACGGTCTTGCTTTCATCGCCGGCCAGCGCCTGCGTCAGACGCGTTTCGATGAGGCCGAATGCCACGGCGTTGACGTTGACCTTCAGGCGGCCCCACTCCTTCGCCATCGTCTTGGTCATGCCCAGGATGCCCGCCTTCGCCGACGAGTAATTGATCTGCCCCGCGTTGCCGCCAGCCGCCACCGAAGAGATGTTCACCACCTTGCGGAACACTTCGCGGCCCTCGGCGGCTTCGGCCTTGGCGGCAGCGCTGATCACCGGATACGCCGCGCGCAGGATGCGAAACGGTGCCGTGAGGTGGCAATCCATGATCGCGTACCACTGCTCGTCGCTCATCTTCTGAACCACGTTGTCCCACGTGAAGCCAGCGTTGTTGACGATGATGTCGACGCTCTTGAAGTGTTCCACCGCGGTCCCGATGAAACGCTCGGCGAAGTC
>NZ_FCON02000129.1 GCF_001544535.1 Caballeronia choica | reverse complement strand
TTTGCTTACTTTCTTTGCAGCAGCAAAGAAAGTGAGTCCCGCCCCGGACAGGGGCAGAGCAAATAAACCAAAACCAAAACAAGTTCCATAGGAGCACAAGTGCATCAAACGGCGTAAACAACACCCCCCAAGCGCCAGCGATCACCCACCGGCATGGGGCTACACAACACGCCGGCGGCAACAAAGAAAGCAGCAACCCAGGCAGGACACAAACAGAGCGGGCGACCGGACGAGGCGCATCGATAGTCAACGACATTGTGCGTTCCGGTAGCCCTCCATCAAAAGCGCAGCAAGTCGGACCAAAGCAGGGAAGGACCAGGTATGGCGACGATCAAAGACGTGGCAGCCATTGCAGGGGTGTCGTTCACGACGGTATCCCACGTAGTCAACAATTCGCGGCCCGTGTCGGCCGATGTACGGGCGAAAGTCGAGCGCGCGATCCGCGAGCTGGACTACGTGCCGTCGGCGGTGGCGCGCTCGCTCAAGGCGCGCTCGACCGCGACAATCGGGCTGCTCGTGCCCAACGCGACCAATCCGTATTTCGCGGAACTGGCGCGCGGCGTCGAGGACGGCTGCGCGAAGAACGGCTATTGCGTGTTCTTCTGCAACTCCGACGACGACCCCGCCAAGCAGCGCAGCTACCTGCGCGTGCTGCAGGAAAAACGCATCGACGGGCTCGTGATCGCCTCGGCGGGCGAGGACGCAGTGCTCGCGCAGGCGCTCGCGCATTCGCGCGAACCGATCGTGATCATCGACCGCAACATCGAGGGCGTCTCCGCCGATCTCGTGCAGATCGACCACGAAAAGGGCTCGTACCTCGCGACCAAGCACCTGCTGCAACTCGGCCACGCGGAAATCGGCTGCATCACCGGGCCGGTGTCGACCGCCGTAAGCGCCATGCGCGTGCACGGCTTCATCCGCGCGATGGCCGAGCGCGGCCTCGAAATCGAGCCGAATGCGATCGTCGAAAGCGATTTTTCGGCGACGGGCGGCTACGCGGCGGCCTCGCGCCTCTTCGACACCATGAAGCCGAGCGCGATCTTCGCCTGCAACGACATGATGGGCATCGGCGCATTGCGGGCGGCGGCGGAACGCCGTATCAGCGTGCCGGGCGACTGCTCGATCATCGGCTTCGACGATGTCGAGCTGAGCCGTTACACGTATCCGGCGCTGTCGACGGTCGGGCAGTCGGTGCGCGCGCTGGGCGAGATGGCCGCGCAGACGCTGATCGACCGCATCACCGGCAAGCTCGCCGGGACGACGCGCCGTCGCGTGGTCGCGCCGCGCCTGATCTGGCGCGAATCGACCGCGGTGGTCTCGGAGACGCGACAGCCGAAGCGCGGCGCGGTTCAGAAGGCCTGATGGCGCGCAGGCGCGAAAGGCACAAGTAGCGCGATTGGTGCGACAAGCGGATCAGCCGCGCCGCCAGAACCTGCGCCGGAGGCAGCGCATCGCCTGCCGGCCTGCAACCCACACTGAGACGAGACAACTATGAGCGCGGAACCCGCAAACCCCGCTGACGTAGAACGCCGTGGCCGCGTCGTCGTGGTCGGCAGCTTGAACATGGACCTCGTCGCCCGGGCGCCGCGGCTGCCGAAGCCGGGCGAAACCCTCGCCGGCCATGCGTTCGCGCAGGTGCCGGGCGGCAAGGGCGGCAACCAGGCGGTCGCTGCGGCCCGGCTCGGCGCGAATGTCGCGATGCTCGGTTTCGTCGGCGACGATCCGAACGGCGCGACGCTCAGGCGCGGGCTGGAAGCGGAGTCGATCGATTGCGCGGCGCTCGGCACGAGCACGTCGGCGCCGACGGGCGTGGCGCTGATCATCGTCGACGACGCCAGCCAGAACGCGATCGTGATCATCGCCGGCAGCAACGCCGACGTGACGCCCGCGACGATCGAGCGGCACGAAGCGCTCCTCGCCGCCGCCGACGTGATCGTCTGCCAGCTCGAAACGCCGCCGGAATCGGTGCGCGCCGCGCTGGCGGCAGGCCGACGCCTCGGCAAGACGACCATCCTCAATCCGGCGCCGGCCGCGACGACGCTTCCCGGCGACTGGTTCGCGCTCGTCGACTACCTGATCCCGAACGAACTCGAAGCCGCGACGCTGTCCGGCATCGATATCGCCACGCCCGACGACGCACGCCGCGCCGCTGCGGCATTGCATCAAAAGGGCGCGCGCAACGTGATCGTCACGCTCGGATCGAAGGGCGTGTTCGCACTGCTCGAAGACGGCGAAGGCGAGCACCTGAGCGCGCCGAGCGTGCGGGCAATCGACACGACCGCAGCCGGCGACACGTTTATCGGCGGGTTCGCCGCCGAACTTGCGCGCGGCAGCGCGGTAGCGGCGGCGATTACGTTCGGGCAACGCGCCGCCGCGGTCGCGGTCACGCGCGAGGGCGCCCAACCCTCCATTCCGCACCGCAGCGAAATCGCGACATGAACGTCTTCGATGAGTGCGTGAAAAGAACGTTTGTTCGTTCCCCACGTTTCATCAGACGAAAAATTTTCCTCAAGTGCCCGTATCGAAGGCCGTAATCCGGAGGTAAGCGGACCGCACAGAGTCCGCTTCGCTGGCAACCGCCGGCGACCAGACCGACCGTGGTCGGCTTCGATTTGGCATCAAGGAAAATCATGACAAAGAGTTTGACGATCAAGGCGCGCCTCGGCATCACGATGGCCTTTCTCGGCGCGCTGCTCATCGCGATCGGCGGCCTCGGCCTCGCCGGCATGAGCCGCTCCAACGACGCATTTCTCGAGACGTTTTCAGACCAGATGCCGAGCGCGATCGCGGTCGGTAATACCGAACTGTACGCAGCGCGCGAGCGGCTCGTGTTCGACCGCGCGGCGCTGCTCGTCGGCACCGACGAAGTGACGGCGACCGTCGCGCGGGCCCGCATGATGCGCGAGCGCGCCGACGCCTACTGGAAGGAATATTCGGCGCTGCCGCAAGGTCCGGCCGAAAAGCAACTCGCGGACGCCGCGCAGGCGAAACGCCTTGCGTTGCAGAAGCGCGTCGACGCGGGCCTGGAAGCCATCGCCGCCGCCGATCACGACCGCATCATCGCCGAGGCCAAGGCGATGCAGGCGACCTACAACGATCTGTCGACCGCCAACGATGCATTGCGCCGGGCATTGACGGAAAGCGCCCGCGACGGCTACGAAAGCGCCCAGCACACCTTCAGCCTGTTCCGCACGCTCAGCCTGCTGGCGATCGCGGCCGGCCTCGTGGCGGCGGCTTTTGCGTGGTTCTCGTTGCGTCGGGCGATCGCCCGGCCGCTCGACGAGGCGCTCGGCCATTTCGAGGCGATCGCGTCGGGCGACCTGCGCCGCACCGTCCACGTGCGTTCGCGCGACGAAATGGGCCTGCTGCTCGACGGCCTCTCGAAGATGCAGACCAGCCTCGTCACGACCGTCGAGACGATGCGCTCCGGCAGCGAATCGATCGCGGCGGCGACCAAGGAGATCGCGGCCGGCAATATCGACCTGTCGTCGCGCACGGAAGAGCAGGCGTCGGCGTTGCAGGAAACGGCAACGAGCATGGAGCAGTTGACGGGCACGGTCAGGCAGAACGCCGACAACGCCCGCCAGGCGAGCGCGCTGGCCGCGAACGCCTCGGAGATCGCGAACAAGGGCAGCGCCGTCGTGAGCCAGGTGGTCGGCACGATGGGCGACATCAACCAGAGCTCGGCGAAGATCGCGGACATCATCACGATCATCGAGGGCATCGCGTTCCAGACCAACATCCTCGCGCTCAACGCGGCCGTCGAAGCGGCGCGCGCGGGCGAGGAAGGGCGCGGCTTCGCGGTCGTGGCGGGCGAGGTGCGCACGCTCGCGCAGCGCTCGTCGGCGGCGGCGAAGGAGATCAAGGAACTGATCGATACGTCGGTGGCGCGCGTGCGCTCGGGCACGACGCTCGTCGACGAAGCCGGTCGCACGATGAACGAGATCATCGGCGCGGTGCAGCGCGTGACCGACATCATGGGCGAGATCGCGGCGGCATCCGAGGAGCAGAGCAGCGGCATCGAGCAGGTGGCGCGCGCCGTCACGCAGATGGACGAAGTCACGCAGCAGAACGCGGCGCTCGTCGAGGAAGCGGCGGCGGCGGCCCAATCGCTGGAGGACCAGGCGGCGCGGCTGCGGCAGGCGGTTTCGGTGTTCCAGTTGAACGACAGCGCGGCTTCGTCGAACGCCAGGACGGCGCCGGCGCGCACGGTGACGGTGCCGCGTCCTCCGGCGCGCAAGCCCGCTGCGGCGGCAGCGGCGGTTGCGGCTGCGGCCAGGCGCGTTCCTGCTGTACCACAAGCGACGCGCCCCGGCGCGCCCGTGGCGATGGCCGCGGCGACGTCAGGCGGCGACTGGGAAACCTTCTGAGCCATCGGTCGCCGCGAGCCGGCCGGCAGTTACAAATTGGATCGAACCCGCGCGCGCCGCGCATCCTCGTGCGGCGCGCGTTTGCTTTTGTAACCGCATCCGGGCTCGATCGGTTACGAAGTTGAAGTCGCAGGGCAATAGCGGTAGCTCGTACACTGTTGGCAATCCGCATCACGTACACCGAGGACATCCGCCATGACCGAATCGACACTCGCCGCACAACTGGTTCGAGCACGTGAGCAGCACGCGCTGATCGAGGAACTCGCCGCCCCCGACATTCCCGCCGACGCCGGCGCCGCCTACGCGATCCAGCACGAAGTCCTGAGGCTGATGAAGGCGCAAATCGGCGCGTGGAAGGTCGGCGCGCGAACGCCGTCGGCACCGCCTTCAGGCGCCCCGATCGGCTCGACGCTCGTCCATGCGTCGCCGGCGCGGCTCGAACTCGCGTCGTTCTTTCGCGTGCTGATCGAGATGGAGATCGCGTTTCGCTTCGAACGTGCGCTGCCGGCGCGCGCCGAGCCCTACACGCGCGGGGAAGTGCTCGACGCACTCGGCGGCGTGGCCGTGACGCTCGAAGTCGTCGACAGCCGGTTTGCGCAGTGGCCGAACCTCGCGCCGCTCGCGCAACTGGCCGATTCGCAGAACAACGGCGCGCTGATCGTCGGCGGCTTCGAACCCTACAACGTCGTCGCGCCCGGCTTCGACTTCCTTGCGCCGCGCCTCGAACTGACGCTCGACGGCGAATCGATCGTGCCCGCGGCCGTCGGCAATCCGGCGGGCGATCCGCGCGAGCTGCTGGTGTGGTTCGTCAATCATTGCTCGCACATGGGTCTCGCGGTCGAGCCGTTCTGGACCATCACGGCGGGCACGTATACGGGCGCTCACCGCGTCGAAGTGCCGGGACTGCTGCGCGGCTCCATCGACCGCATCGGCGAGATCGAGCTGGCGCTGGTGTAACTGAAACGCGAACGCAATCGTTTGAGGAAGCGGGTTTGAACAAACCCGCGACAACCCGATGCCCGATACCCGATATATCCATTTCCGTGTAAAGGGTATCGAACCTGAGCTTGCATGGCGGACGTGTCGCGCCGTAATGCGGAGGCGAATATGACAACGGTATCGATCGCTTCGCGTGTTGAACACAATCGGCCAATGACACGCGCATTGCATAGCAATTGCGCATGTCGCGTGAGTGGATCGGAGAGGGTGTTCATGCCGGACATGGCAGCAGACCACGCCGCCGACTGCCAGGAGCAGAAGGGTTCGCGATGGCCACCGCTGTGGATAACTGTGCTGTTACGAGGTGAAGCGAACAGGCAAGCCGGACTTGAAGCAACACGATAGGGCCATCGGGACTGAGGATTGTAGGTGAACGAAAATGATCCACCAAGCTAGGAATACTTCGAAGCAAATCAGCAACGCTAGTGCGTGAAAAAAAATTCGAAAGGGTTTAGGATGAATTCAAGCGATGTCGTTTCGATTACGCGCTCCGCGCACGGCAACGCTTTCTGACTTCGGCGAGGAGGTAGCATGGATATCTACAGCAGTTTCGCGACGCGCTTCGAAAAGACTCGCGAGGAGGAGTTCTCGCTCGAAGAGTATCTCGCGCTCTGCAAAGAAGATCCTGCCACGTATGCAACAGCGGGCGAGCGGATGTTGACGGCCATCGGGGAACCCGAACAGGTCGATACTCGCCTCGATCCGCGTTTATCGCGTGTGTTTGCGAACAAGGTCATCAAGGTGTATCCGGCATTCCGCGAGTTCTACGGAATGGAGGAAGTGATCGAACACGTCGTGTCGTATTTCCGGCACGCGGCACAGGGTCTCGAAGAAAAGAAGCAGATCCTGTATTTGCTGGGTCCGGTGGGCGGCGGCAAGTCGTCGATCGCGGAGCGCCTGAAGCAGCTCATGGAGCGCGTACCCTTCTACTCGATCAAGGGCTCGCCGGTGAACGAGTCGCCGCTCGGTCTCTTCGACTATGACGAAGACGGCCCGGTGCTCGAAGAACAGTACGGCATCCCGCGCCGCTATCTGAAGAACATCCTGAGCCCGTGGGCGGTGAAGCGCCTGCACGAGTACAACGGCGACATCCGCAAGTTCCGTGTCGTGCGGCGCTATCCGTCGATCCTTCGGCAGATCGGCATCGCGAAGACGGAACCGGGCGACGAGAACAACCAGGACATCTCGTCGCTGGTCGGCAAGGTCGATATCCGCAAGCTCGAAACCTACTCGCAGGACGACGCCGACGCCTACAGCTACTCCGGCGGCCTGTGTCTCGCGAACCAGGGCCTGCTCGAATTCGTCGAAATGTTCAAGGCGCCGATCAAGGTGTTGCACCCGCTGCTCACCGCGACCCAGGAAGGCAACTTCAAGGGCACGGAAGGCTTCGGCGCGATCCCGTTCGATGGCGTGATCCTCGCCCACTCGAACGAGTCGGAATGGAAGGCGTTCCGCAACAACAAGAACAACGAGGCGCTGCTCGACCGGATCTTCGTCGTGAAGGTGCCGTACTGCCTGCGCTATAGCGAAGAAGTGAAGATCTACGAGAAGTTGCTGCGCAACTCGTCGCTGGCCGAAGCGGTGTGCGCACCCGGCACGCTCAAGATGATGGGGCAGATGGCGGTGCTCACGCGCCTGCATGAGCCGGAGAACTCCAGCCTCTTCTCGAAGATGCAGGTGTACGACGGCGACAACCTGAAGGACACCGACCCGAAGGCGAAGTCGTACCAGGAGTATCGCGACTTCGCGGGCGTCGATGAAGGCATGACCGGTGTCTCGACGCGTTTCGCGTTCAAGATCCTCTCGCGTGTCTTCAACTTCGATTCGAGCGAAGTGGCGGCCAATCCGGTGCACCTGATGTACGTGCTCGAACAGCAGATCGAACGCGAGCAGTTCCCACCGGAAACGGAGCAGAAGTACCTGTCGTTCATCAAGGACGTTCTGGCGTCCCGTTATGCGGAATTCATCGGCAAGGAGATTCAGACCGCGTATCTGGAATCGTATTCGGAGTATGGACAAAACATCTTCGATCGCTACGTGACCTATGCCGACTTCTGGATTCAGGACCAGGAGTTCCGCGATCACGACACCGGCGAGAGCTTCGACCGCGCGGCGCTGAATGCCGAGCTGGAGAAGATCGAGAAGCCGGCGGGCATCAGCAACCCGAAGGACTTCCGCAACGAGATCGTGAATTTCGTGTTGCGGGCGCGGGCGGCCAACGGTGGCAAGAATCCGGCGTGGATCAGCTACGAGAAGCTGCGCGTGGTGATCGAGAAGAAGATGTTCTCGAATACCGAAGAACTTCTGCCGGTGATTTCGTTCAATGCCAAGGGATCGGCGGAAGAACAGCGCAAGCACGAAGACTTCGTCAACCGGATGGTCGCGAAGGGCTACACGCCGAAGCAGGTGCGCCTGCTCTGCGACTGGTATCTGCGCGTGCGCAAGTCGTCGTGATGGGAGATGCAAGAGTCGACATGACGAGATCGTGAAACCCTACGTATCAGGCCTGCGCCACTCCGCTTCGATGGTTCGTGCAGCTCATGCTGCTCGCGTTGCACGAACCATCGCAGGCGGTCCGGCGCGGGCTCCTTGCGAGGCGTGAATCACGGCATCGGCCGCATTCAAGCGGCGGACGCCCACGCAGCGCCTCGCTTCCTCGCCATTAACGCGGGAGACTGGATGTGCTGCACCAAATCATCGACCGCAGGTTAGCCGGTAAGAACAAGAGCATCGCCAACCGCGAACGCTTTCTGCGCCGCGTCAAGAACTACATTCGCCGCGCGGTTTCCGACGCGGTGCGCGACCGCAGCATCAAGGACATTCAAAACACGCAGAGCATCACGATCCCGAAGAAGGACATCGCCGAACCGTCGTTCCGGCATGGCCCTGGCGGCAAGCGTGAACTCGTGCATCCGGGCAACGCCGACTACATTCGCGGCGACAAGATCCAGCGTCCGCAAGGCGGCGGCGGCGGGGGCGGCAAGACCGCCAGCAACGAGGGCGACGGGCAGGACGACTTCGTCTTCGAGTTGTCGCGCGAAGAATTCATGCAGTACTTCTTCGACGACCTCGAATTGCCGCGTCTCGTGAAAACCCAGTTGCTCGCGGTGCCGACCTGGAAGAATGTCCGCGCGGGCTGGGCGGCGGAAGGCACGCCGAACAACATCGACGTGGTTCGTTCATTGCGCAGCGCGCTTGGCCGGCGGATCGCGCTCGGTTCGCCGCTCCTCTCCCAGTTGCACGAGATGCAACGGCAACTGGAAGTGCTCAAGGAAGAAAACGCCGACCCGGAGGACATCGCGCGCCTCGAAGCCGACATCGTGATCATGCAGGGCCGCATCACGCGGATTCCGTTCATCGATCCGTTCGATTTGCGCTACGTGAACCGCGTGAAGCAGCCGACGCCATCCAGCAAGGCCGTGATGTTCTGCCTGATGGACGTGTCCGGTTCGATGGACGAACAGCGCAAGGACTTGTCGAAGCGCTTCTTCATTTTGTTGTACCTGTTCCTGAACCGGAACTACGAGAAGATCGAGGTGGTGTTCATCCGCCATCACACGCGCGCCGAGGAAGTCGACGAAGACACCTTCTTCCATTCGACCGAAAGCGGCGGCACGGTCGTATCCAGCGCGCTCGAACTGATGAAGAAGATCATGAACGAGCGCTATTCGCCGTCTGAATGGAACATTTACGGCGCACAGGCCTCGGACGGCGACAACTGGACCGACGATTCGCCGAAGTGCCGCAAGCTCTTGTCGGAAGACATCCTGCCCAAAGTACGGTATTTTGCCTATATTCAAGTGGCGCCCGAAGAGCAGAATCTGTGGCTGGAGTACGCGCAACTCGCGTTCACCGCCCCGGAACTCGCGATGAAAAAGGTCGAATCGGCCGCGGACATCTATCCTGTGTTTCGCGAACTGTTCGAGAAACAACAGGCGGCTGCATGACGACAAGGCATCTCCACAACGAAGCACGTGGGTATCACCTGGATGGCAATGGCGAGCGCGGCACCGACGACCGCGCGCCGTCGAAGCTGGAAGTGGAGCAACGGAGCGCGCCCCTGACGGTGCGGAAGGAAGGCAGCATGAATGTTGCGGAAAAGAGGCCGTTGCCGTGCCCGTCGGACTGGACCTTCGAGCTGATCGAGGAATACGACACCGAAATCGCGCGCGTCGCCGAGCGGTACAAGCTGGACGTATATCCGATCCAGCTCGAACTGATCAGCGCCGAGCAGATGATGGATGCGTACGCGTCGGTCGGCATGCCGGTGAACTACCGGCACTGGTCGTTCGGGAAACACTTTCTATCGACCGAGAAAAGCTATCGGCGCGGGCAGATGGGCCTCGCGTACGAGATCGTCATCAATTCGAATCCTTGCATCGCGTACCTGATGGAAGAGAACACGATGACGATGCAGGCGCTCGTCATCGCGCACGCCGCGTATGGGCACAACTCGTTTTTCAAGGGCAATTACCTGTTCCGCCTGTGGACGGACGCGCACGCGATCATCGATTACCTCGTCTATGCGAAGAATTACATCGCGGAATGCGAAGAGCGTCACGGGCTCGATCGCGTCGAGGAACTGCTCGATTCGTGCCATGCGCTGATGAACTACGGCGTCGACCGCTACAAGCGGCCGCAGAAGTTGTCGCTCGCGAAAGAAGCGGCGATGCGCCGGGAGCGCGAGACCTATTTGCAGTCGCAGGTGAATGAACTGTGGCGCACGCTGCCGAACAAGAAAGCACAGACTTCCGAGGAAATCGAAAGCCGCTATCCGCCCGAGCCGCAGGAGAACCTGCTGTATTTCGCGGAAAAGAATGCGCCGCTCCTGGAGCCGTGGGAACGCGAAGTGATCCGCATCGTGCGCAAGGTCGGACAGTACTTTTATCCGCAGCGCCAGACGCAGGTCATGAACGAAGGCTGGGCCACGTTCTGGCACTACACGCTGCTGAACACGCTCTATAACGAAGGCCGGCTCGAAGACGGCTTCATGATGGAGTTCCTGCATTCGCACAGCAACGTGGTGTATCAGCCGCCGGTGACAAAGCCGTATTACAGCGGCATCAACCCGTACGCGCTCGGCTTTTCGATGATGAGCGACATCCGCCGCATCTGCGAGAACCCGACCGACGAAGACCGCGAGTGGTTCCCCGAACTCGCCGGCAGCGACTGGCTCGAATCGCTGCACTATGCAATGCGCAACTTCAAGGACGAGAGCTTCATCGCGCAGTATCTGTCGCCGCATCTGATCCGCGAGATGCGCCTCTTCTCGATCCTCGACGACGACATGCGAGAAGCGCTCGAAGTGTCGGCGATTCATGACGAAAGAGGTTATCGATATGTGCGGCAGGCGCTGTCGCGGCAATACGACATGCATCATCGCGAGCCGAACATCCAGGTGTATTCGGTGAATACGCGCGGTGACCGCAGTCTCACGCTGCGGCATTTCATGACGGATAACCGGCATCTCTCCCACGACAGCGACGAAGTGCTCAAGCACATGGCGCGGCTTTGGCAGTTCGACGTTTATCTGGAAAGCGTCGATGAGAATGGTACGGTGAGGAAGCGGTTCGAGTGCAAGTACGTGCCGCGCGAGGCGCGTTAGCGAACAGGCCAAGTTGGAGCGTCAGCCCAGCCCGTGTGAGTCAGTGATTCACACGGGCTTTTTCATGTCCGGGCGTTTGAGATTGCCATGCCCCGTCGATTGGGTGCGACTTGCCAGCGACGACTTGAAGGTTATAATGTATATACGATCACGTATATCAATCGGGTGGCAAAATGAACCTTCAGGTCGCAAAGTGGGGCAATAGTGTGGCGCTGCGCATTCCGGCGGAGTTCGTGCGTCGCCTTGGTATCAAGGAAGGCGATCAGGTACAGGTGAATCTGACCGCCGATGGAGGTATCTGCATTCACGCAGCCAGGTGGGACCGTAAATCATTTGTGCAGGAACTGGAAGAGACGCGCGAGGCAATGCCGATGACCGACTCTGTGATGGAAGAAGTACGGCGCGGAGCACGTTATTGATGACGGTGTATGTCGATACGAGCGTGCTCGTTCCGCTTTGCGTGAACGAGCCGATGAGCGCCGCTGTCGCAAAGTGGTATGCAGGCTGCACGGATGAACTGACCTCCGCAGTGTGGTGCGTGACGGAATTCGCCAGCGCCCTCGGCATCAAGCAACGCACAGGACAAATATCGGCCGACCAGGGTGCATCTGCGTGGCAGGCCTTCGAGCGCCTTTGCGCTGGAGATCTGCAACTCTTGCCGCTCGAACCACACACGTTTCATCGCGCGGCCGCGCTGACCCTGGATGCGTCGACCGGACTGCGCGCGGGTGATGCGCTGCACCTTGCGTGCGCGCTGGATGCCAGGGTCAAAGCCATGGCAACGCTCGATGATGTGCTGGCTCGCAACGCCGGGCGCATGAAAATCAAACCGCTCGCATTCTGAGCGGTGCCAGCCTCGCTCACCTGTTCGTCCCGCTTTCCTTGCCCTGCGCGTACAGATCCCAGCTCGCCATGAAAAGCGCGGCGATCAGCGGCCCGATCACAAAGCCGTTGATGCCGAAGAGCGCCATCCCGCCCAGCGTCGAAATCAGCACGACCCAGTCGGGCATCTTCGTGTCCTTGCCGACGAGGATCGGACGCAACACGTTGTCGACCAGACCGATCACCACGACGCAAAACGTGATCAGGATCACCCCGCGCCAGATGTCGCCCGTCATCAGTAAGTAGGCGGCGGCCGGCGCCCAGACGAGCCCCGCACCGATCGCGGGCAGCAGCGACAAAAAGGCCATCAGCACGCCCCACAGCAGCGACCCCTGGACCCCGAGAATCCAGAAAATCAGCCCGCCGAGCAGCCCCTGGACCGCCGCAACCGCGATATTGCCCTTGACCGTCGCGCGCACGACGGTCGTGAACTTGGCGATCAAATGCTGCTTGTGCGTTTCATCGAGCGGCAGCGCGCGGCGGATGCGCCGGCCGATCTCGCCGCCGTCGCGCAGCAGGAAAAACACCAGATACAACATCATGCCGAAGCTGATCACGAACTGGAACGTATTCTGGCCGATGCTCAGTGCCTGTTCCGCGACGAACTGGCTGATCTGCGCGGCGCCGGCGGTCAGCCGGCGCTGGATGCCCGGAATGTCGTCGAGACCGAAGCGGCCGAGCAGATGCTGCACCGACACCGGCAGCGCGTGCACGCCTTGCTGGAAGTACTGCGTGAAGTTCGGCTGACCGGATTTGATCTGCGCGTACGCGAGGGTGATTTCCTGCACGAGCGTCACCGCGACCAGCGCGAGCGGCAGGATGACGATCAGGATGATGATGACGAGCGTCGTCAGGGCGGCGAGATTGCGGCGCTTGCCGAAGCGGATCGTGAGCCAGCGCTGCAGCGGCTGGAACAGGATGGCGAGAATCGTGCCCCAGAAGACCGCGCCGAAAAACGGCAGCAGGATCCAGCCGAGCGCGACCGTCACGACCAGAAGCAAAATGTGGAAGAAGTGCTGGTGAACCGAGTCGTTATCCATGGATGCTCAATGAATTCGTACGCCGCGAGGCGCGCGGACGATGCGTATAAGGTGCAGGCGATTGCGCTGCTGCGGTGCAATAATCGGGCCGGCAATGCTAACACGGTGGTTGCGCGTCAAGCTTTGAGCGTCGAAACGGTCGAGCGGTTCGCGCGCCGGAAGGAAGCGCGATTAGGGAAACCGGCGTTGCGTCGACTAAAATCCGACTCTCCCGTGCGCGGCGAGCGCAATGTTTTGTCGATTCGCTCGCCCCAGAACCATTTTCCCGTCCGAACAAAACAATGAATCCAGGAGTTGCATACGCATTCGCCGCCTTTGCGATCTGGGGACTGTTTCCGATCTACTTCAAGGCGCTGCATTCGATCGGCGCGGTGGAGATGCTCGCGCACCGGATGGCCTGGTCGATGGTGTTTCTCCTTGTCGTGCTCACGGTGCGGCGGCAGTGGAGCTGGATCGTGCCCGTCATGCGGAACCGCCGCCAGCTCGCGCGCTTCGCGGCGAGCGCCGTGCTGCTTTCGACAAACTGGGGCATCTACATCTGGGCCGTCAACGATGGACGCATCGTCGAGGCGAGTCTCGGCTACTTCATCAATCCGCTCATCAATGTGCTGTTCGGCATGGCGTTCCTGCACGAACGGCTGCGGCCGTTGCAGTGGGTGTCGGTGGTGATCGCGGCGGCGGGCGTGCTCTGGCTCACGTGGGCGAACGGGGCGCCGCCCTGGATCAGCCTCGCGCTCGCGCTGACTTTCGGCGGCTACGGGCTCCTGCGCAAGACCGCACGCCTCGGCGCGCTGGAAGGGCTGACGCTCGAAACCATGTTGCTGTGCCCGCTCGCGGCAATCTATCTGGCGATTCTCGGCACCCACGGGACGAGCGGCTTCGGCCATGCCTCGTTCGGCGTCAAGGTACTGCTCATCGCGGCGGGGCCGATCACCGCGGTCCCGCTGCTGCTGTTCGCGGCGGGCGCGCGCCGCATCCCGCTTTCGATGCTCGGGCTCATCCAGTACATCACGCCGTCGCTGCAGTTGCTGATCGGCGTGCTGATCTATCAGGAGCCCTTCGGCCACGACCGGCTGATGGGCTATGGCGCGATCTGGGCGGCGCTCGCCGTCTATTCGCTGGAGGGCATCTGGCGTGCGCGTCAGGTGGCGCCTCCCAAACCGATCGGGAGCGGCGCGCGATGAAAGTCCTACTCTTTGGCGCGACCGGCATGGTCGGGCAGGGCGTGTTGCGCGAATGCCTGCTCGACACGGACGTCACCGAAGTCGTGACGCTCGGGCGCACGGCCACCGGCATGCGGCACGCGAAGCTGCGCGAGATCGTGCATCGCGACCTGTTCGATTACGCGCCGATCGAGGGAGAACTCAGCGGTTTCGACGCGTGTTTCTTTTGCCTGGGTGTGTCGTCGTTCAGGATGAGCGAAGCGGACTACACGCGCCTCACCTACGACCTGACGATGGCCGCCGCCCGAACGCTCGCGCGGCTCAATCCGGCGATGACCTTCGTCTACGTGACGGGCGCCGGCAGCGACAGCACCGAGCACGGCCGCAGCATGTGGGCGCGCGTGAAGGGCCGCACGGAGAACGCCCTGCTGCGGCTGCCGTTCAAGGCGGCGTTCATGTTCCGGCCGGGCGCGATCGTGCCGATGCACGGCGTGCGGTCGAAGACCGCGTTGTACCAGACGATGTATTCGCTTACGCGTCCGGTGTTGCCGGTCTTGCAGCGCGTGTTTCCGAACGCGATCGTTACCACCGAGCAGGTGGGGCGCGCGATGCTCGCGGTGGCGAAACGGGGGGCGCCGGCGGCGATACTCGAGAGCCGGGATATCGCGCGGTACCGCTAGCGCTGGATTGGGTGGTGCGTGCACCATTTGATGCGCCTGGGCTTCCATGGAAGCGCACCCAGGCGCCAGCGACCAACCTACCGCGTCGCATCGCCCCAACGATATTCCACCGTCGCGTCATCGAGCTTCGCCTTCACCTGCGGATCAAGCGTGAGATCGATCGCGGCGAGCGTATCGGCGAGCTGCTCGGGCCGGCTCGCCCCGATGATCGCCGATGTCACGGCCGGGTTCGCCAGCACCCACGCCAGCGACGTTCTCGCGAGCGACTCGCCCGTTTCCCCGGCAATGCCCTTCAGCTTCTCGATCGTCTGGAATTCGCGCTCGTGCCAATACCGCTGCGTGTACATTTCGCCGGCCTTGCCAACGGTCGCGGTGAACCGTCCGTCGGAAGGTGCCGCGTCATGCCTGTGCTTGCCGGTCAACAGCCCGCCCGCGAGCGGGTTATACGGAATCACCGCAAGCTGTTCTTCGGTGGCAAGCGGAAGCAGTTCGCGCTCGATCTGACGAAACAGCAGGTTATAGCGCGGCTGCACCGACACGAACCGCGCAAGACGCAACGCATCCGAGCGGCCCAGCGCCCGCGCGAGCCGGTACGCCAGAAAATTCGACACGCCGATGTAACGCGCCTTGCCATGCCGGACGATCGTATCGAGCGCTTCGAGCGTTTCGTCGAGCGGTGTCTCGCGGTCGTCGGAGTGCAGTTGGTACAGGTCGACGTAATCGGTATTCAGGCGCTTGAGCGAAGCGTCGATGGCATCGAGCAGGTGCTTGCGCGATGCGCCCTGGTCCCACGCCGACGGTCCCATCTTGCCGACCGCCTTGGTCGCGAGGATGTAGCGGTCGCGCTTGCCCTTGAGCCAGCGGCCGACGATTTCCTCCGTCCGCCCCGCGATCGTCTCGGTGCCGCCGAGCGGGTAGACATTGGCGGTATCGATGAAGTTGACGCCGGCGTCGGCGGCGCGGTCCATGATGCTGCGCGACGCGTCTTCTTCCGTCTGCAAGCCGAACGTCATCGTGCCGAGGCACAAGCGCGAAACGCTGAGGCCGGTACTGCCGAATTTGCGATATTGCACGATGGACTCCGTAAAGTTGGATCAGGGTCGATGAGACGCGTCCGATAGCATAGCGTCGGCGCCGCGAGCCTGCAGAAGCACCGCCGTCAACGAGGCATCAACGAGGCGCATCAATGAGTGATCGCTGAGCCGCCGCCGCGCGCCGCGCCGGCTGCGGCGCGGCGTCGAGCCGGCGGAACACCAGCGCCGACAGCAGCGTGATGACGCCGACGCACACGAAGCTCAGCCGGAAGCCGAGTGCAGCCGAGCCGGACTGCGCCTCGAACACCTGCACGAGACCGCCGCCGATCGACACGCCCAGCCCGATCGCGAGCATCTGCACCATCGAGAAGAGGCTGTTGCCGCTGCCCGCGTCCTTGATCGACAGGCCCTTGAGCGTGACGCTGTTCATCGCCGCGAATTGCATGGAGTTGCAGGCGCCGAACACGGCGAGGATCGCGATCTCTACGGCGAGCGGTGTGCCCGGCGAGAACAGCGCGAACGCGACGATCGACGCGCCCACCAAAAGCGTATTCACGAGCAAGAAGGCGTCATAGCCATAGCGCTTGACGAGGGGCGCGATCCAGCCCTTCGCGATCGTGCCGGCGAACGCGGCCGGCAGCATCATGAGGCCGGAGTGCAGCGGGGTGTAGCCGAGTTCGAGCTGCATCAGGAGCGGCAGCAGGAACGGCACGGCGCTCGACCCGATCCGGCAGAGCAGGTTGCCGACCAGCCCGACGCTGAAGTTCGGCTCGCTGAAGAGCGCGAGCTGGAACAGCGGATTCCTGCGCCGCCGGGCGTGCGGGATATACGCGAGCGCCGCGACCGCGCTCACTGCGAACAGCGCGCACGCGACCAGTGCGCGATGCGTCTCGACCGGGCTGTCGAGCGCCATCGAGAACGAGACCATGCAAAGCGACAGCAAGCCGCAGCCGACGAAATCGAACGGCGGCGCATCGGCGATGGCGTCGTTCGGCAAGTAGCGATGCACCGCGAGCAGGCCGAGCGCCCCGATCGGCACGTTGATGAGGAAGATCCAGTGCCACGAGATCGATTCGACGAACCAGCCGCCGAGCGTCGGGCCGAGAATCGGGCCGACCTGTCCGGCGATCGAAATGACGGCGAGCGCGGAGACGTAGGCTTCGCCGGTCACGCTGCGCAGCACCGCAAGCCGGCCGATCGGCAGCAGCATCGAGCCGCCGATGCCCTGCAGCACGCGCGCGAGGATCAGTTGGTTCAGCGTATGCGCGCCCGCGCAGCAGAGCGAACCGATCACGAACAACAGAATCGCGACGAAGTAGACGCGCCGCGTGCCGAAGCGGTCGGCGAGCCAGCCCGAGGCGGGCGTGAGGAGCGCCATCGTCAGCGTGTAGGCGACCACGATCGACTGCATCGCGAGCGGCTGCGCATCCAGGCTGTGGGCGATCGAGGGCAGGGCGGTGTTGACGATCGTCGTGTCGAGCGCCTGCATGAAAAAGCCGACGGCGACGATCCATAAAAGCGCAGTGTGGGAAGACTGTCTGGTCATGAGAGGGCGGGAGAAAGGCGAGGGCGGCGCCTGAAAAAGCCATCACGAAATGGTACTGAACGTCGGCGCCATCGGGAACCCCGCTAACCACATTGACTGCAATCGCCAAATCCGATCACAATCGCCTATGCTCAATCCCGTCTGGCTGCGGCTCATGACGCGCGACACCCATTCGCTCGCGCTCACCGCCGACGGCGAAGCCATGCTCGTGCACGCTCGCGTGATCCTGGAGGCGATGACGCACGCGGAATCGCAGTTCCGCTCGCCGCGTCTGCGTGGCCGGGTGCGGCTCGGTTCATCGGATGATCTGGCGCTCGGGCCGCTGCCGAGCGTGCTTGCCGCGTTTCGCAGCACGCATCCCGACGTCGAGCTCGAGATCACCATCGGCATGACGGGCCAGCTTTACCAGTTGCTCGATGCCGGCGCGATCGACCTGGCGGTCGGCAAGCGGCGCCTCGGCGACGCGCGCGGCACGCGGCTTTTCAGCGGGCGGCTCGAATGGCTCGCGAAAACCGGCACCGAGGTCGACCTCGACTTGCCGCTGCCGCTGATCCTCGTCGCCGAACCGAGCGTGACGCGCGCCGTCGTGCTCGATGCGCTCGCGATGGCCGGCGCCCGCTGGCAGATGGTCTGCACGAGCAGCAGCCATGCGGGCTGTATCGCGGCGGCGCGCGGCGGGCTGGGGCTCACGGTGCGCTCGCATTTCCTCGCGGGGCGCGGACTCGCGCCGCCCGTGAACCGTGCGGCGTTGCCCGAGTTGCCCGAGGTCGAATTCATTGCGCTCGGGGCGAAGCACCTGAGCCGCCCGGCTGAAACGCTATTGCAACTGCTGCAGGACAGCGACCTGCGCGGCGAGTGGGACGGGGAATAGAAGCTGTCGAGCGCGAATATCGTTAGCAAGTTTGCTTCGTTGTGTGCGGTGCGGCATCGAACTTATGCTGTTTTTCTACTGATTTGAACGCGGAGAAATGCACATGACGACGACTCACGCATCGCTCGAAAAGGCGAGCGACGCGCCCCTTCTCGAACGCTTCGCGAGCGTGTTCGAGCGCATCGCGGCGGGCGCGGTCGAGCGCGAGCAAAAGCGCGAACTTGCCGGCGATGCGGTGCGCTGGCTGAAGGAATCGGGTTTCACGGCGCTGCGCGTGCCGCGCCAGTACGGCGGAAGCGGCGCGACGCTGCCGCAGTTCTTCACGCTGCTGACGCGTCTCGGCGAAGCGGATTCGAATCTGCCGCAAATTCTGCGGCTGAACTTCGGCTTCATCGAATTGCGCCTCGAAAGCGACGACGAAGCCGCCCGCGCGCGCTGGCTTTCGCGCATCGCGCAGGGCGAGACGGTCGGCGCGGCGATTTCGGAGCGCACGGGCTCGACGCACAACACCGTCACGGTGACGCCGGACGACGCGAGCGGCCAGTGGCGCCTGAACGGCGAGAAGTACTACAGCACCGGCGCGCTCTACGCCGACTGGATCAACGTCACGGCGCACGACGGCGAACAGGACGTGCATCTGCTCGTGCGCGGCGATGCGCCCGGCGTCACCCGTCTCGACGACTGGGACGGTTTCGGCCAGCGGCTGACCGCGAGCGGCACGACGCGCTTCGAGAACGTGCTCGTCGCCGAGGACCAGATTTTGTACCGCTTCAACGCGTCCGCGCCGCGCCGCAATACGCTAGTGACGTCGTTCTACCAGGCCGTGCATCTCGCGACGCTCGCGGGCATCGCGCGGGCCGTGCTGCGCGACGGCGTCGCGTTCGTGCAGGGCCGCACGCGGACTTTCGGCGTGCCGGGGCGCTCCAGCCCGCGCGACAGTCCGCTCGTGCATCGCGTGGTCGGACGGCTCGCGAGCCTCGCGTATTCGGCGGAAAGCATCGTGGATTCGGTGGCGGCGGCGCTGGAGAACGTGCACCGCGCGCGTGTCGAAGGGCGAGCGTCGAGCGAGGATTACGTCGCGCTCGACATTCAGGTCTACAAGGCACAGCAGATCGTGATCGAGCAGGTGCTGGAAGCCTCGACGCTGTTGTTCGAGGTCGGCGGCGCCAGCGCGACGAGCGAAGCGCGCCGGCTGGATCGCCATTGGCGCAACGCGCGCGTGATCGCGTCGCACAATCCCGCGATCCAGCGCGAGGCGGCGGTCGGCGCTTTCCATCTGAACGGCACCGCGCCGAACGAGCGCTTCAGTCTGCCGCACACGGCGGGTGCGGCTGAAGCGGCGCAAGCGAAAACGAATCCGCGCGATGCGTCCGGCGCGCGGGCGGCTCGGTTTGATGCGGCGCTGGCTGAAAGCGGGCGGTAATCGACGATCGAGCGCGGCCGGCCCGTCGACATGGACCGGCACCGCGCCGAACGACCGCTTCAGCCTGCCGCAGATGGAGGAAGCGGCGGAAGCGAAAGGGTGACGGCACGGTTCAACGCGGCGGTGCCCGAAAGCGGGCGGTAATCAACGATTGCGTGCGGCCGGTAAGTCCGACCAACACCTCACCGTTACCCTTTGCGCAATTCTCCGCGCGACCGCGATTCCCGATTGCAACGTTCGAATCTCTTCTTATATATTGAGCGGCATTTCCGCCCGCGCCTGGCGCCTCCGGCTTACCCGGTCCTTACGCCGCCTCCCATGAACGTCGCCGACCTGCGCCGCGCCACTCGCGCGAAAACATCACACGCTGCGCGCCGCGCGCCCACGTCGCCAACCCGCCGGTGACTGGCATCGTCGAATCCGCTGCGCGCCGGCGCACGCGAACCATCCTGCGCGCCGCGTGCGCCAGCGCGCTCGCGTTCGCCTTCAGCGCCACAGCCCATGCCGCGTCCTATCTCGCAAAGCACTGCGCGGAACTCGAAGGCGCGACGATCCCCGCATCGGTGATCGGGCTGCCGACGCGCGGCGCCGCCATCTGGACCGCGTCCGTCGTGAAGGCGGCCGCGCCCGGCAACCGCAATGGCGAGTACTGCCGGATCGTCGGCAGCATCAAGGCGGTCGAGGACAACGCGCCCGACATCCGCTTCGAAGTGAACTTGCCGAGCCGCTGGAACGGCCGCGCGCTGCAGATGGGCGGGGGCGGCTACAGCGGCGTCCTCGTGAGCGGCACCGAGCCGATGCCGTTCGCGCCGGACTCGACGCCGCTCGCGAAGGGTTACGCGACCTTCGGGTCGGACTCGGGCCACGTCGGCAACTCGGGCCGCGCGGACTTCGCCGACAACGACGAAGCGATCCTCAACTTCGGCTTCGGCCACCTGAAGAAGACGCACGACGTCGCGCTCGCGCTGATCCAGATGGGCTACGGACGCGGCCCTGAGAAAACCTACTTCGCGGGCGGCTCGACGGGCGGCCGCGAGGGCTTCACAGTCGTCCAGCGCTATCCCGCCGACTACGACGGCGTGATCGCCAACGCGCCGGCCATCAACTTCTCGGGCGTGCGGCTGATGGGCGTGAAGGTCGGACAGGCGTCGTATGGAAAGCCGGGCGGCTACGTCGGACTCGCGCAGCAGCGGCGCGTGTTCGAAACTGTCGTTCACGAATGCGACAAGCTCGACGGTGCGGCGGACGGCATCGTCAGCAACGTGGAAGCGTGCCGCAAGCTCGAGCCGCAGATCATCGCGGACGTGCGCTGCGCGAACGGACAGCGGCCGCCGCTGCGCGACAGTTGCCTGTCGGATGCGCAACTCGCGACGCTCGACACGCTGCGCGACGGACTGAACCTGCCGTACATGCTCGCGTTCGGCGTCGATACGTATCCGGGCTACAACGTGTATCAGGGCGTGGATTTTTCGGGCGTGCTCGGCCTCGGCGATTCGCCGACGCTCGTTAGCCCGCCGAGCTTCGCGGTGAACGGCTATCTGTTCGCGCAGGGCGACGCGTTCATCAAGCACTTCGTCACGCGCGACCTGAGCTACAACAGCATCGGCTTCGACCTCGCGAATCCGGGACGCTACCGGCAGCGGCTCTTCGCGCTGTCGTCGCAGGTCGGCGCGATGAACACGGATCTCACCGCGTTCATCGCGCGCGGCGGCAAGCTGATCGCGATGCACGGCCTCGCCGATGAAGTCATCAGCCCGAACCAGACCATCGCGTTCTATCGACTGCTTGTCGATCGTTACGGGCAGAGTGGGGTCGACGGGTTCATGCGGCTCTATATGGTGCCGGGTTTCCAGCACGGCAACGGCGTGTTCATCCCGGCGTGGGACGAGCTCGGCGCGCTCGACCAGTGGGTCATGCACGATATCGCGCCTGAGACGCTCGTTGGCACTGACATCGCGCTTGCGACCAATGGACGGTCGCGGCCGATGTGTCGGTATCCCGGTTATCCGCGGTATTTCGGCAAGGGCAATGTCAATAATGCGTCGAGCTTTCGATGCGTCTATCCGTGAGCGCTGGCGCTTGGGGTTGGGGGGTGGGGTGGGTTGGGTTGGGTTGGGTGCTTTTACACCGTTTGATGCGCTTGGGCTTCTGTGGAACTTGTTTTGTTTTTGGTTTATTGGCTCTGCCCCTGTCCGGGGCGGGACTCACTTTCTTTGCTGCTGCAAAGAAAGTAAGCAAAGAAAGCAGCTTCCCACCGCCAATGCTTGCCAGTCGCCGCCAGCCCGTTATGTC